>CAWCKM010000048.1:0-36913 GCA_963796125.1 Nitrospirota bacterium
GTGTCTTTTTGAAAAAATTGCAATAACAGGTGCTTTATGCTATTGTTAGTGTGCAAATTTAGTCCGCCTTGTAGTATATCTCCTCCTTCGAGAGGGGCGAGAAGACGAAGTGTCACCAAAACCGGGATGATGGTACAGAGGGAGTCATGGGGTAGGGTCTTTTGTACCTTGTTGTTCAGTCTTACTATTCTGGAATAAATTTCCTTATTATCCAGCCTGCGGATTCTTGTCTGTTCACCAAACCCTCATTATCTTTAGAAGAACATAAGGTAAGGAAAAGGGATGTCACGTTTATCAAAGGGAATAATAGTAGGTCTTTTCACAGGAATAGCGGGACTGATAATGGGGCTGATCCCTTTCGGGCTTAACATCGAGGAAAATGTGGGACTCGATATATTGTTCAATCTGCGGGGAACAAGACAAGCCCCTTCTGATGTTATCATCATCAACGTTGATAAAATCTCTGCTGACAATCTTGACCTGCCGGACGACCTCAGAAAGTGGCCTCGCTCTGTCCACGGAAGGCTTACGGAAAATCTGGCAGAAAGAGGTGCAACCGTTATTGCTTTTGATATCAGTTTCCTGGAACCAAGCTCACCCAAAGAGGACAATGCATTTGGCGATGCAGTAGAAAAAGCTCGCAATGTTGTATTCTGCAAATGCCTGAAAAGAGAGAAGATCCCCTTGACGCTGAAAGGAAAAGTATCTTCAGGCGATCTCAACATTGTTAGTCTTGTGCCACCGATTCCTCCCCTTTCACAATCTGCTGTTGCTTTAGCTCCCTTTCTCCTGCCAAGGGTACCGGTAAAGGTGAACCAGTACTGGACATTCAAGACAGTAGCCGGGGATACGCCGACCCTGCCGATTGTTGTCTTCCAGATCTTTTCAATGCAGGTATACGATGAGTTTATCCATCTGTTAGAGAAGGTGACCCCGATCAGGCTGAGATACTGCCGCGTAATAAAGATGAAATAATCAATACCAGGAGCATTGAAAGGATCATCCGGGGTATCAGGGGGATTTTTGAAAACGAACCACAGATTGCGGAGAAGATGCTCCGGGAGTTACAGACCCCACAATCTCATTCTCTTGACAGGAAAAAATACCAGTTGCTTCAATCTCTTATCAGGATGTACCAAAGCAGCAACAGTCAATATCTGAATTTCTATGGACCCCCTCACACGATTTCTACAATACCCTATTATGCAATAGTGTCCAATAAGGAAAAAACAGCCGGAGAAAATGATATTGATGTAAAAGGAAAGGCAGTGTTTGTCGGTCATTCACCCCTCTCTCAGCAGGAACAGATAGAAAGGTTCTACAGCGTTTTCTCACAGCCTGATGGCCTGGATGTCAGCGGTGTTGAAATCGCTGCAACAGCTTTTGCAAACCTGATGGAAAATAAACCGGTTAAGCCCCTCAGCTCAGGTACATATATTGCCATTCTCTTCCTTTGGGGTGTAACAATAGGTATTATTTGTCTGTTCTTCACATCTGCAATTGGTCCTTAATAGCGATAGGACTGAGCGTCCTTTATCTTGTGGTTGCAGAGTATCAGTTCAAGACAGCCGGTCTTTGGTATCCAATAGTCCTTCCCCTATTTTTCCAGTTGCCCATTGCAATTTTTAGTGCAGTAGTATGGAAGTATGTCAATTCTGTTAAGGAGCGAAAGAATATCAGGGAAGCTTTTCGACATTATTTGCCTGAGGATATCGTAGATCAGTTAGCAAAGAACATTTCGACCCTCGGAACAAGCCATGAACTTGTTTATGGAATCTGTTTATCAACCGATGCAGAACAATATACTTCCCTGTCCGAAACCATGACACCAGAGGAGCTTGGAAGATTCATGAACAAATATTATGAGACAGTCTTCAAACCTGTGAAGCATTATGGCGGGATTGTTTCGGATGTAAAAGGAGACTCCATTCTGGCGCTATGGGTAGCAAACCGTCCTGAAGCCATACTCAGGTACAAGGCATGCCTTGCAGCCCTCGATATTGCAAATGCAATAAACCGGTTCAAACAGGATTCTCACACCGTGATGCTTCCCACTCGTATCGGCCTCCATTCCGGGAATATATTGCTCGGAAGTGTCGGTGCAATAGACCACTATGAATATCGCCCTGTTGGAGATATCGTCAATACAGCAACAAGGATGGAAGGTCTGAATAAATACATGGGTACACGTATATTGGTTTCCGAAGAAGTCGTCAATCAGCTTGATGGTTTATTGACGAGAAAGCTCGGTGAATTTCTCCTGGCAGGCAAATCAAAACCCGTTGTTGTTCATGAATTACTCTGTCAAAAAGGAGACTGCTCTGAACAGCAGCGTAACATCTGTGCGATCTTTGCAGAGGCCCTCGATGCCTTCAGAACACAGTCCTGGGACGAAGCAACAGAGAAATTTCTAAGATGTATCAAGTATGGAGACGACGGACCTTCCCGTTTTTATATCGGTCTTTGTGAACATTACAAAAACGATCCACCCGGTGAATCATGGGATGGAATAATCCGGATGGGTAAGAAGTAACCCCTCTCACCTCCCCTTACAAGGGGAGGCAGGGTGGGGTTATGAATAAGAAATTTTTCTTCAGGTAAATGTTTGGACACTCCCCCTTTGGCAAAGGGGGATGAAGGGGGATTTAAAAAGAACAATATACGTTACAACAAGAGGTATTTCGAGAATTCACAGGGTGTTCTTGAAAGAATATGGGACTCTTTGTGATTCTTAAAATCTCCCCTAGCCCTCATTTCCAAAGAGGGGAAGAGGATTGAAGATCGAGCGTGTTTGTCATCCTGAACTTTTTGCGTGTACTTGTCATCCTGAACTTGTTTCAGGATCTCGTATGATTTGCGCTGAGAAATGAGATTCTGAAATAAATTCAGAATGACATAACTAACGCTTTTAAATAGCAATAAGAAATAACTATAAAGAGGGAGGAGTAGGGTGATGAAACAGCTTAAATCATTTCTGTTATTAATAAGTTCATTAGTAAGGCGACACCATTATCACTTTCTGTCATTGCGGCTTGTCCGCAATCCTTCTGGTTTTGCAGAAAGATTCCCGATCCGCCTCAGGCGGAGGAATGACACCTGTATATCTTTACATGTTGCCGTCTTAGTAACCGTTGTAGTGGTTATCGCAGCGTTATCTTTCTTTTCTGACATCGCACTTGCTGAAACATGCAATCAATGGGTTGCGAAAATGGTCTCAGCAGAGGGGAAGCGTAGAGGCAAAAAGGATGAGTGAAAATCAGTGGCTCCCTGCAAAATTAAACGACACCTACTGCCAGGGTGACATGATTCGCGTACTGGAACGGAGCAGGGCGGCTATTATGCTGACAACACAGCCAACCATCCGTCTTAATCAGGGCACAACCATTACCTTTAATGGGGTGGAAAAGGAACAGACCTCCCTCATAGAACTCCTTAAAGGAGCAGTCCATTTCTTCAGCCGTTATCCCAGGAGCTTGAGGGTAATGACTCCCTTTGTGAATGCTTCTGTAGAAGGAACAGAATTCTTATGTGAGAGTTGATGATGATAAAACATTCCTTTCCATATTTGAAGGACAGGTATTAGCTTCCAATAAAGCCGGCAGTCTCATGCTCACTGATGGTCAATCAGCTATTGCCGAAGCGGATAAAGCGCCGGTCTCGTATATTGTTGTACGTCCACGCGATGCTGTTCAGTGGGCATTATATTATCCGCCAATCATTTATCGTTATGAAGAATTTAAAGAAGGTGATCCGCGCCTTTACATCAATCGTGCTTCCTCGCTTCTTTCTGTAGGTCGTGTTGAAGAGGCAAAGGCTGAAATCGAAAAAGCCCTTACCATAGACCCAAACAACAGCCAGGCATTTGCTCTTCAGTCAATCATAGCAGTAACACAGAACGAGAAAGACAAGGCACTCACTCTTGCAAAGAAGGCTGTGGAGACTGATCCCAAATCAGCTTCAGCACGGATAGCACTATCATATGCACAGCAGGCTAATTTTGATCTCAAGGATTCACTCGAGAGTCTTAAAGACGCTGTCAGGCTTGAGCCGGAAAATGCACTGGCATGGGCGAGATTGGCTGAACTCCATATGTCCTTCGGCGAACTTGATAAAGCATTGGAGGCAGCAAACAAAGCAGTGAGTCTGAATCCAAATCTTTCACGCACACAGACAGTCCTGGGATATGCTTACTTGACTCAGGTAAACACGAAAGAAGCAAAGGCAACTTTTGAAAAAGCGATTGAGCTTGATCAGGCAGATCCACTTCCGAGACTTGGACTTAGGGTTGGCAAAGATAAGAGACGGTGATCTGCACGGCGGGAGAAGGGAAATAGAGATTGCTGCTACCCTTGATCCTGGAAACTCACTCATCCGTAGCTATCTTGGAAAAGCATATTATGAGGAAAAACGTGACAAGATGTCGGAAGATCAATACAAGACAGCCAAGGAATTTGATCCATCAGACCCAACTCCTTTCTTCTATGATGCCATCAGGAAGCAAACCATAAACCGTCCTGTTGAGGCATTACATGACATGCAAAAAGCAATTGAATTAAACGACAACCGGATGATCTACCGTTCAGAGCTATTGCTTGATGCAGACCTTGCAGCACGAAGCGCAAGCCTCGGACGCATTTATACTGACCTCGGTTTTCAGCAGCTTGCTTTGGTAGAAGGTTGGAAATCAGTCAATTACTGATCCTGCTGATTTTTCAGGTCACAGGTTCCTTGCTGATTCCTATTCTGCCTTGCCTCGCCATGAGATAGCGAGGGTCAGTGAATTACTGCAATCACAACTGCTTCAGCCGATCAATATTACACCTGTTCAACCCCATCTCGCAGAGAGCAACCTTTTCATCCTTGATGGTGCAGGACCTGCAGACCTTTCATTCAATGAATTCAATCCTCTGTTTAACCGGGACAGGTTAACTCTGCAATTAGGCGGTATTGCTGGCGGACAAAATACTTTTGGAGATGAAATTGTTTTCTCAGGAGTACAGGGAAAGGCTTCTTTCAGTGTCGGTCAGTTCCATTATGAGACAGATGGTTTCAGGGAAAACAATGACCAGAAGCAGGATATCTATGATGCATTTGTTCAGTATAGCCTTTCAGCCGAAAACAAGTGTTCAGGCTGAATTTCGATCAAGGGATTTTAATAGTGGTGATTTTGTCAATTTCGATCCTTTTGATCGAGGATATTTTCTTGAAGATCTTCGTGAAGGAAGACAATATCAGATCCACGCAGACTTGGGTTTCCATCATGCCTTTGTCACCAAATTCTGATCTCATTGGCTCTCTGATTTACCTAATGGAGACTTTGATTCTGCAGATCGGCGACAGGAGTCGATTGAATATCGATGAAGACGGCTATATGGTTGAGGTCCAGCATCTCTTTCGTTCTGAACGCATTCAACATTATCAGTGGCATGGGACATTTCAGCATCGAGATACGAAACATATATTTCCTTCTTTTCCTGCCCAGAGTTGATGAAAAAGCATATTCAACGCATACCAACCTTTATGTGTATTCCTTATATCAATTATCCGAAAAATGTTACTTGGACTATTGGCGGCAGTGCTGACTTTTTTGAAGGTGACTGCGGGATTGACGATCGAGACAATCAATTTAATCCCAAATTTGGCGTTAACTGGAATCCTTTTCCTGGTACCACATTACGTGCAGCTGCTATTCAGGACTTTGAAAAGACTTACTGCTCTCAGACCAGACGATTGAGCCGACTCAGGTGGCAGGCTTCAATCAATTTTTTGACGATGGTGAAGCGACAGACGCCTGGCGATATGGCATCGCTGTTGATCAGAAATTTTCTGCAGAACTTTATGGCAGGTGCAGAATTTTCAAAACGCGACTTAAGTGCAAAAGGTATAAATTTTGAAACATTTGAAATCGTAGAATCTGATCTTGATGAACGGTTAGGTCGCGCCTATCTTTACTGGACTCCCCATCCGTGGTTGGCGATTAATGCAGAGTATCAGTTTGAACGCTTTGAAGCTCCTAAGGAATTCATGACATTTAATACATCAAGAGCTCGATACTCATAGGCTTTTATTAGGTATTGGTTTCTTCCATCCTTCTGGTTTCAGTGCGAGGTTTGAACCCGCCTATGTTGCTCAGGATGGCGATTTCGTAGAAGGGCCTCCTTTTGCCCTCAGAACTGTATCTAAAGAGGATCAATTCTGGGTATTTGATGCCTCAATAAGCTACCGACTACCAAAAAGATTTGGACTTTTAACCGTAGTAGCGAAGAATTTGTTTGATAAATCCTTCAGGTTTCAGGATACGGACCCTGCAAATCCAAGTATGCAACCAAAGCGCTTGGTATTGGCCAAAGTCACATTAGCTTTTTAAAAATATTTGCATAAGACGGTCTGATATAGAGGGGAGGTGATAACAAGTCTGGAACTTAGGACGCAGAAAAAATACTGAGAATAAAAATTTACGTCAAAAACGAAAGGAGTTTTGAAATGTCACAACTTATGATAATTGTCAATGAGTATGGAAAAGTTGTAGAAGCTAAAGCTTTGGATTCAGAGGGAAAGATAGGAAATATAGAATACGGTGATGAGGAAAAAAAGACAAACAAAAGTATTATTGGCGCCAGAGGCTTTATACCCCAAATGGATGCTGTTGGAGAAAGGTCGGAGGCGTATGGATATGTAGCCCTGATTATTGCTGGGTACATGGCAGTTCGCCGATTGTTCTGAAGCAGCAAAGGGAAAAATAAAAATCTCTTTTTAGCCTCCCCTTTGTTCCCCTCACTTGGTAAGGAGGGGATAGGGAGGTGGGAGAAAAACAAATAAATCAATAGGTTACTTTTATATCAGAATCTGTAACCAATCTGTAAGTTCTTGTGTGACATGATAGTATGTGTAAAAATTTCCTAATTTTTTTGGGGACACAAACGTGGTATCCCGCGATCCCGTGGCGCCAACCTATGTCCAATGGGTCAGACGCTTAGGGTGCTTCTACCACCCTTCAATTCCCCCTTACGAAGGGGAGATACAAAGGGGTTAAGTGGCAGCCTTTAATATTGGCGCCTCCGGGATCGTGGGTCGTTCAAAAAGACAGTCTCTTGGCTGGCAGGGAATAACAAATTAAAGGGGGCTGAAATGAAAAAGTTAAAAACATTCTTTTTAGCCATTACAATAACTGTTCTGGCGGCATCTCTTTTTCCCTATGCAGCACTTGCAGAAACATGCAATCAATGGGTTGCGAAAATGGTCTCGGCGCAGGGGAAAGTAGAGGTAAAAAGGATGAGTGAAAAACAGTGGCTCCCTGCAAAATTAAATGACACCTACTGCCAGGGTGACATGATTCGCGTACTGGAACGGAGCAGGGCGGCTATTATGTTGATAACACAGCCGACCATCCGTCTCAATCAGGACACAACTGTTACCTTTAATGGCGTGGAAAAAGAGCGGACCTCACTCATAGAACTCATCAAGGGAGCAGTCCATTTCTTCAGCCGCCATCCCAGGAGCTTAACAGTCATAACACCTTTCGTGAATGCTGCTGTAGAAGGAACAGAATTTTATGTGAGAGTTGATGATGACAAAACATTCCTTTCCATATTTGAAGGACAGGTATTGGCTTCCAATAAAGCCGGCAGTCTCATGCTCACTGATGGTCAATCAGCTATTGCCGAAGCGGATAAAGCGCCTGTCTCGTATATTGTTGTACGTCCACGCGATGCTGTTCAGTGGGCATTATATTATCCGCCAATCATTTCTCGTTATGAAGAATTTAAAGAAGGTGATCCGCGCCTTTACATCAATCGTGCCTCCTCGCTTCTTTCTGTGGGTCGTGTTGAAGAGGCAAAGGCTGAAATCGAAAAAGCCCTTGCCATAGACCCAAACAACAGCCAGGCATTTGCTCTTCAGTCAATCATAGCAGTGACGCAGAACGAGAAAGAAAAGGCACTCACTCTTGCAAAGAAGGCTGTGGAGACAGACCCCAAATCTGCTTCAGCACGAATAGCCCTCTCATATGCACAGCAGGCAGACTTTGACCTCAAAGGATCGCTGGAGAGTCTTAAAGCAGGCTGTGCAGGTTGAGCCTGAAAATGCCCTTGCATGGGCGAGACTGGCTGAACTCCATATGTCCTTCGGCGAGCTTGATAAAGCACTCGATGCTGCAAACAAAGCCGTGAGTCTGAATCCGAATCTTTCACGGACACAAACAGTTCTGGGATATGCTTACTTGACTCAGGTAAATATAAAAGAAGCAAAGGCGACTTTTGAAAAAGCGATTGAGCTTGATCAGGCAGATCCACTTCCGAGGATTGGATTAGGGTTGGCAAAGATAAGAGACGGTGATCTGCACGGCGGAAGAAGGGAAATAGAGATTGCTGCAACCCTTGATCCTGGTAACTCACTCATCCGGAGTTATCTCGGAAAAGCATATTATGAAGAGAAAAGAGATAAGATGTCGGAAGATCAATACAAGACAGCCAAAGAATTCGATCCATCAGACCCGACTCCTTTCTTCTATGATGCTATTAGGAAGCAGACCATAAACCGGCCTGTTGAGGCATTACATGACATGCAAAAAGCAATCGAATTAAACGACAACCGGATGATCTACCGTTCAGAGCTGCTGCTTGATGCAGACCTTGCAGCACGTAGTGCAAGCCTCGGTCGCATTTATACTGACCTCGGTTTTCAAGCAGCTTGCGCTGGTAGAAGGATGGAAATCAGTCAATTATGATCCTGCTGATTTTTCAGGCCACAGGTTCCTTGCTGATTCCTATTCTGCTTTGCCTCGCCATGAGATAGCGAGGGTCAGCGAATTGCTGCAATCCCAACTGCTTCAGCCTATCAACATCAATCCGGTTCAACCCCATCTTGCAGAGAGCAACCTCTTCATTCTTGATGGTGCTGGACCTGCAGACCTTTCATTTAATGAATTCAATCCTCTGTTCAACCGGGACAGGTTAGCACTCCAATTAGGCGGCATTGCAGGTGGGCAAAATACTTTTGGAGATGAAGTTGTTTTCTCCGGTGTTCAGGGAAAGGCTTCCTTCAGTGTTGGACAGTTCCATTATGAGACAGATGGTTTCAGTGAAAACAATGATCAGAAAAAAATATTTATAATGCGTTTACTCAAATAGCGCTTTCACCAAAAACAAGTGTCCAGGCTGAATTTCGTTCTAAAGACACAGAAGAAGGTGATTTACCGCTTCTCTTTGATCCGGATAGTTTTTCTACCTTCCTTCGTAACGAAGCGGACTCTGATTCTATCAGATTGGGCTTCAGGCACTCCTTTACTCCCAATTCTGATCTCATCGGTACTGCGATTTACGAAAATAGAGACTCAACAGCACATGAAAAAATACCCTTTTATCCCCCAAGCATTCCTTTCATTACTTATGATCTCGCTCGACGCCGATGGCTATTTGGCCGAAATTCAGCATTTGTTCCGATCGGAAAGTTTCAACATTATAACCGGTGGAGGTTATTTCAACTCAGATGAAGAATTGGTGACCGATATTTCTTTGTTTCCTCCCGAACTTAATAATTTAGATACGTGATCACAAAAACCTTTATGTGTATTCACACATCACTTATCCGGAGCAATCTGACCCTTACCATAGGAGCAAGCGTCGACTTTTATGAAGGTGATCGACGATCGGAATCAGTTTAATCCGAAATTGGGACTTACCTGGAATCCATTTCCCGATACCACACTTCGGGCTGCTGTGTTCAGGGTTCTTGACAAACCAATGATTTCAAGCCAAACCATTGAACCAACTCAAGTTGCCGGATTCAATCAGTTCTTTGATGATCGGTGAGGCTACAGAGTCGTGGCGCTATGGTATTGCCGTGGACCAGAAATTATCCCGCAACCTTTATGGAGGTGCAGAATTGTCACAACGGGATCTGAATGTACCGTTTATTGACGGGAATGACAAGGTAATCCGAGCAGATTGGGAAGAACGTCTTGGCCGTGCCTACTTTTACTGGGCACCTCACAAATGGCTGGCAGCAAGCGCAGAATATCAGTACGAGCAGTTTAGAAGGGGAAAAGAAGTCGGCAGAGAATACATGCATCAGCTTGAAAACTCATAGGGTTCCCTTTGGCCATCAATTTTTTTCACCCCCTGGGTTTTATCGCTCGAATGGGAGTCACCTATGTAAATCAGTCGGGCAGGTTTGTTGCATCCAAGTGGCACCCTAAAAGCACATGGTTCGGATAAGCTGATCAGTTCTGGGTTTTCGATGCCTCCGTAGGTTATCGCTTGCCTAAGAGAGTTGGCTTATATCGATTGAAGCAAAAAATCTATTTGATCAAGACTTTTAATTTCCAGGACACAGATCCTTCAAATCCAAGGATACAGCCAAAGCAATTGATCCTGGCAAAAATTACGTTAGCATTCTGATTGGCGTAGGCATTACAGCATGATTTGAGCCTTAATCGGACTAAAGGGGGTGATGGAATATGAATTAGCTAAATGAGCGTGGTTAGAAGGAAAAGATTGAAAACGAAAAGTACACTTTCTGACGAAAGGAGATGTGAGATGGAAGAAACATTTGAAGAAAAAGATATCGTAATACATATTGATAAGTTGGCCATGTTACGTTGGCAACAGAAATGAACGGCAAGGAATTAAAGTACCATCCAGACGAACCGAAAAGGCTTCATAATACTAAAACCAGGCTTCTCACTCCGAACAATTGCTGCTGGAGAAAAACACCTCTCGGAATGAGGTGTAAGTCCTTGATATTGTGTTTAGAGTTGAATAAATATTTTATTGTTAGCAGTAGATTATGAAGCAAACAAACTAATCAACGGGCCGGTCTTATGGTCGGCCCGCTGCGTACAAATTAGAACATTAAGTGACAAGATGTAGGTAAATGGTTGCGATAATAATTCGAAAACCCCTCCTTTATCCTCCCCTTAGCTAAGGGGAGGCATGGTGGGGTTTTGGGAAGGGAATATAAGCATAGGTAGAATTAAAATGGAAACAACAAAAGAAGAAATTTATAAAGACATTCTGGAAAAGCGACAGAGAATAAATGAATTCGCAGAAGATTTCATCTTCATCTTCGATAACAACTATTGCGTCCGTTACTGCAATGACCACGCTGCAAAGCACCTCGGATGTTGCCAGACAGAAGTTATTGGAAAGCCATTAAGCGACCTTTTCCCACCGCATTCTTATGAGACACTGAAGCAAAATCTCCAGACGGTTTTTAATTCAGGCGAATCTTTTTCCTCAGAAAATAGCATTACATTTGCAAATAAAGAATTTTGGCTTGACAGCCAGTTTTACTCCCATTAAAGAGAATGATGTTGTAAAAAATGTATTGGTTATTTCAAGAGACATTACTGAAACGTAAGCGTTAGTGTGGTGTCCCCAACAGTTCTATACATTATTTTCTTTCGTCATTCCCGTGTAAACGGGAATCCAGTATCTTTGGTTCTGGATTCCTGCTTTCGCAGGAATGACAGATGGGATAAAGGTATTTATGGGACATCACATTAGTGTGGTATCCCCAATAGTTCTATACATTTTTTTGTCATCCTGAACTTGATTCAGGATCTCTTGTTTTCTGCATTTCTGAGATTACCAAAACCCCTCCTTTGCCCTCCCCTTTGGAAAGGGAGGTATTGTAGGTTTCCTTCCAACGATCTGTTATAATTGTCTTGTGACTTTTGATAAAGAATCCATAAAAACCTTTGTTCAGCAAACCCTTGGTTGTGGCTGTCCTGAGGAAGTGTTCAGGCTCATCGACTGTCAGTTCAATATTAAGCTCAATGATGAAACTATATTACGCAACAAGATAAATATCGGTAACAGACTTCTCATATATGTCCTGGAGGTAAATAATGCAGGGCCATTAAGGAATATCCTGCCTTTCCTTGTTAAATCAGGAAGAGCAGAAAGAGACAATTTAAAATTCAACAGATTCCGGCTTGTCCTGGCCACCGACAGAGCAGAAGAGATTAAAAAAACTGCTGAGAGCATCTTTAGCGCTATAAGCGAAGATGAAAAAGTCCACCTGCACATAGTTGATAAAGACATGGTTCCGGTATTTTAGAAGAAGTAGCCGCAGGCTTTAGCCTGCGTTCAAGCTAGCAAAATACTAATATGCTGACCATTCAAGACATCCGGAAAGCACTCGAAAATATCAAAGATCATATCCACAAAACCCCTCTCATCTACTCCAACTCATTCAGCAAGATGGCAGGCGCTGAAATCTATCTCAAGGCAGAAAATCTCCAAAAGACAGGTTCATTCAAAGTAAGAGGCGCCTTTAACAAGATGGCCCGTATCAAAGGCAATGTGATTGCTGCTTCCATGGGCAACCATGCACAGGCAGTTGCCTTTGCTGCAGGAAAAACAGGTATACATGCAAAGATAGTCATGCCTATAACAGCTCCTATAGTCAAAGAAGAAGCTACAAAAGGCTATGGCGCCGAGGTCATTCTTCATGGAGAGTCCTTTAAGGAAGCTTTGGATTATGCCCTTTCTCAGAAAGATTACACATTCATTCACGCCTTCGATGATGAAGAGGTTATCGCAGGCCAGGGAACAATTGGCATTGAAATAATGGATGATTTAAAGGATGCTGACATCATATTGGTTCCGGTGGGGGGAGGCGGCCTCATATCAGGTATTGCAACTGTCGTAAAAACCCTGTCACCGAAAATTAGGGTAATCGGTGTTCAGACAGAGTCTGCTACATCTGCTTTTGAGTCCTTCAGGGAAAAGAAAATCTGCGAAAAAACACCTCTGCCTACCATTGCTGACGGAATTGCAATTGGCAGGATCGGTAATCAGACATTCGAGATCATCAATAAATATGTAGATGATATGATTTTAGTGAGTGAAGACTCTATCGCCATGGCAATACTTCTCTTTTTAGAAAGGAAGAAACTCGTGGTAGAAGGTGCTGGTGCAGTTCCCCTCGCAGCCTTACTGGAAAATAAAGAGAAGTTCACGGGGAAAAGAATAGTGCTTGTCATCAGCGGTGGCAATATAGACTTCACACTCATCGACAGGATAATTCACAAAGGTTTGGTAAAAAGCGGAAGGATAGGCGTCTTTGAAGTCACTGTTGCTGATGTACCGGGCAGCCTTCATTCTATCACTGGTGTCATTGCCTCCCACAGGGCTAATGTCCTCGATGTTGTTCACAACAGACTTGCATCTGACCTTCAAATAGGCAAGACAAGAGTTGTTTTTATTGTTGAGACACGAAATAGGGAACATCTTGAAAAGATACTGTCAGATTTGGAAAATAAAGGATTTGCGGTAGTAAAAAGGAGTGGAAGTTAATTAAGAGTTAAGGATTAAGGGGTCAAGGAGTGCAGGCTAAAAGTATCAAAGAGTCAAAGTTTCAAAGACTCTGATACTGTGATACTCTGATACGCTAAAAACTATAGTGAACCCTCGAATCCTGGAATCCTTGAACCCTTCTTTAAAATTAGAAGATGATTCATTACGGCATAGTTGTTCATGGTGGAGCAGGTTCACCATCTGACTTCTCAGATGGGTGCAAAGCAGCATGTGAATCTGCTTTCAGCCTCCTTGAAGCAGGCAAAAGCTCGCTGGATGCTGTTGTTGAAGCAGCGCGAATGCTCGAAGATGATGGCAGGTTTAATGCAGGAAGCGGCTCTGCCTTGCGCCTCGATGGGAAAACAATCGAGATGGATGCATCTGTTATGGATTCAGAAGGAAATCTTGGAATAGTTATAGCAATAAGGAATGTGAAGAACCCGATCCTGATTGCTAAGGCAGTTATGAATACACCACACGTTGCTTTGGCAGGGGAGGGTGCGACTGTTTTTGCAAGAAAAAAGGGCTTTGAGCCATTTAACAAATCTTCTCAACGCGCACTTGAAAGATATCAAACAGTAAAGCAATGCATTAGAAAAGATAAATTAGCTAAAGAGTCTCCTCTCTGGAAAGGTTATGATATTGAAGCATTGTGGAATTTTCCCGATGTTTCATATAAGGAAGTTTTCTGCGACACGATCGGCGCTGTCGCAATCGATAAGAAAGGCGTTCTGGCCGTTGCAAATTCTACAGGTGGTTTTTCACCCATGATGCTTGGAAGGGTCGGAGACTCTCCTATGATAGGTTGCGGATTCTATGCCGGTTCTGCATGTGCACTGGCAACAACCGGAATGGGTGAAATGATTATTAAGAAGATGTTTGCGAAGACAGTATACGATATGGTATCTCATGGCGAGGATATCAAGGAGGCCTGCAAAAAAGGCATTGCCATGTTCCCCCTTGAAATCAGCGTGGGCACCATTGCCATATCAAAAACAGGTTATTCAGTAGTAGCAAATAGTGAGATGGCACATTATGCGATGGTAAAAGAGAAATAACTGTTTTGTCACCCTGAATTTATTTCAGGGACGTCAGTTCCTCAATTTACTAATACGGTCATAAGTAAAGCCACTTGATATGTCATTCCTCAGCCTGAGGCGGAGTCGAGGAATCCTTCCGACTTGTATCGGAATCGTGAAGAGAGATGCTCGGACTAAGCCGGCATGACAGAAATAGGCATTTCAATAAGGTAATTTACGTTAAAACCTTCTTCAGTAATTCGAGATCAATTTCATGAGATGCTGAAACGAGTTCAGCATGACATACGCCAAAAGTAATTAGACATGATCAAGGTTAACGGAGGAACTTATGCCAACACCTATCAAAATAAAAATCGGGACATTAGAACTTTCAGCAGAGCTGAATGAATCGCCAACTGCAAAAAAATTAATATCCCTTCTTCCCCTTGAATTTTCCATGTCAAGGTGGGGAGATGAATACTATGGTGATTGCGGCATCAAGACAGTGCTTTCTCAGGATGCAAGAGATGTTATGGAAGTTGGGGAACTTGCTGTTTGGCCTACCGGCAATGCACTCTGTATATTCTTTGGTACTACCCCTGCAAGCAAAGGGGATGAACCCAGGGCAGTCTCCCCGGTAAACCCTGTGGGCAAACTGCTTGACAGCCCTGAGGAACTCAAGAAACTTGGTGGTTCTATTCATGTAAGAATAGAGACATTGAAATAAGTTCTTCAGTGGAATTGCGTGGATTACCCCCCCTTTTGGAAAAGGGGGGTGAGGGGGGATTTAAAAGTAACAATACTGCGTTACAATAAGAGACTTAAAGAGTTTTCCAGATGGTGGTATTTGTGATTCTTAAAATCTCCGCTCAAGGGAGAGAGTTCTATTTTTTCACACAATTCCCGGAAGAACCACTTTATAATATAGGAAGTTTTGATGTTTGGATATGTCATGCTGGACCTGAACGGTATTGAACTTGGTTTCCGCAAGGCGGAGCCTTCCAAAGAAGAATCTCTTCATATTAGATTGAATAATATTTCGACCCTGAATCAATTTCAGGGTGACAGGTATTTTTTATGGCAAAGACAGCAGGAATAATTATCATAGGGGATGAAATCCTTTCAGGTAAGGTTCAGGATCATAATTCCCATTTTATGGTAAAAGAATTAAGGCTGCATGGCGTCGATGTTCGACGCATTTCAGTCGTCCCCGATGATGTTCAAGAGATAGCAAGTGAGGTAAAAAAATTTTCAGGACGGTTTGATTATGTCTTTACTTCAGGTGGGATAGGGCCGACACATGATGATGTTACCATCGCAGGTATAGCAAAGGCTTTCAATGTAAAACTCATTCTCAAAGATTACATAAAGAGATTTCTTCACAAGAGATATGGCAGGAAGCTGACACCTGAGCAGCTCAAGATGGCAGAAGTTCCGGAAGGAGCAGAACTTATTAAAGATGCAACTATCGCATTTCCTTTACTTATCTTTAAAAATATTTACATCCTCCCGGGAATACCCACATTTCTGGAGAAGAAGTTTCTTATCATAGAGAAGTTATTTCACGAACAGCCCATTTTGCTCAAGAAGGTTTTTATAAAAGAATACGAGCCTGAGATTGCACCTCATTTGAATGTGGTAGTTAAAAGCCATAAAGGTGTCAAAATAGGCTCTTATCCTGTAGTCGGCAATAAGGATTATTATGTAATGGTAACACTGGAATCCCTAAATGAAGAAAATCTAAGTGCAGCCCTTCATGATCTCCTTCAAAAGATTCCGAAGAAAAAGGTCATAAAAATCGAAGGCTGAACAGTTAATGTGATAAAGAAGTCCTACCACCTCAATCTTCAGAAAAGTTAGATCAAAAATTCAAGGAATAACAAAAAGGAGCCGAGCCTGCGCCCTGCCGGACGCACAAGAAAAAGGGGCTGAGAATAATCCCAGCCCCTGTCTGTAATCGCTCAAAGTTAAGGCATCATAGCAAAAAACCTTGTCACTCGCGTCACTGCCAACGGTTATTCCACTTTGCATCTTTCACGTTCATGGTGTTGTTGCGCTTTTACACTTGGAGTACAGAGAATAGCCATAAGCATAGGGCATTGCCGATGACTTCCTGTATGCCCTCACTCTGTATGAGTATGTCTTACCTGAAGCAAGACCAGTGTTACTGCAGGATGTAACGTTTTGTCCTGCCGTTTTTATCTTGCTCCATGAATTTGTGGATAAACAGCTTCCATTTTTTCTCTCTATCTGGAAACCGGTCTCATTGCTGCTCTCGTCTACCCATTTAAGGTTTATCCTGCTCGATGATACAGCAGTTGCTCTAAGACTTGTTGGTTTGTAGGGAACAACTGCATAATTAGTCGTAGGTGAACATCCGCTGCTGTTACATGCCTTCACGTAATAACTGTAAGCGGTTCTGGCAGTGTTTCCCGCTGCTGTTGTATCAGTGTGGCTTACTATATTTGTATCTTTTGTGGCAAGAAGACTCCATGTGCCTGTTCCAACCCTTCTGTAAACCTTAAAACTTGCCTCATTTGTAGAGTTGTCTGTCCATATCAGTTTTATCTCACTTCCAGATATAGATGTTGCATTTAGATTTCTCGGTGCTTTGGGTGTTCCCAAAAGGGCTGTCTTTGCTGATGCACATTTGGAATAAGAAGAGTTGCCGCCAGCATTATATGCCCTTACCCGATAGGAGTAGGTAGTATTTGCTGTCAATCCTGTGTTTGTATGAGTTTTCACATTTGCTTCTTTTGTGACAATCTGTGACCATTCATTTACTGAGTCACAAGCACCCTGTTTTTCTCTCTATCTTGAAACCTGTTTCATTGTTGGAGTTATCCTTCCAAGTAAGGACTATGCTCGATGACGAAGTGGGCTTAGCTATAAGTGATAAGGGCGCTGCAGGAATAGAAGTTATCTGAATCGTGTTTTCTTCGACACTAACGACTCTTGGATCATTTTGGTAGTTTTGAATGATTGTTGATAAATCGCTTGTTGGAACCTCTACAACATGCGATCGCAATGCAGGGATCGATGATATCTCGGTGCCACCATTGGTGACTATGACTGCTGCCTGCTCCTCTGTTGAGAGGCCACTCACCATCTTGACGATCAACGAAGCGTTAGTTGGTGGATCTTCCGCTATTGCGTAAGATAACGTCCCCCCTGCAATCATCAAGACTAATAACAAAATTGCTAATCGCCTAAATTTAACGAATCCTGAAATTTTCATATATCCTCCTTTTTCTGTGAAACAGATTCCACAAAAATTTGCTGAAAGCTGCTTTTAAATCTTCCCCCTCTTTATCATCCCTCCTTTTTGCTGATGCTTTTTATCCCTCCTCCCCGTTTCTAACCCAGAAACCTCAATCCAACCCTAAAATGGTCATTGATGGATTTTGCCCACCTTACTTGCGCATAGACAGGTATGGTTATCTCCCATTCACGCATGGGAAGATAGAATTTTAAAACCGAGCCTTCCTGCAAGGAACGCTTGGTTTTCATCCCTAACCCGCAGGAACTTATATCCACGCCGACGCCATTCTGCTTCATTTTCTTTCCTTTTACTTCTACAATGCTCATCTCAAAAGAAAAAGATTGATCGAACATTTTCCTATCACAAAGTCTCTTGTCTGCATTTTTCATTACTTAATCTCCATAAAGTTTTTGCTAAGCTCTCTTATAAGAGATTAGACCACTAACCCACTTTAATCAATCCCTCAAAGGTGGGATTTTTTGTTTAGGTGTCAAAAATTAAGATGATTCAGGTAATTGTGTGTATAATCCCCCCTTTCAATCATAACCCCACCTTCACCTCCGCCTTAGCTTAAGGGGAGGGCGGGAGGAGTTAAGGAGAGTGAGGGGTCTCAGAGTATTCGCAGAAAAGCCTGAAGAAACAAAAATATTATATAATCCATATATGGGGGATCTTTTAGAGATAGTAAAAAGACGTCTGAATCCTGGAATTCTCATCTTCGATATGAATAACAGATTAAGTTATGCCAATGAAGAAGCGTTGCAAATATTACCATCCTTGCAAGAGAAAGTGACGAGAACAAAAAAGGCGCACATTCCCGAGGAAATTATTAATATCTGTGATCAGTTGAAAAGGAATTTGGTTGATACAAAAATGGCCGGTATTAGCTGTTCGATTATAGAGACTCACTCAGGATTCTCGTGCTCTTTGAGGGCCTTTTTTTTAAAAGGCAACGTCGATGATAATCCCACCCATATCATGGTTCTGATAGAGCAAATAGCAGAAAAACGTGAGGCTGACTTTGAGAAGGCTAACAAAAATTATCACCTTTCTAAAAGGGAAGCCGAGGTGTTAAAGCTGCTCTGTAAGGGCTGCACGAATAAGGTAATCGCAGGGGAACTCTTTATCTCTGAATATACTGTTAAAGACCATATTAAGCAGATCATGGAAAAGATGGGTGTTAAATCAAGGAGCGAAATTATAGCTCTCATGAAGTAGTTTACTTATCTAAAACATAAATCCCTATAATATACACTTCAACAGGGTTTACTTACCAAACATAAACTCCTATAATATTTACATTCAAGATCTCATATGATTAGATGTGTAGGCAACCTTCAGGTATGCGTAATCTTGATTATTCAGGTAGTTTCTTATAAATTCAGGAGACAGATTGTGAAAATAATCGTCTGCATCAAACAGGTTCCGGATACTGCTGAAGTAAAAATCAATCCGGAAACAGGGACACTCATTAGGGAAGGTGTTCCAAGCATCATCAATCCCTATGACATGCATGCACTTGAGGCAGGACTCCAGATAAGGGAGAAAGTCGGAGGCAAAGTGACTGTTATTACTATGGGGCCTCCCCAGGCTGAATCTGCCCTGCGAGATGCTATTTCAATGGGAGCAGATGATACCGTTCTTTTGACAGACAAGGCATTTGCCGGGTCTGATACATGGGCAACTTCATACACACTTTCAAAGACAATCGAAAAAATCGGTGCTGACATAATCATCTGCGGTAAGCAGGCAATAGACGGAGACACTGCACAGGTAGGGCCGGAGGTTGCAGAGTTTCTCAATATTCCTCATATCTCATATGTAAGGAAGATCGAGGATATCACCCAGAATTCCATACGGGTGCAGAGGCTCATGGATGAAGGATACGACATTGTTGAGTCATCACTACCTGTTCTTCTGACAGTGGTAAAGGAATTAAATACTCCGAGACTTCCTTCACTGAAAGGAAAGATGGCTGCAAAAAAGGCTGAAATTAAAAAATGGGGATCTCTTGATATCCAGGCTGATGAAAAGAATATCGGCTTAACGGTTCACCAACACAGGTCAAAAATATATTTGCACCTGAGGCAAGATCTGACAGAAAGATTTTTCAAGGCAGAATCTGAGGAACAGGTTACTGCTTTAATAAATGAACTCAAGGGACTCAAATGTCTATAGTCGTTAATATTGATAAATGTACTGGTTGTCAGGAATGTCTTGCGTCATGCCCATATGATGCAATCGAAATAAGAGAAGGCAAGGCATTTATTAATGAATACTGTCAGATATGCATGACCTGCCTGAGCACCTGTCCTGAAGGAGCGATAGAGGAAATTGAAGACACATTCGTTACTCGTCACTCGTCACCAGTCACTGATTTCAAGGGCATTTGGATCTTTGCAGAGCAGAGAGACGGAAAGATTGCATCAGTATCCTATGAACTTTTGGGTGCCGGCAGAAAACTCGCTGATGAGCTGAATGTGGAACTTTCAGCAGTTCTGTTTGGTTCTTCAGAGAATGAAGCTAAGGAACTCATTCGCTGGGGCGCTGATAAAGTCTATTTTTGTAATGATCCGATCTTTGAAAAATTTAATGATGAACCGTATGCTCAACTACTCTGTAATCTGATCAATAGCCATAAACCGGAGATTGTCCTTGCAGGTGCAACACCTATAGGGAGGTCTTTCATACCGAGAGTCGCTGCAAAGGTTGTTGCCGGCCTGACCGCAGACTGCACATCTCTCTCCATCGATAAAGATACCAGAAACTTACTACAGGTGCGTCCCGCCTTTGGTGGTAATATCATGGCCACAATCCTCTGTCCTCATCACAGACCGCAGATGGCTACGGTGAGACCAAGAGTGATGAAAAGAGGCGAGTACAGAGAAGATAAAAAAGGTGAGATTATCCATGTCAAGGCAGATAACTATTTCTTCCCGAACCAGAGTCATCAATACGATAAAGGAAGTCTCTGACATAGCAGTGAATCTCCAGGAAGTGGAAGTAATTGTATCAGGGGGAAGGGGACTTGGCAATGCAAAAGGTTTCGGTCTTCTCAAAGAGCTGGCTGAATTACTCGGTGGAGCTATCGGTGCATCGAGGGCTGCTGTTGATGAAGGCTGGATTCCTTACAGTCATCAGGTTGGTCAGACAGGCAAAACAGTTTGCCCTAAAATCTATATTGCCTGCGGCATATCAGGAGCTGTCCAGCATCTCGTTGGCATGCAGTCATCAGACATCATCATCGCAATAAACAAGAACCCGGATGCACCAATATTCAACGTCGCAACTTATGGAATCGTTGGAGATCTTTATGAGAATCCCCATTACTCATCAGAAGATAAAGGAGACACGGGGAAGCGGGGAAGGGGAGACGCGGGGAAGTGGTGAAACGGAGACCGGTGACACGGAGAAACGGGGAACTCAAATAATATGGCTGAGCAGATAAGAACTTATAAAGATTTGAGAGTTTATCAGAATTCAATGGAATCGCTATGAAGATATTCGAAATAACGAGGCTTTTCCGGTTGAAGAAAGATATTCTCTCGTTGACCAGATACGGCGTTCATCGAGATCGGTATGTACAAATATTGCCGAGGCATGGAGAAAACGAAGATACAAAGCAGCTTTTATTGCGAAGTTAAGTGATGCAGAAAGTGAAGCATCTGAAACACAAGTTTGGCTTGATTTTGCTACAAGATGTAACTATATGAAATCATCATTGGCGTCAGATCTTGAAATGGCATATGACCAAATAATCGGACAGATAGTAAAAATGATAGAGGAAGCAAATAAATGGATAATCAGAGTGAAGTGAACATCTCCGTGTCTCCGTCTCCCCGTGTCTCCGTGTCACAGAAGGTTGCCTTCGTCTTCCCCGGTCAGGGTTCCCAATATGTAGGAATGGGAAAAGATATCTATGAGAATTTTGCTGAGGCAAGAGATATATTCAATGAGGCCTCAGAAGAGCTTGGCTATGATGTTGCAAAACTCTGCTTTGAAGATTCTGAAAAAGAACTTAACAAGACTTTCAGGACACAACCTGCTATCCTCACTGCAAGCATAGCAATCAACAGGGTTCTGCTATCTAAAGGGATAAAACCATCTGTAGTTGCCGGACATAGTCTCGGAGAATATTCTGCCCTTGTGTCCGCAGAGGTCCTGTCATTTAGGGATGCTGTGAGAATTACCGAGAAGAGAGGTCAATTTATGCAGGAGGCGGTTCCTGAGGGAAAGGGACTCATGGCAGCAATCCTTGGTTTGGAAAGAAACAAGATTGATGAAATATGCTTGTCTTTGCAATCAGGTTACGCATCTCCTGCCAATTACAATTCTCCCGGCCAGATAGTGATTGCCGGTGAAAAGGAAGCTGTTGAAGAGGCAATGAAACTCGCCAAAGAGAAAGGCGCCAAAAGGGTAGTGCCTTTATCAGTGAGCGTTCCTTCCCACTGTAGCTTGATGGCTGATGCCTCTCAGAAGCTTGCCGAACTCCTCGACAGGATAGAATTCAAGTCTCCTCAGATATCTTTTGTGAATAATGCCGATGCCATGTTCCTGAATGACAGAGACAGTATTAAAAATTCCCTTATCCGTCAATTGAGCAATCCGCTTCTCTGGGAAGATTCAATCAGAGCTATCGCGGATTCTGGAATAGATACTTTTATTGAGGTAGGCCCTGGTAAAGTACTTTCCGGCTTGATTAAACGAATCGAACCTTCAGCAAAGGTATTTAATGTTGAGGATATGAAGAGTTTGGAAAATACGTTGGCATCGATAAAATAATAATGAATTACAGATGGAAAAGAGTCAAGAGTTAAAGTAAAACATTAAATTATTTTTTACAGACCCGTCAGATCATTTTTCGATAAATCCTCCGTTTAGTACTTCGAAGCGTGCCTTTGTAGGATTAAAACTTACACTGAGCAACGTTAAAATCTTACACAAAAATCAGAATAATGCTGATATATATATTTACATTTTATATGTAGATTAATGAATATCGCTTATCAAAAGCTGAAAGGAGGAAGAGATTAGTAGAAACTTTTAACTTATTTAATTTAAAAGGAGGTAAGAATGGCAAAAGTAGCAAGAGAAATGGTAGAAAAAGCAGGGGTCAATGTTGATCAATTGTTAGAACTACTGGTCAAAAATGCTGCTGCAGAGTTAACAACCTTTTACTACTATACAATCTTGAGGGTAAATTTGATAGGTTTGGATGGTGAGGGAGTAAAGGAGATTGCAGAAGTAGCACGCATTGAAGACAGAAATCATTTCGAAGCACTGGTTCCCCGTATATATGAACTTGGTGGTAAATTGCCAGAAAACATGAATGCCTTTCATGATATTTCAGCATGTCCTCCGGCTAGCTTACCAAAGGATCCAAGAGATATTACGGCGATGTTAAAGGTATTGGTAGAAGCTGAGAGATGTGCTGTCAGAGGGTATACCCAAATCTGTAACATGACGGCTGGGAAAGATCACCGAACCTATGATCTATCTCTGGCAATTCTTAATGAGGAAGTGGAACACGAATCATGGTTTTCTGAATTTTTAGGAGAGGGACCTTCGGGACACTTCATGCGTCGAGGTGATACATCTCCATTTGTCTCCAAATTTCTAAAATAAACTATAAAAAGCAGAGGGGCACTATACATAGTCATTGTAACCCCTCTGCAATTTACACTATAATCCCCAAGTTCTTATATGAAAAAGTTTACAGAAAAAGAACTCGTCCAACATAGTGGTAAAAGTGGTACCAAACCATATATAGCTTTTAGTGGAAAAGTATATGATGTATCCAATAGTTTTCATTGGAAGAATGGAAAACATCAAGTACTTCATCAAGCAGGAGAAGACTTAACAGAAGTTATCCGAGAAGCACCACATGGAGAAGATCTATTAGAAAGAGTGCCTATAATTGGTGTGATACTCAAGAGTGAGTAGTATAAGGTTATAGGCATAAATTAAAACCGAGTTACAATTTTATTTATTGAAAAATAATGAGCGGTGTCTTTTTAATGAGCAATGGAGTAATTTGAAAATATGATAGATTTTTTCATAGGCCTCCATCCTGTGCTACAGGCTCTTATTGCAACTTGTTTCACATGGGGGGTCACCGCTCTTGGTTCAGCGGGTGTGTTTTTAGCAAAGGATATAAGCAAGAAAACACTCGATGCGATGCTTGGCTTTGCTGCCGGAGTTATGATTGCTGCAAGTTTTTGGTCACTGCTTACTCCTGCCATTAAGATGTCAGAAGGCAAAGACATTCCTGCATGGGTACCGGCTGCAGCAGGTTTTCTTTTTGGAGGGATATTCTTACGAGGTATTGATAAAATACTTCCTCATCTGCACCTTGGTTTCCCGATAGAGGAAGCTGAAGGAATAAAAACGAGTTGGCAAAGGAGCACTTTGCTGGTTCTTGCCATAACATTGCATAACATCCCTGAGGGGCTTGCAGTAGGGGTTGCCTTTGGGGCTGTTGCCGCAGGCATTCCATCTGCAACCTTGGCAGGAGCGATTGCCTTAGCTATTGGTATCGGGATTCAAAATTTTCCAGAAGGTCTTGCAGTATCTTTACCTCTTCGCCGTGAGGGGATGTCACGTTTAAAAAGTTTCTGGTATGGTCAGTTATCAGCAATAGTTGAACCAATTGCAGGTGTTATTGGTGCAGCGACTGTTATTCTTGCACAACCTATCCTACCATATGCTTTAGCTTTTGCTGCCGGTGCCATGATTTTTGTCGTAGTTGAGGAACTCGTTCCGGAATCTCAACGTGGAGGAAATACGGATTTAGCAACTGCTGGGGCAATGATTGGTTTTGCGGTAATGATGGTACTTGATGTAGCATTTGGTTAAACATGAGTCGGCATATCCAAAGTAACAGATGGAGAAGAGAGCCCGTCATCCCTAACAGCGGCACAAACAGATGTTCATTAAACCTAACCCTTATTATTCATAGCGAATTCTGTTCCAATGATTTGTCACCAGCTTCCTCCTCCGCCTCCGCCGAATCCGCCTCCGGAAAATCCGCCACTTCCGGAACCTCCACCGCCAACACCGCTTCCCCTTGGTGCTGAAAACATAGCAGATGAAAGGTTTGATGTCATAGATGCAATTAAGTATGAGAAATGTGAGGGGATAAAAGTCCTGAATCCGCCTGGTGAGACATACCAGCTGGGTGGTTCCTGATAGATTCCTTCAAATGCCTTGCACCAATCATATTTACGTTATCAGAGAGAAAGATTAAAATATCCTTGTGAAAGATTCGGAAAAAGAAGATCTGCCGTCAAATACAAAAACACATATTGAGCAATTCCTGAAATATCTTGAGGTCGAAAGGGATGCATCATCTCATACACTCAGGGCCTATAGGAAAGACCTTGATGAGTTTTTCAGGTTTGTAGATATAAAACCTGAAAATGTAGAGCTTGCAGATGTTCGTGGTTTTATTGCCGGGCAGATAAAAACCGGGTTGAATAAAACAACCGTTAGCAGAAGGCTCGCAAGTATACGGTCGTTTTTCAAATTCCTCTATCGGGAAGGCTACAAAAAATTAAACCCTGCAAAACTTGTCCCCAACCCTAAAACACCAAAACTCCTCCCCAGATTTCTTTCTGTTGATGATGCTTTTTCGCTTGTTGAAAAACCTGACGGGCCGGGGTTGTTATCAGCACGTGACAGAGCAATTCTGGAACTTCTCTATTCAAGTGGTCTCAGGGTAAGTGAGCTCTCAGGACTTGATGCAGAGGATATCAATACAAAAGAAGGGTTATTAAAGGTAAAAGGTAAGGGGAAAAAAGAGAGGATCGTTCCTGTTGGTTCAAAGGCTCTCGATGCTATTAAATCGTATTTGGTTGAAAGAATACCGCTTAAAAGGAAAGATAAGGCTTTGTTTCTGAACAGATCAGGATCGAGGCTGACAGATAGAGGGGTAAGACGTATTGTCGTGAAATATGCGAGGATGATTGGAATTAGCGGACGGATTGGACCGCATGCTTTAAGACATACCTTTGCATCGCATCTCCTTCAGGGTGGCGCTGACCTCAGAGTAATACAGGAACTTCTGGGGCACTCATCTCTTTCTACAACACAGAAATATACTCATCTTGATGTCACCCATCTCATAGATGTCTATGACAAGGCACATCCTTTTGCAAAAGAGAAAGTTGATGATGTATCATAAGAATTGTTCCATAGATTAGTAATCGGACATACCAACAGTAGCGAACTTTGTTTCAATGGTTGTCATTCCCGCTTGTCGGGTCACCTCAGCGACTCGCCGGGGAGAGAATCCTTCTGTAAGCGAAGAAAGATTCTGGATTCATCCGCCTGAGGCGGACAAGAGCCAGAATGACAGAATTGAGGATCTTAAATAACTTTTAAGATCTTTAAGTATTAAAAACATAAGGAGAACTATGTTTAAAGGCACTACAATCTTATGCGTGAGGCGGGACGGAAAGGTTGCAATAGCAGGAGATGGTCAGGTCACCATGGGTAACACCGTGCTCAAGCATAATGCAAAAAAGATAAGAAGGATGTTTGGAGACAAAGTCATTGCCGGCTTTTCAGGGGCAACGGCTGATGCCTTTACCTTATTCGAAAAATTCGAAGGCAAGCTCGAATCTTACAGGGGGAATATAACGAGGGCTGCTGTTGAACTGGCAAAGGACTGGAGAACTGATAAGATTTTAAGGAGACTTGAGGCTCTCCTGATTGTCGCCGATTTGGAGCATACCTTTATTATCTCAGGCACTGGAGATGTTATCGAGCCAGAAGGTGGAGTCGCTGCCATCGGATCCGGAGGCCCTTATGCACAGGCATCCTCTAAGGCTCTTTTTGAAAATACCTCACTTTCAGCAAGAGAGATTGTTGAAAAATCCATGAGCATTACCGCTGATATATGCATCTATACAAACAAACATGTAACAATAGAGGAGCTGCAATAACATATGGACGATCTTACTCCAAGGAAGATAGTATCAGAACTCGATAAATATATTATAGGTCAGCATAATGCAAAGAGAGCAGTTGCTATTGCCTTAAGAAACAGGTGGAGACGTCAAAGGCTTTCTCCTGAATTAAAAGATGAGGTCCTGCCAAAAAATATAATTATGATAGGCCCAACCGGTGTGGGAAAAACTGAGATAGCAAGAAGACTCTCCCGACTTGCAAATGCTCCTTTTGTCAAAGTTGAAGCTTCAAAGTTTACTGAAGTGGGCTATGTAGGCCGTGATGTAGAATCGATGATAAGAGACCTGACAGAGATCTCTATAAGTATGGTCAAGTCAGAACAAATGGAGAAAGTCCAGGAGCGGGCAAAGATCCTTGCAGAAGAACGCATCCTTGATCTGCTTTTACCACTGCCAAGAACAAAGGGGTCCGGACCTGAAGAGGAAGAGAGAGAAAGACATAAGGAAACACGGGAAAGACTCAGGACAAGTCTCAGGGAAGGGAAACTTGATAACAGATACGTGGATATTGAAGTAAAGGAAAAGATGATACCATTCGGAGTTGTGTCAAATGTAGGGCTTGAAGAACTTGAAATAAATCTCAAGGAGATGCTCGGCAATTTCCTTCCTGAAAAACCAAAGAGAAAGAAGGTAAAAGTGCCTGAAGCCCTCAATATCCTGATACAGGAAGAGGCAAATAAACTCATTGATATGGATAAAGTGACAAAAGAGGCAATTGAAAGGACGGAACAATCAGGAATTGTATTCGTTGACGAAATAGACAAGATAGCAAGCAGAGGATATGCTCATGGTCCTGATGTCTCACGTGAGGGTGTCCAGAGAGACCTTTTGCCGATCGTTGAAGGCTGCACAGTAACTACAAAGCACGGACCTGTAAGAACGGAACATATCCTGTTCATTGCAGCAGGAGCCTTTCACATGACAAAACCCTCCGACCTTATACCTGAACTTCAGGGACGGTTTCCCATCAGGGTTGAACTCTCTTCTCTTGGCAAGGATGAATTCATAAGAATCCTGACAGAACCATACAACGCTTTGATCAAACAATATATAGCTCTTCTCTTTACGGAACAGGTAGAAATAGATTTTACAACAGATTCCATTGATGAAATTGCCGACATCGCAGCTTATGTGAATGAGAAAACAGAAAATATAGGTGCACGCAGACTTCACACTGTCCTGGAAAAACTCCTTGAAGATATTTCCTTCGAGGCACCGGAAAAGAAAAACGGTCAGTTAACCATTGACAGAGAATATGTAAGAGGTAAACTCGCAGATATCGTCAAGGATGAGGATTTGAGCAGGTATATCTTGTAGTACCATAAATTCTTTTCCCCTCTCCGATTAAGAATCATAAACTCTTCCTATCCCCTCTTTGTCAAAGAGGGAATGAATCCCCCTTTGGCAAAGGGAGGTTGGGGGATTTTAAAAACTTAATTATCAGTATTTCAGGTTCCACCCTCCACTGAAGGAATACCAAGGCAGAAATATTTTTCTTTCCTTATCGTTCAATTTCTGTTATAAATGATACACCCAGGGGAAAAAATGATGAGGCGTTATATTGTTTTCGTCATAACAATATTCTTTTTTATGTCATCATCCTGTGCTTCCGCGCATTACGAGACAAATGCAAGACACCGTTATGCAGTTGCCTCATGGTATGGTCCTGATTTTCATGGCAGGCCAACAGCCTCAGGAGAGATATATGACATGAACGCCTTTACCTGCGCCCACAGAGAATACCCCTTTGGTACAAAATTGAAAATTACATACCTTTCTAACGATAAGACAACAAGTTGTTTAGTAAATGACAGGGGTCCGTTCATAGACGGAAGAGACATTGATTTGTCATATGCCGCTGCGAAAGATTTGGGTCTGATACCCGCAGGTACCGGTGCAGTCAGGATTGAATACACGGGAAGGGAAAACAGTTACATAAAAGAAGTGAGAGACATCTCGAATATTGATCTTGTTTCCATTCAGGTCGGTTCCTTTAAGGAACTTGCAAATGCTACCCGCCTTAAAATGGCTCTCGAGTTGAAATACGATAAAATCTATATTACTGAGACAGACATTAACGGTAACAGATATTACAGGGTCAGGGTAGGGACGTTCCGGATAAAGGGAGAGGCTTTACGTCTCGCTAAAAGCCTTGCAGATGAAGGATATGATACGTTAATAACAAACTATGAGGAAAAGCTTTAAATATCAGTCACTGATGTAATTACTTGTCCATATGGAACAACTTCCCTTTGCGACAGATAAGTTTTTCGGCATCCTGCATACCATCTTTTCGACCCTCGATATAGATGAGATCCTCACTACTGTAGTCAAAGAAATACAATTAACCCTTGGTGCCGACCGGTGCACTCTCTATCTGGTTGACAGGGAAAACAATGTATTGTATTCAAAAGTCCTCCAGGCAGAAAGCCTTATAGAGATACGCGTGCCTTTAACAAGAAGCAGCATTGCCGGGTACTCTGCTATAACAAAGAAAATTGTAAATGTTATTGATGCTTACGATAATGAGGAACTGAAACATATCGACAGAGAACTCTGTTTTGACAAGAGATGGGACCGGGAAAGCGGGTACAGGACCAGGAGTGTCTTAGCAATACCTATTCCCATAAAGACAGATGGCAACATTATCGGTGTATTCCAGGCGTTAAATAAACCCGGGGGATTCTCAGGTTCGGATATAGCAACTATGGAATGCTTTTCTTACCTGCTGAACATTGCCCTGAATAACGCCCTTCTGTACCAGACCATAGATGAAGAAAAGAGGCTCAAGGAATATATTCTTGATAATATTGATGAAGGAGTCTGTATTCTGGATACGAAGAAAAAGATTGTTTCTGCGAGTAATTTTTTGGGAATCATGAGCGGCTTGAGATACCCTGTTCAGGAAATGACAGGGCAATATTTCTTTGAACTCTTTCCTTCCTTCAGCAATACGCAGTTAGAGGAAAAGATTGATGAGGTGCTCCTCCATGGATTTAAGAAGATAGCTTTATTAGAGGTACTTGAGGTACAAATCATTCCCTATCTTGACGATAAGGGTAAAGTAAAAAGACTAATAACCATTTTTACACCAATAGATAAAAAGTCTTCTAATTATTAATGTTCTCATAATAATAACGACAATATTTATTTTTAATTTGTCATTCTCCGGCTTGGAGGCCTTAGGCGGGCGAGACCGGGGAATCCAGAAAACCCTGGATTCCCGCTTACTACATGCGGGCATGACGGACAAGACAATTGATGACCCTATTAATGTCCATTTTATTATGAGATTGTTAAAATTGAGGGTAGGGGCAATAATTGCCCCTGAACTTTCACGCATTGCTCATGAGGGTATAATGATTTTGAGAAGTCCTTCAGGAAAAAGTTTCGAGGAACTCCTGGTCAAAAATAATATCCTGACTGAAGAGAGACTGCAGGAGTTCTCTACAAAGGTTGTAAAAGAGAAAAAGAGTATTGAACAGGTTCTCCTTGAAACCGGTTTTGCTGAGGAAACGTTAGCTACAGTGAAGGCAGAATACCTCGGCTATGAATTTTTGGATCTCTCCTCTTATCCGGAGCCCCCAGCGAAGTTTCTGAAACAGATGAAACCCGCATATGCAAAGAACTATAAAGTGTTGCCTCTCATGTACAAAGACGATACCCTCACTATTGCTATGGTTGAACCCAGAGATTTCATGGCATTGGATGAAGTAGTCCGTCTTTACAGGGGAGCAAAATTCAGGATACATGATGTAAGGGTTATGATGACAACATCGCAGCAACTCTTTGCAGCGATTGACAGATTCTATGCAATTCCAAAAGAAGAAGTTGAGATGCGAAGTATCCTGACACAGGTAGCAGAAAGCTTCCAACCCAGGGTTGAGATTGCAGAGGTAGCGCGTGAGGATGCCACAGAAAACAGTGGTCCCATTGTCATGCTTACCAATAAAATAATTGAGAAAGCATTTAAAAAAGGAGCCAGTGACATTCACCTTGAACCTGCCCCAGACTATCTGCGCGTGCGATACCGCATAGACGGAGAGCTTTCAGAGGTAATGATGGTGCCAAAATATGCACAGGACGCACTCATAACAAGGTTGAAGATCATGTGTGATATGAGGATAGATGAGAGACGGCAGCCCCAGGACGGAAAAATAGACTTTACAAAATATAACCCTGTCACTGCGATAGACCTTCGCGTTTCTACAGTGCCAACACCCTACGGTGAAGATATCGTAATGAGAATATTGGACAAGAAGAGCACTGTTCTTTCCCTTGATATGCTTGGATTCAATGAATACAACATGAAATTATACAGAGAGGCCATCAGTACACCCTATGGTGTCATTCTCCACGTTGGTCCTACAGGGAGCGGCAAGACAACCGCCCTGTATGCTGCGCTCAAAACTCTGGATACTCCCCATGTGAAAATAGTTACTGCAGAGGACCCTGTAGAGTATACCCTTGGAGGTCAGATAATACAGAGCCATATTAACTTTGTTGCAGGATATACGTTTGCAAAAGCAATAAGGGCATTTATGCGGCACGACCCCGACATTATCCTGATAGGAGAGGTGAGAGACCTGGAGACAGCAAAAACCATGGTTGAAGCCTCTCTAACCGGACATCTCGTCTTTTCTACACTTCATACCAATGATGCAGTTGGAACAGTAACAAGGCTAACGGAGATGGGCATTGAGCCATACCTTGTTGCAGACTCATTACGTTTAGTCTGCGCTCAAAGGCTTGTAAGGAGGATATGTTCAAAGTGTAAAGAGTCTTATGTCGTAACAAACGAAGAGGTAGAGTTAGCAAAGGGTGATATCAAACCTAGGACAACCCTCTACAGGGGGCAAGGTTGTAATTCCTGTGATGGAATCGGGTACAAGGGACGAACAGGGATATTCGAACTTCTTTCAATGAATAAGAACTTGAGAAGTCTTTTGATAAAGGGAGCTACCTCTGAGGAATTGGAGCGGACAGCCAGAGAAACAGGTATGAGGACATTAAGACAGGATGCAATAGAAAAGGCATTAACAGGCATTACGACTCTTGAAGAAGTGGTTTCCACTACTCTTGCTGAGGGATAATCATGATAACTTGGAGATTATAACCAGACATTTCAACGCCATGAAATAGACCATCCCGTTATTTGTCCGGCCATTGACATATCCATAATTAATACGTATACTACACGTATATAAAAGGAGGATTTCAATGCAAAAAAAGTTGACCATAACCATAGATGAGGAAGTTTATGAAGGTCTTCACAAGACCATCGGCCCCCGCAAGATCAGCAAATTTGTTGAGGAATTGGTTCGCCCGCATGTAGTTCGCCCAAATCTGGAATTGGCATACTCCCAAATGTCAAAAGACAAAAAGAGAGAAGCAGAAGCCTTGGATTGGGCAGAAACAACTTTTAAGGACATAGCGCATGAAAAGAGGTGAGGTCTGGTGGGTTAATTTTGATCCCTCAGTCGGCGGAGAGATTAGGAAAAAACGTCCTGCCGTAATCGTTAGCAATGATGCATCAAACAAGTTCCTCAATCGAGTTCAGGTTGTTCCTCTAACCAGCAAGACAGATCGTCTGTATCCTAGTGAAGCACTTGTCATATTTGACGGCAACGAAAGCAAGGCCATGGCTGATCAACTGGCTACTGTAAGCAAGTTGCGATTATTCAAACGTGCCGGCGTACTTTCAGAAGAAGATATGCTCAGGATCGGCGAGGCCATCAAAATACAATTAGACATTTATTAAAAGATATGAGTATGCAATGCCGCAAAATAATCTTGTAGATTTGTGAAGCTATCTTTTATCTTTCTGTTCATGTAAAATATATCACTGATTATTGCTTTGTCCCGCCAGAGACATTGTCGATAAAAATCTTGATTGATACGTCTAAATAACTAAATTTGTCTTTTGTTCTTATAGTGCTTTGTTAGCGCATCAAGATTCTAAAGACAGAAAAGAGGATTGTTCGTTTATGAGACGTGATGATTTAAGGAATATTGCCATTATAGCCCATGTTGACCATGGCAAAACTACACTTGTTGACGGAATGATGAAACAGTCCGGAATCTTCCGCTCCAATGAAAAGGTACAGGAACGTATTATGGATAATACTGACCTTGAAAGGGAACGCGGAATAACAATCATGGCAAAGAATACATCAGTTAAATACAATGGGGTAAAGATTAACATCGTGGATACCCCTGGCCATGCAGACTTCGGTGGTGAGGTTGAAAGGACGTTAAAGATGGTTGACGGCGTATTATTACTTGTTGATGCTTCAGAAGGCCCATTGCCACAGACGAGATTTGTCCTGAAAAAGGCCCTTGAACTCAAGCTCCCTCCAATCCTTGTTATTAACAAGATAGACAGGTCCGATGCAAGGATTCAGGCTGTCCTGAACGAGGTTTATGACCTCTTTATCGATCTCGATGCCGACTGAAGAGCAGCTTGAATTTCCTGTTATTTATACAAATGCCAAACAGGGTGTTGCAAAACTTGACATAGATGAAGACTCAGATAACCTTACACCTCTCTTCGAAATGATAATGAAAACAATACCGCCTCCTGCAGGTGAGAGTGATGGCATATTACAAATCCTTGTCACAAATATCGACTATGATGACTATATCGGAAGGCTCGCCATAGGACGTATCTTCTCGGGAACAGTAAAAGTGGGTGATAATGTCTCTATGGTAAAGGGTGATGGTGAAATGTCAAAGACAAAGGTTTCATCTCTATTTATCTTTCAGGGTCTTGATAGGATTGATACAAAAGAGGTATCTGCCGGAGAGATTATCGCCCTTGCAGGCATTGAGGGAATAAACATAGGAGATACCATCACAGATACGGAAAACCCCAGAGCCCCTGCCAAGAATAAAGGTGGATGAGCCTACCATTTCAATGGTATTTTCTGTCAACACATCTCCTTTTTCAGGGAAGGGAAGGCAGATATGTAACATCCAGAAAATTGAGAGAAAGACTCGAAAAGGAGCTTCTTTATAACGTCTCCATAAATATAGATTTTGATGATATGGATTGCCTTTAAGGTCATGGGGCGTGGAGAGTTGCAGCTTGCCATACTTATAGAGATGATGAGAAGGGAAGGGATACGAGCTTTCTGTTGCCATGCCCGAGACTATAACAAAGACAATAAATGGTGTTTTGCATGAACCTATGGAATTACTGGTAATAGACGTGCCTGAGGATTATATTGGTGTTGTTACCCAGCAGGTAGGGATGAGAAGGGGCATAATGCAGAAGATGCAGAACAATGGTTACGGCAGGGTAAGACTTGAATTCAGGATACCATCAAGGGGGCTTATTGGGTTCAGGTCGCAATTCCTTACCGATACAAGAGGGACAGGTTTACTTAACCATCTCTATGACGGTTATGAGCCCTGGCAGGGACCGCTTTCAAAAAGGCAGACAGGAGCACTTGTAGCTGACAGGCAGGGGATTTCCACTACCTATGCACTTTTTCACCTGCAGCCAAGAGGGATACTCTTCATCAGGGAGAATACCCCTGTATTTGAGGGCATGATTATAGGTGAGAATTCAAGAGAAAATGACCTTGATGTTAATGTCACAAAGGAAAAGAAACTTACAAACATGCGTGCTGCCAATGCAGATGATGCACTACAGTTGATACCCCCAAGGATTATGAGCCTGGAGCAGGCGATAGAATTTATTAAGGAAGATGAACTTGTTGAGGTTACACCTAAATCTATCAGGTTGAGAAAGAAGATACTGGAAGCCAACAAAAGACATCTCAATAAAAAGACTATAAAAGAGGCTATTGCATAAATAGAATTTGATGCCCCATCAAACGCATCCGAATTGATTCAGTCCGTCCTTTCTGCCAATTGCAACTTAAACCTTCAATTTGACATAATTCAAATAACTTACTTATAATTATGGAATGAAACGCAGAACGCTTGGGAAAAAACTCATTTCGCTTGCCCGTAAATTTCCTGTTATCTCCCTAACGGGACCGCGACAGTCTGGAAAGACTACACTTGCGCGGACGATATTCAAAAACCACGATTATGTAAATCTCGAAGAACCCGACGAGCGGGCGATGGCATTAAATGACCCGAAAGGTTTCATGCGTAGATTCACGAAGGGCGTTATTCTCGATGAAGTTCAGAAGGCGCCCGATCTCTTCTCCTACCTTCAGGGAATTGTAGACGAGGATTATTCACCGGGGCGTTTTATTCTGACAGGCTCTCAGCAATTCCAATTGCTGCATAAGGTCAGCCAGACCCTTGCCGGAAGAACCGCGATTGTGAATCTCTTGCCTTTCACCCTTGCTGAATTGTGCGAGCAAAAAGCAAACGATCCCTACAATTTTGACTTTCCTTCGGGCATGAAAAAGAAGCCTCCCTTCACCCTTGAGAAAATACTTTTTCAGGGTTTTTATCCGAGGATTCACGATAAAAGGCTTGATGCCCGTGATTGGCTTTCGTCCTACTACAGAACCTATGTGGAGAGAGATGTTAGAGACATAATTAATATCGGGAATCTTGACGCTTTTCAAAGATTCGTGATGCTTTGTGCGGGCAGAGCAGGACAACTACTTAATCTCTCTTCACTGGCTTCGGATTGCGGGATCTCTCATACCACTGCAAGACAATGGCTTTCAGTGCTGCAGGCAGGTTTCATTACTCTACTCCTGCCGCCTCATTATGCCAATTTCTCAAAGAGGATCATCAAAAGCCCGAAATTGTATTTCATAGATTCCGGATTATTGTGCTATCTTCTGAAAATGAGAGATCCCTCTGACTTTTTGTTTCATCCATTGAAGGGTTCAATTTTCGAGAACTTTGTTGTTTCCGAATTGTATAAAACGTTCTGCCATATTGGGGAGGCTCCGCCTCTCTATTTCTGGAGAGACAGAACAGGGCATGAAGTAGACATCGTAATCGACACCGGCAAAAAACTAATTCCCGTTGAAATTAAAGCAGGTGAGACAGTTTCAGAATCATTTTACCAGGGACTGAAATACTACATGTCATTAGGAAGAAATATTTCTCAGACGGGGTGGTTGTTCATGGAGGAGACAAATACTATAAGCGGGAACAGTTTCTTTTAAGGCTCATCGTGGAAGTGAGTGGGTAAACATGAGCCACAAATTATCCATAAGATAGCATGAAACAAAGAGAAAAAGGTATTTCATTGAGGTAGGAAAATCCGTATGATTTCTGCATGGAAAAGAAGAGACAATTACTGGACGAATATCGATTCCCCGGATTTCGTCCAAGAGCAGATGTACACGGGGTATTTGGAGACCCGAAGGCACGGGTTATCAGGCTTGAACGGACACAAAAAAAACGATCTGTGGATGTTGTGGGAAAGTACACCGAAGCCATTACGACAAGAAGGTTCGGCGGATACGAGATTTGTCCTGTGGGGATGCACGGATATACCTGGAGGTGGAAGTCCGGCGGGTCTTATGCAAGAGGTGCGGGAAAGTGAAGCGGGAGGAACTGGATTGGATCGCGGACAATCCCTTTTATACGAAGAGGTTTGCCCATTATGTAGGGAGGAAGTGCAGGACGATGACAGTACAGGATGTAGCCAAAGAGTTGAAGCTGGACTGGCATACAGTGAAGGCCTTGGACAAAGAATACATGCAGAAGCAGCTTCAGCGGAATCCTGTTGCAGCGCCTGGTGTAATAGGGATAGACGAGATATCCTTACGGAAAGGGCATACCTATCGGATTGTTATCAGCGACTTGGAGAGAGGACGGCCTATCTGGTATGGAGGCGTGGATCGGTCAGAGGAGAGTCTCGATATGTTTTATAAGTGGCTTAGCGTGAAGAAGATCAAAAAGATACGCTTGGCGGTGATGGATATGTGGAAGGCATTTCAAAAGTCGACAAGGAAGAATGCTCCACAAGCAGCGATACTTTTTGACAAATTTCATGTGATGAGGCATCTGGGAGAGGCGCTGGATAAAATCCGTAAGATGGAATATGCGCGCTTATCGGGAAAGGATCGTTCGTATATCAAAGGGCAGAAATATACCCTTTTATCGAACCGTGAAAATCTGACGCTTGATGGTCGGAAAGCACTAAAGAAACTACTAAAGGCCAATAGAAGGCTTAATACTGCTTACCTGTTAAAAGAATCATTCGGTCAGTTATGGAGTTATCAGACTGAGGGATGGGCGAGACGGTTCTTCGATAACTGGAAAGAGTCGTTAAAGTGGCAAAAACTTGAGCCTTATGAGAAGTTTGCTAAAATGATTGAAAGACATTGGGATGGTATCGCTGCATACAGCAGGCCGGAAAATAAAGTTTCGTTGGGATTTGTTGAAGGGCTGAACAATAAGATTCGAGTAATC
>CAWCKM010000049.1:0-125458 GCA_963796125.1 Nitrospirota bacterium
TGGGTTAAGGCAGTTGATGTACTTCATACTGTGCTAAACGGAAAAACAATTAGCACAAAATTAGCACAATTTGAGAGTGTCGGGAGATAAGCTGAATGGGAGATCGCGGTAAGTTATTGATTTTATTAAGGGAAGATGGTAGGCGATGCTGGGATTGAACCAGCGACCTCTTCCGTGTGAAGGAAGCGCTCTACCACTGAGCTAATCGCCCGCGATATGCTATTGGAGCCGGTGGGGAGAGTCGAACTCCCGACCAGCTGATTACGAATCAGCTGCTCTGCCTCTGAGCTACACCGGCAGAAAAGTGAGCCGTGCAGGATTCGAACCTGCGGCCCGCTGATTAAGAGTCAGCTGCTCTACCAACTGAGCTAACGGCCCGCTCCTTCTGCTCGCGCCTGAGAGGATTCGAACCTCCGACCCTCGGCTCCGGAGGCCGATGCTCTATCCACTGAGCTACAGGCGCATCCACAGCAGTTCCAAGTTCAAAGTTACAACAGATTCAAACTTTTCACTTATAACCTTTTCATTCCAAAATTTGCACAGCAAATTTTGGTTGGGGTGAGTGAGGGGACTTGAACCCCCAACACCTGGAGCCACAGTCCAGTGCTCTAACCATTGAGCTACACTCACCATTCGAAAACAGTTATAAGTGAATAGTTATTAGTAAAACAAATAACTATATCTGAGTCAATCTAACTCAACACCATTCACTATAAACAGACAATTGTAAATTTCGTTTCACGAAATTTACTGGCGCGCCTGAAGGGATTCGAACCCCTGACCCACTGCTTAGAAGGCAGTTGCTCTATCCTACTGAGCTACAGGCGCACGTTTTTATTTTAAAGCAGTAAGTATTTAGTAGCAAGTAGTAAAAGGGTTCTTATGAGTTCATAATTACTTACTACTAATCCCTTTACTACTGATTTATCTGGTGCCGGTGGTGGGAGTCGAACCCACACGGAGTTGCCCCCACCGGATTTTGAGTCCGGCGCGTCTGCCAATTCCACCACACCGGCAACTACAGCACTGAGCAAAAAGCGATCAGCAGTAAGTAAGATTGTACATTTTGTAATTTCCGATTTGCAAATGCTATGATTCGTACTGCTATTAAACACACATTAAACAAGAAAATATTGAGAATAACCCGAAGGAATAGGGAATAGAATAACGAGAGCAGGGTTGTATCGAAAAGAGAATATAATGCGACATCTCCCTCTTCCAGAAAGTAAAGGTAAAGAACAAGGAGAACTTTAAAACCCTGAATGGAGTGCGAGGTGCGGAAGCTCAGGGGTCTTAAATTACCGGAGTGCGAAAGAATTATCTTGTAGCAGAAAGTTTTTCTTTAAGCCATAGATTGACTAATGTTTCAATAGAAACACGTTTTTCCCTTGCTACAGCAAGTGCCTTTTTGGCAATGCTTTCCTCAAGGGCTACGTATCTGGGCTCTTTTTTTAAGCGTGCCCTGCATTTTACTTCTTTTGTGTCAGCCCAGTAATCGGTTATATCATGCTTATCCCAGAAATCTGATGCTTCCATGATATTCTTAAATTCATCAGGAATAGGCTCTATTTTCTTCTTACTTTTTTGCATATCTTTTCCTTTCTTTTATAGTCATATCCCTTGCAGTTATAATGAATGCTTCTTTATCCTTCTTATATAAAAAATATACGGTTAAATACCGCCCTGAATCTGTAGTCCCAAGAGCGAGATATAGATGTTCACCCCTATACTGTCCCTTTTCAATAAACCTATATCTCGGTTCATTGAGGAAAACTTGCCTGACTTCTGTTTCCGTGACATTGTGTTTCCATATAAGCTTATCAAGTATTTCCGGAATTATTATTAAGTCGATTATTTCCAAATACTCTCACCCATGGGTTTAAGACAGCCGTCAATTTGAGAATAAAATTTGCTCTGTTTTATTGATTATAGCAAATTCAGGAGAAAGCTGAATAAAACGGACATAAAAAAAGCAAGCTCCCGAAAAGCGAGCCACCACGCCCAAGGGGAGTTAAAAAATCACGCCAGGCTTAACGAAAAATAGGTTAAGCACTCTGTCATGATTTTTTTGGCTCTCGATCGCTTGCCAAACCACACCACCCTTTATTTAACCCTACACACACGAAGTTAAATAAAAGGAGGTGAAATAAAATGACCTACAACAATAGAACCTATTACAGACGCTTTACCTGGATAGGTAACAAGCTAACCGATGATGACATGAAAGAACTTTACAGTCTCAAAGTTTCAACCGGCAAAACTATTACTCGACTTGTAGCCGAAGCAGTTAGACAGTATATAACCAGACAAAAGAACTCAGTATCACGGTTTGACTGCGACTGTTGTTAAAGTACAGAAGATAAGATTTCACCCTCCCACAGTGTTAGATAATCTGTTAACTTATTCATCTAACACAAATAGTCTATCCTTTTCATCCAGTGACAACTACACCTACGAGTCCTCAGAATCAAGAGGGGATGAAAGCAGAAGATTTCCGGTACAAATAAACAGATAAAGTTCTTGGCACAGAAGACTGAAGGGTTTGGACTTTAGTCTTTTGTTCCATGTTAGTTGTCGTTGCGGGCGGATGTAAATAAAACTTCTCATTTTTATGATTTTATCCCATCTACAAAATTACCATGCTTAGTTGGGTTATAAAGTTCAAAATAACCATCTTCACATAAGAAAAGACATTTTTCATGATGTTTTATAAAAACCCATTCAGAATATCCAGGTTGCAGATTAATTATCTGTGCCATAATGTGACGTAAAATATTGTGATCCCCCCAGTTGTAAATTTTCTTTACCTCCTTAAAAATGTCCTTTCCTGTCGCTCTTTGCAATTTGCTAATGACTTGATGAATTGCATCCCTTGTTCTCATACCGCCCGGACCTTTTCCTCTCATGGGTTTACTCCTTTTCCTTCTTAATGCCTTTTAATGCAACAACCAGTAATAAGGTTGTGCCTATAATCGTGAGCATAACAGCTAAAAAATAGATAATGAAATAGATACTGTATTCATTAAATAAATTTCCTATATTAAGGCCCAAGACTAATAAAGCTAAAGCACCTAATATCAAAACAATCCGCTGATAAATATTCATTTCTCTCCCCTAATCTGTCCGCAATGAACAACTAACTCGTTCATATCCGAACTCAGGTTCGTTTATCCCCCAAATTTTGGTGTAAAAAGCGAAGTTATTCCGTTTATTCCCACTATGAATCCCAATTCTAATCTACACCATTTTTACTGTTTTGTTAATCGCAAACTGCAGGAAGGAAAGAGATAAAAGGTCTACTATTCGCAGGTTATTGATGCGTCTTTCTAATTTCGGATATTAATCTCTTTCGCCTGTCATATTAAAAACAATTGGTAGATTTGCTAACTTATACCATTGGTCGCAGGAACTTGCATTGATGAAAGTCGTGTATTCGTTTTTACTTATTCCTGCTCCCTTATGAATGTGACCAAACACATGGAACTTCGGTCTCACACGTTCAACGGCCGTCAGCAAATCCTGACAGCCCTGAGAAACGCCATGGATTTGGTCTAAGTGTCCATAAGGTGCTCCATGAGTGATTAACACATCCGTGTCCTCCGGTATCAAATCCCACTTTGCTTTTATATTCGGCCCTCTTTGCAGGTTAAAAGCCATATCGTGAAACCAGGGTTGCCAAGGACTTCCATAAAACTTTATACCCCCAATGGTGACTGTTTGATCCTGCAAATAGATACATTTTGTAAGAATTGCTTCACAGGCTTCGGGGTCGTCTGCAATACAGAAATCATGATTCCCTGCGATCACGATTTTGTGGGGATGGGGTAATGAACCCATATACTCATTAAAGTCGTACAACATCCCTGATGATCCAAAGTACGTAATATCTCCTGCATAAATCAAAATATCACTCTCTGGGATGGATAAATTACGATGCAAGCCATGCGTATCACTTATGCAGACGATTTTTATGTCCATCTTCTTAGTAGGAAGTAAATATACTTGCTAAAACAAAAAATTAGGGGCTAATAATAAGTCCAGCCCCTGACTGATATATATATTAGGGGTATCCCCTTGACTCAGGTATGCCCAAGATGTAGTCAACATCATAGAGATTTGAGATATGAAAAACACAATATATAGTCGTTACCTGAACGAAGGGGATATCCCATATATATATTTTAAGTCCAACCTATCTGCAATATTTTTTCTTTTGAACAGTCAGGGTCAGCACAATCGACAAGCCCATCTTTATCGTTGTCTATTCATCAGCACAAGCCAACTCTTTTAATCCTTCATCCGACTCTCCAACACAAGGTTTCCCTTTTGTTCTGTCTGCGCCGTCACAATCTTGGTCAATGCCATCGTTCCTGATGTCACAGGCAAGAGGGTTTTATAAGGGGATTCAAGTCATTGCAATCAACATCTGTTGTAAAGCTATCTCCATCCGCATCTTCATCACAGACATCACCCAGACCATCGCCGTCCATATCCGCTTGGTCAGCGTTCTGAGTCAACGGACAGTTATCTGAAGAATCAGGAATTCCATCTGCATCACTATCGATTTTGGCGATGAATCCCTTGCGAGCACCAGTCGGTCTCTGACCCCCATTCCTACAATATCTCCAATATTATTGATGGCCTGCAGTATAAACCCAAGACCAATTCTGAGGCAGCAATTCAGTATACTGACCTTCGCTATATGTGAATCCCTTATTGGTGCCTCTTCCAACAATAACCTCGCTATTATTGATGCCATAAGCCCCAGCGAGAGTCCAACCCAACGGCAGTAATGCGGTACAAGTGCCTTCTTTGTAAATAAAACCATTATCAGTAGCACCATTATTGCCTACCCCAACCACAACTCCATACTCATTGATGCCGAAAGCTGAGGCGTGATTCCATGTTTCTGGTAGCAATTCAATGTAAGTTCCTTTGCTGTAGAGAAATCCTTTCAAGTCTCCTGTATTAGTATAGCCATTTCCCACAACATCCCCGTTATTATTTATGTTCCAAGCATAGGCCTGACCCAGCCCAGTGGCAACAACTCTGTATAAGTTCCATCGCAGTAAATGAATCCTTTCCAAGTTGAACGATTATAGCCATAACCTACTACAACCCCATCATCATTAATATCACGAGCCCGAGACTCTGGATGCAGCCGGGAGGTAACAATTCTGTGTAAGTTCCATTACTGTAGAGAAATCCCTTCCTCGGTGTTCCGACAGAACTATCTCCGACGACAGCACCACTATTATTGATACTATAAGCGGTAGCATAAGTCCCGCGGCGGTAACAATTCGTAATAAATTCCTTCATCATAGATGAATCCCACTTAAGCCAGTACTATTAGTACCTCCTCCTACCACCTCTCCTCTATCATTGATCCGTAATGCAGTATTACTCCAACCCGAAGGTGATATATCGCTATATATGTACGTCTTTGCCAAGAAATATGATAGAGTGTATTAATATAAAAACAGATATGAATAAACATAATAACCATTTATTTCTCCTATATTCCCTTACTGTTTTCATCTTAACCTCCTTTTCTAAATTGTAAGGTAGAGTCCTCTTATGTGAAGGAAATTCCAATACGATAGAGATTGTGTTTGATTTTTTGGCACCACCTCACTGCTCCAATTTTTGGCTCATTCCATATGGCTTCGCATCTGATCTCTACCGTATGTCCGACTTCAAGACTTTTGTTGGAGAAGTACAGCACTTCCCACCTTTTCCAAGATCAAAGGTTGTGATTTCCTCGAAGTTTTCGGGTCGGGGTATAGAATGCATGACGTGCTAATACCGAGCCTTCCCTTGTCCCCTCTCTTTTCCTTTGGCACCTTAATCATCGCGGTTTACGCTTTTATGAGTTGTTATCTACTAATGTGTTCCCATCCAATAGAAATGCTTATCAATTATCCTCGGAATGGAACCCACTGCATATGGGTCCTTTTCTCTTATCCTATTTACCGCTTCTAAACGATTTACCTCTTGATTATTTACAATATCCCCTAACAACTCATTAATTTCGTCATAATAGTACCTTAAGAGCCTTATATAATCTTCGCTGACCAAGAAAAAATGGTTAATAATGTTGTTACGCTGCATGTACCCGCCTATTACACTATCAGCCATGGCAAACAAGTTTGGGCAAGTCATATGCATGAACTTGCTCGTAGCGGTTTCTTGAAAATTTCTTACACTACCCCTCAGTCTTTCAAATATCTCTGAATAACCGGATAAATTACCCCTGTCTCATTGGAGTCCTGAATCTCAACACCTTGAACCTCGGCAAAAAGAGGAGATACATTCTCCAATACAGGTAGAAGGTCGTCAGCTATTGCATAAGGAAGGCGACAATGGAATTGGTTTAAGAAATGTATTTTATTGTCTATGTCAGCTACAGGATTGCCCCAATTTGTGTTAACTTTACTTTGATGATAAAAGTAATCAAAATCAAATCTAAAGCCATTGTTTTCATTTGTACGATAAACTATTAACTCGTCTTCTCGCATATATTTTAAATCCTTTTCTCATGGCTCTTGTACTCTTTAGCGAATACTATTCTCACTTCATTTATCGTCAATCGATAATCTTCTAACTTTTTTTGTATCTCTTTTTTACCAAGGATACACCTTTCATAATAATCTTTGTCTTGGAATGTGTTAGATATAGCCATTGAAATTCCTTCCCTTCTTCTGTCTTGGAAGTCAAGTACGTAGGACTTTAATTAAAAGGTACAGGATTATGTTGGATAAATCAATAGGCAAATTTGTTCATATTTTCAATGAGTTATAAGATATCTAATTATTCCAATGAGTTATAAAGATATCTAACTGAAGACATACCTGTTTTGAATATCCCCGCGACAGATTCCGGTTTTCATCTACACATTTTTACTTTTTTGTTAAGCGTGTAGTTCAGGAAGAACTTGCCATTTCTTACCGTAGAAAAAATGTAGCAAAATTGTAGCAGAAGGCATACTAATTTTACATAATATACCGAAAATGCTGGAAAGAACAGAACATGCGATTAGTCTTTATAATCAGTAACTTAGGTCAAAACCCAAGCCAGAAGCCAACCAGATAAAATGAGCCAAAAACAATTTTGAGTCCGGCGCGTCTGCCAATTCCACCACACCGGCATAAATTCAGTTAAGAGTAACAAGGTACGGTTAGTAGTTTTAAAAATCTGAGACTACAATTTTACCGTATTTGTTACTCTGAATTCGTATACTAAATCAGTTATCGTTTATAAGGTATCAAGGAAATTAAAATTCCAATTTACAGTGCAACGGCCATATCTATTTCCCGATACAGAAGTTCTGGAATATGCTGTCGAGTATATCATCTGTTGTAACTGCTCCGACTATTTCGCCGAGCCTATCAAGGGAATCTCTAAGCTCCAGGGCTACTATTTCAAGCGGTTTATTTTTTTCAAAACAAGACAGAGCCCTTCCAAGTGATGTTGCAGCATTCTCTATCGCAATCTTATGCCTCAGATTTGTAACGAGAACCCCTTCCTTTTCTTCTTTCCACTCTTTCAGAGAGGAGCTGAAAATCAGGTCCTTCAGTTCTTCAAGCCCGGCACCGCAGAGGGCAGAGATATCAAGGATAAACACGTCGCGAGGCGAAAATCTTGAGGCAATAACGGATTTATCAGATACAGAAGGAAGGTCACACTTATTCATTACAACAATAATTAATGGTTTACCCTTTATTTTTTCTATGACCTCGAAGTCCTCATCTTGAAAAGGTTCGCTGCTATCAAAAACAGCGATCACAAAATCAGCGTTTTCAATACTCTGAAGACTTCTTTTTACTCCCTCTTCTCGGCAACATTCTGCACGTCTCGTATCCCTGCCGTATCCATGATTCTCAAAGGGAGGCCGTTTATATTCAGATACTCTTCAATCACATCCCTTGTAGTCCCTGGCATTGGTGTCACGATAGCCCTGTCTTTTTGAAGGAGTGCATTCAGAAGGGATGATTTTCCTACGTTTGGTCTTCCAACAATTGCTGTTGAAAGCCCCTCCCTGAAGAATTTTGCTTCATCATAGGTCTTGAGGAGTTTCTGGAGTTCTTTCATGATCTCTTCTATTGACTTTACTATTTCATCTTTTGAGGCTATCTCTATTTCGTCTTCAGGAAAATCTATGTATGCCTCTACATGGGCGTAGAGGTCTTTAAGCTTATCTCTCAGGGCGGTTATCTTTTCAGAGAGACCGCCCTGAAGTTGCTCCATCGCAATCCTTCTGCTTTCATCAGTCTTTGCTCGTATAAGGTCAAGCACTGCCTCTGCCTGGGAGAGGTCTACTCTTCCATTGATAAATGCCCTTTTCGTAAACTCTCCTGGATCTGCGAGTCTTGCACCTCCCCTGAGGGCCAATTCGAGAATCCTTCTCAGCGTGACCATACCTGAGTGGCAGTTAATCTCAACAATGTCCTCGCGGGTGTACGAATGAGGGGAGCGCATAACAGCAACAAGTACTTCATCAACTGTTTCACCTGTTGAGGGATCTTGTATATGTCCATAAACAAGTTTGTATGAGGCTACATCCCTGAGAAATCTTTTTTTGGGGGAAGTAAAGATTTTTTCTGCAATCTCTATAGACTCTTTCCCGCTCAGTCTGACAATACCAATGCCGCCTTCACCCAAGGGAGTAGCTATAGCTGAGATGGTGTCATCATTATTAAACATTACGGAATCCTCACCTAACAAGGAGTCAATAGCAGGGTTCAAGGGGTCAAGTCGCCAAGGATTCGAGCTAAACCCTTTAGCCCCAAATCCTTGATACCCTCGAATCCTTCTGATTAGTATACCCAAAATATATTGGCGATTAGATGGAGAGATTAAGACTCGGTCTTTAATTTTCTGTTCACGTAAAGCTGCTGGGCGATGCTGAAGATGTTGTTCATGAGCCAGTAGAGGACAAGACCAGTTGCGAAGTTCAGGAACAGGAATGTGAATATAATTGGCATAAACATCATGATTCTGTTCTGAGCGGGGTCCATGGAGGTAGGTGTCATCTTCTGCTGGATTATCATGGTGGCACCCATGAGTATGGGTAAAGGGCCTACAGCGAAGCCTCCAATTAAGGGAAACCATGATGGAATGTGCCCAAAGAGTGTATCAGGCGCGGACAGATCTTTTAACCAGAGCATAAAGGGTGCTCCCCTCAGCTCTATAGCGATCATCAATATTTTATAGAGTGCAAAGAATACAGGTATCTGGAGAAGCATGGGAAGACAGCCACCCAGAGGGTTGACCTTATATTTTTTGTAGAGATCCATCATTTCCCTCTGCATCCTCTGCGGGTCTTTCTTAAATTTTTCCCTCACCTCTGCCATCTTCGGTTGCAACTCCTGCATTTTTTTCATTGACTTCTGACTTTTGTTTACGAGGGGTATGAATGGGATGCGGATTATTATTGTGAGAAGGACGATTGCCCATCCATAGTTGCCGAGAACGTTATAAAAAAGCTTTAGTGTCCAGAAAAGAGGCACTGCTAAAACCGAGAAGAAACCGAAATCGACAATGTGTTCGAGTCCCACATGGAGGGCTTTCAACCTGTCATATTCCTTTGGCCCTGCATAGAGGATAAAACTGTTGGTAGCAGGTTTGCCCTTAAATGCAATGAGAGGAATATCATTCTTTTTCCATGCCCTTGCCTCTTCCATAGGCGTGAGAGGGACAAGGGAGGCGAAGAAATATTTGTCTTCCTGGGCTATCCACTTCAGATCGTCTCGGTAGCTTTCAGCTTCCTTCAGTTTAGGCTCGACTCTCTTAGTCCCTGTGAGAAGAACAGGTCCTATATGGGAAGAACTATCTTTTCTGTCATGAATACCAAAATCGTTTCCAATCGTTATCCAGTAGTCAGGAAGACCGGAGACTTCATCTTTGACATTAATCCGGTAATCATTACTGTAGAAGGTATATGTCCTTCTGACAGATAATTCAGCATCTGCATATTCGAAGATGAGGGAATCTGAAACCTTGTCTTTGTTCAGTGTAATATCCTGTCCGGAGGTTTGAAAGTTGGCATCTGAGAGATTAAAATTATCTGTTGAACCTATGCTGAGAGGAGGTTCCAGCCCCTGACTCTTAAGGAGCACCACATTTTTCCCCTCTTTATCCTTGTATTTCTTGATCTCATAAGTGCTTGAGAGTTCCACCTCTTGTTGTAAATACTGCTGAATAGAATTCAGTATCGACCTTTATCTCTTTTTCTTCTGCAGTAGCCTTGGGAGATACAGGAAGTTCCAGGGGTTTTACAGGGACAGTCTCCTCTTTCTTTACGACTTCTGTTTTTTTCTGCGTTTGCTGGGGCTCAGGTTTTATAAAAAAGTACTGATACAGGAAGAGGATAACAAATGAAATTGCAACCGCAATAAGTGCCCGCTTTTCCATTAGCGCTTCACAGGGTCATACCCGCCGGGATGGAAGGGATGACACCGCAGTAACCTCCTTAAAGATAAATAGATCCCTCTCATCGTGCCGTGCTTTTCTATGGCTTCAATGGCATATTCAGAACAAGTCGGGATAAACCTGCAGCTTGGAGGGTATACAGGGGAAATTATAAACCGATACAATCGTATCAATGTTATGAGAAACTGTTTCATTATTCAGGAAAACGTTTTAAAATTCAGTGCCCCTAACTGTTATGAACTCGGGTAAAACTATAGCTAACTCTGTTCCGATGTTTGTCCGTCATTCCCGCTTGTCGGGAATCTTTCTTTAGAAGAAGGATGCCGGACAAGCCGGCATGACAAAAATACACCCAAAGAGATTAATAGCATATATCATACAACAACTTCAGCCGCAGGCGATTAAAAGGAAGTTCTGATAGCCTTAGGTAAAAGACTTGGTATTTTGAAGAAAAGGTACCCTTCTTTCTTGATGACCGCCTTGAAATCTGTTTTGGTCAAGGGACTCAAAAATCTTTGAGCTTTACACGGTAAGCTTTTTTCGATTTTTGTTCCTTCTCCTCTTGAGAACCCTTCGCCCTCCCGGAGAACTCATTTTCTCCAGAAAACCGTGCGTCCTTTTGCGCCTGATTTTATGAGGATGGTATGTCGTATATGTTCCCATATCAGCTAAGAATTATAATTTCCCGTGCGGACTAAAGTCAAGGCATGTGCAGTTCAGCATATGCGACGCATCTATTTATTGCTTTTTCAGGTTGGTTTGAATTTAGTCGGTAGACGTGATAAGATATCAAATCCTTTTCACCGGATTTTTTACAATGGCTGAAATTATACCTTTCAGGGGAATCCTTTATAACGTATCTAAAGTCTCTTCCGAGGATGTTCTGGCTCCTCCTTACGACCTCATAACGCCTGAATATCAGGAGGAGTTATATCAAAAAAGTCCTTATAATATCGTCAGGATAGATTTCGGAAAGGAACAACCCGGAGACAATGAAACAGACAACAAATATACGAGGGCAAAACAATATCTTAACGAGTGGATAGAACAGGAAATAATGCTCATGAGCGAAAAACCCTCATTCTACGCTTATGAGATGATTTATTCCTCAGGTGGTGAAGAAAAGAGGCTCACCGGATTTCTCGGACTGGTGAAACTCGAAGAACTGGGGAAGGGGAAGATCCATCCCCATGAGGCTACCTATTCAAAGCCAAAGCAGGACAGATTGAACCTCCTCAGAACATGCAGGGCAAATACAAGTCCCATATTTTCACTGTATAAGAGTTCGGATGAGAAGGTATCTGCAATCCTTTCTCAGGTCACTCAGACAAAACCCTATCTTGAAGCAGTGGATGCTGCGGGAGCGACTCACAAAATCTGGCAGATCGATGGAAGGGAAGAAGTAGATGCTATAAAGGAGGAGATGAGGGATAAAGATATTTTCATTGCTGACGGACACCACAGGTATGAGACATCTATTGAATTTCAGAAGGAGATGAGGGGCAAACAACAAACTCCTCCTGGCAGCGAGCCTTTTGATTATGTGCTCATGTTTCTCGCAAATATGTCGGATCGTGGTATAACCATTCTGCCCACTCATAGACTGTTGAAGGAAATTCCGGAGAACATGGACGGGCGTCTCTCTGCATATTTTGATATCGAGCCTGTTCAGGAAGGTTTTGATATTGTAGAGAGCCTGTCAGGCAAAAGGCATGTTTTTGGTTTTTTTCAGAACCATGACGACCTGTGGTACCTGCTCCGGTTTAAAGGGAACCATCTGACCGGAATTCATCCTGCCCTGAGAGAAGTGGAAGTGATCATTCTGCATGAGCTCATACTGAAAAAGGCGCTTGAGGGGGGGAACATCGATTATGAAATGGATGCAACAAAGGCCCTCGATAAAGTCAGAAGCGGAAAATACCGCGCAGCCTTTTTCTTGAATCCCACGAAGGTCGAGGATGTCGAAAAGGCTGCTTTTACATCTGTACGAATGCCTCCGAAATCGACATACTTCTACCCGAAGCTTCTGACAGGGGTTGTGATAAATATATTTGAAACAGGTGTTCTCTGACAGGTTAGTTTAATAACAAATACTTTTACAGGAGGTCTTATGGCAATGCGTGTTGCAATAAATGGTTTCGGAAGAATAGGAAGAGCCTTTTTGAGGGCAAGCAAAGGGAATAATGAATTTACTGTCGTGGCGATTAATGATCTTACAGATGCAAAGACTCTTGCCCATCTTCTTAAATATGACTCAGTGCACGGTATTTTTAAAGCAGAGGTAAAAGCAGGCGATGGGAACATAAACGTTGACGGAGCAGAGATCAAGATTCTTGCATTAACAGAGCCTGAAAAGCTTCCGTGGAAGGACCTCGGTGTTGATGTTGTTATCGAATCAACAGGCAGGTTTACAGACAAGCCATCAGCATCAAAACACATTGATGCTGGCGCAAAGTGGGTAATAATCTCAGCACCTGCCAAGGAACCGGACATAACCATCTGTATGGGTGTCAATGAAGAAACATTAGACCCCGGAAAGCATAAGGTCATTTCGAATGCATCATGCACTACCAACTGTCTTGCGCCGGTCGCAAAAGTTATACACAACGAGTTCAAGATAAACAAAGGTCTCATGACCACTATCCACTCCTATACAAATGACCAGAGGATACTTGACCTTCCCCATAAGGACCTGAGAAGGGCAAGGGCTGCTGCAATGAGTATGATTCCTACGACAACAGGGGCAGCAAAGGCTGTCGGGCTTGTGTTGCCGGATCTCAAGGGTAAGCTCAATGGCCTTGTCAATGAGAGTCCCTACCCCTAATGTTTCTGTTGTAGACCTTGTTGCTGAAGTATCAAGGGATGTTACGGCAGAGGAAGTGAATACTGTTCTGAAAAGGGCAGCCGAGGGACCCTTAAAAGGGATCTTGCAATATTCTGAGGACCCGCTTGTTTCTATTGATTTCAATGGCAATGACCATTCAGCTATTGTAGATGCAAAGCTGACAATGGTTCTCGAAGGCAAGATGGTAAAGGTGCTTGCATGGTATGACAATGAATGGGGTTATAGCTCACGCCTGAGAGACTTGATACTGTATTTAAACAAGAGGGCATAAAGGTGGCAAGGAAAAATGCAGCAGAATCTGTTCCTATTAAGGATATATTTAACAAGCTTACAATCGAAGACATTGACCTGAAAGGAAAGAGGGTATTCATCAGGGCAGATTTCAATGTTCCCCTCGATGATAATTTGATGGTCACTGATGACAGAAGGATAAGATCAACCCTTCCCACAATAAATTATGCCATTGATGAAGGTGCAAGAGTTATTATCTCTTCACACCTCGGACGACCGAAAGGGAAAAGAGATCCAAGGTACAGCCTTGCACCTTTGGCAAAAAGGCTTCAGAGGCTTCTCAGTAAAGAGGTTCTCTTTGCATCAGATTGCGTTGGCAGCCAGGTAGAAAGTCTTGTTGCGAAGATGAAGGATGGAGATGTCCTTCTCCTTGAAAATCTCAGATACCACCCCGGGGAGGAAAAAAATGACGAGGAGTTTGCCCGTGCCCTGGCATCTCTTGCCGATGTTTACATTAATGATGCCTTTGGGACAGCCCACAGGGCTCATGCATCGATTGTAGGAGTACCAAAATTCCTCCGCGCAGCAGCCGGATTTCTTTTAAAGAAAGAGGTCGAGTATCTGGGGGGCGCGATAGAGAATCCGGTGAGGCCCTTTGTTGCAATTCTCGGTGGAGCAAAAGTTTCAGGAAAGATAAACGTTCTTGAGAATCTCGTTAACAAGGTTGACAAAGTTCTCATCGGTGGTGGCATGGCATTTACTTTTATAAAAGCAATGGGTTACGAGGTAGGGAGATCCCTTGTCGAAGAGGATATGCTTGAGACAGCTCAGAGGATAAGAAGAAAACTGAAAGGTATGGGAATAAAGTTTTATCTTCCTGTGGATTGTGTGATAGCTCAGGACAGAGAGTCGGGTGGAGAAACAAAAATTATCCCAACTCTTGAGATACCGAAGGGGTGGGCTGCTCTCGATATCGGACCTGCAACAGTCAAGCTCTTTTCAGAAGCATTACATGATGCGAAGACTATTCTCTGGAATGGGCCGATGGGCATGTTCGAAATTGATGCCTTCTCGAGGGGTACCTTTGCCGTTGCTCATGCTGTTGCAGATGCATTTGCCCTTACGATCGTTGGGGGAGGCGATACAGACCTTGCCGTACACAGGGCAGGAGTTTCTGATGCAATATCCTTTATCTCGACAGGTGGTGGAGCAACACTGCAGCTCCTTGAAGGAAAAGAATTACCCGGTATTGCAGTCCTTGCAAACAGAGAAGATTAAGGGACAGTATCCGGAAATCTAACTGGTAGTGGTGTGGTAGACTTCGGTATTCTCGTAAGGACCGTCTGAAGCAGTGCATACCTTGTGTGGTAGTTTTTCATTTTTGTGAGAGAGTATTCCCCTCTTCATCTCAACAATAGAAGGATTTTTGCAGTCAAATTTTTTGACAAGGTATGAGACGGCACGTTCAGGTTTGATGATGTCACCACAGGTAAAGATGTCCACAGCTGCATAACCATACTCGGGCCATGTATGAATCGTGAGATGGGATTCGGCAATAACTACAACACCACTTATACCAAAGGGATTAAATTCGTGGAAGGAGTTATTAATTATTGTTGCCTTGGCTTCTTTTGCTGCAGAGACAAGAATTTTTCTTACTTTCTCAAGGCTCTTCAAAATCTCGGGATTGCAATCCCGCAATTCAATAAGAAGATGGGTACCTAAAGCATACAATTCTCTACCTCCCTTCAAAAATCTTTAATATTAGAATTAAAAAGATACAGTAAAAAAAGAAGTGTTGTCAAGTGGCAATTTATGAATTTAAGAAAAAACCAATAAAAAGAGGTTGTACGGTTGCTTTCTTTACCCCTTCATAAAATAATCCATCAATTTGTAGCCTTCTTCGAAATTCATGATACCATCTCTCTCGATAAGTTTTTCATCAAAGGAAGCCTCACCGTTGTTTATCCTGAGTCTGCTGTCAAATATGACAAAGGGGATCGGTTCATCTGTATGTGTCCTGATCGCGATGGGCGTTGCGTGGTCAGGCATAATAAGGACCCGGTATTCCCTGAACTCTTCCAAACCTCTGAGAACAGTCCCCACAACAAGAGCATCAAAATCCTCGATAGCTTTTATTTTGTCTCTGTAATTGCCGGAGTGCCCTGCTTCATCTGGAGCCTCAACATGGATATAGACAAAGTCAATACGATTGAGTGCACGCAGAGATTCCTCTGCCTTCCCGATGTAGTTTGTATCCAAATAGCCCGTAATACCAGGAACCTGGAGTATTTCAAATCCAATAGAAATGCCTATGCCTCGTGTAAGGTCAACTGCAGAGACGAGAGCACCATCGACAAAGTATTTCTGTTTGAAGGCAGGCAGCATCGGTTTCTTGCCCTGTCCCCATAACCAGATGCTATTAGCAGGTTTCTCCCCTCGTTTTATCCTTTCCGTGTTTACAGGATGTCTTTCCAGGATTCCTGTTGATCTGAGCATCATCTTTTTCACGACATCCTCTCCGTTTCCGACAGGCAGGTAATCTGTTATCTCCTTACCGAGGATATCATGGGGGGGAATGCATTCAATATCCGCCGGCCCGCGAGACCAGACCATGAGATGTCTGTAACTCACTCCCGGATAGAAATGGATATCCACTGTGCCGAGTTGTGTGTCAATCTCCTGAATAAGTTCTTTTGCCTCCTCCGTTGTTATGTGTCCACTGCTGTAATCATCCATTACTGCCGTTTTCCTGTATTGATCGTATTTGAGAGTAACCAGGTTGCACCTGAAAGGGACATCATCTGCATGCAGTTGTATTCCAATACTGGCTGCTTCAAGAGGGGCCCTTCCCGTATAAAACTCCAAAGGGTTATAACCGAGAATGCTCAGATTCGCAACGTCTGAACCAGGATAAAGACCCTGGGGAATGGTCCTGACCTTACCAATAATTCCTTCTCTTGCAAGTCTGTCCATATGAGGAGTGAAAGCCTGCTGGAGAGGCGTTTTTCCATTCAGTTCCTTGATGGGTCTGTCAGCCATACCATCACCAATGATAACGACATACTTCACAAGATACCCTCCAGTGTTTTTTCCACAGCCTCTTCTGTTACTTTTTGATGTTTCCCTCTATAAGCTCTACAATAACCCCTTGCTCTCTGAGGGACTGGATGCCTTTTTCGAGATTCTCCATTTTTCCTTCAAGCTCAAGGACCATCTCGCCAACGGTCTCTGTGACCCTTGCCATCCTGATATTAGGCATTACATCATATTTCTTTGCCATCGTAAAAATGACGGGTTCTTTAATGAGATGTTGTGGAAAGGTCAACCTTAGTTTTTTCTTCATGCTTCCTCCTTGCCCACCTGTAATAGCTGGGGGCATAGATATACTCCCCATGGGTTAACCGAAAAACTGCGTTATGAACTTTCTTTTCCTTCGACCCTCATGAAGATGGTTTTATCCATGACAACAGAGAGCTGATCTATTTCATGAAGGGCCTGCCTAACATCTTTTTCTTTCGCTTCGTGAGTAAGGACAACTAACGGGACAGCCTTACCAACTCTTCTCCCTTTCTGTATGACTGAGGCAATGCTAATATTGTAATTGCCAAGGATTCCTGAAATCTTCGAAAGGACGCCAGGCTTGTCAAGGGCAAAAAACCTGAAATAGTATTTAGATACCACATCATCCATCTTTTTTATCCTGAAATCTCTCAGAGTTCTTGTCATTATCGGCATTCTTCCTATGGCGTTCTTTCTGATGTTTCTCGCTATATCAACAATATCACTCACAACAGCACTTCCTGTAGGCATATCTCCGGCACCTCTGCCGTAATATAATGTAGAACCTGTAGCATCTCCCTCGACATATACCGCATTAAAGGGGCCATCCACTTTTGAGATGAGGTATTCTTTTGGAATCATCGTTGGATGGACCCTAAGTTCTATGGCGTTGTCTGTCTCTTTCGCAATGGCAAGGAGTTTTACCTTGTAGCCGAATTCAGATGCGAACTCTATGTCTTGTGGAGATACCCCGGAAATGCCTTCACTGTAAATTCTGTCAAAAGAAATGGGAATACCATAGGAGAGAGCAGCGAGGATGGCAAGTTTATGAGCAGAATCTATGCCTTCGACATCCAACGTTGGGTCAGCTTCTGCATAACCGAGGCTCTGTGCCTCTTTTAATGCTTCTGAAAACTCGACATGTTCCTCTGTCATCTTGGTGAGTATGTAATTTGAAGTACCGTTTATAATACCGTAGATAGCCTTTATCCTGTTGGCCACGAGACTTTCCCTTATGATCTTTATAATAGGGATGCCACCTGCGACAGATGCCTCAAACCCTATTTCAACTCCGGCTTCGAGAGCAGCATTGAATATTTCATTCCCGGCAGTTGCAAGGAGGGCCTTGTTTGCTGTAACCACATGCTTGTGATTCTGTATTGCCTTAAGTATGAAGTCCTTTGCAGGTCTGATACCACCGATGAGTTCTACTACAATATCAATGTGAGGGTCATTTAGGATATCATCTGCATTTGTAGTCAGAATATCCGGGGAAATGCTTATGCCCCTGTCACGAGTAATATCGAGGTCAGCAATCTTCTTCAGATTTATTTCAAAACCGATCCTCTCTTTGAGGATATCTCTATTTTTAAGGAGAATTCTTACGGTCACCGGTACCTACGGTTCCAAACCCGATTATACCGACATTGATCATCTATTCAATACCTTTTTAATTCCCTTCATAGCTTGTTTTATCCTCTGCTCATTTTCTACGAGGGCAAATCTGACATATGTATCTCCCCCTTCTCCAAAACCGATTCCAGGCGATACAGCTACGCCTCCTTCTTGAATAAGTAATTTGCAAAACTCCAGAGAACCCATTTTCTTGAACTGTTCCGGAATCTCTGCCCATACAAACATGGTTGCCTTGGGAGGTGGTACATTCCAGCCAGCCTGATGGAGGCCCTTTATCAGTGCATTGCGCCTTGACTCGTAGGTCTTCCGTATTTCCTCGACACAATCCTGGGGACCTCGTAATGCAACAATACTTGCTATCTGTATTGCCTGAAACATACCATAATCAAGATAGCTCTTTATTTTAGTCAATGCTCCCACGACCTGCTCGGTTTCCAACACAGAATCCAACTCTCCATCCTGCCATGGAGTAACTCTTTGTCATCGAGAAGAACTCGACTCCTACATCCTTTGCGCCTGGAACCTGGAGAAAACTCGGTGCCTTATATCCATCAAAGCAGAGGTCTGCATATGCCAGGTCATGAAGAACAACTAAATTGTTCTCCTTTGCAAATTCTACCACCTTTTTAAAAAAATCAAGGCCATTCACAACCATGGTTGTCGGATTATGAGGGAAATTGATGATCAGCATCTTCGGCCTTGGCCATGATGACTTATATGCCTTTTCCATCTCTGCGAAAAAGTCTATCCCAAGCCCTATGGGAATACTCCTCACCTCGCCGCCTGCTATAATGACGCTGTACGGATGGATAGGATAAGCAGGTGTAGGCGTCAAAACTACATCGCCGGGACCTATGGTTGCAAGAACAAGGTGAGACAGACCCTCTTTCGACCCTATTGTCACAACTGCTTCTAGCTCAGAGTCAAGGATGACATCATAGCGTCTCAAATACCATTCACAAATTGCATTTCTTAACTGGGTAATGCCTTTGGAGGCAGAATATCTGTGGTTCTTGGGGTTCCGTGCAGCCTCGACGAGTTTATCCACAATGTGTTTTGGCGGAGCACCGTCAGGATTCCCCATGCCGAGATCAATAATATCCATTCCCTTGCGTCTTGCCTCAATCTTGAGGGAATTTACAATACTGAACACATACGGTGGAAGTCTCTGAATTCTGTTAAATTCATACATGTTTGTATCCTTCTGTTGTTTAGAATATAGTTCCTAGACGCTACTGTTCATCTTCATTATACATCTCCTCAGCATCCAGTGAGCTCCTTACAAGGGGAGATGAGGCAACATGCTTAAAACCCATATCAAGGGCTCTGTTCCGAAGTCTCTCAAAAATATCGGGTGATATATATTCGACAACAGGCAGATTCTTTTTTGAAGGTCTTAGATACTGTCCAATAGTAACCGAATCGCACCCTGCATTACAGAGGTCCTTCAGGACATCTATAACCTCGTCGAGTGTCTCTCCGAGACCGAGCATAAGTCCTGACTTTGTATGCATATCAGGCATCAATCTCCTTAACGTATTTCAACACACGAAGGGAACGAGTGTAATCTGCCTGTGAACTGTACTACATGGATAGAGCCTCGGGACAGTCTCAACATTGTGACCGAGAGATATCCGGCGGGAACTGAGCACAACCATCAAAGCCCCTATATTACCTCTAAAATCAGGGGTGAGAACCTCAATTTTAGCATCAGGTAGTTTGTTCCTGATAGCGTGGACAGTGCTCGCAAAATGTCCTGCTCCTCCGTCAGGAAGGTCATCCCTTGTTACAGAGGTAATAACTACATATTTCAACCCCATTTCCTTTGCTGCCTGTGCGACTCTTACAGGTTCTTCAGGGTCAGGAGGTTCAGGCCTTGAAGATGCTACTGAACAGAATCCACAGTTCCTTGTGCATTTCGAACCGAGGATCATAAAAGTTGCGGTTGGCTTTGCATAGCATTTGCCAATATTCGGACATCTTGCCTCTTCACATACTGTCGTGACTTTATGATGCCTGAGTATGCGTTTCGTATCGTGAATGCCATTAAAGCCTTTCACCTTTATCCATTCCGGGAGCCTCAAAACGATCTCTCCATTACTAAATGGTCATTAAACATAAAGGAAATATGAAACTTTGTCAAACAAACCATATCGGATATCACATCAATGGTTTTTTATTATAATATCTCTACTACAAAACGGTTTGGTTGACCACAATGAATGAAGGAGGACACCATTAACGTTGGCGTCACGTATTGGTTTAATTTCATCTGTTTCTGTTGAAGGCAAGATAATCCTGAGAAGTCTTGCAAATATCCACAAAAGGGTCTATTGTGGGTTAACCATTCATGAGGGCACAATACATGATAAATCGGTGGTCTATATTGTCTCAGGAATCGGGAAAACAAATGCCTCTCGGGGGACGTTTTTCCTGATTGAAAAATATTCCCCGGGTATGATTATTCATCTCGGCATTGGTGGTGCTTATCCTTCGTCAGGTCTAAAACAAGGAGATATCTCTATTGCAGAAAAGGAAATGTATGGAGATGAGGGGGTTTTCCTCGAAGACGGGTTCCATTCAGCGGAAACGATTGGGATACCTTTTTTGATCAAAGGCAGAAAAAGGTATTTCAATGAATTCATGCTTGATAAAAAACTTTCCAAAATGGCTGTTCGTATTGCACGCACCACGCTTCGCGCATCACGCGTAACAGTAGAATCAGGCCCTTTTCTTACCCTCTCAACGTGTACAGGAACCATTGAAGAGGGCGGAAGAACTTGAGAGGAGATTTCATGCTATTTGTGAAAATATGGAAGGTGCTGCAGTAGCACATGTATGTGCCGCCTGTGGAGTACCCATGGTCGAGATAAGAGGTATCAGCAACATAGTTGGAGAAAGAGACAGGGGGAAATGGAATGTAAGTCTGGCTGCAGAGAATTGCCAAATGGTGGTTGCTGAGTTACTGAAAGAGATTTGATTCTTTTCCACGGAGATTGTGAAAATGCTAAAAAGGAAGAGATCAAAAAGGAGGAGGAGATGATACCAAGGTATACACGTCATGAGATGGGAAGACTTTGGGATATCGAGGCAAAATATCAGAAATGGCTGGATGTGGAAATTGCAGTTTGCGAGGCATGGGCAGAGCTTGGCGAAATACCAAAGGATGACCTGAGGGAAATAAAGAAAAGGGCACAATTCGATGTCAAACGGATTGATGAGATAGAAAAAGTTGTTAAACATGATGTTATTGCATTCCTCACTTCGGTTGCCCAGAGCCTTGGTCCCGAGGCAAGGTTTATTCACAAAGGATTGACCTCTTCAGATATTCTCGACACAGCACTTGCCCTCCTTATGAGGGATGCTTCAGATTTAATAATGAAAGACATCCGTGAACTGATGGATGTTCTTAAAAAGCAGGCACACAAATATAAAGATACGCCAATGATGGGAAGAAGTCATGGTGTTCATGCAGAACCCATGACATTTGGTCTCAAGTTTGCTCTCTGGTTTGAAGACATGACAAGAAACCTCGGAAGGATGAAGAGGGCAAAAGAAGTAATAAGCGTGGGGAAGCTTTCCGGCGCTGTTGGTACATTCTCGAATATCCCCCCCATTATTGAAGAAAAAGTCTGCAAAAAACTTGGGCTCAGACCGGAACCTGTTGCAACACAGGTAGTCCAGAGGGACAGGCATGCAGAGTATCTCACAACTCTTGCTCTCATCGCAGCTTCTGTAGAAAAAATAGCCACAGAGATAAGACACCTCCAGAGGTCTGAAGTCCTCGAGGTGGAAGAACCCTTTATGGCTGGACAGAAGGGCTCATCTGCGATGCCCCACAAACGAAATCCTGTTGGGTGTGAAAACCTCTCCGGCCTTGCAAGGCTTGTGCGAACCAATGCACTGGCGGCCATCGAAAACGTTGCTCTATGGCATGAGAGGGACATCTCGCATTCTTCGGTTGAGCGTGTAATAATTCCTGATAGCACAATACTTGTTGATTACATGCTTGACAGACTCAAGGGGATCCTTGATGGACTCCATGTATATCCAAAGAGAATGAAAGAGAACATGGGCAGAAGCTATGGCCTTTTTACATCCCAGCGTGTCATGCTTGCCCTCTTGGACAAGGGCCTTGACCGGGAACAGGCATATAGTATTGTGCAAGCGGATGCGATGAAGAGCTGGAAAGAAGGGACTGAGTTCAAGAAGATATTATTAAAGGATAAAGAGGTAAAAAAGTATTTAACAGCTCAAGAGATCAGTGAGATTTTTGACCTCGGATATTATTTGAAACATGTAGACTATATTTTTAGGAGAGTCTTTGGAGTGTCACAATGAAAGATCATTTTAAGGACATACCAATAATAAATGCATATCGGTTAATCAATCATGGTCCGACCGTGCTCATAACATCCAGACTCGGAGAAAAAACCAATATTATGACTGCTGCATGGCAAATGCCTGTCAGTTTCAAGCCGGTACTCGTAGCTATTTCCATAGGCCATGAAAGATTTACCCATGAGATGATATCAAAGAGCCGGGAGTTTGTTATTAACATACCTCATATAGGAATGATGAAGGAAGTTTTATGTTGTGGTACACAATCGGGAAGAGATATAGACAAATTCGATGTCTGCAAACTTACATCCCTGAAAGCACAAAATGTTAAAGCGCCTCTTATTGAGGAATGCCTGGGAAATATTGAATGCAAACTCCATTCTATTCACGAGGCCGGTGATCACACAATCTTTATAGGAGAAGTAGTCGCTGCATCAGTGAAAGAAGGGATATTTGATGATTATCTAAGAGTTGAACTCGATGGGGCAAAAACCCTTCATCACCTTGGCGGCAAGGTTTTCTGTAAACCTGATGGATTCAATCACTTATTCTTCTTAATGCACGCAATAAAATCATTGGCATCTCTACTGTATCTATCGGCTCGCTGAATGCAAGCCTAGCGCATCCGCGAGAAGTATTTAAGGATGCTATAACTGCATAATGCCTATCTCAGTCGTATTGGCTCACAATCATCCCTCTGGCGATCCTGAACCTTCGGAGGATGATTTAACTATGACAAAAAGACTTATAGAAGCCGGTAAAATTTTAGGGATTGAAGTTTTAGACCATATTATTATCACCAAAAACGGATATTTTAGTTTTAAGGATAGAGGATTATTGAGATAAGTTTGGCATCACAAATTGTGATTCCAGATCGGAGACATATATGAAGACTCTTGTACCGGTGGGAGTGATTGAAAGGAAAATCTATTTGATTCGTGGAGAGAAAGTGATGCTGAGTTCAGATCTCGCTCAACTTTATGGCGTTGAGCCAAAGGTTTTGATACAGGCGGTTAAAAGAAACATCGTAAACGGTTCCCGGAAGATTTCATGTTTCAACGGCCTGCATCAATCACGTTTAAAAATAAATTTCATAGAATTTTTGTAAACAGATTTCTGGAAAAATAAAAAAACATATGAAGGGAGAAAGATTATGGCGACGATCAAAAAGAAGCTGAAAGAAAATATTGAATCATTGTCAGATGTCGAAAAGCTGGAGCTTGTTGATTCAATCCTTATGACACTAGACAGGCCGGACCCCAGGATTGACCGCATATGGGCTGAAGAGGCTCGAAAACGCTGGAAGGCTTATAAGTCCGGCAAACTGGAAACGGTACCTTATGATCAGGTGATGGAGCAAATACAGGAACAAATGAACATCCGGATTTCAAAACTCGCACAAAATGAAATTGACGATGCTGTTATCATGGTATGATTCGCAATCGAAAGGGCTGGGGACACGTTTTCTTGACGATCTGGACCGCACCATCAGAAGAATCGCAGCATATCCATTCTCATGTGTGGAGATAGAACCTGATCTTCGGCGGTGCTTGCTTACGCGGTTTCCCTATGGAATTATCTACGGTGTTGATTCCGATACAATTGTTATCATAGCAGTTGCGCATCTGCATCGAGAGCCGCGATATTGGATTGACAGGTTGCTCCATCAGGAAACCAACCAATGAAGGGAAGAGAACGGGACGGATGAAAGGAGGCAAAATATGAGTGTTGGAGTAATGGTTGAATTAAAGGTTGAGGACATCGCCAATTCTATAAGAAAGTTAAAAAAGGCAGACAAGGAAATGTTGCTTCTCTTATTATCGGGTGAATCCCTGGAGATTGCCAAACGAGCAAGGGATATCAAAACAAAAAAAGTTAAGCCTCTGACAAGAGAGGAGACATTCAGGGATGTCTTATAAGGATGCGTATCATCCAAAAGTCAAGGCTGACTTAAGAAAACTGGATAAGCCTGTTGTTATGAGAGATCCACAGCATTCATTTGGATAGCGTGCTGGAAAAACCCCCGTGGCTTTCTTTTATATGTAAAGGATAAAGCCCTCAAGAAGTAAGCTGGTCTTAGCCTACTGCTGATTATGATATATTAGTTACAATATGCTATTACACTTCTATCGAAAACCTGCGCTTTCACTGGAAAAGAAGGACAATTTAGTTTCCCTTGTAAAACAAACAATATCTCCAGACATAAATGATATCCAGACAGAATACTGCTTTAATATTGATGCAGGAGATACCTCTCACACAAGAAGAATTAGAGATTCTCCGCTGGCTCCTGTCAGAGACATTCGAACCAGAGAATTTTTCTGCTGAGAGTTTTTTGACTCATCAGTCTGAAGATGTCATTGCGAGGAGTAGAGCGACGAAGCAATCTTATGACTCGGATTGCTTCGCCTTCGGCTCGCAATGACAGGCGATATTGTCGAGGTTGGTCCACGGATGAACTTTACTACAGCATGGTCAACAAATGCGGTCTCAGTTTGCCATGCCTGTGGATTAACAAAGATCAAGCGTATTGAACGATCAAGAAGGTATAAATTAATATTCAGTGAAGAGTTCGTCAGTGAATAGCGAGACAATTAGTCATGATTTCTACTCGTCACTCGTCACTCTTCACTCAGCCTCTGGAACTCATTTATGACAGAATGACAGAATGTCCCTACCCTGAACCGCTCATCACCTTTGAGACAGGTATAAAACCGGAACCAGTTTTTATAGTGCCGCTGATAGAAGAAGGTAAAGAAACCCTCAGGAAGATTAACAGTGAGATGGGGCTCGGTCTTGATGACTGGGATATAGAGTATTATTACAACCTCTTTGTTCATACTATAGGACGTAATCCCACAAATGTAGAATGTTTTGATCTTGGTCAGTCAAACAGCGAACATTCAAGACACTGGTTCTTTAAGGGCAGATTGATTATTGATGGCAAAGAGATGCCATATACTTTGATGGACATCATCAAGCAACCATTAAGGAAGAATATAAACAATAGCATCATTGCTTTCAAGGATAATTCAAGCGCAATCCGCGGGCATGAGATAGTGACAATTATTCCTGAACATCCTGGCAAACCTTCTCGCTTCCAGGATGCGAGGCTTACCTATCACATTCTCTTCACAGCAGAAACCCACAATTTCCCCACAGGTGTTGCGCCATTCCCCGGTGCAGAGACAGGGACAGGGGGAAGGATAAGGGATGTTCATGCAACAGGCAGGGGGAGCTTGGTAGTAGCAGGTACAGCAGCATATTGTGTCGGCAATCTGCGAATACCCGGATATCCGCTCGCATGGGAAGACACTTCTTTTGAATATCCATCAAATCTGGCAACGCCCCTTCAGATAGAAATAGAGGCAAGCAATGGAGCCTCTGATTATGGAAACAAATTTGGTGAGCCTGTTATACAGGGATTTACAAGATCTTTTGGTTTGCGATTGCCGGACGGTACGCGGAGAGAATGGGTTAAGCCAATAATGTTTACAGGTGGTATTGGACAGATAGACAACAGGCTTGTTGAAAAAGGAGCCCCTTACAAGGGCATGTTTGTTGTTAAGATTGGAGGTCCTGCTTACAGGATCGGCATTGGTGGCGGTGCTGCCTCAAGCATGATACAGGGAGAAAATATTGCTGAACTTGACTTCAGCGCAGTGCAACGCGGTGATGCAGAGATGGAGCAGAAGGTGAACAGGGTTATCAGAGCCTGTGTTGAGATGGGAGATGAAAATCCTGTCATAAGCATTCATGACCAGGGAGCGGGGGGCAACTCCAATGTAATCAAGGAGATTATCTATCCGGCTGGTGCGATGATCAGCGTAAGAAATATCTTGCTCGGTGATGAGACTCTCTCGGTCCTGGAAATCTGGGGAGCTGAGTATCAGGAAAATAATGCGCTCCTCATAAAAGCTGAAAGGGCCGAGATGTTCCTTGATTTCTGCAGAAGGGAGAAAGTCCCCTGTTCTGTAATAGGAGTTATTACAGGAGACGGTTTCATTGTGCTGTATGACGCAGATGATGGGAGCACTCCTGTAAACCTTGACTTATCAAAGGTTCTTGGTGAAATGCCACAGAAGACCTTTCACCTTGAACGGATTGAGCCTAAACTTGAACCGTTGAAATTACCAGTAGGTATTACAGTAGAAGAAGCTCTCAAAAGGGTTCTCCGCCTTGTCTCAGTGGGTTCAAAGCGATTCCTGACTAATAAAGTTGACAGGTCTGTTACAGGGCTCATTGTGCAACAACAATGTGTCGGTCCCCTTCAGATAACTCTGTCCAATGTGGCTGTCACGAGCCAGAGCCATTTTGGCTTAACAGGAGCTGCTCTTTCGATTGGTGAACAACCCCTAAAGGGATTGATAAGCCCTCAGGCAATGGCCCGCATGAGTGTGGGAGAGGCACTCACCAATATTGTCTGGGCAAAAGTGAGCGCTCTTGAAGATATTAAATGCTCAGGAAACTGGATGTGGGCGGCAAAGCTTCCCGGCGAAGGTGCCAGACTCTATGATGCTGCAGTAGCAGCAAGAGATATCATGATTGACCTTGGCATAGCCGTTGATGGGGGGAAAGACAGCCTCTCCATGGCGGCCATGGTAACCGATTCATCGGGAAAGACAGAGATTGTTAAGGCTCCGGGAACCATGGTTGTTTCTGCCTATGTCACATGCCCGGATATCACAAAGGTTGTTACACCCGATATAAAAAGACCGGGAGAGAGCAGGCTCATTTACATTGATCTTGGTCAGGGGAAGTGTAGACTTGGAGGCAGTGCTTTAGCCCATGTCTATGGGCAGATCGGCAATGAATCTCCTGACCTTGATGATCCTCAACTTCTTAAATGTGCCTTTAATGCCATGCAGAGACTTGTTTCAGAGGAGCTTATCCTTGCAGGCCACGACAGAAGCGACGGAGGATTGGTCACAACACTTCTGGAGATGGCTTTTGGTGGAAATTGCGGGATAGAGATAAACAGTTAAATCAGAGCAGAACTCGCCCCCATTGCTAAAGGGGAAGGTAGGAAGGGGATGAGACCTGAACTTTCCTCTATTATTCTCTGAAGAGCTTGGACTTGTCATTGAATACCTTCCAGAAAAAGAAGAAATAGTAACCAGCATCCTAAAAGATGCGTCAGTTCCATACCAGTTTATAGGTAATACCTTATTAGAAAAAGAAATCATTATACAAATAAACGACAAAATTGTTTTACATGAAGACATGAAGGTTCTTCGGGATGTATGGGAAGAGACAAGTTACCACCTTGACAGGCTCCAGGCAAATCCGGTTTGTGTTGATGAAGAAAAGAAGGTCAATTTTGATAGAAAAGGTCCTCAGTATCATCTTTCATTCACTCCCCAAAATCACCCCTTGCACCCCTTTAACCCCTCTGTGTCCCCCCTTACTAAGGGGGGAATTAAAAGGGGAGTGGAAGAGTCATTGGATATCAAACCGAAAGTGGCTATTATCCGGGAAGAAGGCAGTAATGGTGACCGTGAAATGACATCGGCCTTTTATCAGGCTGGATTTGATGTATGGGATATAACAATGACAGACCTTCTTGAAGGCAGGACAGACCTTGATGATTTCAGGGGGATTGTCTTTGTCGGAGGATTTAGTTATGCAGACGTCCTCGATTCGGCAAAAGGCTGGGCAGGAGCAATCCGATTCAGCAAAAAACTTTCTGAGCAATTCGAGAGATTTTATAAAAGACCCGACACCTTCAGTCTCGGTGTCTGTAATGGTTGTCAACTCATGGCGCTCCTTGGATGGATTCCGTGGAAAGGAATTCCTGACAAGCTTCAACCGAGATTTACCTCTAATAGATCAAACAGATTTGAATCAAGATTCTCAACAGTCCATATTCTGCATGAGTCCTTCCATCATGCTTAAAGGGATGGAGGGGTCTACTTTGGGTGTATGGGTCGCTCATGGAGAGGGAAGACTATATTTCCCTGAAAGGGAGATTATGCAGGAAGTTATTAAACGAGACCTGGCCCCTATACGATTTGTTGATGATGATGGGGAATGTACCGAAACGTATCCGTTGAATCCAAATGGCTCTCCCCTTGGGATAACAGCCCTCTGTTCATCTGATGGCAGGCACTTAGCTATGATGCCTCATCCGGAAAGGACTTTTCTCAAATGGCAATGGCCGTACATGCCGAAAGAATGGAAGGAAACCCTTTTGGTCTCTCCATGGCTAAGGATGTTTCAGAATGCGAGGGAGTGGTGTGAGAAACATGGTTGATACAATGGAATAATTATTAAAATTAAAGTCTCCTCCTGAAGAACGAGAAAAAGTATTCTTTTACCTTTTCTCCAAAAGGTCGTCTTAACCACTCCTTTCTTTCTATTTTGGATGATTGCTTCAGATCCTCCTCAAATATTTCCATCATCTGTGAGGCAAATCCGGTATCAAGAATCCCGACATTACCTTCATCGTTATATCTGAGAGACTGAAAATCGAGGTTGGTAGAACCGATAATACTCCAGCATTCATCGAATACGAAGGTTTTTGCATGGAGTATGTCTCCCAAATAAGTATATATTTCCACACCAGCATTTAAAAGTTTTGAGAAGAATGCTCTTCCTGCATACGATGCAGCAGGAACATCACTTTTACCAGGAACAAGTAACCTCACCTTTACGCCTCGCTGTATCGCTGCTTCGAGAGCTTCTACCATCCTCCTGCTCGGTGTGAAGTAAGCCGTTGTCAGGGAAATGTATTTTTTTGCATGGTTTATGCTGTAGTAGATAAGTCTTCGCATCCTTCTTCTCTTTTTACTTGAATCTACAAAGACTGGCATGGCCGGGATACCACTCAAGTGTTCTTCAAAGTTCTTCTCTTGGAAATCGATCTTTTCTCCTCCCCAGGCATACCAGCTTTTCTTAAAGGATTTAAAGAGTTTGTTTACTATGGGACCTTCAAGGAGTATTCCCGTATCACGCCAGACCTTTCCTCTGGTTTTAAAATGGAAGCCACTGTATTCATTTGCAATATTTAATCCTCCGGTAAAGGCTTTCTCAGAATCTATGACAACAAGCTTACGGTGATCTCTGTGTACATAGCGGAAAGGTGCAGTCCATTTGAAGGGATGAGATGCCCTCACTTGAATACCCGCTTTTTTCATATCCCTCCAGAAGCTTCCGGGGGTCCCAAAGGATCCGAAATGGTCATAGAGAATGTAAACATGGATGCCTTCCCTGCGCTTCTGTTGTAAAAGTTCTGATAATTGTATCCCGGTATCATCATTTCTGAATATGTAAAATTGAAGACATATGAATAGCTTTGCTTCTTTGACAGCATTAAAAATTTTCTCGAAAGACTCATTTCCTTTCCATAGTAACTGTGCAGTAGTAGCAGCAGAGAATTCTTCTTCAAAAATAGTTTCTATTCCTTTGTTAGTGAAGGTAGGATAAGATGAGTGATTCATGAGTCAAACGTTATTGAATTCAACGGATAACCTTTACTGTACAGTATACAGTATATTGTACAGTAAACTTGATTCACTCTTCTTTGGACAGAGGCTCTAAGGGAGTCATAGAAAATTGAAAGGGCTCATATCTTGTAACCCTGTTTCTGCCGGATCGCTTTGACTCATACAGCGCTTCGTCAGCGCGTCTGATTACCGCACTCAATGAATTGCCATCGAATGGGAACGCTGCAACTCCGCCACTAATTGCGACGTATCCTGAAGGCTGTTTTTCCCGGTGGTTAAAGGGGTGCTCTTCGATAAGCTTTCTTATTTTTTCTGCATAGCGCGATGCACTGTCTTTGTCAGTATCAGGCATGAGGACGATGAATTCTTCACCCCCGAATCGTGCAACGACATCAGTTCCCCTGGAATTTTCTTTGAGAAGTCTGCACAGCTCAACAAGGAGGTGATCACCCTCGGCATGGCCGTTTATGTCATTATATCTTTTGAAATGATCTATATCAAAAATGAATACAGATACGGGGGAATGATGGGCTATAGCCTTCTGTGCAACCTCTTTTGCCGTCTCAAAAAGATACCTTCTGTTATGCAGTCCTGTCAATGAATCCGTACTGGCTTCTTCTTTTACCATCTTCAGATATGTACTGCTCTGAAGGGACACGCCTGCAAGGTCAGCGATCATAGAAATAAACCTCTTTTCATTCCCGCCCTTTTCTTTTATCTTGCCGAGACCTATTACCCCCAGGAGTCTTTCTTTAAAAAGGATCGGGACTGCGACATCAATACCGTCATAAGCATCTGAGAGTTGAGAAGTACGTGATACCAACATCTTGTTTTCAGCAGCTAAGCCTATAACCCCTTCACCAACATTCAGAATATTCTTGCTCTCTTCCTCTGACCCATAAACATGAACAAGGAAAAGAGAATTGGCTGTTCTGTCAAACATATATAGTTTTATTATTTCCGGGTCAATAAGGGATCTTATAAGGCGGAAAATTGACGAAACGGTTTCTTCAAATGACAGATTGGAAACAAGGTTCTTTACTATTTCCGGGATACTGATTAAGAATTGGATATGTCGCTCCTTTTCTTGCTTAAGGGATTCTATCTCTCTTTGCAATTCTACCCTCTTATGTTCTTCAAAGCCCAATTTTTTATTGTAGTTTTTCTCCATCTCAGCCTTTTCCTCCTGGAAGTGAGATCTGATGGATGAAAAGTGAGCTCTAATTCCCACGATGATAGCGATGGCTGTGATAATGAAAACTATTGAGATAACAAGCGTTGAACTACTGAGCTCCATTTTTACCTCCTTGAGGAACCTTTTCAGGGACTAAAATTACAAGATTTATGCCACCCTCTTGTATAAAAAAACCTCTATAATTCATTCAGTTTTAGTAAGAACGCATCCTTAAGTGACAATATTTGTTAGTAACTTGCGTGATTCAGCATACAACCTAAAAAAGAAGCCTATCCCTTCGTAACAGCAAAATGAAAGGCCAGTGTTTATATTAGTAAATACTACAGATTTCAGTTGATTTAAGGAGGATTTTATGGTGGCGGTGCAGGGATTTGAACCCCGGACACTGCGGATATGAGCCGCATGCTCTAACCAACTGAGCTACACCGCCGCGTAAACAGTGATTAGTAAACAGTGGAAGTTATTAACAGTAACGAAGTAGAGTCAAATTATACCAAAAGATGCACTTTTAGTAAAAGAGTTCAAACCTTCGTGTCCGTATACTGATAAGCAATCCCACTGATAGGAGATTTGACAGAAGAGCGGTCCCCCCATAACTCATAAACGGCAGAGGTATTCCGACAACGGGCATAATACCCAAGGTCATTCCAACATTAACAAAGAAATATGTTAAGAACATGAATGTTATCCCAAGTGCCAGGAATTTCCCAAAATCATCTCTTGCATTTCTTGCAGTATTGAGACCTCGCAGTATTAAGGCAGTGTAAAGGGAGATGAGAATAAAGCTTCCGAGGAATCCCCATTCTTCAGCAAATACTGCGAATATAAAATCAGTATGTTTTTCTGGTAGGAACCTGAATGGTCCTTGTGTGCCATTCAGGTAGCCTTTTCCAGAAAATTTACCTGACCCCACAGTAATCTTTGACTGGTTTATGTGATATCCTATCCCTGTTGGATCTACTCCGGGTTCCAGAAAGGCGATAAGCCTGCTCTTCTGATAATCTCTCAGTCCTTCCCAGAAGATACTGCCAAAGAATGGCAAGGATATCAGCCCTATAATTACGAGGAGTACCGTAATTTTTCTGTAGAGTCCTTTTGCGACAACCAAAGAGAAAAAGAGTATGAGGATTATTAATCCTGTTCCAAGGTCGGGTTGTTTTATGAGAAGAATAAAGGGAAGAAATACAATCAAAAAAAATAGGCGTAAAAGCGGGATTGTTTTGAGAGGACCATTCATGATACTGAGTTGATGCGATAACATAATGAGATATATGAGCTTGAAGAACTCTGAGGGCTGAAAGGTTATAGGGCCAATGCTCAGCCATCTTTGGGCACCCATTCCTATTTTGCCAACGATAAAAACGATTATGAGCAAAGCAATACCCACTGTGTAAAGGAAAAAGGAAACTCTGCTGAGCCAAACATAGTCGAAGCTGACCAGCATGAATAATGCTATAACTCCGATGAAGAGCCATAAGGATTGTTTTAAATAAAATTGTGAATTCTCACCTTCTATGAGCGGTCGTGTGGCACTGTATATTGTCATAATCCCGATCAGGACAATAATGATAACGATAGAGAATGTTATCCAGTCAAAATTCTTAATCAGTCTGCGATCTATTCGTAACATTTTGCTGTTGATGTACAACTTTTGAATTTTTCAAATATCCTTCGATCGCTCTTTTCGCAATTGGTGCTGCAGTCGCTCCACCATGCCCGCCGTGTTCCACAAATACTGAAAGTGCTATCTCAGGTTTTTCAACAGGTGCAAAGGCAACAAACCATGCATGATCCCGGAACTTTTCCGACTGATTTTGAGAGATTCCCCTTCATGGCGACAACCTGGGCTGTACCAGTCTTGCCGCAAATGCTTGCCAGATTGCGATTTTGCAGCCCATCCGGTCCCCCCCGGTTCATTTACAACCCCAAAAAGTGCCCTTTTCACAATATCGAGGGTTTCAGGCTTTGCTTTTACTTTTCCTGATAGAACTGGAGTGGTATCTGTAATCAATGTCGGCCTGTAAAGATTTCCACCATTGGCTACTGCACTCATCATGACCGCCATCTGTATGGGTGTGACAGCCACATAACCCTGACCTATCGCGGTATTAAGGGTTTCGCCCAGGTACCAGGGCTGTTTCTTATTCTCCTCTTTCCATTTTGTATTCGGGATTAATCCCCTACGTTCATTAACAAGTTTAAAGCCTGTTTCTTTTCCTAATCCAAAGCTCGAAGCATAATCATAAATTTTATCTATTCCAAGACGTTTACCAACCTCATAGAAATATACATCACAAGATTCTACCAATGCTCTGTGCAATGAGACCACGCCATGCCCTTTTTTACGCCAGCAACCAAAGTGCCACCTGCCATAAGTTATTCCCCCCCTGCATTCTACCTTTGTCTCAGGCGTAATGACACCTTCTTCAAGTGCTGCTATTGCCATAATAATTTTGAATGTTGATCCTGGTGGATACTGACTTTGGAGTGCTCTGTTAAGCAGGGGTTTGTTCTTGTCCTGCGTAAGGGCAATCCATTCTTCATACACGTACTCCTTTTGCGAAGTGGTTTGGATCAAATGAAGGTTTGCTTACGAGTCCCAGCACTTCTCCCGTATCAGGTTTGATCGCAACAAGGGCACCTGCCCTTTCAGCAAATGCTTCTTCTGCTTCTTTTTGCAGATTAATGTCTAAGCTCAGTCTGGTATCTTCTCCCTTTATAGGGTTTTTCTCCTTTAATAGCCTTATCTCTCTTCCAAGGGAATCTACTTCTATGACTTTCTCACCCGGGATGCCTCTCAGGGTTTTGTCAAAGAGCATCTCAGCACCCCATTGCCCGATAAACGCATCGCGGGGTACATCCCTGAAAGAAGGATCTTTGGATTGTGAAGGGTTTAGTTTTCCCAGATACCCTATGAGGTGTGAACCGATATCCCCATAAATATATTCCCTGCTTGCTTCAGCTTCAATGATAAGACCCGGGAAATCAGATTTTCGAGCTTCAATATATGCGACCTCATTAAAAGACAAACCTTCTTTGAGTCTAATAGGGTTAATGGGGCCAAATTTTTCCTGGTTAATTTTGTAAAGTAACTCTTCTGCCGGTACATTTAAGATCTTTGGAGAGCAGATGAATTTTACTCTTGTCGAATTCTCCAAAGATTATAGATGCACAAAAATACGAAGAATTTCTTACAAGGGGAAATCCGTTTCTGTCAAGGAGTATGCCCCGCGGAGCAGGGATTGAAATTATCTCTGAGCCTGTTACTTTCGGACAGTTCTCTATATTTATTTCCTTGCAAAATTTGTAATTGCCATAGCCTCGTGATAAGGATAAGAAACACGACAACCACAATGTATCCTATTCGGAAAATTTTTTCAGATTCCTTATCCTTAATAATACACATCCATATTTAAGATCTTACTGCCCTGTTTTTTGTATGTTCTTCGGCCTTATAAACAACCCAAAGGGAATATTGATAATGGATTGAAGAAATATTATGAAAGATGCAGCCTTTATGGTAGTTGGCATATGGTCAAAAAAGCTCCTCGTTATGAAGACAATGGTGCGTGTCTATTATGGTAAGAACCCCGATTCCAATGGCACCCAAAAAAGGAGTCCACCTGAAGAAACTGCCAGACATAAAAGAAGAAAAATAACCTACCAATACCTTTGCTAAGAGATTTGGACCAAGAAAATGCACCTGAAAGGCTGTCTTCAATAAAGCCAATAAGTGAACCGAGAAACATGCCTCCCAGTTCTCCTTTCCTTATGCCTGCGTAGTAGACTAAGACAAGTTAAGGTTGGAGTACACATCAAATACTGATATCCTCTCCTGCAATGAATGAAGGTAAAAAGGGTTATACCTGTCCATGAGGATGTATGTCATCTTGTTCAATTATTGCCATCTCCTCAACTTCTCATTGTCCTCAAAGGGGGTTACCTCTATGTTCTGGAAAAGTCCCGTCCCTTTTTTATCAACCTTTGATACATAACCGACGGGTATTCCTTGTGGGAATAGAGAATCAAGTCCTGATGTTATTACAACATCTCACCTATCTTTACCTCTTCTTCAAGGGAATATATTTCAACTGGCACTTTCTCAAGACCTGTACCAGAGATAATTCCCTCTCTTCTGCTTTCCTGAAGCCTTACGGCAACTGAGAGATTCATATCTGTAAGAAGCAGCAGGGATGAGTACGAAGTGGATACTTCCGAAATCTTTCCCACAAGGCCTTTAGGTGTTATAGCTGTCATATCTTTTGTAATTCCATCAGGAGCCTCCTTTGTCAAGGACAAAAGTATTTGACCACTGGTCTGTGCCCCTTGCGATAACACGGGCAGTGGTAACGTATCTCTGTTCTTTTTCCTTCAGCGAAAGGAGTTCCTTGAGTCTTTTATTTTCAAGCAGGACTTCCTGATACTTCTGATGTTCTCTCAAGTAGCTTCTGAAGCTCTGCTTTTAATCGTAATGTTTTCTTCTTCCCTGAGAAGCATCCTTTTAAAGGGGGAGGTGGCGGTATCTCTTATGGAACTTACTATGCTATGGAGATCTGGTAAGTGTATTATTCAGAAATTTAAAAGGCATAAGGTGTTCCCTTTTACTCTGATAAGTCATCAAACCAAGGGATAATGATAAACAGAGAAAAGCAGGAGCCTCTTCTTTAGGCATTACTAATTGATAGCTACTCTTCTCAGTAAATCTAAGTCATCGAGCATTTTGCCGACCCCCCGAACAACAGCCGTAAGGGGATCATCTGCTACAATGACAGGAAGCCCTGTTTTTTCCCGTATAAGTGCATCAAGACCCCTGAGAAGGGCACCTCCACCAGCAAGGACGATTCCTCTGTCTACAATGTCTGCAGCGAGTTCAGGCGGAGTATTTTCAAGAATCACTTTTATCGTATCAAGTATGCTATTGACAGGTCTCTACAAGGGCTTCACGGATTTCTTCTTCTGTAATGGTTAATGTTTTAGGGATCCCTGAAATAAGATCCCTTCCCTTTATTTCCATTGTCACTGGTCAGTTTTTTAGTAACTTGATGTGCATCTTTTCTTTCATGGGAACCAGGTGTAAATTCGATAACATCACCTTCTGCTGCAGGCTTGTACTGCCTGCTCAGAACGAGCTCATTGTCCTTTGCATAGGCGGCAGATCCTATTTCAATCTTTATCTGTTCTGCTGTCCTGTCTCCTATCATGAGGTTATATCTTCGTTTGATATAGGCGATAATATCCTCATCCATCTTGTCGCCTCCCACCCTGACAGCTTTACTGTATACTACCCCGTCGAGGGAAATAACAGCGATGTCAGTTGTGCCGCCTCCTATGTCAACAATCATGTTGCCTGACGGCTCTGCCTACGGGAAGTCCCACTCCTATGGCAGCTGCCATAGGTTCTCCAACCAGGTAAACCTCTCTTGCTCCAGATGCCTGGGCAGCATCTTTTACGGCCCGCTGTTCTACCTGCGTGATACCGGAAGGAACTCCGATAATTACTCTCGGTGATACGAAACTCCTCCTGTTATGAACCCGTTTTATAAAGTATTTGAGCATCTCCTCTGTTGCGTCAAAATCGGCTATGACACCATCCTTTAAAGGTTTTATGGCGATGATATCAGCAGGTGTTTTCCCCAGCATCTTTTTGGCCTCAGCCCCAACGGCTATGAGTTTCTTATTGTCTCTTCGTATCACGACAACAGAAGGTTCGTCACATACGATGCCTTTGCCTTTGACATATACAAGGGTGTTCGCTGTCCCGAGGTCTATGGCAAGATCATTTGAAAACCATCCGAGAATATTATGAAGCATTTACCCTCCCTGTTAATGTCTCTGTGTGTAGTCGTTATTGCCACTACCTTTGTCTTTGCAATCTCATCGCCGAGACGCATGCCGTCCTTGCTCCCCAGCAGCATAACAAATTCAAGAACGGTAACGATTACTATGAATATCCATCCAAACCAGGGTATCTTGTAAAGAAGGTATCCAATACCAAAAATACTATTTCTGAGTATAGAATCCCTGAAAGAACATGGCTTATCAGTATCTGTCTGAGACAACCCTGAGCCCAATAATTTTTTTTCCAACGCTTCTTCCATCAAAAAGGCCATCCCCTATTAAAAGGTAAGCAAGCCCTGCAAAGAAGCCAGCTTTAGGAATTACCTCTGCTGCTGCAGCAATGATGATAAAGTCAAGGGTTTTGGCGATTGCCCTGAGGAGCAAACTGCCCCTTTTTACATCCCCAGACATTCAAAATACTAACAAAAGATTCCTAAATTTTGCAAGTTGTTTATTACCACAGTTCCTTGTTTACATTGTTTCTTGAGTTTGCAGAGTTTTTGTGTTATAACCCAGGGAACTCGATGAACTCAAGAAACTAAAGGAATTCGCTGAACTGAAAATGGAAATAGTTCTTGCAACAAGGAATAAGAAGAAAGATTGAAGAAATAAAGAGAGTCATCGGAGATATGCCAATCTCTATCCTAACAATTGATGACTTTCCAGGATGTCCTGAAGTAGAAGAAGAAGGAGCTACATTTGAGGAGAATGCTGTAAAAAAGGCCGTTACTGTCGCACAATATACTGGGAAACCCTCCTTGGCAGATGATTCAGGGCTTGAGGTATATGCACTGAATGGTGCTCCAGGCATATTATCTTCAAGGTATGCTGGTGAAGGTGCAGACGACAGAAAGAATATAGAAAAATTGCTGCACGAAATGCGCTCGATTGTTGATAAGGAAAGAAGTGCACAGGTTTGTATGCTGCATAGCCCTGGCATTTCCTGATGGTAGGGTAAAAATATTTTTCGGATATGTTGAGGGTAAGATCGGCAGAGAGCCAAAAGGTTCTTATGGCTTCGGCTATGATCCGGTATTTTATCCCGAAGGACATAACAGGACCTTTGCTGAGATGAGCTGCATAAGGAAAAAGACTCCTTGAGTCATAGAGGGGAAGCACTGAGAGAGTTTCAGAAGTATCTAAAGAGCAGGGAAATTTTAAATAAGTAAATTAATTAATTATAGATTCATAAATTTAAAGTTACTATGAGTTGTAATAAGTAAATTTTATCTACTTATCAGAAATATGAATTTGACCTTAAGCAACATACTGTTATACTTCCCTGTTTTTAATCGCTGGTTACTTTCATTAGTCATTTTCTTTGTAGTTTTCAGCACCCAATTCTCATTTTGTTATTTGGGTGTTAATCCTTTTTTTAAATTTTAACTAAATAAATCTTTACAAAGGGGGAGGATATGAGACTTGTTTTTCTTGGTGCACCAGGAGCTGGGAAAGGGACTCAGGCAAAAAAACTCGTAGAAAAATATAGGATTCCTCAGATTTCTACAGGGGATATCTTAAGAGCAGCCGTCGCAGCGGGCACACCACTCGGAAAAGAGGCAAAGTCCTATATGGACAAGGGTGAACTTGTGCCTGACAGTGTTGTTATTGGGCTTGTCAAGGAAAGAATTGCTCAGGATGACTGCAAAAAAGGTTACATCCTTGATGGTTTTCCGAGGAATACTGCCCAGGCAGAGGTCTTGGACAAGGTGCTCTCTGAAATGAAAGCCCCTCTTGATGCTGCTGTGGATGTTGATGTCGATAAGGACATCCTCATGAAAAGGTTGACAGGAAGGAGGACATGCAAGAAGCTGCCAGCAGATGTACAACGTATATTTTTCTCCTCCAAAGAAAGAGGGTATGTGTGACAAATGTAGTGGCGAACTCTTTCAGAGAGATGACGATAAGGAGGAGACAATCAAGAGAAGGCTCGATGTATATGATGCCCAGACATTACCCCTTATGGATTATTACAAGAAAAAAGGAATACTGAAATCAGTCAAGGGTACAGGCAGCATAGACGAGATATTTAACAAGGTTTGCAGTGTCTTAGAAGGTAAATAAGCATTTGCTTATAACAAAAGTAAAAGGAGGATAGGATATGGAAATGATTGGTCATGGCGGCAAAGAAATTGTAGAACGAGTAATGTCAAAAGATGCAGCGATCAAGAGAGTAGCTGAACTCAAGGCTGCAAAAGTAAAAACGTTGGATGTCCGTTTGCAGATGGCTACAGAAATAATTGATATTGCTTACGGATTCTTCTCAGCCCCTTGAAGGGTTTATGACAAAGGCTGATGTTGAGTCTGTCTGCAACAATATGACTCTTGCAGACGGAAAAACAGTATGGAGCATCCCGATTGTCTTTGATATCTCCAGTGAGGATCTCAAAAAATCAGGTATCAAACAGTATGATGAAGTCCTTCTTACCTATACCGGAAACCCTTTTGCCATTTTTGATATCACTGATATTTTCACGTTAGACACAAAAGAAGTGGCAATGAAGGTTTATGGAACTACTGAAGACAAACATCCTGGAGTCAAGAGGACATACCAGTATCAGGACAAATTCCTTGGTGGAAAGATCACCCTCCTGAATCCTCCAAAGATCAACGAGCCTTTCACAAGATTCTGGCTTACACCGAAACAGATGAGGGAAAGATTCAAGGAAAAAGGCTGGGAGATGATTATCAACCATCAGACAAGGAATGTCCCGCATACCGGCCATGAATGGCTTATGAAAGGTGCATACTTAGGAGCTTATGGTTCTATGATGGTAGATAAACCTCGTGGAGGTGTTCTGGTAAATGCAATCATCGGCTCAAAAAGACCCGGCGATTATATTGATGAAGCAATCATCCTCTGCCAGGAAGCTCAGGGTAAAAACGGATATTTCAGAGAAGATACCTTTTTAACCACATGCAGCCTCTGGGATATGCGTTATGCTGGACCGAGAGAGGCAATATTCCATGCATGCCTCAGGACAAACCTCGGCTGCACCCACCACATGTTCGGAAGAGACCATGCTGGTGTTGGCACCTATTATGATCCGTATGATGCACACAGGATTTTCAACAAAGTCCCTGAGGGATCCCTCAGGATATAACACCTATCTTCAACCTCGACTGGTGGTTCTGCCCTGTCTGTGATGAGGTTACTTACATGGGTTTTTGCGGCCATAAGGATAAAAAGGCCTCATTCAGCGGAACCTTAATCAGAAGCATCATCCAGGATGGAGTAAAACCGCCCCGCCGTATCTTCAGGCCTGAGGTTTTTGACATGATCATGGAATGTGCTGAAAAGTACGGCTTTGGCAATGCGTTTGTTACAGAGGATTACTTAAAGAAGAGAAAGCCGGTATTTACTATCGGACCATTGAAATAAACTGAATTGAAATAAATAAAGGAGGAAAAATATGGCAGAAGAAACCTATCCAATCAATTTATGGATCAATGAAGAGCGGCTTGAAAAACTTCAGGCAGCAGGTCTTGCAGGTATGTGTAAAGAAGTATTGGCAGGGTTAAAGGTTCTTGCTGTTCCCAACTACAGCAGCACAGAGAGACAAGATTCTGAAAATATTCCCTATGGCAAAATTTGATACTGCTACAACAAAAAGCATTGAGATACTTCCCAAAGACAATAAAAGACAAGATATTTGACCTTGTTGTTAGAAAAAAAGTCATTGAATGTTATGGATGACTTTATTAAAATCTGCAGAGAAATAACACAACGAAAGGAGGTGGAAAGACTTTTCATGTTTCAGTTGTTACTACATTGACTCTAAACTCATCAAATAAAAGGAGGTGTATTTAAATGCCAAGTTTTGTAATTACTGAAAAGTGTGATGGTTGTAAGGCACAGGATAAGACTGCATGTCAGTATATCTGTCCTCACGATCTGATGGCGCTCGACAGGGAAAAGATGAAGGCATACAATCAGGAGCCTGAGCAGTGCTGGGAGTGCTTCAACTGCGTGAAAGATCTGCCCGCAGCAGGCAATCGAGGTGAGGGGTTACTCTGACTTTGTTCCCCTTGGATCAAGCACGATCCCACTGAGAGGAACAGAGGACATCATGTGGACAATCAAGTTCAGAAGTGGATTAACCAAGAGGTTCAAATTCCCCATCAGAACCACTGTAGAAGGTTCTGTTGATCCGTATGCAGGAAAACCAGCACCGGATTATGCAACGATTAAGGGACCCGGTTTCTTTAACGAACCGGCAAGAAAAGAATAAATAAAAGGAGGTGATTATACATGGAAAAAGAAACCTGTACATTTTCATATTGTCAAAAACCTGAAGTAACTGAGGTAGAGTGCGATCTTCTGATCATGGGCGGTGGTATGGCAGGCTGTGGTGCTGCAGTTGAAGGATGCGCCTGGGCAAACCCGAAAAAACTGAAGGTCGTCATGGTTGATAAGGCTGCAACCGACAGAAGCGGCGCGGTTGCAATGGGTCTGTCTGCTATCAACACCTATGTCGGTGAGAATAAGTGCGCTGACTACGTCAAATACGTAAGGAACGACCTGATGGGAATCATCAGGGAAGACCTCGTATTTGACCTTGGCAGGCACGTTGACGATTCAGTCCATCTTTTTGAAGAGTGGGGACTCCCCATCTGGAAAAAAGGCGATGACGGTTTCTCAATGGACGGTCATCAGGCGAGAGCAGCCGGGAAAAAATCTCTGAAGGACGGCGGCACACCGGTAAGAACCGGTAAATGGCAGATCATGATCAATGGTGAGTCTTATAAGGTGATCGTTTCAGAGGCAGCAAAGAAGGCCCTCGAGACCAATAGAGCTGCAACCGGTATGGCACAGAACCATTACGAGAGGGTATTGATCACAACACCTCTTATGGATGCAAACGGGAAAAACGTAGCAGGAGCAGCAGGCTTCAGCGTAAGGGAAAACAAGATATATGTCTTCAAGGCAAAGGCCATACTCAACGCTACTGCCGGAGCAGTTAATGTCTTCAGGCCGAGGTCAGTTGGTGAAGGTATGGGCAGGACCTGGTATCCTGTTATGAGCGCTGGTTCAGGTTATGCCTTTGGCATGCTGGCTGGTGCCGAGCTGACTCTGATGGAGAACAGGTTCGTGCCTGCAAGGTTCAAAGACGGTTATGGACCTGTCGGTGCATGGTTCCTCTTCTTCAAGGCGAAAGGCAACAGACAGCTATGGTGAAGATTATTGTGCAAATAAGGAATATTTTGATGACGCAGTTGCCAGATATGGAGACTATGCAAAGAATCTCGGCACTGCCATCAGAAACCACCTTATGATGAGGGCCATGAAGGACGGTAAAGGCCCGATCCTTATGCAGACCCCTGCAGCGCTGGCAACAATCTCCAAGACCATGAAAGAGAAGCTCGGTGAAAAAGAAGGTGCCAAGCAGGTCAAGCACCTTGAAGCAGAGGCATGGGAAGACTTCCTCGACATGGCTATCGGACAGGCATCCCTCTGGGCAGCAACTAATACTGAGCCTGATAAGGTCCCTTCCGAGATTATGCCGACAGAGCCGTATCTCTTAGGTTCACACGCCGGCTGCGCAGGCTTCTGGGTAAGCGGCCCTGGCGATATAGCCGGTGCACACCGGCTGACATGGTCATGGGGATACAACAGGATGTCTACAGTCCCGGGTCTTTTCATGGCAGGTGACGTTGTCGGCGCATCAGGTCATAAATTCTCATCAGGTTCTCATGCAGAAGGAAGGAAGGCAGCAAAGGCTGCAATAGCATACATCCTCGACAATGCGGCTTACAAGCCAACACCGAAAAAATCTGCTGATGAAGTCGCGGCTGAGACTCTATCTGCCCTTCGAGATCTATGAGAAATACAAAGTCTATACAACCGATCCCGTGATCAACCCTAATTACATTGGTCCAAAAGCACTCCAGGCAAGACTCATGAAGATTGCTGATGAGTACTTCGGCGGTTGCTCGACATGGTATATGACCTCAAAGACTATGCTCGAAGCAGGGTCTCAGGAAGCTCGAATTGCTCAAAGAGGATTGCAACAAAATGGCAGCAGCCAACCTCCATGAGCTCCTGAGATGCTTTGAGAACTATCACAGGATTCTGTCTGTTGAGGCACATGCACGCCACATACTCTTCAGGGAAGAGTCAAGGTATCCTGGCTACTACTACAGAGGTGATTTCAACAAGATCGATGATGCTAACTGGAAGTGCTTTACAAATTCCAAGTACAATGCAGAGACCAACACCTGGGAGTTCAAGAAAGTACCATACGTCCAGATGTACCCGTAGATTATGTTTAACAAGGGAGGGCTTAGCCCTCCCTTGTCTTTTTTATGGCTTTGAAAAGAATTTTCTTGACATGTGTGCTATAATACTCCCCGTTCAATCAGTAAGTTAAAAAGAGATGGTTATAGAAAGTATAAACTATCTCTTTGTGACTTACTGCCTTTAAGGAGGGTAACCATGGCAGAGAATAAGAAGGTTCTTGTTGTCGGTGGAGGTATAAGCGGACTCACTGCCGCAATCGAGATTGCAGAGGCAGGGATTGAGACAGTTCTTGTTGAAAAGAATCCCTATCTTGGTGGGAGAGTGGCACAGATTAACAAATACTTCTGGAAACTCTGCCCCCCGAACTGTGGCCTCGAGATACAGTTTAAGAGAATAAAAAACAATCCCAGAATCACGTTTTATACCCTTGCAGAGGTCGAGGATATCAAGGGCGAAGAAGGTAATTTTGATGTAACAGTGAAGCTGAATCCACGGTATGTAAATGACAAATGTGTCGGCTGTGATGCCTGTGCTCAGGCGTGTCCGTCTTATAGAGACAATGAATTTAATTTCGGTATGGATAAGACAAAGGCTGCATATCTGCCTTTTGAGCAGGCATTCCCCTTTCAGTATGTGATTGATAATAAGCACTGTTCAAAGGACTGCATGAAGGCATGTTTTGAGGCATGCAAGTATAATGCGGTTGACCTCGACATGAAACCTGAGAAAATAAACCTGAAGGTGGGTGCAGTAGTTTTGGCAACCGGCTGGAATCCTTATGATATGAGCAAAGTTGGATATTCTGGGTTCCGGTACAGATTAAAAATGTCATCACCAATATGATGATGGAAAGGCTGGCATCAACTGATGGACCTACGAAAGGAAAGATTGTCAGACCTTCAGATGGAAAAGAAATAAAGAACATTGCCTTTGTCCAGTGTGCAGGATCGAGGGATGAAAATCATCTGCCCTATTGTTCGTATATCTGCTGCCTTGCCACATTGAAACATGCCATGTATATAAAGGAACAGTATCCTGATGCAAAAATGCAAATATACTATATAGATATCAGAACCCCCGGACTCTATGAACAAAGATTTTACTGGAAGATAAAGGACGATCCCAATGTAATCTTTACAAAGGGAAAGGTTGCAGGGATTACTGAAGAACCAGGAACGAATGATGTCATTGTTGAAGTGGAAGATATCTATGCTGGAAGTAAAATCAAAGCCAAATTCGACATGGTTGTGCTCGCAACGGGGATGGAGTTATCAACAAAGGGGTCAAAAGTCGGGATTGATATCCCGTATACACCTGATGGGCTTGTAGATGATGCTGTTTTGAAGAAGGGAATATATGCAGTGGGAACAATGAAAAGCCCTGCTGATGTTGCAAGGTCAGTTCAGGATGCAACTGGCGCTGCTATTAAGAGCATCCAGAGTGTGAGTAGGAGGTAGGGATGGAAAAGAAATACGGTGTATATATCTGTAAAGGATGTGGGATCGGGGATTCGGTTGATATAGAAAAACTTGCAAAGGCTGCAAAGACCGGACCTATCAAGGAAGAGCAGATATAAAGACTCACGATATCATGTGCAGTCCGGAAGGACTTCAATTAATAAAAAATGATATTAAAAAGGACGGAATTAACACTATCGTAATAGCAGCATGTTCTCCCCGTGTTAAATACGATGAATTTGATTTTTCAGGATGTATAACAGAGAGAGCCAACATAAGGGAATTTGTTGCGTGGATGCAACCGCCGAAGACAGATGACACGCAGAGCTTAGCAGAGGATTATGTCCTCATGAGTGTTATTAAAGCGCAGAAAGGTGATCTGCCGGAACCCGCAATCCTCGAGAATCTTAGTAGCAACATATTAGTTATCGGTGGTGGTATCACCGGGATGACAGCAGCCCTTGAAGCAGCTAAGGCAGGATACCAGGTAGTACTTGTTGAAAAGGAGCCTCAACTCGGGGGGTTTGCGAATAAATTGTACAAAAAGATTCCGACAAGGGATTTCAAGGAACCGATAATTGTTGATACAGATATCGATAAGGTCATAAAAGAAGTTGAAAGTCATCCGAACATCAAAGTATATAAATCGTCAAAGGTTGCAAAAACAGAAGGACAGCCTGGTTTGTATGACGTGACGATATCAACGAATGGGAGTTCCGAGACGGTAAAGATAGGGGCGATAGTAATGGCTACTGGCTGGGTGCCTTATGATGCAACAAAGCTCGGCCATCTTGGATATGGGAAGTTTAAAAATGTTGTGACGAATATTGAATTTGAAGAGATAGCAAGAAAGGGTGTTATTGCAAGACCATCTGATGGAAAAGATGTGACAAAGGTAGCCTTTATTCAGTGTGCCGGCCAGAGAGATCCGGATCATCTTCCTTATTGTTCTTCCATGTGTTGTGCAACATCACTGAAACAGGCAAGGTATGTACGGCAGAACTCTGAAGCTTTGGCAATGATACTATACAAAGACATCAGAACTCCCGGAAGGCTTGAAGCATTTTACAGAGAGGCCCAGAACGACCCTGGAGTTATGCTGACAAAGGGCGAAGTGACAGGTGTTTCAGATGCAGGGAATGGGAATCTCTATGTTGAAATGGAGAAAACCTTTTTAGGTGAAAAGATAAAGGTCGAGGCTGATCTCGTTGTCCTTGCAACCGGGATGGTCCCTACAACACGGGCTCCACAGGAGTATCTTGACGGACTTACCTTGGCTGCTACAAAAGGTGATGATGCAAAGAAGGCTTATTTGGAATCAACTCCCAAACCCGAGTTCATATTAAACCTTGATTATAGACAGGGACCTGAACTTCCATCCCTTGAAGGGGCATGTGGATTTGCAGACTCAAACTTTATCTGTTTCCAGTATGAAACAAGGAGAACCGGTGTCTATGCTGCTGGCCCTGTAAGACAGCCTATGAATATGACCGAGGCACAGGAGGATGCAGCAGGTGCTGCCTTTAAGGCGATACAATGTATTGATCATGTTGCAAAAGGCATGGCAGTACATCCAAGGGCATGGGATTTAACTTTCCCCGACCCGCAACTCATCAGGTGCACAGCATGTAAGAGATGTACAGAGGAATGTCCCGTTTGGTGCGATTGAAGAAGATGCTAAAGGTATTCCTACGTATATGCTCAATAGGTGCAGACGGTGCGGTACCTGTATGGGTGCATGTCCTGAAAGAATCGTATCATTCAAAGACTACAGTGTTGACATTATAGGGTCAATGATCAAGTCTGTTGATGTCCCGGAGGAGGAGTTCAGGATCGTATGCCTGGTCTGTGAAAACGATGCTTATCCTGCCCTGGATACAGCAGGGCTTAATCGCAAGACTATCGACCCGAGTGTTCGGTTTATCCCTATGAGATGCCTTGGTGGTGTGAACCTCGTATGGATTGCTGATGCCTTCTCAAAGGGCATAGACGGTTTTCTCCTCCTTGGCTGTAAGTTCGGAGAGAACTATCAGTGTCATTTCGTAAAAGGAAGTGAACTTGCAAGTGTAAGGTTCAGAAAAGATCGGGGAGACACTGAATAGATTACAGCTCGAGGCAGACAGGGTTAACATGATGCAGGTGGCTATTTCCGAATATGACAAGCTTCCGGATATGATAAATGCATTTGTTGAAAGGGTTAAAGAAATAGGACATAATCCGTTCAAGGAATTTTAACATAGAATTGTCTACGACCTTTAAGGGAGGGTATATATGGAACAAGAGAAAGTCCCATCACCTGAAACAAAGGTAGAAGCCGAAACAGTTTTAGCATCTGAAGTAAAGAAAGACGATACTCCTGTAATTTCACCTGATCTGCAATTCGTCAATGAGATCCTTAAAGCTGGAGGAGAGTCATTAAAAAAGTGTTACCAGTGTGCAACGTGTTCGGTTGTATGCAATTTAACCCAGAATGATAAGCCATTTCCAAGAAAAGAGATGGTACACGCACAGTGGGGATTAAAGGATAAACTTTTTGGTAATCCGGATATCTGGCTCTGTCATCAGTGCAGTGACTGTACTGCCTATTGTCCAAGAGGGGCAAAGCCAGGGGAAGTCCTGAATGCTGTAAGAAAGATGTCTATTGAGAATTATGCAGCACCAAAGTTTCTGGGGAAGGCTGTAGCAAGTCCTGGTTCTCTTGTTCCCCTTCTTGCGATTCCAGCCGTTATCTTTGGGATCATCCTTGCAGGTCTCGGTCACCTGAATCTTGCTCAGGTGCCACGGAATGAACTTGGGCAGATATCATATCATGAGTTTTTACCTTCGTTGTATATTGACAGTGTTTTTGTCCCGATAGCTCTTTTTGCTGTTATCTGCTCTTGCCATTGGGGTCTCCCGATACTGGAAAGATATGGTTCGTACAGCAGGACCAGTTACACCGAAAGGGAGTCTTTCAAATGCCATTACTGCCACGATAAGCGAAATAATATCTCACAAACGTTTTGAAAAATGCAATGTGACCAAGGACAGAAAGCTTGCACACTTGTTAGTATTTTTCAGTTTTATCGGTCTTGCAATTACAACCGCATGGGCAGTTCTTTATTTATATGGACCGGGTATCATGAAACTTCTTGGTGCTGAACCATTCAAGTGGATGCTTGGACCATCACCTTACCCATTAACCGATCCTGTGAAATGGATTGCAAATGTGAGTGCTCTGGCGCTTTTAGTGGGAATTACCCTGGTTATACGGAACAGGCAAAAAAATGTGGAGAAAGCTGGTAAGGGTGGTTATTACGACTGGCTTTTCATATACATTATCTATGCAATAATGGCCACGGGAATTCTTTCCGAGGTTGTGAGGTTATCTAATATTGCGGTCCTTGCTTATTTAATATATTTTACTCATCTCATTGTTGTGTTTTTCCTGTTTGCTTATGCTCCATTTTCAAAGATGGCGCATATGGTTTACAGAGCAACAGCCATGGTCTTTGAAAAGCAATACAGGGAAGGAAGTTAGGGGTATAACAAAAGCAGGTTAAATTGACGCCATCGAAAAGGTGTCATCCATTACAAATACAAAGGGGGTGAAAAGAGCTAATTACTATTTATTTTGTTGTTTTCGGGTATCAGTATAAATAACTGAAAAGGAGGGGAAATATGAGTAATGTTATCCTGTTTGCTTTAATGTGCGGAGTTCTTGGCGTTATATATGCTGCGATGACCGCAGTGTGGGTATCAAAGCAGGACGCTGGTACTGCCAAGATGCAGGAGATTTCGAATGCGGTCAAAGAGGGTGCATATGCGTTTCTTGCACGTGAATATAAAACTGTTGCAATCGTAGCTGTTGTCCTGGTTATTTTGATTGCTGCTATGGGACTCGGAATTTGGACGAGTATCGGTTTTCTTATCGGCACCGTCGGTTCCGCACTTGCCGGCTTTGTCGGCATGTGGGTTACAGTCAGGGCAAATGTTCGTACAACGCAGGCAGCACACAAAGGCCTTCAGGCAGCACTCGGCCTTGCATTTAAGGGCGGTTCGGTCACAGGCGTTATGGTCGTCGGTCTTGGAATTATAGGCCTTGCGGGTTTTTATTTTATAGCAAAGCAGGCAGCCCCTGAGATGGCATTCCATGCACTCGTGGGACTCGGCTTCGGCTGCTCACTTATGAGCGTGTTTGCCCGTATCGCAGGTGGTATCTACACAAAGGCTGCTGACGTTGGCGCAGACCTCGTTGGTAAGGTTGAGGCAGGAATACCTGAGGATGATCCGAGAAACCCCGCCGTTATCGCAGATAACGTTGGCGACAACGTCGGCGACTGTGCAGGAATGGCAGCCGACCTTTATGAGACATACACGGTTACGCTCGTTGCAGCAATGCTCCTTGCTAAAGACAGTTTTTGGCGCTGACAGCGCATGGGTGGAATTCCCGATGCTCCTCGGCGGAATATCGATCATTGCTTCCATTATCGGGACATTTGCAGTAAGGCTCGGTAAAAGCCAGTATATCATGGGCGCCCTCTATAAGGGGCTTGCCGTTGCAGGAGGTCTTGCGGCAATAACATTTTATTTCGTGACAGGCGAGTTCCTGAAAGGCGCATCAGCACAGGCTTCACTGATTGCTCATCCGTCATTTACACAGATGAACGTTTTTCTCATGGCAGTTATCGGCCTCGCATTGACAGGCCTGATCGTGGTTATAACTGAGTACTTCACTGCTTCGCAGTATCCCCCGGTGAAACACATTGCAAAGGCCAGCCTGACCGGTCACGGCACAAACGTGATCGCCGGCCTCGCGGTCAGCATGAAGTCAACCGGAGCGCCTGTTATCGTTATCGTTGCCTCAATTCTGGGCGCTTATGCATTAGGCGGCGGATTTAATGGCGATGCAGCGGGCGGTCTTTTTGCTATCGCCCTGTCAGCGGTTTCGATGCTTTCCATGACAGGTATCGTTGTTGCGATTGACTCGTATGGTCCTATTACGGACAATGCAGGCGGTATTGCAGAAATGTCAGGACTTCCTGAAGCGATCCGTAACATAACAGACCCGCTTGATGCGGTCGGCAACACAACAAAGGCTGTTACAAAGGGTTATGCTATCGGTTCAGCAGGTCTTGCTGCTCTGGTTCTTTTTGCAGAGTATTCGAGGTCATTCAGCACGACAGCTTTCTTTTGACCTTTCAAACCCGATGGTTCTGGCCGGTCTCTTCATCGGCGGCTTGCTTCCTTACTATTACGGCTCACTCCTTATGGAGGCTGTTGGAAAGGCAGCCGGCAGCATTGTTGAGGAAGTCAGAAGACAGTTCAGGGAGATCCCCGGCATTATGGAATACAAGGCAAAGCCTGAGTACGGCAAGTGTGTTGACATTGTCACAAAAGGCGCTATCAAGCAGATGATGGTTCCAGCCCTTATCCCTGTTGTAGTACCTATAGTTGTCGGCTTATCCTTGGCAGGGAAGCTCTCGGAGGCGTTCTTATCGGAAGTATCCTGACTGGACTGTTCCAGGCGATCGCCATGACAAGCGGCGGCGGCGCATGGGACAACGCCAAGAAATCCTTTGAAGAGGGCGTTACCGACGACAAAGGCGTCGTGCACAAGAAGGGGAGCGATGGACATAAAGCCTCTGTCACAGGCGACACAGTCGGCGACCCGTACAAAGACACAGCAGGCCCGGCTATCAACCCGATGATTAAGGTTATCAACATCGTTGCATTGCTGATCGTTCCGCTTATCTAAGTAATTGAACAGCTACAAGGCCGGCAGAAATTTCTGCCGGCCTTTTTTATCCTACGAATCAGAAAAGAGGATAGGATTGGGAAGATCAGGTTTATGCTAAAATATAAAAACTTCAGATCACAATAAAGAGGTATGTATAAGTTCGGGAATCTTTCCCCATAAGGTCTGAAAAATTTGCAGATGATTTTGCTATTCAAGAACTTTTAAAAATCAGACAGAAAGGATTAAATTAAGATGCCATTACCAAGTATGAAAGATGTCGAACCAACAAAACTGAGCCTGAAATCCCGATTTCAATTCAGGTGCCATAAGGGGATCAAGTGTTTCACGAAGTGTTGCAGTAACATCAATATCCTGCTTACTCCATATGACATTGTGAGGATGAAGAATAGACTGAAGCTGTCCTCTGAAGAATTCCTTGAGAAATATACCTATATGGAAATTGATGATAAGTCTCAACAACCTCTTGTGCGGCTGAAAATGTTGGATGATAATGACAAGAAATGCCGCTTTGTTACACCTGAAGGCTGCACAATTTACACGGACCGTCCTGCAAGCTGCAGATATTATCCCATTGGCCAGGGCACATTGAGGAAAGAAGGAGAGAAAGGGCCTGTGAATGAGGAGTTTTACTTTTTTATCAGGGAACCACATTGCCTTGGTTATCAGGAAGATAAGGAATGGACAATTGAATCCTGGAGGATTGACCAGGAGGTTGACCTCTATGATGAAATGAACAGGGGGTGGAAAGAAATTCAATTAAGGAGAAATCCTTTGATTAAAGAGCTTGATAGTAATAAACAGGCCCAGATCTATACAGCAAGTTATGATATGGACAGATTCAGAAGATTTGTGTTTGAGAGCAGATTTCTTGATGTCTTTGATATTGATAAAGAAGAGATCGAGAAGATAAAGACCGATGAAATTGCATTGATGAAATTGGGGTTTAAATACATAAAATATCTTTTGATGCTTGAAGAGACCTTGAAGGTGAAGAAAGAGCACCTTAAGAAGAATACCCAATAACCAAATTACGAATTCTAAATTCTCAATCCTAGGACAATATAAAACTTGAAAGTTCAAATGCCAAAGCTCAAATATTAAGTATTTTGGTCATTTGGATTTTGAAATTTGAATTTCTTGAAGTAGGAGGTTTTCATGCCAGACATAAAGAAGATGTACCGGACTATTATGGCTGATCATTTCCCTGATGAGATGATCATCAAATTCGGGGATCAGACCTTGATATACAGGAAAAGGACATGGAAAATACCCGATGTTAAGACGGAGGAAGTAATCGAAAAAGGGCTTCGTTACGGTGAAAATCCTGGTCAGGAGGCCGCACTGTATGAATTGATGAATGGGAATCTAACCCTTGGAGGCTGTCAGTTTATACAACCGGGGAATGGGCTTGTTAGTAGTATTACAGAAGAAGATATGATTCAGGCAGGTAAGCATCCTGGAAAAACGAATCTCACAGACCTTGATAATGGATTGAACATTATAAAATATTTAATGGAACGACCTGCTGCAGTAATCCTGAAGCACAATAATCCCTGTGGTGCTGCATATGGTGCAACACTTGCCGAGGCATATGACAATGCTAACATGGCAGACCGTATAGCCGCATTTGGGGGATGTCTTGTAGTAAACAGATCAATGGATAAGAATACAGCAGAAATGGTCAGTAAAAACTACCTCGAAGTTGTGGCAGCACCTGAGTTTGAAGAGGGAGCAACAGGTATTTTATCGAGGAGAAAAAATCTGAGAATCATCAGGATAAGCAAAATTAGGGAGCTTGAGAAATACAGGACTCTTCGTTTTGTTGACTTCAAATCATTAATGGACGGCGGTATCATAGTCCAACAGTCTCCAATAAACAAAATAAAAACAAAAGAAGATTTCTTGCCTGCAAAAACAACATATCAAGGGAAAGAATACGTTATAGAAAGGAAACCGACAGAGAGGGAATATGACGATATGCTCTTTGGGTGGAATGTGGAACAGGGGATTACATCAAACTCGGTGATTTATGTTAAGAATGGCACAACTGTTGGAATCGGTACGGGCGAGCAGGACAGGGTAGGAGTGGCTGAGATTGCAATCTTCAAGGCATATACAAAGTATGCTGATGCCTTGTGTTTCAAAAAATATGGTGTTCCTTATAAGACCTTTGAGGTCGATGTAAAGAATGGAAAAAGAGATGGAAATGTCCTTCTCGAAATAGATGAGGAGACGAAAAAAAATAAAGGTGGACTGATAGGTTCAGTAATGGTCTCTGATGCCTTCTTCCCCTTCAGAGATGGCGTTGATGTTGGCATTAAAGAGGGTATATCAGCGATTGTTCAGCCTGGTGGTTCAGACAGGGATTTCGAATCTATTATCGCCTGCAATGAAGCGAATCCAAAAGTAACCATGGTCTTTACAGGCCAGACGGGCATTCAGACACTAAGATTTTTTAAATCTCCACATAAAACTTACTCTCAAGCCTTAAGGGAGTAATTCTTATTCAGTCGCTTGATTATTTCTTCTTATGCGTTACGCAGTATTTTGATTTTCCTGTTGCGGGATTTTTGCATTTTTCCCCCTTTGTTGTTTTTGCAGCACAAGTTGCTTTTTTAACTGTTGCCATATTCCCTCCTTTCTGGTAGTTTGATTAAAAAAATTTCATTAGTATAGCATAAACTTATTGCATAGGTTAATTTTATATTTTATGACATTCCCATGGTTTATAAATCGATCTGGTGTATTTTGATAATCTTAGCTAATGGTAAATTGCCTCCCCTTCTTTTGTATAAACCCTTCTTTTTGTAACTGTAAGAGAGCCTCTCTGACTTTTTCAGGAGCTTTCTTGAGTGTCTTTAAAAGCATTGATTCAGTTACAGAGGGCTGTGCAATAATTGCCCGTAGCACCATTCCTCTGAGCTGCCGATGAGAACCTTCAAATGGTGGCTGTCTCTGATAATGGGCGCTTTTCCTATTTGGATTTTGTTTTTGTGTTTTTAACATAGCACCATAATCCATAAGGGCGTAGTACCACTGACGAGGATCAGATGCATCGAGGCTCTTTTCCACGAGAGGGAGCAAGTCTGTATCCCTCACATGTGCCTTCTCATGAAAGAAGAAATGAATAAAGGCTCTTCGTATGTTCGTTTCAATGAAGACAGACGGTTTGTGAAAGGCAAAAGCAGCAATAGCACCAGCTGTTGCCTTACCAATGCAAGGAAATTTTATCAGTATATCCTCTGATGAAGGGAAAATCCCACAAAACATTTTCATAACATCCTGGGCGATATGCTTGAGCGCAAGTGCCCGTCTGTTATACCCCAGTCCCTGCCATACTGAAAGTACTGCTTTAAGAGGTGCTTGTGCGAGAGAAGGGAAATCGGGGAAGGCAGAGAGGAACTGTTTATACTTTTCAATTACCCTTTCGACTTGAGTTTGCTGAAGCATAATTTCTGAGACAAGAATCTGATATGGATCAGTTGTTTTTCTCCATGGAAAGTCACGACCTTCCCTTTTGTAATACTGCCAGATGGTTCTCTGAAAAAGACGAATTTTCCCGCGGGATATAACTGTTTTCATCATATGAGAAATAGTATAGTATAAATAATCTGTCAGGGATAAAGAAGGTCATGTAAAATCTTTCAAGTTCTTCGCAGCTTGGTGAATTCTGGGAGTGATGGTCAGAAATTTCACCAAAAAAAACTGGTATAATTTCTTATCTCAACGTAATAAGAACCTCTTAATGAAATCACATGTAATGCATTCAATAAGGGATAAATGACTAAGGATAAACTTCTTATAGATTTCCGTTCATCTCATGCACCCAATCTGAACTCTATGGGATTCGATAAGTTCAAATTTTAAAGATGAAAAAGGTACTGATAAAAGGAATGAATTCAGGTTATTTAAAACCTGCTCGACTGTCTTTCCCGGATGATGAGAAAGTATATGACTGGCTTGCCTTACTCCTTGAAGCCTATTACATAGTAGATAAAGGCATTGCCGAGGCTATTAAGAAGGAGATAAAAAAGCATAGAACATTAGCCTGTGGTAAGGGTTGTTCAAGCTGTTGTAAAACTCACCAGACCATCCCTGTCTATCCCCTTGAACTCGTGGGCATCTCATGGTATGCCACTGAAAAGCTATCAGGAAAGGATCGAGAAGAACTCAAGAATCAGCTCAGATCGCATAAAAAAGATGATCCTTGCCCATTTTTATTGAACGGAGTCTGCATCATACACCCGATGAGGCCTATTGCATGCAGGCAGTTTAATGTTCTTGATGAGCCTTGCGCTGACAACGAAGACCCCTATTATACGAGGCTGAAAGATGTGCTACCACCTGTGAAGCAATATGTGGATCGGGCTTTTTTCATAATGCTTCCGTTTTATGGTGTAAATGATGAGTCAGAGCGACAGCAACTCATTCAGAGTGGATCCGTGCATACGTTGGTCAAACTCATACAGACGTGTAACTGGAAAACCCTGGCTGACCGAATGGACGAATTTGACAAAAATAAGTCCAGATAACCATCTCACCTTTAAATTGAGAAAATGTACTATTTGGAGATTGATAAGAAAATATCTTCTTCTGTGTGCATTAACGTCACATGCCGGGAAAGCTCGGAAATCACAAAAGGTAATATTTCTTCAGGCTTCACATAAAAAAGTTCTACATTCCTTTGTGGGACATAATATGTGAGGAGATTTAGATGAAGAACCTCTTTGCATAGCGTAAAAAGCTTTTTTAAAACATTTTTCATCGATTCCTCGATTCCTGCAACCCGAAGATTGAATACACCGCAGATGAAGACGACATCAAAAGCACGATTGAATTCGGTTTCATCAATATCGATAGCAATAAATTCTGCGTGTGGATATTTCCTCTTAGCCAAGTCGATGAGGTTCTCGTTTATATCAATACCACAATATTCTGTGAGGATGCCTCTCTCTTTCATAAAACCATAAAAATCACCCTTTCCGCATCCGAAGTCCAGAACCTTTTTGCCGGAGAGATCACCAGCTATTGTTATAAGGGAAACATATCTTCGTAGCTGGCCCTCTGGTGTCCACCTGATAGCCTGGGGTGAATCACCAAAATCTTTTAGGTGCCTGTTATAGAAATGCAGAAGTTCCTTCTTGCCAAGAGGATCCATAGTACTTTGATGAGTAAAATCACCTATTGAAGATATTATCAAAACTTCATGTTTATAGTATCATATATGAAGAGAATTCGTTTGACATGGTAATTTCTCTGTACACAGAATAATCGATTTTAATTCCAGGGGAAAAATATGGAAGGACTGCCAAAGAAGGTCAGACTATATTCGCTTAGTACTTGTCCCACCTGCAAAGAGGTGCGGAGATTCCTGGACGAACACTATATCAAATATGAACTCATAGATGTTGACCTCCTTGACAGCGGTGAACAGTGGGTTACATCAAAGGAACTAAAAAAATACAATCCTGCAGCAACATATCCTACATTAATAGTAGAAGAAGTTATTTTAGGGTTTGATGAAGAAGCCATAAAAAAGGCTCTGGGGTTGCAATGACTTTAGAACAACTCTATAAAAGGCAAATATGGAGGCTGAGGAGATGATATTTGGCAACATTACATCACTGGCCGATCTTAAAAGGGATACATGGATTCATAAACACATCTGGGAATTGAGCCCAAGCAACTTATGGAACCAGGGCAAGATAACACAAGACGGGAGGTAAGAGTGGAAGATAATCAACGGATATCTGTTTTAAATAGATAAAATGGGTAAAAAACCTGCTCTTTTTCTGCTGTGTCATATTTCGGCTGGATATGCTGAAACGGTTGCAAAGATTGATGAAATTCCTGACGATCTTATAGACTGAAGCCATTGAAGAAAATAAAAACAAAGAGTATTTCGGGATGATCCCATTAATAAAAAGATTGAAATCTATAGCTCAAAAAGGAGATAGGGATAAAAGAATAGTAAGAAATTCAGCATGCCTCATAAAAAGATAATCCTCCTTTCTATGCCTGTTTAATAAAGCCTTCCTGAACGGTATTCACTTAGCAAAATTAGTCACATAGCAACAGACATAAAATGTTTCTGTATATAAATACAAGGCGTTCATGAAGACAAAACTTGTCACAATATCTTTTATTCGCCGCCATTCGATTTTTACGCCTTGATAATCAACATGGTATGACGATAAAAATGGCATAAATTATGCTTATATGTAAATAAGGAGGTGATAACATGAATCAGGCTGACTTTGACGCGATTAGCGAAATTGTCGCGAAATATGGATACGTGGAATGGACGCTGATTGGTTTTACTCCGACAAGGGAATATAATATTTTCTCTTATTTCACCGACCCTTTAATTATGCCGGTTTTCAAGTGCGTGCTGCTCTCAATTCTCAATAGGATTGATGTATATCTTGAAAAAAATCATACTCTTTATGGGAAAGCTGTTCATAGCGGAAACTGTTGATTTTCTTTGCTCAATTTGGCTTTCGCTACAGCTAATGAAGTAGTATTCATATATCAGTATGTTCATTTCTTTGATCTTTCTCCCTTTTTCCCGCCCTATCAGTAAATTAATCCTTTCTCTGTGGTATTGTATCCAGAAGATGCAATCCAAAAGAAACGTGTCCCTCTTTATCAGGAGATAATGAATGAAAGACATAGGACAACATTATCAATCATTATTAGACAAAGAACTCGATTCCCTTGAAAGAGAAAGAAGGAAAGAGTATGAGCATCTGTTTGATGACCTTGTGAGGCAGGGAATGGTTCGTGCGGATATTCATATTGAGCAGGCTTTAGAATTGGAAAGGAAGTTTATGAAATGCTTTGCTAAATATGCATTAGCACAATATAAGCAATTGAAAGATTCTCCTGAGGTTGATATGAACATGTTAGAAAAAATGTGTCGGTATGAAATAAATTATTTCTTTGGCAGGTCCTTACAAAGAATGCTTGGTATCATAAGCAATGTCAGGGGTTCTATACCTGCCGCCTATGCTCAAGAATTTTTGGAAAAAGTAAAATCAGAGGCACTACAATTATTTGAAATTACAAAATTGTTAAAGAGAAATAAGGGCTGTTTTTTAGATTCTCGTGATTTCTATCACTGACTCCTTGTCCTCAGATGTGAATTATAGTGTCATGAAAAAACGGAAACAGTCCAATAACGAGAAGAACAATACCCCAGAAAGAGATGGCGTCAGAGCTACTGTAATTTATGACCTTGAATTCTTTGATACCGTACTCAAACAATTGGATGAATTACGGCAGTGGTGTGAAAGCCTTGAGAGCAGGTTATGGTGGGTTGAGGAGGCTATGAGGCTTTCCAAGAGTAGTGTACGTGTGAAGCTTCCTCAGTGGTATGAATCGTGGTTAACGGGCAAAATTGATACCTGAGGATAAGGTAAAAATACCTACTTCTCATTTTAGCGGTAGTTAACTTTTCATTTTGAGTAAGTTTTTTTGACTTTTCTTCCATTTATAAGAGATGATAATCTGAATTCAGAAAGGGTTATATGAGCAGGATGAAGAGGATTTTGAAAAAGAGCATTTTGATATCAGGTGCGCTTGCACGTGTTTTCATTGGAGTGGGTGCAACAGTTTTACTCTTTTGTTCGCTGAAAAAGAAAAAGGAGAAGTGAGGTATCCCTGTTGACACTTTTATTTCATTCGTTATAATAAAGCTATGAAAAGATATATATGTCTCTTTTTCATCTCGGCCATCATATTCTTTAGTGTTAACCATGCTTTTGCTTTATCAGAACAACTACGAACAGAAGAGGTAAGAGAAGGTGATGTGAAAGGTGTATTTACTTTAATCCTATATGGTGCAAGAGACATTAATGATATTGAAACATTGGCTATCCTTGACCTTGAAGGAGACCAATACACTCTGGAACCTTATGCGCCTGACTTCGATTATAAGGTGAAGAAGGGACTCTCAGAAAAGACTGCATTGAAAGAAGCATACGAGTTTATCAGTTATCATAATTCTTTTCTTCGCCCCCAGGTGAGTAAAATTATTAATAGCAAAGGAAATACCATTGGATATGAGGTAATGCCTCTTTATCTCCCTTTTGTTTTTGGTCGAAGTAATGTGCTTGAGGTAGATTATTCGCTCAAGGATGATAAGGTCAAGGTTACCATAAGAATTACTCCATCGATTGAAAGAGCCTTACCCGAAAGGACGATAGTGTCCTTTTTAAAACCCTGATAGGGCTGCCTTCGCAAGCTTTACGAGGAAAGAAGGGAACACGCCTATTACAAGAACAGCTACTGTTGTTACTCCAAGAGCAGCTACAAGTGTTCCTGATTGAGATGTTGCAACCTCAATTTTAGGTTCTTTCATATACATGTACATGATGATCCTCAAGTAGAAGTATGCGGATATAACACTGAAAACAACGGCAACAAGGACAAGCCATGTGTAGCCGGCATTGATTGCACTCATAAAAACATATAACTTACCGATAAATCCTGCCGTAGGCGGGATACCGGTAAGGGAAAACATGAATATCAGCATGAGAGCGGCTAAGAAAGGGTGTGTTTTGGAAAGCCCTTCATAGTCTGTAATATTATCGCCTTTAAAACCCTCAGTCCGGAGCATAATGACTACTGCAAAAGCTCCCATATTCATGAAGGCATAGATCATCAGGTAAGTCATCATACTCGCAAGCCCCTCATTGTTCGCAACGATAACACCGAGAAGGGCATATCCTGCATGGGCAATCGATGAATATGCAAGCATTCTTTTAATGTTTGTCTGGGCTAATGCGACGATATTACCAATACCCATAGAGAGGATTGAGAGCGGAATAAGTACCATTGCCCATTCGATCTTTATCGATGCAAAGGCGATCATGAAAACCCTACCAAGAACTGCAAAACCAGCAGCCTTTGGACCAACGGACATGAAAGCCGTAATCGAGGTTGGGGCCCCTTCGTATGTATCTGGCGCCCACATATGAAATGGTGCGGCTGCGATTTTAAAACCAAAAGCAACTGCAAAGAGCGCCATGGAGAGTGAAAGAGCCGGGTTGCCGATAAGGCCTTTTTCGCTGATATAGGATGCTATAGCGTAGATATCAGTTGTACCAGTAAGACCGTAGATAAGTGAAATTCCATAAAGTAGGAAAGCAGATGAAAAGGCACCGAGCAGGAAATACTTTAATGCTGCCTCGTTTGATTTAATATCATGTCGTATAAACCCCGCAAGGATATATGTACTTAGGGCCATGAGTTCAAGCCCGAGATAAAGGACAATCAGGTCGGCTGCAGAGGCCATGATCATCATTCCGAGCGTTGATAGCAGAATGAGACTGTAATACTCTCCAAAATTGACTCTCTCTATGGAGATATATTTGACGGATATTAAAACAGCAAGGACGACGGTTATAAGAAAGATGAGTTTAAAAAAGGAACTGTAGCCGTCAGAGATAAACATTCCGCCGAAGGTTGTTCCTGAGGAACCAATCATCGACAACGCCACACCAGTTACACCAATAATGCTCAGAGCCGCAAGCAACCCTTTCTTTTTTGCAAAGAGGTCTGTTATAAGCAGTATAAGGGCAAGGGCGGTCATGAAGATCTCAGGTGTCACAGGTCCGAGATTAGGGTAGGAGAAATTCATCTGATAACCTCCGCAATGGCTTTAGCAATATTTATTTCATGTGTGCCAGCTACATTGACTCTCTCCAAAAGATGTTCAACCGTTGGATGCATGAAGTCGAGGAACTGGACAGGATAGATGCCTATCCATAAGACAAAGATAATGAGAGGAGCAATAGCAACCATTTCCCTCAAATCCATATCAGGTAAGCCGATAACCTTTTCATTGATCTTCATAAAGAAAACCTTCTGATAAAGCCAGAGCATGTAACCGGCTCCTATAATTACTCCGGAGGAGGCAAGAACACCTGCTAATTTATTCGCAGTGAAACCACCAAGGAGGGTGAGGAATTCACCTATGAAACCGTTTGTCCCCGGAAGTCCAACTGCAGCAAGGGTGAAGACCATGAAAAAAGCAGCATAAATAGGCATCGCTGTTGCAAGCCCACCGTAATCAGCAATTTTCCTTGTATGTGTTCTGTCATAGATTACTCCGACACACATAAAGAGTGCTCCGGTAACAATTCCATGGTTGATCATCTGGAAGATACCGCCCTCTACTCCCTGGCTGTTCAGCGCAAAGATTCCCAGGGTAATAAATCCCATGTGACTCACTGAACTATAGGCAATGAGTCTCTTCAGGTCTGTCTGAACAAGGCATACTAACCCGGCATAGATGATCGCTATAACAGAAAGGGTCAACATGACAGGTACCATGGCTTTCGTCGCTTCAGGGAAGAGAGGAATAGAAAATCTCAGGAAGCCATAGGCCCCCATCTTGATGAGAATAGCTGCCAGGATTACGCTGCCTGCTGTCGGCGCCTCTGTATGTGCATCCGGAAGCCATGTATGGACAGGGAACATGGGAACCTTTACGGCAAAAGCCGAGAAAAAGGCCCAGAACAGCCAGAACTGCATTTTATAAGGGTATGTCTTTGCTGTCAATTCAAGGATGTCGAAGGTCCTGCCTGCAAAGAAATAAAGGTAGATTATCCCAACAAGCATCAGTACACTGCCGACTAAAGTATAGAGAATGAACTTTATCGTCGCATAAATCCTGTTTGGCCCTCCCCAGACCCCGATTATGAGGTACATGGGAATGAGCATTGCCTCCCAGAAGATATAGAAGAGAAACAAATCAAGGGAAGAAAAGACGCCTGTGATTGCTCCGCATGTCAAAAGGATTGAGATATAGAATTCCTTTACCTTAATCTTGATTGAGTGCCAGGATATGAGGATGCAGAGGATTGAAGAGATTGTAGTGAGGAGAACGAGGAGGATACTGATACCATCGATACCTAAAAAATATTGTATGTTCCATGATGGTATCCAGTCATGCCTTTCTACAAACTGCATCTTGTAGGTAGTCTTGTCAAAGTTTATAAAGAGAGGAAGAGAGAGCAAGAATGTTAGGACAGCAAAAAACAGGGCAGTCCATTTTACAAGTGTTTCATTGGATCTTCTGATAAGGGTGAGAACCAGAGCACCAATAACGGGAAGAAAAATGACTGTGCTGAGAATCGGATAACCAAGATTATTCATGATCACCTGTTCCATATCATCACCATAACATTAACATAATTATGATCATTACCCCTGCGGCCATAATGATCGCATAGTGTTGAGCAAGACCGGTCTGTACCTTCCTGAGTGCCTCGGCAAACCTTCCAATGGCCTTCGGAACACCGTTTACGATACCCTCTATGATCCTTGCATCTGTGATAGCACCGATAAAACTGTTCGCAACCCAGAGCGTCGGCTTGATGAGGGCATAGTGATACAGTTCATCAACATAATATTTATTGAAAAGAATCCTGTAGATACCGCTGAAATTCCGTGCAAGCCTGACAGGTATTCCGGTCTTCACAAGGTAGAAGATTGCTGCGATGACAAGTCCGGTAAGTGCAATGGACGTCGAAAGACCCATGATCGCGAATTCCTGAGCATGGGTGCCATGGAATTCAGGATGCCCGACAACAGGTTTTAGGAATTCTGCAAAGTGTGCACCTCCCCCCAGTACCGTGGGAATGCCAACCCAGCCAACACCAATTGCACCAGCAGCCAATATGATAAGGGGTATAGTTATAACCGAAGGTGATTCATGGAGATGATGCTCCTCGTGATGAGTTCCGCGGAATTTTCCATGAAATGTAAGGAAGATCATTCTAAAGGAGTAAAAAGGCGTAAAGAATGCAACAGCAGTAACGATAATCCATACAAACGTTCCTACTGAACTTCCAGAGGCAAATGCTGACCAGATAATCTCGTCCTTGCTGAAGAATCCAGCAAGTCCGGGGACTCCTCCAGCGCTTAAGGCTGCTATGAACATGGTGATATAGGTAATTGGCATATATTTCTTGAGGCCGCCCATTCTCTGAATATCATTGTGGTGAACAGCATGGATAACACTTCCTGCAGCAAGAAAAAGCAATGCCTTGAAGAAGGCATGGGTATAAAGGTGAAAGACTCCCGCAGCATAAGCGCCAACTCCGCAGGCGACGAACATCATGCCAAGATGACTTAACGTGGAGTAAGCGATGATCCTCTTTATATCATTTTGGACAACGGCAATGGTAGCCGCAAAAAGAGATGTGACTGCACCAACAACAGCTACGACATTCATTGCCACAGGCGACAGGTTAAATATGGCATTACACCTTGCGACCATGAATACACCTGCGGTGACCATTGTTGCGGCATGGATGAGGGCACTGACAGGTGTCGGGCCCTCCATTGCATCAGGTAACCATACATGGAGAGGGATTTGCGCTGACTTTCCGACAGCACCGCAGAAGAGGAGTAAGGCGATCAATGTTACTAAATTGACCTCATATCCAAGGAGATTAATGGTCTGGCCTGCAATGTTTTTAACCTGGGCAAAGACAGGAACATAGTCGACTGTCCCAAAGGTAAGGAATATCATGAATACGCCAAGGGCAAAACCAAAGTCTCCAAATCTGTTTACAATAAATGCCTTTTTTCCAGCATCGGCTGCTGCCTTCTTGTCAAAGAAAAAACCTATCAGGAAATATGAGCAGAGGCCGACACCCTCCCAGCCAAGGTAAAGCATTATAAAGTTATTTCCCATAACGAGCATGAGCATAAAGAATACGAAGAGACTAAGATAGGAAAAGAATCTATAATAGCCCTTATCGCCGTGCATATAGCCGATGGAATATATAAAAATGAGGGACCCAACACCGGTAACAACGATGAGCATAACTGCCGTAAGCTGGTCAATGAGGAATCCGACTGATACTTTGAAAGAACCTGCAATTATCCAGGTGTAAAGATCTTCGTTTATTATCTTTCCATGAATAACATCTATTGCGGTGATTACCGCTGCGATAAAGGAACCAATAATTGCAGCGCAAGAGAACCAGTGCGCCTTATCTCTGATGAGGCTTCTTCCAAAAAGGATATTGATAATGAATGCTGCGAGTGGTAAAAAGGGTATAAACAAATATGCTTTCATGTCCCTATCCCTTCATCTCGTGAATCTCGTCTACATGGGCTGTCGCCTTGTTCCTGAACAAGGCTATAACGATTGCAAGACCGATGGCAGCTTCAGCAGCTGCAACAGCAATAACAAAGAAAGCAAGTATCTGGCCTCTCATGTCCTGCAGGTAATGGCTTAAAGAAATAAGGTTTATGTTGACGGCATTCAGCATAAGCTCTATGGACATGAAGATGATAATGATATTCCGCCTCGACAGGAAACCAAAGACTCCTATAGCGAATACAACCGTACTGAGGATCATATACCAGCTTAACGGGACCATATCTTAACTCTTAAGCCTCCTCTTTGCCAGGACTACTGCACCAATAATGGCAACAAGAAGTATCACTGATGCTATCTCAAAAGGATAAAGAAAATCCGTATACAATAACTTTCCCAAGACCTTTATATGAGATTCCTGTTTTATAAAGTCGACGGAATAAATACCTGGTTGTGCAATGACAAAAGATTTAATTGAAATCAGGATAACTACCAATAATCCAATTGCAAAGGTCAACCCTGTTGGCCATGCACCGATAAATCTGTTGATCCTGAGTTCTTCCCTGATATTTACTAACAGCACAGCGAAGAGGAAGAGCACAAGTATCCCTCCTGCATAGACAATGAGCTGGATTGCCGCAAGAAACTCAGCATTCAGGATGAGGTATAAGCTTGCGATATGGAAGAAGAGTAAGAGCATCCAGAGGACACTGTGAATAGGATTCTTCCTCGTAATGACGAGGATCGATAGGACAATGATTGCAAAAGCAAAATATGCAAAGAACAACTCAGGTATCATGACCTTTTTCCTCTAAATACTGCCTGTCCCGAAGGAGTTCCGAAATCATCAGACAATGGCCGCCAGAATTTCTTAAAATATTCGTCTCCCTTTTTGCCAGGCATATATTTATCCCAATTTGATAACAGTCTGTCCTTTTTCAGGTAGAGCTCCTCTTTGTTATAGGAAGAAAATTCATAATTCTCTGTCAGGACGACTGCTCCATAAGGGCATACCTCCATACAAAAACCACAGAAAATACATCTCAATACCTCTATTTCGTACTTTGTAACCTGTCCTTTTTCTCTGGTGACAGAAATGCACTGAGACGGGCAGATCGTAGCACAAAGCCCGCAGCCAACGCATTTAGCCTTGCCCTCCGGATTTTTTGCCAGGGCATGCTCTCCTCTGTAACCCAGGGGCTATGGGACGTCTCTCCGTTGGATACTGAATAGTAACTGCATGAGAGAACATTCTCTTCAGAGTAAGGGCCATGCCTTTCAGTATCTCTATGAAGGATATTGTCTTTATCAGCTCTTTAGCAGTCACGCTGACTCCTTTTATACGAGTATTTTTATCAACCCGGTCACTACGATATTAGCCAGTGATATAGGAATAAGAACCTTCCAGCCGATAGCCATGAGCTGGTCGTACCTGTATCTTGGTACGGTAGCCCTTATCCAGTAATAGAAAAAGATAAAGGCATAGACTTTCAGGAGAAACCACACGATGCCCGGCACATAGTTTAAAAATGGTAATGCTTTTGTGATGTACCAGGGAATTGACCAGCCACCGAGGAAACATACTGCTGCAAGAGAAGCCATGATAAACATCGCAATATATTCACCAAGGAAGAACAGGGCAAACCTGAAACCAGTATACTCAACAAAATATCCTGCAACAAGCTCGCTCTCAGCCTCAGGAAGGTCAAAGGGTGTTCGGTTTGTCTCGGCTATAGCAGCAATTGTGAACACAATAAAAGCTACAAACTGGGGTATTACATACATCCCGTAAATTGAATCTCTCTGTGCCTTTACAATATCGTTGAGATTCAGGGAGCCTGCCATGATCATTACTCCAACCAGGCTTAGACCCATGGCAATCTCATAACTCAGAACCTGTGCTGATGACCTCAAGCCACCAAGGAAAGCATATTTGGAGTTTGATGCCCACCCTGAGATGAATATTCCATATACTCCAAGACCTGCTATGGCAAAGATGAACAGGAGTCCTACGTTAACATCTGCGATGACAAAATTTTGGGAAAAAGGGATAACAGCAAGATTAATCATTGAAGCAGCCATGAAGATAATTGGCGCAAGGTAAAACACCGGCTTATCTGCATCTGCGGGTATTATATCCTCTTTAAAGAACAGTTTTAAGCCGTCAGCAAAGGGCTGTAATAAACCGTGTGGTCCTACTCTCATCGGTCCTAACCTCACCTGCATGTGTCCGATAACCTTACGCTCGAAATATGTTGCGTATGCAACATGAAGTAATCCGATACCGAGAACGACGGCAATCTTAATGATGATGATTGCAAGGTTAATTCCAAATTTTATTAGTGCATCAACCGTCGCAGGCGTTATTATGTTCGTAAGTATCCATCTCTTACCTGTCACACTCACCAAGTACGATGTCAATCGTTCCTATGTTTGCTATTACATCTGCTACCAGATGTCCGGCACAAAGCCTTGGTAAAACACCGGCGTGAATGAAGGAAGGAGCCCTTACACTCATTCTGAAAGGCTTTCCTGTTCCATCGCTCACAAAATAAAAGCCGAGTTCCCCTTTCGGAACTTCTGTTGAGACATAGAGTTCTCCCTGAGGAACCTTTGGCCCTCTTTTGATATATTCAAAATGCTTAACAAGATACTCCTGGGCTTTCTTAATTTCCTCAGGTAGCTGCTCAGGAGCTACAGCCTGATTCTGCCAGTTTTTCCTCACTCAGTCCTTTCCCTCCGGGAATGATAGTTAAGGCTTTAAACTTGCAGGTCACAAAACAAGTTGCGCAACCGACACACAATTCCTGTTTTATTTTATGGGGTTGTTTCTTTTCACCAAAGATAGCTTTTGCAGGACATGCCCTCAGACACATACCGCATCCTTTACATGCCTTTTCAAGAATGAAATATGCATGTTCTTTTGTAGGATGGGTGATCGGCATCATTTTGTCCTTTGGCTGAAGGGTGAATGTGGGGGACTCTGCCATAATGGGACCAGGAGGCAGTTTTTCAATACACTGCCTGATGATGTTGTTCGATTGCCTCATTTCCAGCATTCTGCAACGGTATCTGTCGTAGGTATCACCTTCTGTACCAATAGGAACTTCAAACTCAACCTTATCATATGCATCATAAGGAAAATGTTTTCTGACATCATAGGAAACACCGGAACCTCTCAGTGTCGGTCCTGTAAGTCCCCAGTTAACTGCTTCCTCTGCAGAGATAACGCCAATTCCTATTGTCCTCTTGAGCCATATCCGGTTCTGATCTATGAGGGTTTCATACTCCAGAATCCGTGATGGAAACTCTTCTGTAAATTGATAAAGACTATCAAGAAATTCCTGTGAAACATCATTTCTCACGCCACCAATTCTCGGATAAGTGACAGTGAGTCTTGCACCACAGATCTTTTCGAACAGTTCAAGAATCCACTCTCTTTCTCTAAAACAATACAGGAACACTGTCATCGCACCAATATCAAGGGCATGGGTTGCAAGCCAGAGGAGATGGTTGGAAATCCTTGACATCTCACCAACGATAGTCCTTATAAACTTTGCCCTTTCAGGAGCCTCTATCCCGAATAATTTTTCAACAGCCACACAATATCCAATATTGTTTGACATTGAAGAGACATAATCCATCCTGTCTGTAAGAGGCAATGCCTGGAAATAGCTCAAACTCTCTCCGAGCTTCTCAATTCCTCTGTGGAGATAACCCACATAAGGAGTAACATTGACAATTGTTTCACCGTCTATATCAAGAACAAGCCTCAGGACACCGTGGGTGGCCGGATGCTGCGGGCCCATATTTACATTCAGTTCTCTTGTTTCGAAAATCTTCTCTACCTGCTCCATCCTATCCTTCCCACTCGAATTCTTTTAACTCCTCTGATCTCTTCAGTACCTCGGTAAAACCAGTGCCAGTCTTTATCAAGCGCAGGACCTTTCAGAGGATAGTCTTTTCGTAGAGGATGTCCTTCCCAATCTTCAGGCAGAAGTATCCTTCTGAGGTCTGGATGTCCCTGAAATACTATACCGAACATGTCGAAACATTCCCTCTCATGCCAGTTTGCTCCTGCCCAGATAGGAGTAACACTGCGGATGCGCGGGTCATTTTCCGGAACCTGGGCTCTTATCCTGATTCTGTTATGAAATCTAATGGAATAGAGGTTATAAACAACCTCAAACCTCGGTTCTTTTTTACCATGGTAGTCTGCGCCACAGAGATCCTGAAGGTGGTCAAAATTGAAAACCGGGTCATCGTGGAGAAATTTGCAGATTTGGAATATTCCGTCCTTCTTTACAATCACTGAGACCTGATCCCTGAAATTAGTGACCTCTACTACTTCCTCAGGAAATTTTTCCTTTATCTTTTCTGCCAACTCTGTTGGATCTATTCCCTTCTGAGGAATAGATACTCTTGCCAGTACTACCGCCAAGGACTCCACCTCGCTTGTTCTTTACGTATCTTTTCCTGGAGCATCATCATACCCTCTAATAATGTCTCAGGTCTTGGAGGGCAACCAGGAACATATATATCAACAGGGAGAAAGGTACCACATCCCTGTACTGTACTGTAAGTTCTGAAGACTCCGCCTGTGCATGCACAACTTCCCATGGCAACTACATACCTTGGTTCGGGAATCTGGTCATAAACCCTTCTTATAACAGGGGCCATCTTTTTTGTAACGGTGCCAGCAACAATCAAACAGTCAGATTGCCTGGGTGAGCCTCTGAAAATAATGCCAAACCTGTCGAAGTCATAGTGTGATGCGCCGACGGCCATCATCTCGATGGCACATCAGGCAAGGCCAAAGGTCACCGGCCATATTGAAGACAATCTCCCCCAGTTTACAATTTTGTCCAATGTAGTGATGATAAGATTCGGGGGCAATATCTTCGTATCTTCTTCTACCTGAATAAGGCCAACTGTTGATGTATCAATCAGCATTTTCTACCCTCTGTTTTTATTATGTTAATCCCACTGAAATGCCTCTTTTTTCCAGGCATAAACATAACCGACAACGAGTATCAGGATAAAGATAACCATTTCGATAAAGGCATACATTCCGATTTTGTCGAAAACCACAGCCCAAGGATAAATGAAAATTGCCTCAACATCAAAGATAACGAATAACATGGCAATGATATAGAACCTGATAGAGAACCTGTAACGCGGCTCTCCTTTTGGGGTCATGCCTGATTCATAAGGCATGAGCTTTTCATAATATGGCTTTTTTGGTCTGAAAATAGTACCGATAAGCAAGGCACCAAGGCCAAAGGCCGTGGCGACCATAATAAAAATGAGAACCGGCAAGTATTCTGAAGGTAAATAGGTTCCAGGCATAAGCGTTTACTTTTATACTCAAAAGCATAAGTACTTGTCAAGTTAAAATTTGCACTTGCATAAAAAAAGATAAGATTCTGGAAATCCTCATAAATAAAATGCTATAATGATCGTCCATTATGTCGATAAACATTGCAATCATAAGAGAAACAACGCCAGATGAAAACAGGGTTGCTCTGGTACCTGAGTCTGTAAAAAGGCTTACAGATAAAGGTTTCAAAGTGTATATTGAGAAAGGTGCAGGCGAGAACGCACACTATCCTGATTCATTTTATAAAGAGTCAGGCGCTGAAGTCTTGGAGAGCGCCAAAGAAGTTCTCTCCCGTTCCCAGATTATTCTCAAAGTTCAACCTCCAACACCTGAAGAAATAGATGCAATCTCTCCCGGAAGTTTTGTTATCGGTTTTTTGCAGCACTACAAATATCCGGAAAGAGTAAAGAAGATGGCTGAGAGAAATATCAATGCCTTTGCGATGGAACTTATTCCACGGATTAGCAGAGCACAATCCATTGATGCCCTTTCCTCTCAAGCTGCAGTCGCAGGATATAAGGCAGCAGTTATCGCTGCAAACCTGTCAAGCAGGTTTTTCCCTATGCTTACAACTGCAGCAGGAACTATCAGACCGTCTAAGGTTTTGGTTATAGGTGCCGGAGTTGCCGGTCTTCAGGCTATAGCAACCGCCAGGAGGCTTGGCGCGGTCGTGGAAGCATATGATGTAAGAAAGGCAGCAAAAGAGGAAATTGAAAGCCTTGGAGCACGCTTCCTCGAATCGCCCCTTGTTGCTGAAGGAACGGGTGGGTATGCGCGGGAACTTACGCAGGAAGAAAAAGATATGCAGCATAAATTCATGGCTGACAATATTGGGAGAGCTGATGTGGTGATAACTACAGCCCAGGTGCCGGGCAGAAAGGCACCGGTCATTATTACCAGAGATATGGTTGAAAGAATGAAGCCTTCCTCTGTGATTGTTGATATTGCAGCAGAGAATGGAGGAAACTGTGAACTTACAAAACCAGGTGAGACTGTGGAATTCAGAGGTGTTCTCATATACGGGCCTTTAAATCTTCCCAGTACATTGCCAACGCATGCGAGCGAGATGTATTCAAAAAATCTTGTAAATTTCTTGAACCTCCTTACAAAGGATGGGAAAACCCTCGATGTGGATTTTAGCGATGAAATACTCCAGAAATCCTGCATAACATATAAAGGCGAGATAAAAATATAGGAGGTTTTTGACATGAGCGAAATCTGGGTTGCTCTCTACATTTTTATGCTTTCCGGTTTTACAGGGTTTGAGGTTATATCAAGGGTGCCTGTAATCCTTCATACTCCTCTTATGTCCGGTACAAACTTTATTCATGGGATAGTGTTAGTCGGAGCAATGGTTGTTATGGGTAGGGCTGAAACAACAACAGAGTTAGTTATCGGGGCTCTTGGGGTATGGCTTGGGGCTCTGAATGTTGTAGGCGGATTTGCAGTGACGGACAGGATGCTGGAGATGTTCAAGAAAGGGAAATGAGGTTATGGAAAACATCGTTCAGGCCTCTTATTTCGTAAGCGCTATATTCTTTATTCTGGGGTTGAAGATGCTCTCTTCTCCAGCCACAGCACGGCGAGGCAACCTTCTGGCCGGCCTCGGAATGATTTTGGCAATACTCTTTACTTTTTTCATACCAGGCATGAAACACCAGTTGCTTATGATCCTGATAATCGCAGTTGGTACGGTCATTGGATGGGTTTCAGCGAAAAAAGTTCCCCTTACAGATATGCCTCAAATGGTTGCTCTCTTCAACGGCATGGGAGGAGGTGCTGCAGCCGTCATTTCCTATCTCGAACTTTCCAGAGGTGAAGTTGTTTCAGGGTTAAGACTTCTGGCTATCAGCGGAGGTTTGATAGGGAGCATTTCCTTCAGTGGCAGCATAGGGGCGTTTATGAAACTCCAGGGCCTTATGAAAGACAGGCCTATTACATTTCCTTTACAACAGCCTTTTCACGCATTGTTACTTTTACTGACACTGATCCTGAGTTATTTTGTTTTTATTCAATCTGCACCGTCTTCACAAAACATATTGAATATAGTAAATCTCCTTTTTGCAGTTCCACTTTTACTTGGTTTTCTTTTAACTCTTTCTATCGGTGGTGCAGATATGCCTGTTATCATAGCGCTTTTTAATGCATTGACAGGTCTGGCTGTAGGGTTTGACGGTTTTGCCATAGGCAATCAGGCCATGATGGTGAGTGGAACCATCGTAGGTGCCTCAGGTAGTTTACTTACATACCTTATGGCAAAAGCAATGAACAGGTCTATCCGGAATGTCCTCTTTGGTGCTTTTGGGAAACTCCAGGAGCAGGGAATTGCTAAAGAGATGAAGCCAAGGGATGTTGAAGATGCAGCGATAATGATTGGTTTCGCACGAAAGGTTATCGTAGTCCCGGGATATGGATTGGCTGTAGCCCAGGCACAGCACAAATTGAGGGAGTTCATGAATGTATTAGAAGAAAAGGGTGTGGAGGTAAAATTTGCCATACACCCGGTAGCAGGAAGGATGCCTGGTCATATGAATGTCCTGCTTGCAGAGGCAAATATCCCTTATGATAAACTCCATGACCTTGAAGAAATCAACTCTGAATTCCCAACATCTGATGTTGCCTTGGTTGTCGGTGCAAATGATGTAGTAAATCCAGCCGCTGAAACAGAGCCCGCAAGCCCTCTATACGGAATGCCTATCCTCAAGGCTTACCAGTCAAAAAATGTGCTGGTCATAAAAAGGGGCAGGGGTAAAGGTTTTGCCGGAATTGAAAACGACCTTTTCTTTAAGGACCAGACGTATATGCTTTTTGGAGATGCCCAGGACGTGCTTGGAAAATTGGTTCAGGCCTTAAAGAAGATTTAACCTCGTTTGTCTTCCTCAGTCCACTTAACCTGTTCCTATGGTGTCATTATCCGGCTCGACCGGATAATCCAGTCCTTTCCTCTGGGTTGCCCGATCAAGAGGCTATGTCGCAATTAGTGCACAGGGCAGATTGTCATTCTGAACTTGATTCAGAATCTTGTGGATTCGGATAGTTACAACTGCATGAGACCCTGAAATAAATTCAGGGTGACAAAAGACTGTTTCTGCAACAGCCTGCGGAAGTACGAATCCAGGAATTTCAACCATTGAAACAGAATTAGCCATAAATAATGTGGGCCTCGGCTTAAGATTTTGATTGGAATTATTCGACTCTAAAGAAGGTTTTTGAATTCCTCATCAGTAAGACCTGCGTCTTTGATGATGGCTTTCAGGGTATATGGATTGAGTCTTTTATGATCAGGGATGGTTATGCGGTGAGTTCCATCAGACATACCAATGTGCTTACCGCGAGTTATAATTTTGAATCCAGCTTTACTGAATGCTCTGACCGCTCGTTCGGCAGAGACATCAGTGAAAAGCATTTCAGGCTGGAACCTCTACCTGATAAACAGTAGAACCCTTAGTCTCTTCTTCTATCATTTTAAGGTAGGTTTTGATAGCATCCTTGATATTTTCAATAGCCTCTTCAAAGGTATCGCCTTGGCTATGGCATCCGGGTAGAGCGGGACAATGCACATCGAATCCATATTCGGTTTTATTTATGACAACACTATATCTCATAATTTGTAATCTACCATACATACCATTTTCTGTCAAAAACACAGGCTCTTCTCAGGAGGTAAGTGTCATTAACGATTTGAAAGGTCATGCGATAGCCTTTGGTAATCCTTGCTTCATAGATAAATTTGTGCCCTTCCATTTTTTTCAGACGAAGCGAAGGGTGTTTAGGATCATTTAGAAGATGAATTATCTGTTTGTCTATAAGTTCCTGGAGGTTTTCAGGAAGACCTTTATAGTCGCGTTTAAAGGGTTTTGTGAAGGCGACCTTCACTTCTTCAAAGCCTTGATTGCATCAGATGCTTTTGAGAATGGCCCGATGGTTTCCCCTTTTGCTATAGCCTCATCCGCCTCTTTTTCCATCTCCTGCCATTCCTTTGTCCAGAACCACTCCTGGTCTTTGGGAATTAACTTCTTGGGGACAAGGATAAGTGCATTGTCTTTAACGTGTGTGTCAAGAAAGTCACCCACTTCAAGACGCAGTGAATCAAAGACATCCTTTGGTATGGTGATCTGGTGCTTTGGGCCGATTTTAACTGCAGGCATATGCTTACCTCCTTACTTTCTTACTTTAAGTATATCTGAGGGAGAGGCAGGGTGTCAATATTGAGCGATGTAGCTTTTGTGTGTTCTTCAGCAATTTTTTAAGAACCAGACGTATATGCTTTTTGGAGATGCCCAGGATATGCTTGGAAAATTGGTCCAGGCATTAAAGAAGATTTAACCCCTAAGAGCTTGCCTCATTGATGTCCAGAACAATTACCTTCCTGCGAAAGCGCAAATATATAACCTCTTGATAAATATTATCTGCACCTGGCGGTCTCTGCTGCCGTTCCTCATTTCTGTCATTCTGGCTTGTCCAGAATCCTTCTTGCAATCCCGAAAATATCAGAAGGATTCCCACAAGCGGGAAGGACACTGAAAACAAATATTGGGTTCTTTAACGTCCGGCGGCCTCTGCCGCAAGGTTTTCCACTTGACCGGATTCCCGCCAGGATTTTACCTTCACGTTCAAACCATGGTGACTTTCTTAAAATGCAGATCCCCAAGACTTTTTAATCAAGTCTGCATGATAGACAACGTTAAAGGGATATTTTTGTCACCTGCTACAACTAACCAATGTTTGATATGCTTGAGAAGTGTTTATTTAGAGGAGAAAGGTTTAACGACAAAATCAGCCACGAGTGTAACGAGTCGGCTGATTCCTTTGGTAAATTCATACATTCAAATTGTATCCAGCAGCTTTCAACTCCTTAATAATTGCGTAGCCGACTTTCTTCAATGTTTTGTGTGAATGGCTTGTATAAAAAGGCCATTAATGTCGCTGGGCAATTTAACTTGAGCCTGAAGTATATAACACAACATACGCGTTTACGCCCTAACTTTCCCACAAAATAGCCAAATTCAAAAATCACGTTAGGCCTGGCTCGAAGTTCTATATTTCTCTCACTTTCAGAAAGATCAGCCTGATCGGCTGTATAAGCCATCTCATCTGGCGTAAGAATCACGAAAAGCGTAACCAACGTCACTCCTGCTGTTCGAATTTCTCGATGATTGTTTGACCTTCATCAGCGGTCGATGAAGAACGACCGGCTCAAGACCTATCTCTGTTAGGAAAATCTCCAACTTATTCTTTGCCTTCTCGATCGTGCCCATGGACAATAAATACTTTGTTTGATATTGCCGCCCCTGTCTCACTAACCTTCGGAACGCCAACTTCTGGCAATGCTTCATCGTCTATACTGAGTTTTGCTGACTTAAGGCAGCACTCAGGTATCAGGGTTTTAGCATTTACAAAGTTTTTTTCTGTCGTTTCCAAGAAGCCGGTAACCTAAACCTCTTTTTAGAGTTTGCGCTGAACGGATTCCTCTCCAAATTTGGAAAGGAGAAATGTTTGTACACGAGACTGCCACGTTATCCATTCCTTGGAGTACGTCGCTGGATAACCATATTCACTCCAGGTTCCACAGAAATTCTTGTAAGTGAACTTTTCACCTGTTCTGATTAGTTCTTGAAGAATTTGGATAGTCCTACTCATTCATTGTCTCCTTGGAAATTTATCGCCTGCGTCACCCGGGCCGCAGTTTCGGCGATGGGCGCAGACTCGGGGCGAATTTGATACTCATTAAGGCCCTCTCAGAAATTCGACGCATATCCGAAAAGATCTGTCTGCGACTGTTCTTTGATTCCACACCATTCTCCCCCTTCGCCGGTGACAGTGAATTCCACTGTAATTACATCACCTTTCTTTAGGTGCTTCACTACAACACTGCTATCAGACATTCGAGAGTGGACAGCCAACGAATCATTTTTTACAAAAGCTCTTTCAACGGTTTCTCCACTCTCAGCCGCTCCTGCAAGAAGGCTGCACAAAATACAACAAATGCAAATAAACATAGCCAATCGGGTATGATTCAGGACACCAAATTTTTGATTGGTCGTCCTATTGATTTCTGCTTAAAAAATACACTTTTTTATTGGGTTTTTTCAATGCTGATTCAGGAAAACATAAACAGAGGTCAGAAATTCCAAAAGCGTTGACTCCTATAAGGAGGCCTTGTATGAAATTTTACTGCAATACTCAAAGCAGCACAAATATTCCTGTGGCATCGATCTGCACGCCAGGACGATGTATCTTTGCATCCTCAACCAGCAGGTCAGTGACTGTGACATCAGGCAGAAAATAGGGTCAGCGACTATTTAGCAGTAGATATATAGTGATGCCTAACAAGTTGCTACCTTTAGACGATTGAAAGTCAAGCCTCTCCGTCTTTAGAAGATGCCAGAGAAGAAGTGGGTCATTTTCAGCCCAGATTAAATATAAGATGTTTGAAAAATCCTTTGACAGAAGATCATAATTATCTGATAATTGATTGAATGCCGACAGTTTTAAAAGTTGGGCCATATAGGTTTTTCTTCTATGCAGGGGATCGTGATGAACCTCGGCATGTCCATGTTGAGCGTAATGATAAGATTGCGAAATTCTGGCTTGATCCTGTCAGGCTGCAAAGAAGTGGAGGATTTGATAGAACAGAAATTGGTAAAATACATAAGATTATCAACGAAAATCATTTAAAATTACTGGAGGCATGGAATGAGTATTTCGGTTGTTGAAATAGAGTTTCCAAGGGCAGAAAAGGTAAAAGTAACAGAAGATACTTTGAGCGTAGATTTAAGTGATGGAAGAACAATCTCAGTCCCTCTGGAATGGTTTCCTCGTCTTTTATATGCTACACCATCTGAGCGGAATAATTGGAGATTGATAGGTAAAGGTCACGGTATCCACTGGGAAAACCTTGATGAAGACATCAGTGTTGAGGGACTGCTGAAAGGAAGGCCTTCTGGTGAAAGTCAGAAGTCATTCAAAAAGTGGCTGAGTCAAAGAGAATTGCATCTGATAACTCCCTCCATCGGACGGCAAAAGCGCCGCCGCTAATTCTGGCCGTTATCAGCATTCCAGTCGCAAAAGAAAGCCCAAAAGATATTTTGGTTTGCTGAGAAAAGGGTCTATTCTTGAATTAAATTAAAAAAGGCGAGACATTATGCCCGCCTTTTTTAATTATATATATTTTATAGTTCAGTGTTCAGTGACTGTGGCTATGGCCATGCTCCTCGCCGTGACCGTGTCCCTCTTCTTCCTCTTCCTCTTCAAAACCTGTAAACATAGCAATAATATGCGCCCAGGTTGTATGTCCAAGGGTGGCTAAATAAAAATGGACAATGATAAAAGCACTAAAGAATATCCAGAGAAGCACATGAACTATCTCTATTATTTGTATCCCGCCGACGAGGTTTATGATCGGAGAAAAGAGTTTGGGATCCCAGAGGAGAAGGCCGGTAATGAGTTGCAAAGGAATAAGGAGTACCATGATCATGAGATAAGAGACCTGTTGCATGGGATTGAACTTATGGTCTGGTGTGGAATGGTGGGGATTATGAGATCCAACCATGATGCCACCCCCATAAAATTTAGCTTGCACGATAGCTTTTTTGGCAAACTCCACCGGATGGTTTAAAGGGGGAATATATATTTTTATATTTCCTGTAAGGAGGTAATAGACAAGCCATATAAAATAATTTCCTACGAGAATAAACCCGGTCAAGCTATGAATTGTCACGGCTGTCTCAAAGGAGAAAAGATGCATGACATTCCCGAATCTGACCTGAGCCCCTGTAACAATCAGGATAATGAATGCTAATGCATTAACCCAATGCCAGATTCGAATCGGCAGAGGATGAAGATATACCTTTTTCATTTCTTACCTCCCTTTTTCATGCTGCGCAGTGCCCTCAACGGTGAAGTTATTATTCTCAAAGTGAGATGGCCTATTGGAACTGCTATTCCACCAATCAAGGCAACAATAAAGAGGATATCCCACAGCTTCAGGTTTGTGCTGCCAAGAACGTAAAATTTAGTCGTTGGCAAATTGCATAGACAGATTTTAAATCTTTCCCGAGCACATCCTGTTTTGCATTGAACACTGTGGGCCTTCCGTCAGCCTTTCGAATTACAAGGAAGACATCTTTAAAGAATGGAGAATCGGGGTTATGACAGGCCCCGCAATCTTTTACAGCCTTTGTTTTATCAGCGATGTTATGCGCTTCGGTTGCTGTACTGACATCCATCTTACCGATGAGAGTTGTCGATGCCCCTTTTGTAAATAAATATTTGAATAGATTCCACGCCTCGACAGAATCTATGCTGCCATCTTTATTCATATCAATCTTTGACATGAGTCCAGCAGCGTCTGTATCAAGGAGTTTCAATAATTCTTCCTCAGGGAAAGGTTTGCCGGTCTTTCTGTCGTAAAGGTTGAGATAAATTCCACGTCCGGCATCAGGAGCATGGCAGGCAGCGCAGGCTACCGTATTAAAGTGAAGCTCTGTGAAAGTGCGGAGTTTTAGAGGGGGGTTGTAAAGCCATTTTTTGTGTTTATCTTCTGCATTCTTATGGCATACAAGACATGCATCCTTTATTTTTGCTGTCATTTTCGTGCTCTGGACATCATGTGCATTATGGCAGGATGAACAGGCAGGGGCATTTGGATTTCCTGTTAATCTTGCTTTGTTATGGATACTTGCTTCATATGAGCTCTTCATATCCTGATGGCATTTGTTGCATGATACTAAACCGAGATCTTTTCCAGCTTTTGTCACGGTATGAAAACCATGGCAACCGGTACACGCAGGTGCCATAAGGTTGGGACTCTTGAGCAAGGCATGGTGGATACTGTTTTTGTACTTGGTATTTGCATCAGAGTGACACCTTCCACACATATCTGAAGTGACGATAGAATAATTACGCCTGCTTGCAAAAACCCTTACCGGGTGTTTACTCTTCGAAAAATCCGCATGACACTCAGTACACCGCAGCTTTCCGTGTGCAGAGCTTTTCAGGGAAGGTTCATCAACAGAAACAGAGAGGGACTCGCCGTTCTTAAAGGACATGCTCAGTCTACCCTTATGACACGAGAGACAGTACTGATTTTCCGGTGCGCCTGCTTTTTGAGCTACGACACTTTTTATCGTATGTGAACCATGACATTCAACACATGATGCTGTTGCCAGTAAAGAACTATGGACAGGACTTTTTCTCAATTGCGCATCTGTGTGACATGTTGAACATGACTTTGTACTGAGAGCAGTATATTCTCTCTTGTTTTTGATAGTTCTTACCGGATGTTTTGTCTTTGAAAATTCTTTATGGCAGGCACTACAGGAAAGTTTTCCATGTATAGAGGCGTTATAAGCTGACTCATTTACAGAAAGGGATAAGACTTCACCACTACTTAGGGTTTTGGTTAGGTCATGTTTGTGGCATCCAAGACAGTATTGAGTTTCATTGATGCCCTTTTTCCACTCTTCCATCTTTTTAATATAATGCGACCCATGACACTCAACGCATAATGCCTGTTTCATTAAAGGACTATGTATGGGGATTTTTTTTAGCTGTTCATCAGTATGGCACATTGAGCATATCCGTGAAGCATTTCCGGTATACTCTTTTTTGCTTTTAATCTCCTTTTTTTTCTGCATATGGGCTGCCATATAACCGGTATGACAGCCGTTGCAACCGATGTTATTATGGGCAGAAGTAGTGAATTCATTCTTATCAACGTAAAGAGAAAAGACCTCTTTATTCTGCAAAGTTTTGTACATTCCCTTATTTGCATGGCAGGTCAGGCACACCTTTGCTTCGTCTGAAAGAGCACCGTTTGCAGCATAGGGATAGAGAGGAAAAATCATAAAGACAAAAAACAGAACTATAAGGATATGTTTTCTCGCACCCATTATAACCCCCGTACGTTTTTATGGATTTACAGATATTGCGTCTTAAATAATCGGGATGACTTTAGCATATCTAAAGGCAAAATGCAAGCAAGAAGTTTTGATTTTGACACCAGGATTCCCCTGCCGTATAATCCTGGTATGTCCTCAGTTTATGCTTCTCATAATTATTTATTCCCAGTATGGATTATGGGAAAAAGAGGTCAAAAAGGACGCCTTTACAGAAACGGGAGGTAATAACAAGTGATCCCCTACAAAGATGATAATCCGACGAGCACTATTCCCTATGTTACCGTCGGGATTATCGTGCTCAATATGCTTGTATTCTTGTATGAGATTTCGTCTCCGCCAGGCATGGAAAAGATCGCCTATACTTACGGCGCCATTCCACAATACATACTTGACCTTTGACAAGGTCCAGCCGATCCATCCAGCACTGACGATCTTTTCTGCCATGTTCATGCATGGAGGAATTTTCCATATTGCAGGGAATATGCTGTATTTATGGATATTCGGTAACAACATCGAAGATAAAATGGGGCATATACGGTTTATCTTCTTCTATCTCTTCTGCGGGATTACTGCTGCATATGCTCACGCCATAACAGACCCCCATTCTCATGTACCCATGATTGGAGCAAGCGGCGCTATATCAGGGGTAATCGGGGCCTATCTGCTCCTTTTCCCAAGAGCAATGGTGCACACCCTCATATTTTTAGGTTTCTTTGTGACTGTAGTAAAGATTCCCGCGCTTATTGTCATAGGTTTCTGGATTTTCATCCAGTTTATTAACGGGTTGATTAGCTCAGGCATTGCGAGGGAGGGGGGAGTCGCGTGGTTTGCTCATATAGGAGGATTCCTTGCTGGTCTCCTGACGATAAAACTCTGGTTGCCAAGGAGGGTAAAGAGATGGTAGCAGTATGCCCCGGCTGCAGGACAAGGCTTAAAATTACTAAAGCAAAACACTCACTGAACGCATGGATATTTAAATGCCCCCAATGCTGCATGCTCTTTGTTTTAAAAAAATCTTTAACCCAAACAGAAAAGGGAATCAATCAAGGAAAGGTCCTCGTTGCACATTCAGATCAAGCTGTCATGGATAAAATAACTTCTCTTTTAGATAAGAACGGTTATCAGGCGGTTACTTCTTCTGACGGGATAACAGCAATCCTCAAGGTAATAAAGGAGTCCCCTTTCCTTGTTGTTATTGAAAGAAACCTTCCTAAAATCAACGGCTTCGAGGTATACAGGAGGGTCAAAACAAAGACTAACATGAAAGAGGCAAAATTTATATTCGTATCCTCAAAACATGAAAAGATAAAAGGAGAGGCTCTATTTTTTGACGATGCGCACCTGTTTTATAGAAGACAATCTCATATCGGAAGTCCTTATAGGTAAAATTAACGAATTACGAAGCATGAACTAAAGGAAAAATTTGGAAGTCAGGAAAATCAAAATTAGGAGAAGGTATTTTTAGAGAGGTTATCGAAAATCCAATATTGGGAAATTATCCATTCCTTTGAAAACAGCCAATATTTTTAAAAAATAGAAGATATTTATAAATATATGTAAATATTGATAGATTTTCATAATTATTGGTCGTTTGGAATCCTTGCTTTACCTTATCCTTCATAAAGTATATTATTAGCACTCTCTTTTGTTGAGTGCTAATAAACCTCAAAACCCTAATTAAAAAAATCTATTAAAGAAAGGAGCGATGGATATGAAATTCAAACCGTTAAGAGACAGGGTATTTGTTAAGTATTCTTCGGAAGAAGAAATGACATCAGGAGGTCTTTACATCCCTGATACGGCTAAGGAAAAACCTCAGAAGGGAACCATTGTGGCAGTTGGATCCGGGAGGGTAACGGATGACGGCAAACGTCAACCCCTGGAGGTGAAAGTCGGGGATACGATACTTTTTGACAAGTATTCAGGCTCAAAGATAAGGCTTGATGAAGAGGATTACCTCATTATCAGGGAAGAAGATATCTTAGGAATCCTTGAAGGATAAAAATTTTATGCATATAAGGAGGATTACAAATGCCAGCTAAACAGCTTATTTTTGATGAAGCAGCAAGAAATGCAATACTCAGAGGAGTAAGTATGCTTGCTGATGCAGTAAAGGCAACACTCGGCCCGAAGGGAAGGAATGCGATACTCGATAAAAAATTTGGTGCTCCCACGATAACAAAAGATGGGGTTACCGTTGCGAAGGAAATTGAGCTGAAGGACCCCTGGGAAAATATGGGTGCTCAACTTGTAAGAGAGGTTGCTTCAAAGACATCCGATGTGGCAGGTGATGGAACAACAACAGCAACGGTCCTTGCACATGCTCTTTACAGAGAAGGCATCAAAAACGTTGCTGCAGGTGCAAACCCGATGGACCTCAAGAGGGGGATCGATAAGGCAGTAGAGATAATTATCGAAGAACTCAAAAAGCTCAGCAAACCGGTTCAGGAAAAGAAAGAGATTGCTCAGGTCGGCACCATCTCAGCAAACAACGACGCATCTATCGGAGAGCTCATTGCAGAGGCTATGGACAAGGTCGGTAAGGACGGTGTAATAACTGTTGAAGAAGCAAAGAGTATGCAGACAACCCTTGATATTGTCGAGGGCATGCAGTTTGACAGGGGTTACATCTCACCCTATTTTATAACCGATCCTGAGAGAATGGAATGCACCCTTGAAGACGTGTTTATTCTCATCCATGAAAAAAAGATATCAAGCATGAAAGATTTACTCCCTATACTCGAGCAGATTGCAAAGATGGGGAAACCGCTCCTCATCATTGCAGAAGAAGTAGAGGGTGAAGCCCTTGCAACACTCGTAGTGAATAAGCTCCGTGGAACCATTCAGGTAAGCGCGGTAAAAGCACCAGGGTTTGGCGAAAGGCGTAAGGCAATGCTCGAAGATATCGCAGTCTTAACAGGTGGCACAATGATATCAGAAGACATCGGCATAAAGCTCGAAAACATAAAAATTACCGACCTTGGAAGAGCGAAGAAGATCAACATAGATAAAGAAAATACGACGATCGTTGAAGGGGCAGGAGACCCTGCAAAGATTCAGGGCAGGGTAAAGCAGATCAAAACCCAGATCGACGAGACAACCTCTGACTACGACAGGGAAAAGCTTCAGGAAAGGTTGGCAAAGCTTGTTGGTGGCGTTGCTGTTATCAATGTCGGAGCAGCTACAGAAACAGAAATGAAAGAAAAGAAGGCACGCGTTGAAGATGCACTGAATGCAACCAGGGCAGCAGTTGAAGAAGGTATCGTTCCAGGTGGTGGGGTTGCATTTATGAGATGTCTTCCTGCACTTAAAGCGCTTAAACTCGAAGGAGACCAGCAGGTAGGTATCGAGATTGTAAGAAAGGCACTTGAGGAACCAATTAAACAGATTGTCAATAATGCAGGCCTCGAGGGTTCTGTGGTAGTCGAAAAGGTAAAACACTCAAAAGAAGTAAATTATGGATTTGATGCAGATAAGGAAGAATACGTAGACATGATAAAGGCAGGGATTATTGATCCCACAAAGGTTACACGATATGCCCTCCAGAATGCTTCATCCGTGGCAGCTTTGATGCTGATGACCGCTGTTATGGTCACTGACTTTCCTGAGGAGGAAAAGGCTCCGAAGATGCCTGGCGGTATGGGTGGAGAAATGTACTAAAGAAGTAAAGATTAAGAAGTTCATAAAAAGGGGCGTATTCCGAATACGCCCCTTTTTATTTCATTGTTATCGGACTTATATCATCTACTTTTCAGCTTATCTGGCGATAAGCTTCTGGCAAGTTGTTCTTTTGACAGATCTTATGCATGACGTTATAATTCAAAAATGAAGCTTAAATTCATTGCAGTCTTTATAGCCATCTCAATCATCCTCGGAGCCTCTGCCGGAGGTTATTTTGCAATACAGAAAGGGATACCCTCCCTTGGGGAACTTAAGCAGTATAGGCCTGTAGAAGGTACGAAGATTTATGCTGACGACGATGCCCTTGTTGGAGAGTTGAAGGTTGAAAAAGGTATCTTCGTACCGATCAATAAGATCCCCGATAAGATGGTAAATGCGGTCATAGCCGTAGAAGATTCAAGGTTCTGGAAACATAGGGGAATAGATTATATTGCAATTGGGAGGGCTCTCCTGAAAGACATTGTCTCTATTGGGTTGAAAGAAGGCGGGAGTACAATAACACAGCAGCTTGCCAAGGTAATTTTTTTGACACCAGAAAAGACATTAACAAGAAAGCTTAGAGAGGCAGCGTTAGCAATCAAAATGGAGAAGAATCTTACAAAGAGAGAGATCCTTGAACTCTATTTGAACAAAATCTATTTTGGTCATGGTGCTTATGGCGTTGAGATGGCTTCACGGGTATATTTTGGAAAACCAATTCAGGATATAACCCTTTCCGAGGCTGCCCTCATTGCAGGTCTTATAAAGGCACCGGTAATGTATTCTCCTTACAACGATCTCACAAAGGCTAAAGAACGGCAGCAGATTGTCCTGACGAGAATGGAGGATGAAGGATATATCAAAAGGTCTGAAAAAGAGAATGCTTTAAGACAACCGGTTTTTCTTTCGAGCGCACGGGCCGGGATAGATGCAAACAACTATTTTGTCGAGTACATAAGGAAATATATCGAGGACAAATACGGTGAGGAGTTAGTATATCGAGGTGGATTAAGGGTGTATACCACTTTGGATCGGGATGCACAATTATCAGCGGCGAAGGCGCTCCGGCAAGGTCTCAGGGAACTTGACAAAAGGAAAGGATGGCGGGGTCCTGTTGAACATAGGAAAGATATAGACGTCAAACAGAATTGAAGAGTAAGGAGCTTATAAATCCGGTCATTACTAATCCGGGAGATATTTCTTCCGGACTTGTTCTTACAGTTACTGAAAAGGAAGCCCTGATAAAGACAAGAGGTGTTGTCGGGAAGCTTTCTCTTGAAGATGCAAAATGGGCATCAAAGGTAATCGATCCAAAGACAGGTACGGCAAAGTTTCTAAAAGATTTTATGTTACCGCGGATACTAAGCCCGGGTGATGTTATAAAGGTAGCTATCAAATCAATCAAGGGCCACAATATCTCACTCTCTCTGGAGCAAGAACCTGAGGTAGAAGGTGCAGTTGTAGCCGTAGAACCGGATACCGGCTATATCAAGGTACTCATCGGAGGATATGATTTTGTAAAGAGCGAATACAACAGGGCGCTCTATGCAAGGCGGCAGCCAGGCTCTGCATTCAAACCTATTATCTATGCATCTGCAATAGATCATGGCTTTACTCCCGCGAGTATTATTGTGGATGAACCTGTTGCTTACCCTGGTAAGTCAGATGGTGAGTGGAAACCGGAGAATTATGACCATAAATTTTATGGTCCAACACGGCTGAGAGAAGCATTGGCGTACTCTAGAAATGTTGTCACCATTAAACTGGTTGAGAAAATGGGAGTCAATAACGTTATCGATTTTGCAAGAACAGTAGGGTTTCAAGGTGAAATACCGAGAGATCTTACCATTTCATTGGGGTCCATGAGTGTTACCCCCCTGGAACTTGCCTTATGTTTTACTGTTTTTGCGAGTGAAGGGATGAAAGTAAAGCCTGTAGCGATTAAATACATTACAGACTCAAGGGGCAGGGTTCTCGAAAGCAATGAACCAGAGGCAGAAGAGGTTATAAGTCCACAGACAGCATTTTTAATAACCTCCATGATGGAGGATGTAGTGCGGTACGGAACTGGTTGGAGGGCTAAGGCGCTTGGTAGACCAGTTGCCGGGAAGACCGGTACAACAAATGATTACAGAGATGCATGGTTTGTAGGCTACACGAAAAATTTAGTTGCTACTGTCTGGGTCGGTTTTGATGACATGAAACCTCTTGGGCCTCTTGAAACAGGAGCGCGTGCAGCATCTCCCATCTGGGTTTCTTTTATGAAGAATGCTGTAAAGGGTGAACCTCAAGAATTTTCACCGCCTGAGGAAGGAATAGTGAGTTGCTCCATAGACCCTGCAACAGGCCTATTGTCAAGGGATGAAGAAGCCGGGATTAAGGAATATTTTCAGCAAGGTACAGAACCAAAACAATTTGCACCATCTACTGTCCCATGGAAGATAAGGGAAGATCAGATAAATCCTAATTTTGATTAAAGTTCCCATGTTCTTTGTGTTACATGACCAAAAAAGTGAGAGTGATGCATGATCAATTCTGTAATCTTCAGAGAGTATGACATCCGGGGGGTTTGGCAGAGAGACCTTACAGAGGAAGTTGTCGAACGGATAGGAAGGGCTTTTGCGGTTTATCTGAAGAATACACTTCAAAAAGAGAAGGTAAAGGTTAGCATCGGGAGAGATGTAAGGCTCAGCTCTTCCCTTATGTTGAAAGCCCTTTCACAAGGACTTCTCACCAGTGGAATAGATATTGTAGATATTGGAATATGCCCAACACCTGCGCAGTATTTCTCTCTCTTCCACCTACCCATAGACGGTGGGGTAATGATCACAGGGAGTCACAACCCTCCTGAATTCAACGGCATGAAACTTAGTGTGGATAAAGAAACTCTGTATGGAGAAAAGATTCAGGAAATCAGAAAGATAGCCGAGGAGGGTGATTTTATTCAAGGGATAGGGAAGGCGGAAGAGTATGAGATTATACCGAAGTATCTGGAATACCTCAGGAACAGTTTCCCGCCTCTTAACGGGATAAAGGTCGTTGTTGATGCAGGTAATGGTACAGCCGGACTTGTTGCACCTCACGTCATGAGAGGACTCGGTTGTGAAGTAACAGAGCTCTATTGCAACCCTGATGGAAATTTTCCCAACCATCATCCAGACCCTGTTGTAATGGACAATTTAAAAGACCTTATTGCAGAAGTTGTGTCTTCAGGTTCTGACATTGGTATCGGTTATGACGGAGATGCTGACAGGATAGGAGTTATTAGCGATAAAGGTGAAGTGATATGGGGAGACATGCTGTTGGTCATATTTGCCAGAGATATCATCGAGCGAAGAAAGGCTGAGGGTATTCAGGAAAAACCAATTTTTATTGGTGATGTGAAGTGTTCTCAGATAATGTATGATGAGATAGAGAGGATCGGAGGGAATCCAATTATGTGGAAGACCGGGCACTCACTCATCAAGCATAAGGTTAAAGAGACGGGTGCTCCCCTTGGCGGAGAATTGAGCGGACACATGTTTTTTGCTGACAGGTACTTTGGGTATGATGATGCAATATACGCAAGTCTGAGACTCCTTGAGATACTCTCCAAAATTGGCAGACCGTATTCACTGGACCGATTGCTCGGTGATGTCCCTAAAAGCGTCTCGACCCCCGAGATACGAGTCGCATGTCCAGATGATATAAAGTTTCAGGTCGTTAAAAGGGTAAAAGAAGAATTCAAAGAGTACCACTTTACAGATATTGATGGTATCAGAATTCTTTTCAATAAAGGATGGGGACTTGTCAGGGCCTCAAATACACAACCAGCACTGGTGCTTCGGTTTGAGGCTCAAGATGAGCAGTCTCTGCGAGATATTAAGAAAATTGTCGAAGAAAAACTGGGTAGCATAATGGTGAGATTTAGCCGGTAAAATGCCTTAATAATTGTTCAGGGTTTTATTACTCTTTTTTGATATTTTTCGACAAGTAAACAACACAGTTCTCACACATTTTAGGAGACCCTTTCTTGCAAATGGACTTATTCAGTTCCCAGCATGGCTTGACCCTTTCAATAAAGGCTGAGCATTTTTCTCTTTCCTTCTCCGGGCAGCCAGTTAGGTCCCAACAGGGTGCATAGTCCAGCAGTTTTTTGATCCCCTGAATGCTTATCTTTTTATTATGGATAAGGTCCCTCACGCATTGAATCCATTTCAGGTCATTCTCTGAATAAAATCTGTTCCTCTTCCTTCTGGCAGGCTTTATGAGGCCATGTTTTTCATAAAGCCTGATTGTTTGATCAGTAATCCCAATAAGTTCAGCTACGACCCCGATAGGATAAAGTGGCATATCTTTCTTTTCCTCTTCTGTAACTTCTGAAAATACCTTTTTCATAGTCGTAATTTTATTTTACTATATAACTCTCATAAAATGTATTCGTCGCATTACATGAGGATTCATCATAATTTCCTTTGCTGGCGTATGGATTAACCTGTATTTATATATGTCAGGAGAAACGAAAAGAATATGTAAATAGCTGTAATACAGCAGAAAATAAACTCTTGACTTTCAAGAGGTACCTATGTAAATATATACCCGATTTCCTACCTGAGGAGGTATGTATGGAAGAGAAACTGTTAATGGACATCATTATTAATCCGGAAGTAATACCACATAATTTAAGCTACGGCATTCTTGCATCAGTCATCCTGATTGCTGTTGGTCTTGCAATAAGATCATCGCTCCGTTTAGTCCCCAGAGGCCTTCAAAATTTTGTCGAGGTGTTGACAGAGACAATATTAAAGTTGGTTGATGATAATATCGGTCACAAATGGGGACCGCAACTGTTTCCTTTCATATGCACCATATTCATGTTCATCCTCCTCTGTAACTTCATGGGTCTGATACCGGGATTTGCAGCATCAACAGCTAACATAAATACAAATGCTGCAATGGCCGTGCCGGTCTTTCTCTTGACCCACTATTATGGGTTCAGAGCTCATGGCATTAATTATTTGTTACATTTTCTTGGCCCCATCCGTTCCTTGGCAGCGCTGCCACTCATGATCCTGATGTTTGTCACAGAGTTCATCGGACATATTGCAAGACCACTAACCTTAACAGTCCGGTTATTTGGTAACATGACAGCAAAACATATCATTCTTATGGTTCTTGGAATCATTTCACCATGGATCATTCCTACTGCAATTCTGGGACTCGGTGTTCTTGTCAGCCTTGTGCAGGCCTTTGTCTTTACACTCTTAGCTACACTGTATCTTGCTGGTGCCGTTGAAGAGGCACATTAATAATAATATACTGTGAAAGGAGGAGGGAAATTATGAGAAGAACTATATCTATTATGCTGCTCACCTTCGTATTACTGTTGACGTTAGCACCTCTGTGCTTTGCTGAAGCTGAAGCTGCTGCAAAGGGATCGAACGTCTACTACTATGCAATGGCAGCCCTTGGATGCGGTATTGGAATAGGGCTCGGTGCAATAGGATCAGGCATTGGTCAGGGTATTGCTACAAGCAAGGCGTGCGAAGGCATAGCAAGGAATCCGGGAACAACAGGTAAGATCACAACAACCCTCATCATCGGTCTGGCGATGATAGAATCACTCACTATTTACGCACTCGTTGTGGTTCTTGTTATTCTCTTTGTGAATCCTTTCGGAAAGCTTCTTCAGTAATGCAAAAGGGGCAGTCAAACTGCCCCTTTTATACCTGCCTATGGAAAAGACATTCGGTTCATACGAAATGTCCTAGATTTAAATTCAAAAACGAATTCGCAATATTTCACAAAAGCCATTTTCTGAGTAGATGTCTTGCCCCTTCTTTGTCGAGGGGCTGGTTCGCTGATCCACATTGAGGATCCTGGATGCAGGCAGGACAACCGTCTTCACAGGGACATTCGTCAATGATCTTCAATGTTGTCATAAGCCAGTCACCAATCATTTCCATAACCCTCTTTGTCAGTCCTATTCCACCTTCGTATCCATCATAGATGAATATTGCAGGTTGTTTAAACCCGGGGTAAAGAGTATAACTTAATCCCCCAATGTCACCTCTGTCACAGAGGGCAAAGAGTGGAATGCATGCTATTGCGGTATGCTCTACTGCATGGAGTGTCCCTGCGAGGTCAAATCCTTCTGATTCGATAGCAGTTCTTGTTGCTGTGTCAATTTTAATCCAAAGTCCTTCAGTTTCGAATACATAATCAGGCATATCGAGGCCATGTCGTGAAAGCCTGACTCTGTCAAATATTCTCTTTTTCTCATATCCTATTATCTTCTGTGTTGTTTTTAGATTTCCCCAGTAAACTGAAAGACTCTTGTGAGTGCCTATCACTTTTTCTTCTATTACTTCAGTATCTTCTTTACTCAATGCCTGAGTATAATAATTTACATTAACCTCTCTGCATATCACCTTTTTTCTCTCCAGGTCAAGTTCTGTAACATGATATTGTCTTCCTCTGTGGAGATAAATAGCGCCGGGAAAGGTATCTCTAAAGACTCTCGCGCCACTCATTTCACCAATTGCCCTACCTGTTTCATCAAGAATATAAAAAGGCTCACCAACCGCTCTGATACCGACTTCTCTGTGCAGCATCTTTCCTGTTGAAAACCATATGTCTCCTCTTCTGCCCGGAGTTAATTTTCCTTCGGCAACAAGCTCATTGATGATGGGCATAAGTTTCCCAACATCATATATATCATCATCTTCCCTTAAGTAAACTTCTGAAGATGCGCAGGGGATATGTCTCTTAAGGATATTTCTGTTCTCAGGGTCTATGACTGCAGCCTCATGACTTTTTTCAAAAAATGCATCGGGATGCCGTATGTAGTACTGGTCAAGGGCGTCAGGGATTGCAATCATCACAACAATGGATTCCTGTCCATGTCTGCCGACCCTGCCTGCTCTCTGCCAGGTGCTTGCCACAGAGCCGGGATAGCCACAGAGTATACAGCAGTCGAGCCCTCCTATATCAACTCCAAGCTCAAGGGCACTGGTAGATATAACTCCAAGTAATTCACCCTGAAATAATTTCTCTTCTATCTCGCGCCGTTCTCTTGGAAGAAACCCGGCACGGTAAGGGCTTATTTTTCCTTCAAGTTCAGGCACATTGTTTATGGTCCATGAGTATATGAGCTCTGTTATTTTTCTTGCCTTTGTAAAGACGATCGTCCTGAGCCCTGCCTCAAGGCACTGTATGAAAAGCCTCATTGTTTCCGTATAGGGACTTTCTAACGGGTTGACAAAAACAAAATACCTGCCGGCACGCGGAGCTCCACTCTGTTCCACGGTCTTGAATGGTAATCCTGTGAGTTCTTCTGCAAGTTCGGATGGATTCGCTATGGTTGCTGATGCTGCAATAAATTGGGGGTGGGAACCCCAGTATCTACATATCCTATTTAGCCTCCTTATTACATGAGCAACATTTGAACCAAAAATACCCCGATATGTGTGAATCTCATCAATTACAACATATCGTAAATTCCTGAAGAATCCTTCCCATTTTTTATGAAAGGGATTCAGTGCAAGGTGAAGCATATCAGGATTTGTAAAAATGACTTTCGGGAGGGCTTCTCTTATCTTTTTTCTCCGGTATGCTGTGGTGTCTCCATCGTAAATCTCTGCTGGTTCAATAATCCTCCCACGCCCTCCTTTAGCTAAGGGAGGACGGGGGGATTTGAAAGAATTAGGATCATTTCTGAGACTATAAAAAAGTTCATTGAAATTTCTTACCTGGTCCTGCTCAAGCCCCTTCAATGGGAATAGGTATAATGCCTTATATTCAGGGTTTTCCATGATGGATTCAATAACAGGGATGTTATATATAAGGCTCTTACCACTCGCTGTTGGAGTCATAACAACGACATTCTCTCCTTCCCTGATTAAGTTTATAGCCTCGACCTGATGACTATAAAAAAGCTCTATGCCTCTCCGTTTTAATATATCCCTGAGCTGTTCAGATAAGGAGATTTTACTGTACCTTGGTCTCATGGGGGGGATGTGTTTCAGTGCTGCGATCTGCTGTTTAAATCTTTTGTCTTTTTGTAACGATTCAATAAAATCTGGTATTGACATGATAACCTTTTCGTAGCGCCGTACTATTGTATAATAAAATTATGATTGCGATTATTGACTATGGAATGGGGAACCTGCGCAGTGTTGAGAATGGATTTCAGAAAATTGGGGCTGATACGGAGGTTACTTCTGACCCAAAAGCAGTTGATAATGCCCATGCAGTTGTTCTTCCTGGTGTCGGAGCGTTCAGGGACTGCATGAGAAACCTTGAAGAGATGTCCCTTCTGGAGCCTGTTGTAAGAGCTATTCAGAAAGGTAAACCGTATCTCGGTATATGCCTCGGTCTTCAGATCTTATTGGCCGAATCAGAGGAGTTCGGCAGGAGCGAGGGGTTAAATATTTTTCCAGGGAAAGTTGTTCGATTTCCTGAAAATAACCTTAAGGTTCCTCACATGGGTTGGAACACAATTAAGATATTAAAACGACCACCTATCTTTGACAGCATAGAGGATGACAGTTTCTTTTATTTTGTCCACTCTTTTTACGTTTTACCCGGTGATAACGATATCATTGCAACTACGACTGATTACGGGGTAACGTTTACTTCCATGGTTTGGAAGGAAAATATTTTTGCGACGCAATTTCATCCTGAAAAAAGTCAGGAGCTTGGCCTCAGGATATTAAAGGGGTTCAACGATTTTGTGAAGAAGGCTTAAACGGCAGTTAGTCTAATGTCATTCGTCCCTAAGCATCTTATTTACTAACGAGATCAGCAGCTGCAGTCACAAGCATATTCGCGAGTATTCTGATAATGCTGTGCATGTCCATTGCGAGCTTCCTTCGAAGGGAGCGTGGCAATCTCTTCAGACCAGGCGAGATTGCGGAGCATGTTCCAGAACATAGCTGAGGAATCTACAGCCCGATTTGCTTCGGCTTCGTCTCGCAACTTCACTTGCATGACATCCTTATAGCTGGATTCGGGTATTTAACTAACTAATATCAAGGTTTCCTGATATTTATTTTGAGTTCTTCGAATATCAATTCAATGATTCTTGGAATCTTTGATTTAATTTCAGGGGTTAGTTCCATACCCATTTCGAGGGATTTCGGTTCAATCCCGATAATTGTTGTATGAGGTTTCTTCCCGATCAGTTCTGACAGATCTATGACTTCTAATATTCCAATCTGGTGAACAGATGTCTTAAAACCGGATGGGCAGTTTCTGACATCGTCTATATCGAAACGGTAGATAGAGCCAGGATCAGCGCCTCCTTTTACGGCGTCAATCACGATCAGTCGATCAGCTTCAGTGATAACATTGAGAAGACGGAAGCCATCGGTGCCGCCTTCAACAACAGAGACCTCTGGAGGCAGGTCCATCTTCATAAGCTCATTGGCTACATGGACTCCTACTCCTTCATCAGAGAGGAGGAGATTACCGACTCCGAGAATAACAATTTTTTGGGGGGAGCTTGGTGCTCCCCCCTGTGAATCTGCTGCAGAAGACGAGTGGTTCTCTCATTCCATGAGGAACTTGTGGATTTCGTTCGTCTGGGGATCGATAATGTGCACAGCGCAGGCGAGGCACGGATCAAAAGAACGAATGATTCGCACCACATTGATTGGGTTTTCGGGATCAGGAACTGGTGCACCAATTAACGATTCTTCATATTGTCCACGGACTCCATTTTCGCATCGAGGCGAGGCATTCCATGTCGAAGGGACAACAGCCTGATAATTCTCGATCTTCTTGTTCTTGATCTTTATCCAATGTCCCAGAGCACCCCGAGGTGGTTCATGGAATCCTGCACCCATGCCGCTTTCAGGTGGATCCCAGTGTTCGGTATCATGAATCTTGAATCCTGGCTTGGTCATTTCAGCGAGAAGTTGATCTAGCCATACATAGCAGGCATCCACAATGAGTTTGGTTTCAATGGCGCGGGCAGCATGACGTGCTACCGCACCGGGTTTGGCTCCCTTTTGTACCAATCCGAGCACATCAGGATTCTTAGCCACGATCATCCTTGCCAATGGTCCAACTTCCATTGCCTTACCATCATACCGGGGAGCCTTAACAAAGGAGTATGCATCCTTCTTGTCGAGATCAAATACTTGCTCACCATCATAGGGATGCACAGGCTTCTTATCCTTATACCAGGCATGTTTCACTGATTCGGTAATCATCTTTGTATTAACAGGATCAACCTTTATATTTGCAGGATTCAAGACCGATAATGACACCCGCCGGGAAGACAAGGTTTTTCCATTCAGGATCCTTTGGAAAGTCACCATAGGAGAGATAGTTGTAATGACCGCCACCTACACCCATCTTGGCAAGTGGCCAGAGAGGACCTGTTCCGAAAGCTAGGACATCGGGTATATAGACCTCTTCGATAAATTTTTTCTGCTCATCGAGCATGGTGCGGAAACGAGCCCACTGGTTTAAATCAGGATAGGAGGTTACACCTCCAACTACGATATTCTGGTAATGAGGAGTCCTTCCACCCCATATAGCGCCCATATTTCTGGCTTTGGCATGCATCTTCAGGGCTTTTAGATAATGGCTGACTGCAGAGATTACTATATCCGGATCTTTGACACTAAACTCATCTGGCTCATAACGTGGTGTTAAAGGATAGGTGTCTTTTGCCTGTACCAGACCAACAATCTTATCCTTAACAGCCAGCAAGTCTTTGTCTTTACCCTTGTAATTGGCAACAGCCATGATATCAATATAATCAAGTGCACTGAGCTGGTAGAAATGAAGTGGATGATCATAGATGTATTCAGCAGCCCATAACAAGGTTTCTGATGAGATTCCCTCGCCCAGGGAACCTTAGCTCCAAAAGCCGCATCAAGAGCACGGGCTGAAGCTAATTGGTGGACACTGTAGCAGACGCCACAAAAACGACTGGTTACGTAAGAGGCGTCACGCGGGTCTTTCCCGGTGAGCATTGCCTCAAAACCGCGGGCCATGGTACCGCTGCTCCAGGCATTCTTTAACCTTGCCATTTTCGATCTTCTACTTCAATCGTGAGATGCCCTTCTATTCTTGTAATAGGATCTATGGTAATTTTCTTTGCCATTTATTTTCACCTCCTTTTATGTGTTTTCTTTAATGTTCGATTTTCTCATTGCCCATATTTCCTTGGAGATCTCCGCTCTCAGCAGTATAAAGAGGGGTCACTTTGTCATAGAAGACGGGTTCGCCACATGCCTGACACAAACCACCGCAATCAAGACAGAAACTTATCCCGTCATTCCATCTCCGCACTGTACAGTCGATATAGGAAACAGGCCCTTTACATCCTTTTTCAAAGAGACACCAGTTTTTCTGTTTGGGATCGTTCCAGTCTTTGAGAAATTCACCAGCATCAAAGTGAGCGCGGCGTCTGCAATTGTCATGCATTGATACCTCTCCAAAATACATTGCAGGACGTCCTTTCGAATCCAGTTCAGGCGGCTTTTCCAGTAACAAGGACATAGAGAATTGTTCCTACCAGGTGATCAGGATGAACAGGACAGGTGGAGATGTTGACAACAGGTTTATTAATCCCTGCCTTCTTGAGAACTTCACTAACTGCTATCCCTTTGGTTGGACAGGCTCTCGGAATACCACCATAGGCAGAACAGGCTCCGACAGCAAGGATGGCAGCTGCATTCTTCGCGGCTTCTTCCACCATCTTTCTTCCTGAAGTGTCCACCATGCCATCCAGAAGCGATCATCAGCAGAAGGAATTGCACCTTCGACAATTAATATATAGCCACCTTGTTTAACTGGTCTGCGTCTAACTTTTTCAGCTACATCCCCTGCTGCTGCCATGATAGTATATGATATCTAAGGGATATTTTATCCAGAATAACCGAAGAAATAGGCGGGTTCAGAGACTTGAGTAAGGGAAATGGTACAACCAGCGCATGCTTGCCCTTCAAGCCACAATACAGCCGGTTTACCGGAGGTAGGTTTTTCTAATGCATGGGCGAGCCCGGTCGTGAATTCAAATTCTGAAAGGCCAAGGACTGCTGCTGTTGTAGCACAGTACTTCAGGAAGTCCCGTCTGCTTACTCCGTGAAGTTTTAATTCACGTTCAAGGTCTTTGCTGAGAATATCTTTTTCCTTCATGCTTCACCTCCTTTTAGTTCGTACATTCATCGTACTAATTTGTCCAGCGTTTAAAAATTACCACCTCCTTCTCGGTGTTTCTTAGAGCCGATTCATTCTGTGGATTTAAAACTATCTTAATCAAAAGCAAAAGTCAAGAAAATCTTGTTGCTTGGTGCATTATATATGCATAACAATGATGCTGAAACATCGGTTTAAATCTGATTTTTCTGTAGGATTTTACCTTAGTTTCTTATCGGATTTTGTCCTACAGACTTTAATCAGTTGAAGAGATTTTGGCTATTTGATAGATTGTATGCCGTGACACAAATAACAGAAGACACCTTTGAGCAGGCTCAACGATATCCTTCGGGCAGCGCCCATCATTGACCTTCAAGGAATAACGTTCATAGACCCTTACGGCATGGTTGGTCTCCTTGAGATTGGTGAACTTTCTCAATCAGAGGGAGTGCAGAAAACTCTTTTCCTCCCCGAATCTGAAGAGGTGCTCAAGTATCTCGAGCGGATGGATTTCTTTAAATTTGCAGCTCATTACTTCAGACTTGAACCTCAAAAGCCAGACATACCCGAAAAATATTTAAGGAGTTCCTATTCAGATGTCCTCCTTGAGATTACCCCAATAGAAAAGTCCGATGACATTCATTTTATCGTAGGAAAGGTTAAAACCCGTGCCCATAAGATCCTTACGAAGACATCTTCACTATGATGAAAGTGCAATTAATGGCTTCATTGTAGCTCTTTCAGAAGTATGCCAGAATATCCTCGAACACAGCGAGAAAACAGGCTTTGTAGGAATACAGAAGTATCATTTCCAGAACCTCAACAAGAATGTTGTCAAAATTGCGGTTATGGATATCGGAATAGGTTTCAGGAAATCCCTCTCAGAAAGATTTACAGTGAAAGAACGATCTTGATGCGATAGAAAAGGCTTTGCTCCATGGTGCATCACGATATGCTGATAAAGGAAGGGGGCATGGGCTTGCTTCAGTAAGGCGGTTTGTAAATCAATGGAACGGCAAACTTTCCATCCGCTCAGGCACTGCGAAACTTTCAATCCTGCCTCAATGGGCACGGGGAAAAGCGAGAGAGGTAAATCTTTCCTATTTTCCAGGTGCCCAGATAAATATTATGTTACCGGAAGTGTGAAAAACCCCACCTATTCCTACCCTTGCATCTTGTCCGGCATTGTCATCCTGAACTCGTTTAGATCTCTCTCAGGTGTAATATATTGAAAACATGAGATGCTGAAATAAATTTAGCATGAAAACCCTGTTTTTGAATTGTCGGACAGGTTGTTTGCTAAGGATGAATCAGGAGGGTCTGAAATCCAAGATATATGCAAGCAATAGTTTAAAATAGTTTTATGAAAGCGAAAAAGAATCTTATTGTCGTTGGTGACAGAGTTCTCGTAGAACCAGAGGATGGTTCTGACAAAACAACCTCAGGGCTTTATCTCCCTGACACTGTAAAGGAAAAGCAGAAGGTTGTTGGAGGATATGTTGTGAAAACAGGACCCGGATATCCTGTTCATGACCCACATACTTCACAGGAACCATGGGTTGACCGTACTAAGAAGGAAATAAAATATATTCCCCTTCAGGCGAACGAAGGTGATTACGCAATCTTTCTCAGAGAATCTGCCATCGAGATCGAATTTGAGGGGAAAAAGTATCTGATCGTCCCTCATTCCGCAATCCTCGCCCTTGTGCGCATTGAGGTGACAGAAGAGACTCCGGAAGCCTGTAGCATTTTGATAAGGAAAATGAGCAATCTTCTTAAGAGACTGAAGATATAAAAGGATCTATTTTTATAGAGACATTTCCTGAGTTTCCTGATTTCCTTTTACCCGTTAAAATGTCTTCCCTGAGCGCATCATCGAGGCTAAGGTCAATATCTTCATCTAAATATCTTTACACGGAAGGAAAACTTTCTTTAAGGTTTACAAAAACCAGTTTGATATATCCACAAGGGTTGGTCCCATTGCTACATAGTGGCCTTTTTGGTTTATACGGAATAGCGGTTTTACCGCAAGAACCTCCTGCAGCCTCTTCGGGTTTTACACCGTGCCCGAGCTCCAAATGTAAGACATTGCCGTTGTCCCACTCAAACCCCTTTACATGCAAATGCTATCTCCTTTCGGTAATACATTATATTACCTAATTAATAGAAAAATCAATGCATTTTCCCCTTGACAAATCTCTTTTTTTATGATTCAATTGATTCAGTTGAAAAAATAAGAGTGCCTTATTCCCCCTCTTTTTTAAAGAGGGCGAGGGAGATTACTAAAAGAATTCAGGTAGATAGGGCATAAGGGATGAACGAAAACGGATTAACTCAACAGCAGATTGCACAACAAGATATTGTTGATAATGCAATCTTTTCGCTTATTCGATCTGTCAATCCGAGCAATAAAGAAATCGAATGGAATATTGAAATGATTGGTGAAATCAGAGATGTTGTAAAAGAGTGGCTTGTGGATAAACTCAGTCTAACAACAGAACAAGAATTTTATCCGTATATAGAGGAATAAATGGCATTGCCGGAGATAACCGAAGACGTTATCAGAAATCTTGCAAACGAAATATCTCTCAACAAGGGATACCGTTATTTTCATGGCGGCGCTGTTGTGAAAGTTTGGATAGAAAAAGACAGTTACAAGGCTCATGTTGATGGCAGTGAACTTTATACGGTAACCATCTCCGGAGACAAAGGCAGCTATACAAACTGATTGCACCTGTCCGTATGATTGGGGAGGAGCCTGCAAACATGTTGTTGCTGCCTTGCTTGCAATATGCCACGACAAAAAAATAAGGAATCATAATAAAGATGTAAAAGACATTAAGGCTTTGATAGGAAAAGACAGATTCCGGGAGATTGAAAGAATTTCTTTTCAGGATTCTATCCGGCGATGCTGCACTTCTCGAAGACTTCAGGATATTTGCAAGAGGGAAAGAAGAAACAGGAGATACACCTGAAAAGTATAAAAAAGAAATGCTCTCACAGCTTAATAAATTAAAGGGCATAGAATATTACTATGATGATTATGACGACTCATATGAGCATCCGATTAGCGATATTGTAGATCAATACTCAGAAACCGCTAAAAAATATACCGCGCAGGAAAATTACAAAGAAGCGATAAAGATATATCAGGGGATCTGCGATGCATGTATCGAGAGCCTTCGGAACGAAAGGCTTGAGGACTTCTATGATGATATTCATTTTGCTGCTCAAGAATCATTTAAATCAATGGCTGAGAACATTCAGAGACTTTCGGATAAAAAGTTATATTTAGATTACCTCCTCCATTCATATGTCAAATTTGAAGATAAGGAAGTTTTTAAAGATGTATTCCTGAAGATAGTAAATTCACCTGAAGAAGCCAATTATGTGCTTGAGAAATCAGAGTGCTGATTTGTTCCCTCCCATTACATTGAATCTTTTCATTGTAAAAGGAGAACCGGAAACAGTTTTTTCCTTTGGCGAGAAACATTACAGGGAATATCCGGAAATGGCAGCTCCTTTGTCAGCGTTTTATCTAAAAAACAATATGAGAGATAAGGCCATAGCTACCGCAGAGAAAGCCCTTGAGATAATTCAGGGCAAAAGCAGGGATTTCCGTTTCGGTTTTCACCTGTCGGATCATCAAAAAGATTTAAGGGAGTTTCTTGATGGATGTTACGTGATCGAAAGTGATTATCCGAAGATCGTGGAAAACCTTATCATGCTCATCGACCATGAGAGAGATATCGCCTACTACAAGAAACTGGAAAAGATCATAAAGACCGAAGAGGAGAAGAATACAATTATAGAACGATTGGAGAAACTCCTTGACAGTGATTATGATCTGCTTTTTAAGATCTATTCTCTCGAAGAGTGATTATGAGAAACTGTTGAGGCTTGCCGGAGACAGCATCCAATTTGATGTTTTTCATTTAATAGTTAAAAGTATTCGTGACAGATACCCTGTAGAATGTTTTGAGCTTTACAAAAAGAAAATTAACCGATTTACAGAAGATGTGAAAAAGAGGGATGCTTATCGCGAGGCCGCCTATTGGCTTAAGCTCATGAAAGAGATTCCGGGAATGCAGGATAAATTCAGAAGATACATTGAACATCTGAGAGAAAAATACAGAAGAAGGCCTGCTTTTATAGATGAAATAAAATGTGTCTGAGAGGGTCTGAAATAGATGAGGAACAAAATTGAAGACTGATAAATTATGAGAAAAATAAACACAAAGATAATTTTAGGCGATTGTAAAGAAGTTCTAAAAGACCTTGATGAAAATTCAATAGACTTGATTGTTACATCTCCGCCCTATGCAGATAGCAGAAACGGCACTTATGGAGGGATAAAACCTGATCATTATGTCGAATGGTTTTTACCTATTAGTAAAGAACTTCTGAGGGTTTTAAAACCTGATGGCATTTTTATATTGAATCGAGGAGAAAATTAATGCAGCAATACTGGCTTATTGTTGGTTCAGAAAAAAATTGGCACGTTGCTTTTGCATCAAACAATCTGTGGGGATTAAAGGAATTTAGAGAAATGCGCTCATTATGGAATATGATGCGTGAAGGAGACGGATTACTCTTCTATGTTTCTAAGCCTGTTCATGGAATCGTTGGCGTCGGAAATGTTGTTGCAAAATTTAAGCAGACCAATCCCCTTTGGCCGGAAGAAATTAAGAGGAACGAAGTAATATGGCCTCTCAGATTTGAATTTAATATAGAGTATTGCCTTCCTCCTAGTCTGTGGAAGACCAAAAGATACACTTCATCCGACCTACAAATGATTAGCAGGATGGTTTTCCAGTGTTTTCCGATTGAAGAAGTTAAGGCTGCAAGACAGGCATTGGGGTTAAGCCCTGTTGTAGAAGCACTTCCACCTGCTGAAGAAACAAAATATTTAACTGACGAATCTGTAGAGAATACTCATGATCAGTTAAAGAAGTATCTTAAAGAAATAGGGCGGCTTCAAGGTTACATCGCCGATGAAGAATATCCTATGGAAAGTACTTATCTAGACGTTGTATGGCGTAGAGTAGAACGTTCGGTGCCCACCTTTGTTTTCGAGGTTCAGATCTCCGGGGATATTTATAGCGCAATGGTCAAATTAAAACATGCTTTTGATATTTGGAATAGTCATATTTTCTTAGTGGCAGGTGTGAAAGACAAAGCCAAATATCAAGAATTTGCTGCCGGCACATTTCATGAGATTAAAGATCATTTGAAATTTATTGATGTAGCTTTTATAAAAAAATTGTTAGATAAAAAAAGAGATTATAAAGAAATGGAACGAGCTTTGGGTATTTTCAAACAATAGAACACAACAACATGAAACAAATGAAAAAACTTAAACTGTCAGATATTTATGATTTCTTGGATAAAGGATTCGCTATCCTCTATAGCTCTCAAATAGAAATTCTTGACAAATTGCAATTGAAAATTCTTTTAGGTGACATCAAAAATCCTTACTTGATTCGAGTCAAGAATGACTTGCTTGTTTCCGATTTCATTCGTTCTATGTTGGACGAGTATCTTTCACGATCACAAAACTATATCTTTGATGAACTTTTAAAGGGACTTGCAATTTTCATTTGTCAAAAGGTGTATAAAGGAAGGAAATCATCGACAACCGGGATAGATTTGGAATTTGATAAAGAAGGAATTCGATACATTGTATCCATAAAGTCAGGCCCAAGTTGGGGAAATAGCCAGGCTGTATACAAAATGATCAGCAATTTCAACTCGGCAAGAAAGATTTTAAGAACCAGCAATTCCAAAATTAATGTGGTCGCTGTAAACGGATGCTGCTATGGCAGAGACAATAAACCATACAAAGGAAAAGGAGATTATTTTAAATATTGTGGTCAGCAATTTTGGGAATTTATTTCCGGCAATGAAAATCTATATACGGAAATTATTGAACCTCTTGGCCATAAGGCAAGGGAAAGGAATGAGGAATTTGTAGTTGCCTATGCGCAAATCATCAATAAATTCAGTCTGGATTTTATGAATGAATTTTGTATTGACGGGAAAGTGGATTGGAAAAAATTGGTGAAGTTTAATTCAGGAAAGAAAGAATAAAACTACTCGGGGAAGGTGGCTTCACAGAAAAACTTTATCAGGCGCGTCAACAGGCTAAGAGAAAATTACAATGACCATCCATAACGAAGACATAAAAGAATTAACTGCTGAGATTCCTGAGGGGCATAAGCATCTGAGAACTACGATAGTTCTTCAGGATGGTACAGAATTTGTGCTCCAGGAAGCCACGATAGCAAACCTCGTGCGTGCATATATTACGGTGAAAACACATCCTGTAAAAAGGAAAGTGATATTAAAAGGCAAGAGCCTTTCTGAAAGAAAAGATGGCTATGCAGAATGGCAACTTGTTGAGGAAGAATGAATGTTAATGAAATCTGAATATCTTAAAACAACCATAATCATCGGTGACAGCAGAAGGATGGATGAACTAAAAGATGAGAGTGTTCATCTCATTATCACGTCTCCACCTTACTGGCAATTAAAGGATTATGGAAATGGAAGTCAGATAGGGTTTAATGACAGTTATGAGGACTATATTAACAACCTCAATCTTGTGTGGAAGGAGTGTTACAGGGTTTTACATAAGGGTTGTCGTCTGTGTGTGAACATTGGAGACCAGTTTGCGCGGTCTGTCTATTACGGCCGGTACAAAGTCATTCCGATAAGGGAAGAAATAATCAAGTTCTGTGAAACAATTGGATTTGATTACATGGGAGCTATCATCTGGCAGAAGGTTACTACTTGCAACACAACAGGCGGAGCCACGATCATGGGCTCTTTTCCGTATCCCAGAAATGGAATCATTAAGCTTGATTATGAGTTTATTTTAATCTTTAAAAAATTGGGTGATCCTCCTAAAGTCAGCAGAGATATAAGAGAAAAGTCCAAGCTCACTCTCGAAGAATGGAACGAATATTTTTATGGACACTGGAATTTCTCCGGTGAAAGGCAGGATAAGCATCTTGCAATGTTTCCGGAGGAATTGCCGAAGAGATTAATTAAGATGTTCAGTTTTGTTGGGGATACTGTTCTTGATCCATTTCTAGGAAGCGGGACCACCTGTCTTGCTGCAAAGAATTTGGGAAGAAACTCAGTTGGATATGAAATCAATGAAGATTTTTTGCCGATAATCAAAGAAAAATTGAATATTCGTCCATCAGCAAGTAAGAACATGAAAGATGTCATTCCCGCTTGTCGGGCAGATGGAAAGCCGATCCTTCTTGAAGAAAGATGCCGGACAAGCCGGCATGACAAATACAAATGTGTATGTGCCGTTACTAATGACCGCATTAGTAATTGCCAAAGTAATAATAAACAGCATGCAGACATTGAAATAATCATTCAGCAAAAGAAGGCATAGATTTCAAAGAGGAAATTCATAAACTCCCTTATATCTTTAGAGACCCTGTGAGGTTTGATAAGAAGATCGATCCAAAGAAATTAAGATTCGGCTCAAGAATAGATAATGAAGACTCTCAAAGGGAGACCTATTATTCAGTTAAAGATGTTGTTAGCCCAGAGATTTTGATTCTGGATAATGATTTAAAAGTCAGGTTAATTGGAGTGAAAGAAGTAAAAAGCTTAAATGGTGAGGCACTTCAATTCCTGAAGGAAAAATTAAGGGGCGAAAAAGTATTCCTCAAATTTGATGCTCTGAAGCACGATGAGAAAGGTAACCTATTATGCTATCTTTATTTAAAAAATAAGACCTTCATTAATGCCCACCTGATTAAGAACAAGTTGGCTCAGGTAGATACCTCTCATAATTTTAAATACAAAAGCAAATTTATCGATTTGCAGAATAATAAAGAGGCTGTCAGATGAAAATAAAGCTGACAAATGAACAAATCAGGCAAGCATTAGAGATTCCATCGCTGTCGTTTCCGAAGTATGTTTCTCAATTAATCAACATTGCCAACCAGAATGCACAGGGCACGAGACCAAGAGCAGTTGGCCAACTTACTGATTTAATCCAAGAATTTCCTGGAAAAACATTAGACGAATGGGAACAGTGGTATTTGCAAAGATACCCTAATGCAATAAACACAGCTAAAGAAAAAATTATATTGATGCTTGAAGGCTTTAAGGATGCAATGCGCAAGATCGATGAAGATATGATTTATGAGTGGGCAAGAGACCTTGTGATTGTTCAGACTTTTGTTGGTCTGCAGTTTCAAGAAGCAATTCTTAAAAAAGGTTCCGAGATTAAAGGAGTTGGTTATAAAATGTCTGAAAAGACTGAAGAATCTCAAGGTATTGACGGTTATCTTGGAAACATTCCGGTTTCGATCAAACCGGATACCTATAAGCTTAAAAAATCATTAAGAGAAGAAATTTCTGCAAAGATTATTTACTACAAAAAGATTAAGAATGGCATTGAGGTTGATTACGGTGAAGTATTTGTCTAACAAAACTAAAAAAGAAAGATATAAGAACGTTTACTTGAATATATAAACCGGTAGGGAGGAGGGGGAAGATGAAATGCTCAGGATGTTTTAGGGAGATTGAAGAAGGGGGAAAGGCTTATGCAACGGTGACAGGGAGTATTGAAAAAAATCTTCTGCTCAACAATGCTCTCGGCTTTTATATGGATCTACAACCCTGGCATTCAGTGCTTTGTAATGATTGTGGTATGGCAGTGCACGATTTCATTGCCAATCAACTGCAATTGATGCATGTGCAAGAAACTCAAAAACCTTTTGGTGAAAATAAATGAAAGCTGTTGCTTACGCTGCCTTTCATCGAAGAGGCGTTTTTATAAGCATGATTACTTACAACCTATATAAACTCCTCAAAGAAGAACTAAAGAACGGTTCGAGTGACCTTGTTACGAGACAGTCAGGGCAGGTGATAAGAAGTCGAGTTGAGAAAGACATCGAGAATGAGAAGGCCGGAGAGGTTATAGCCCTTGATTTTTCAAAGATTGGGGTTATTGATTACTCCTGTGCTGATGAGATAGTTGCAAAGCTGATTTCAAGACTCCTGAGCGGGGAATACGGTGATAAATATATTGTTTTAACCGGCCTGAGTGAAAACCAAAAGGAAAATATAGAGGTTGCCCTCGAGAGGAAAGAACTTGCGGTCATAGCTGAAATGAGAAGCGGCACGAGAATCCTCCTTGGCACTCTTAATAACTATTTAAAACAGACTCTGAATCTTATCTTTAAAAAAGGAAAAATTACGGCAAAAGACCTTTCTGATGTCATGAAGCTTGAGGCGAATACAAGTGGTATGAGATTGCTCAATCTTCATAAAAAACGCATTGTCAGGAGGATAGAGGAGATAAGAGATGGTGGAAGGGTGTGGGTATATGAGAGGATTTAACCAGGCAGGGCATGGCATTTTCGCTCATTCTCGTCCCGTCAAAACCGGGACTCCGAGGCTTTTGCCTCTTGATATTTACAGACATTTTGTAGGACTATCGGCAAAAGAAACCGCTCAAATGCCATGCCCTGACCTGTTTTAATTGGTTTGATTTTGAGGGGGAATAATATGGAATTAATAGCATACATAATTCTTGGCATATTGATAGGTGGGGTTGTTGTATGGTTACTGGCAAAGGCCCGTTTACAGGGGATTGTACGCGAAACAGATAGGAGATCTGCAAGTTTCTTATTCAAATCAGATTACTGATCTCGAAAAGCGTGCGAGCGGAGCTGAGGCAAGGGTTGAGGAGCTCAGGCAGCAGGTTGGGCAGAAGGACTCGGAGATAAGCCAGGTTAGAAAGGAACTTGAGGTCGAAACAACATCCAAGGTTGAAGCCTTCACAAGGCTTGAAGAATCCCAAAAGGGTCTCGAAGAGCAGAAGGCACTCATTGAGACAATGAAAGCAGAGATGACAGATACCTTTAATGCACTTTCATCTGCAGCTCTCAAGAGTAGCAGCGAGGACTTTCTCAGGCTTGCGTCAGAACATCTTGGCAAGGTAGTGGCAGAAACAAAAGGGAAACTCGGAGAGCATCAGGTTGCAATAGATGGACTTATAAAACCTCTTCACGAGGCACTGAAAAGGTATGAGGAACAGGTGAGACTTATAGAGGAAAGCAGGCATAAAGCATATGGAAGCCTTGAGGAACAATTAAGATCACTTGCATCAACTCATGAACAGCTTCAGAAAGAGACAAGTAACCTTGTTTCAGCTCTGAAGAAGCCTCAGGTTCGAGGAAGATGGGGTGAAATTACTTTAAGGCGTGTGGCAGAGCTTTCCGGGATGTCTGCGCATTGTGATTTCACTGAACAGATCTCGGTTGAGACAGAATCGGGAAGACTGAGGCCTGATATGGTAGTGCATCTACCCATGGAGCGCGAGATTGTTGTAGATGCAAAAGTATCTCTCGATGCGTATCTTGATGCTCTTTCTGCTTTAACAGAGGATGAAAGAAAGGCAAAGCTGGAGAAACATGCACAGCAGGTGAGAGCACACATGAATAAGCTCGGATCTAAGGAATACTGGACTCAGTTTAAACAGTCTCCTGAATTTGTTGTTCTCTTTATCCCTGGCGAATCCTTTTTGAGTTCAGCCCTCGATGTGGACGGTACCCTTATTGAGGATGGCATACAAAAAAGGGTAATTATTGCCACGCCCTACCACCTTTATTGCCCTCCTCAGGGCTATTGCCTATGGCTGGAGGCAGGAACAGATAACAAAGAATGCACAGGAAATCAGTACTCTCGGTAAAGAACTCTATGAAAGAATTTATACGGTAGTAAAACATTTTATTGATATCGGTTCTGCGATTGGAAAGGCCATGGATTCTTATAACAAAGTAGTTGGTTCAATGGAATTAAGGGTATTGCCTTCAGTAAGAAAATTCAAAGAACTCGGTGTTACGAGTGCAGAGGAGATACCTGTCCTTGAACAGATAAACCGTGTACCGAGAAGCTTGAATTTCCTTGAATCAGGCTCTCATGAAGGTGAAAAAAGCCCGTAACCTTTAGAGGAGTAATAACAATGTCGAGTATTCATAAAGAGGCAAAGAAGATAAGAGATATCTGGGGTGGGTTCAGGTCTGCAAGGGTTCTTATTACAGCAAATAATTACAGGATCTTTGACTATCTAACAACACCTCAATCAGCAAAGGCGATTTCCCAAAAGCTTCACATGGATTCAAGAGCAACAGAGATACTGCTTGATGCCCTTACAGGCCTCGGGCTTTTACGAAAGTCTACGCATAAATATAAAAACTCATCTATCGCTAACCGTTTCTTAGTAAAAGATAAGCAGTGCTATCAGGGTGACATAGTAAGACATGCCGATACTTTATGGAAGAACTGGTCAGGCCTTGATGAGGTTGTAAAAACAGGAGAACCTGCCCGTAAAGCCCATGACCATGAGGCATTTATCTTAGGAATGCATAACCTTGCATCCTTAAAGGTAAAGGATGTTATCAAGACGGCAGGACTGAAAGGCGTTAAGACCGCTCTTGATCTCGGCGGTGGCCCTGGGACATATTCCGTTGAGATGGCAAAGAGAGGTGTGAAAGTAACTCTTTTTGATTACCCTGAGACGATCGAGATCGCGAAAAAACTTGTTGAGGAGCAAAAGATAAAAGGCATACATTTTATGAGCGGAGATTTTACAATCGATGATATCGGTAAAGGTTATGACCTTATCTTTATCAGCCAGATATTGCATGCATATTCAGGGAAGAGAAACCAGCAGATATTGAAAAAATGCAGAAATGCGTTGAACAGACAGGGAAGGATAGTGATTCAGGAGTTTTCCATATCTGAGGATAGAACCCATCCTTTGCAGAGCGCCCTCTTTTCGGTGAATATGCTCGTTAATACACAAGCCGGCAGGTGTTATTCACCAAAAGAGATAAAGAGCTGGCTTTCAAAGGCAGCATGAAGGACATTCAGGAAAAACTATTGATGATACAGTACTGATCACGGGAGTTCTCAATAAATAAGTTTTAGGCATTCCTGTGACTCATGATTAGCAAATTCTTCTTTGCATTCCCCTCGAGCAAGAGGGGTGAGGGGGACTATTTAACATCGTAACGCTATTTCTTAATATCCACTTCGTCCCCCTTTCCAGGATTTTCAGAATTTTGAAAAAAATAAATAAAGACTCATTTCAGAATTTCTCCTGTCTCCTTATACCAAAGGAGGAGGTCAAGGTGTGAAAGAGGTATATGCATCTGTTTTGAAAAGGCAGCCATCCTTTTCTCAATATCCAGATATTTTGCTCTGCTAAGAGATTCAGGGACTTCACTTATTACCTTCAAGTTTTTCAAGTTTTTCAAAATATGTCTGTCAAGAATAGCAATGTCTTCTCCGAATCCAATATTTCTCAAAAAATGACTCGCTTCCTTATAGCCAAATCCGGTTATATTTTTGACTAACCAATCCCTGCATTCGTAAATATCTTTGAATTGACCGATAGCAGGTTTAATGCAAATCTTTCCGTTCTTCGAGAAGAAATTTCTTGCCTTCACAAGATACGCTGCCTTTTTATTTTTAAACCTTACATCATTTATTCTTTCTGTAATCTCTTTGTCAGATCCTCTGAACAGCAGGCCCATCTCTTTTAGTCGGTTTATTGCGTTATAGCAGACTTTTGCCTTTGATTGGGGGGTAAAGATGCAGAAGGACAACTCCTCGAAGATTTCTTCATCTTGTCCCTTCACCCATAGCTCTTTGAATTCCTGCAATCTTCTGAGGATTTCCCCCTTTTTTAAATCATAAATCCTCTTCAGATATGGGAGACTTATGGGGCCTCTACGATGATTATTCTTTTTTCTTGAGTTTTTTATAGACTTCCTCTCCAACACATTGTTCCGCATACTTACACCACTGAATACATGACTCCAATTCCTCATAGATGGTGAATCCGCATCCCTTACATGTTACTGATACATCACCGGAGAAGACCTCAATTTCTCCAGCACATTCGGGGCATTTTTTAACCTTTAATGTAGGAGTTCCCCGGACATTGGCTGCTCCCGGACATTTATTATCAAGCATTCTTCTCCTCCTCTGTATTCTAAAAGTTTTTTTCTTAAGGTAATCCAAGAAGCCTTTTTAATTCTTCATAGGACTTCTTCTCTATCTCTTCATGTAGGCTTCTGCCATGAGCATCCATCGTCACTATGGCAGGAAAATCCTGGACATCGAAAATCCACATCGCCTCTGCCATACCAAAATCTTCGAGTTTCCAGACACCAGTCACCCTTTTTATCCTGTCTGCAAGATAAACAGCAGCACCACTAATGGTATGAAGGTATACACAACCATTATCTTTTAAGGCCTGAAGGGTCTTTCTGCCCATTCCACCTTTTCCCATCAATGCTCTTATCCCATAATCTGCTATAATCTGGTGTTCATACATCTCAACACGGATGCTGGTTGTTGGCCCTCCTGCAATGATATTGAAACCCTCTTCAGTTTTTCTTATGATAGGTCCGCAGTGATAAAGGACAGCTCCCTTGAGATTAACCGGTATATCTTTTATGTCCGGTCTTTCATGGGAAAGAAATTTATGGATCTTGTCTCTTCCTGTTATTAGCTGACCACTTAATAGCACCCAATCACCGACATGCAGGGAAAGGACATCCTTTTTTGATAGAGGAAGCTTCATGATTTTTGTTTTCTCTTTCAACTTTGAACTTTCAACTCTGAACTTTTTTGCTACCATGTTAAGCTTGCCCTTCTATCTGCCCAGCAGGAGATGGAGACTTCGACGAAGTATGATGCCGGGTGCCTGTGGTTTACCCCTATCTTTACACCCATTGCCGTTGTTTTACCGCCCAAACCGAGGGGGCCAATACCGAGCTGATTTATTTCGGCAAGAAGTCTCTTTTCGAGATCTGATAATATCTTGTTGTTGTTTTTTTCTTTAAGGTTTCTCATGAGCTGGTACTTTGCAAGCCTTGTCACCTGATCCCTTGATGCCCCTATCCCTATTCCAAGGATGTAAGGTGGACATGCCCTGCCTTGAGCCCGGAATATTGCATCAAGCGCGCACCTTCTTACGCCATCGAAATCTCGCTCTGCCTTTAATTCCTCAAATGGAAGCTTGTAGAGCTGACTTACATTTTCGCAACCGGAACCTTTTAACATGAGTTCTACAGTGGTTGTGTTATCCTGAGACTCCTCAAAGTAAATAATGGGAAAACCAATACCTGTGTTGTCCCCTGAATTTTTGTCACTAAGGATATCGACAGCGTTAGGTCTTAACGGAACCTCCTCTGTTGCAATCCTCGTAGCCCTTATGATTGTGTTTTGGATATCGAGCTGGCTCTGTTTCCTTGGAACTTTCACAAAAAAAACAGGCACACCCGTATCCTGGCAGAGAGGTCTTTCCGTTTTCCGCGCAATTCTTATATTCTCAAGGATTGCTGACAATGCAGTCTTTGAAGCTGATCCATCTTTTTCAGCTTTTGTCGAGCGCCTTAAGGCGTCTTCAACGTCTTGCGGCAAGGACGTTGCAGCCTTTCTATAGAGTTTAACAATTCCTTCCTGAAGGGTTCCCATTTCACCCATTTCATTATTATTTCATATTTCTTATAAAATTTTCGAAGGTGAATAATTTTTAATAAGGGTCTTGACTTTTTCTGCAACAACAAAATGATAGTTTTTTAATAAAAATATTGCAAATATTTTAAATTTATGCTATTATTGAGCGTGGTTACGTTTGTTAGTGAAAATCCCACACGAGAGAGGATACTATTTTTGCTCAAGAAAAAGGGTCCCCTTTCTATAGATGACCTAAGCAGACAGATGGGGATAACCCCAATGGGAATCAGGCAACACCTTATATCTCTTGAGAGAAAAGGGTTTGTAGATTATGTAGCAAGAAGGTACGGGGTTGGCAGGCCTGCATTCCTTTACAAACTAACAGAGAAGGCAGATGATCTCTTCCCGAAGGCATATCACAAGTTCATGTTAACTACCCTCAAAGAACTCGAAAAGAATGAAGGCCGGGACAAGGTAGAGGAAATATTCAGATGGCGCAAGGAAAAGATCCTGAAGGAAAGGAAAGACTCCCTTTCAGATAAAAAAAGTCTTCAAGACAGGGTGTATGCTTTGAAGGATATGCTCGAATCGGACGGATATCTTGTTGACCTCGATATGGATGACAATAACTTTATTTTAAAAGAGTTCAACTGCCCAATCGCGAAGGTTGCTACGGAGTTTCGAGAAGCTTGCAAGTATGAGTTGCAAATATATAGGGAGCTCTTAAGGAAAGATATCACGCGCCAGGAATGCATGGCTGAAGGCAGCCCCTCCTGCACATATGTCATTCCCAAAACCCCCCTGAGAGCTTAATCCTTTTCACTCCATCACATATAACTCCTTTCGAGATAGAAGCATTAAACTTGACTTTAGGGAGACATGGTTTTTATTATTCTTTAAACGGGGCGTAGCGCAGTCTGGTAGCGCACACGGTTCGGGACCGTGGTGTCGAAGGTTCAAATCCTTTCGCCCCGACTTTACCCACCGATCCTTGACATAGGTCTTCTGGAGCATTCTTTGCTTTTCATCAGAGACAAGAGTTCAGTGAAACGTGATCCAATATCATGCCCCTTTGGTTTAACTTCGATGGAGAGTTTGATGAGACGCTCAAGTTCATCATCAGGCGCGCCACCCCGGAGAGCTGGTTTTAGGTCAATCTCTGTTTCTGAGAAGAGGCAGGGTCTGAGCTTACCGTCAGCAGTCAATCGAAGGCGGTTGCATTCCCCGCAGAAATGATTGCTGATAGGACTGATAAAACCAATTACGCCAGGTGCATTATCAAACCTGAAGTATATTGCCGGCCCTGACCTTTTCATCTTTGCAGGGGTAAGGGTGCCGACACGTTCAACAATTGATTTTGTTTCTTCTACAGAGACAAATCTTTCAGGAGTCCACAGCCCTTCGGTTCCAAAGGGCATAAATTCTATGAACCTGATCTGATAGGGTAACTGCAAAGTTAGTTTTGCAAAATCCTCTATTTCATCACTATTGAGTCCATGAATAGGAACCATATTGATCTTAATTGGCGTCAGCCCAGCCTTTTCAGCAGATTCAATCCCTTTCATTACAAGATTTAATTCTCCGCCTCTTGTTATTTCTTTGAACCTGTCTGACCGGAGAGAGTCAAGACTTATGTTGATCCTTTTCAACCCGGCCTCGACGAGTTTATCTGCATATCTTGACAAAAGAATACCATTGGTTGTCAGACTCAGATCTCTTATTCCGTCTATGTTGCTTATCTCTGAAATGAGATGGATGATATTTTTCCTTGCGAGTGGCTCCCCGCCGGTTATGCGTACTTTCTTTACCCCGATTCCTGTAGCAATCCTCACAATCCTGATTATTTCTTCGTAGCTGAGAATATCTTTATGATCCATCGGAATAATACCGTCGGCAGGCATGCAATAGACACACCGCAAGTTGCACCTGTCAGTGATTGACACCCTCAGGTAATCAATAGTCCTCTGGTAACTATCTTTAATACCGCTCATTTTTTCTTTTTTGGAATACTTTTCTCAATCTCTTCACTCTTTTTCTTTGCGAGTTCTGCCTCGCGGGATTCAGGGTAAATTTCTACAAGCTTCTCGAGGATGGTCTTTCCGGTCTTTTTATCTCCTATTTCAATAAAAGAAAATCCCTGCTTTAAAAGGGCGCCTTGAGCTTTTTCGCTTTTCGGATATTTTTTTAATACAGCCTCATAGGCAAGGATTGCTGTTTCATAGTCTTTCTCACCATAGTATGTTTCTGCAATCCAGAACTGTGCATTGTCAGCGAGCTCATCCTGAGGGAACTCTTTCATAAAGGCCTCGAACTTTTCTCTGGCTTGTTTATATTTCTTATCTTTAAAGGCGTCATATGCTTCTTCGTACAGTGATACCTTGTCTCTTGACTCTGCAGGTTTTGATAGCTGTTGAGGCGATTCTTTTTTGGTTTCTTCAGGTTTCTTTTTGGCTTCGCCCGGTTGGCTCTCCAGGTTTTTTAATCTTGTTTTTATCTCCTTAAGCTGGTCTTCCATACTTGCCATCTGCGCTTTGAGGAGAGTCATCTCTGAGGCTGAATCTTTCAATGTCTTTTCCGCCGAGTATTTATTCTCATCAAATTTACCGGTAAGCATCTGTACGGTTTTTTCCACATCTGAAACCCTTGACTGGAGGTCTCCCTGATTTTCCCTGAAGGCCCGAAAGGCATCTTCTTTTACGACACTTGTTGTTTTTTCTTTAAGGTCATTAACATCTTTTTTTAGCTCAAAAATTTCTTTCCTTGACAGGTTTGTATCGCCTTTGACAGTTTCAAAATCCGTTGTTGTAACACAACCGGTTATCATCAGCATAGCAAACAAGAGACAGTAAATACCATTCAGCCATAAATTTTGCATTTTCACTTTTAACCCTTGTGCAGTAAACGGTTTTTTCATTATTTGCCTTTCCCCATCAAGGCGACAAAGTGCGCCCTTCGATTTTTCTGCCAGCACTCTTCTGTTTGTTCAGTACAGAGAGGTTTTTCTTCACCATAGCTGATGATGTTGATTCTGCCGGCTGGTATGCCGAGTGCCACGAGATAATCTCTTGCTGCCTTTGCCCTTCTATCCCCCAGTGCAAGGTTATATTCATTGGTTCCCCGGTCGTCACAATGGCCTTCTATAAGCAGATCTGCAGACTTGTTTTTCATCAGCCATTCTGCTACGGATTGAAGTACCGGTTTTGCATCCGGTCGAATGTCATATTTGTCAAACTCAAAATGGATGTCTTCAAAGATGCTTTTTTCTTCAGCATACTTCGACATTTCTCCTTCTCCTGTTTCTATCTTTGCAATCTGCTGTTCTGTTATCTTTTCTTCAGGAACCTTTTGCTCCGCTCTTTCAGGTGCTTTTGCTCTGGTCTCCTCATGGGTGACGGACGGTTGCGGCTGGACTACTTTTCTTTGTGCACATCCGATAAGCATGTAACCAAAAAATAGGACTAATGCGAAAACCACAATCTTTTTCATATAACCTCCTCCATTTTAAATGTTAACTTGGTGACCATCTTGGATAAAAAGCCTTCATTTTCTTTGGTGTAATCCTTTTCTGGGCTTCCCCATTTGCCCTCATGATATAGATTCCCTTTACTCCGTCCCTGTCTGACGTAAAGGTTATGAACCTTCCATCAGGAGAAAATGAGGGGTCTTCGTTATTCCCCTGCATTGTGAGCTGGATAAGTCCAGTCCCGTCAGGATTAACGATGCATATCTGGTTTGTCCCCCTTCTCCCTGAGAAAACAATTTTATCGCCTCTGGGTGACCAGTTCGGAGAGGTATTATAGGAACCTTCAAAGGTGATTCTCCTTATATCTGAACCATCTTTTCGCATGGTGTAAATCTGAGGGCTTCCTCCCCTGTCAGAAACAAAGGCAATATATTTACTGTCAGGAGAGATGGCTAGGTGATACCTCTATGCTCTGCGCTGAAGTCAGTTTGCTTATTGTATTGTTCCTCAGACTCATTGTGTAGAGATCAATGCTTCCATCCTTTGAAGAGGAAAAGATGAACTCATTTCCGTCTGATGACAGGTCACCGGCTATATTTGTGCCCTTCGAGGAAAAGACCTTTTTCACTGCTCTATTTGAAAAGTTTACCAGATATATTCCCCATTGTCTATTCCTCTCAGCAGAATAGATGAGTGAAGCAGCGTTCCTTGACCAATGGGGAGCAAGAATGAGGTTTTCTTTTAATCCAAGTTTCGTGATCCTTTTTCCATCCCAGTCCATAATATAAATATCTTTCATGCCACTGTCTTCTGCAACAAAGGCTATCCTTGACCTGAAGATACCTGCTTCACCCGTAAGTGCCTTGTAGATATCATTTGCAATAGTATGGCCGAGCGGCCTGATCAGTTCCTTTCCTGCCTTATACTCTTTTTTAAATATTTCTTTTGCCTCTAAAACATCAAAGAGGGATACTGGAAGCGTGAGTTCTTTTCCTTCTTTGACAGTTCCCTTAACAACCATTTCTACTCCAAGCGGGGTCCAGTTACTTGGGTTGAACGGTTGAGAGGGGCCTTCTATGTAAGCAGCACTGTCAATACAAGTGAAGAGTCCTGTGAATTCGAGATCATCCTTGATGATGCCGGAGAGTTCTTTCCCTGAGGCACCGCCAAAGTCGTATATGGCGATAGGAAGTTTTTTCAGGGCTGGTGAAGTGATATCAATATAGACCTTGGATTCAACAAGTGAAAAGCGTAGAGCGAAGAGCATAGTGCATAGAGTTATCAGTACAATGCATACAATATTGGTTTTTACTCTTTGCTCTTTGCCCTTTGCTCTCAGCTCTTTGCTTTTTGTCATGGATAAAACCTTACCCCCATCTCCATCTCGTAAGGAGGCGGCGATAAAGGGCTTGCTTTTGTAAGAGCCTTGATTGCCGATTTATCAAAAAAGGAATTGCCTGAACTCTTCTCGATTTTCTGAATGGATATTGTGCCGTCCTTCATGATGCGTATCGCAATGATTGCCTCGAGATTCTTCTGTCCGAAAGCAGGCCAGTTCCACTGTTGACGTATTTCTTCACTTATCTTTCGTGTAATATTCATCAAAGAGAGACCCCTTCTCCCCCTGGACAGAGCTTAATCCAGAAGTACTTTTGCCGGTATTACCGCTTGCCTTAAGAGAGATCTCGGAGCGTAATTTAACCAGCCTCTCCACCTTTTTCTTTGCTGCTATGGCAGCTATCCTCTCCTCGACCACTTTCTCCATTTTTTTGTCTCTTTTTCTCAAGTCCTCTTTTTTCATGTCCTGCTTTGGGACAGCTTCTACGACGGACGTATCTTTCAACGGTTTTGATAATCCTTTGCTTTCCCTGATATCCATAGTCTTCCCTTTCAATGCCGCAGGGCTGACAAGAGTCACAACATAGGGCGACGGCATCACGTGCTTATTAGATTGTCTTAAGAGAAGAAGAGCAACGCAGAGGAATGAAATGTGAATCGCCAGGGAAAGAGCCGTTATTTTCTGGAGACTTGGCTCCTTCATTTCAGGGATATTTTGGGCTCCGTGACTATACCGAGTCTCTCTATTCCGGCATCCTTTATCTCGCCGATGACTTCGACGACAAGTCCGTAGGGTACACCCTTGTCGGCTTTAAGATAGACGTTGGGGTTCAATTTACTTATTGCCTCAAGCTTCTGCCTCATATCTGTTATTGAAACAGGATTGTCATTCATGTAAATGGCTCCGTCTTTCTTTATAGCCAAAGTTATCCTCTCCTCCGGCGGGAGGTCTTTTCCCTTTGCCTTTGGGAGATTAACATCTATACCCTGTTGAAGGAGAGGTGCTGTTACCATGAAGATGACAAGGAGGACGAGCATTACATCTACAAAAGGCGTTACATTTATTTCGGAAAGGACTCTTCTGTCTCTGTCTGCTTTCATGGATTTTCTTTCGTGAAGAGGTCAAATAGCTCCTCTGAAAAATCCTCCATCTCGACAATCATCCTCCGGGCGACACTCAGATAGTAGTTATACGCGATTACCGCAGGAATAGCAGCGCCAAGTCCGGCGGCTGTCGCAATCAGAGACTCTGCTATGCCAGGTGCAACAATAGCAAGGGATGCTGCACCGGCTGCACCAATGCCTCTAAAAGAGTTCATTATCCCCCAGACAGTTCCGAATAGCCCGATGAAGGGAGTCGTTGTCCCTGTTGTTGCAAGGAAATTGAGATACTTCTCGAGTTTTGCTGATTCAAGGGCCTCGTATCTTCTCAGCATCCTTTTGACCTCACTCTTGGAGGTATGCACTTCGTCCGAGTAAACAGATTTGAAGACATTCGCTATTGGACTGATGGTGAAATTCTTTGTTGCCTGGTAGAGTTCTTTAGTGTCCCTCCCTGATCTGTATGCCCTGAGGAACTGGTCGGTCTCTTTCTGTGCCTTTGAGAAATATCTATGTTTGAAGAATATTATTGCCCAGGAGACTACGGAGAAAAATAAAAGGAGTATTAAAACGCCTTTTACCATAAATCCTGCCTGTAGAATTAACTGCAAAGCTGAATCTTTCATGATCACCTCTATAATTTTTAAAAACTTTAAAAGAAATCAGAACAAAAAGTCAAATTAATTACATTTAATGAAGTATTACCCTCTTTCCATATGCTTGCGCAATAAGGGGGGGAAATGCTCACTGAAGCTCTCACTGTTCTTAACTTTTTGACCGATCCTGTTATAATAATGACCACTGAATTTTGCAAATCACTTTGTATGATCTTTGTCCGCGTTCACTATTGGAGGGGTGGCCGAGTGGTTGAAGGCGACGGTCTTGAAAATCGTTGTAGGGGTGACTCTACCGTGAGTTCGAATCTCACCCCCTCCGCCAGCACTTTTTAAATGACAGAGCCCGATAAGTTTTTAGATAGGCCCACACTTCCCAAACGAATTATCTGAGTATCTCGTACATATCTTCAAAGGTAGTCTTCATCGCTTCATCGAACGTTGAGATTTGTCCTCCATTGGCTTTGATAAATTGTTCGGCGTCTTTTTTTTCTTCAAATGCCCATTTTGCCCTTTTTGTCATGACTCCGGACTTCTCGCCACCTATTACCCAGAATGCTTTCTCTGCATCGATGAGCTTCTTTGTGTTGTAATCTGCAATCATAATGGACCTGACCGGCTTATTCATGTTTACAGCGAGATCGATGGCAGCACAGTGAATGCTGCATGTGCCTACTGTTGTCCCATCATCATAAGTAACAAGCGCTCTGCTATATGCGTATTGATGCCTGTTCATGCCGCAGTATTTACATTCCGGAAGATTTTCAGTATCTGCCGTTGTAATATGTTTTGCTTCGCTCTTTTTAGATATTATTTTTATACCGGTATGCATATCTTCAAAGGTGGCCCTCATTGCTTCATCGAACGTTGATATTTGTCCTCTGTTGGCTTTGATAAATTGTTCAGCGTCTTCTTTTTTTTCAAATGCCCATTTTGCTCTCTTTGTCATGATACCTGATTTGTTTCCACCGACAACCCAGTAAGCCTTCTTTGCATCAATAAGCCTATTCGTGTTGTAGTCGGATACCCGCAGTCTCTTCAATGTCTTTTCCCTGTGTGCAGCAAATTCAGCCGCAGTGCAGTGCATACTGCACGTATCCAACTTCGTTCCATCATCGTACTCAATCAACATCCTGTTCCGGGAATGATCCAGTTTCATTCCACAGAGTGAACATGAGCTATATGCTTTTAAGTCTTCCTGTGCAAGCACAGCAGCACTCAATGTGAAATAAATGATTGCACATGTGAACAGTATTATTTTCATAAACTCCTTCATTATATATCCTTATATATCCTTATTTTTCATGTTTCTAAAATAAAACAGGCGGTTAAGACCGCCTGTTTGAGAAATTACTGTTAAATAAGAATTATGGTTTAACCGCTTTCATCTCAGCACCGCAGGTGCATTTTCCGGGATTCTGGCTGATCGTGTTGCATTTGCAGTCCGGGCCGCAATCACATGTGTATTTGCCCTCTGTTTTGAAAACCCTTTCCTTTTCCCATCCCTCGGCCTTTAAATAGGCTTTTCCTTTTTCGACTTTTGTCACTTTAGCCTTAACCATCGGGTTCCCGCAGGTACAGTTGCCCGGGTTTTTTGACATTGTGTTGCATGGGCATTTTTCACCGCAATTACAGGCATAGACCTCGTCGCCGACCTTTAAATCCATGGTACCTTTGGAACCCGCAAATGCAGGTATGGCAAAAACCATAATTAATCCGAGAACAAAGGCAATACGAAATACTTTTTCCATTTCTCTTCCCTCCTTAATAGATTTACACAATAAGGTATCAAATTGCCGGTTAAATTGCAAGGTCATCTCCATGAGTTCAAAAGGGAAAGGGCTTTGCAATGAATCATTGCGCTTTGCCGCTTCTTTTCGTATGATAGTTTTATTTTGCTATTTAGTCCCAATGGCTCGAAAAAAGAAGTGACTGTTTTTTTCGATTCTAAAGACAATTACTCATTCCCATGGTTATAGGGATCAAAAAATTTTTTAAGAAGCATATAAAACCTTCCCCAGCGGGTTCGGATGAGGTATCAGAACATTCCCTTCAACTTGCTACTGGCGCTCTTCTTATAGAAATGATGAGGGCCGATGCAGAAGATAACCGGGGATGAACGCCGAATGGTGATGAAGACCATCAGGACAAGGTTTCATCTGACAGAAGAAGAATCAGGTGAACTGCTTCAATTTGCAGAGGAAAAGATCCGGAAGGCAACAGGGTATTATGAGTTTACTTCCCTTATCAATAAAGGCCTTACCTATGAGCAGAAAGTAAAAGTTATAGAGCATCTCTGGGAAATTGCCTTTACAGATAAATCCCTTGATAAGCATGAGGAATATATGGTGCGGAAGATTGCTGATCTCATCTATGTCGAGCATAAGGACTTCATCGATGCAAAGCTTAGGGTGAAAAAGAAGATCATCTTCTGCGAGCTTGTAATGATAGACTCTATTTTCTGTCCTGCTTGTACTTGTCACCTGATGAGCAATTCTCTTTGAACTACTTGACCTGCCTGTTCTTACCCTTTTTCTGATAAAATCTGAATGGATTCTTTGAATGAAATACCTTGTTGTCATTTTCATTATCATAATAATCATCGGCCTCCTTGCCAACCGTGAACTCGCCCGCGATAAAAAGAGAATTAAACGCATGATAAGGGAATATTCCTTCCGAACATATTCTCCTGAAGATGAAGAGGAAAATCATCCTGAAAAAGAGGCAGAAAAATAAGTTGTAAAAAGGTTGCGAAAGACGGGAATCTGTCCTATGGTCTTTGTTCCGCAAGAACGACCGAGGTCTCAACCTGTCGTTCCGGTATCCTCCAATATTTCTTAAGGAGGCGGTTTTTCTCTTCTGTAGAAACCAATCTGAACCCGTGTTTTTCATAAAAACGTATAGCCCATACAGCATCCGCCCATGTGCCTATCAATATCGGCCTGTCAGTCATGCGACGCAGATGAGAAAGCAGCTTGCTTCCTATTCCTTTATTTCTCTCTGCAGTGCGCACATAGGCATGTCGTATCAGTGTTACATCCTGCACGTCCTGGATACCCATAATACCTTTAAGCTTTTTGCCTTCCTCATACCCCCAGAATACGACTCCCTCATCAATTTCATGATGTAATTCATCTCTGGACATATAAGGTTCCTTCCAACGGTCCTCGGGTATAATTCCCTTATAGTGCAAGTGCAGCATCATTAATAATCTCATAAATCGTCTCAAAGTCATCATCGTTACATTGTCTTATCAAAATTACCTCCTGTTATTAAATCATAAATCGTTTTCGCTCTACTGAGCTACACTATAAACTACATAACCATCCACACAAAGATGCAACTTGATCTGCATTGGTCAAATTGGCAGCATTGCTTAATGTCCCGTCTTCTAACTGGTGCCAGATTTCTTCGGCCATGCTGTTTTCAATTGCTGCACCAACAAAAAATATATAGGGTGATAACTTGTTATCAGAGAACGCTTTTCGTATACGGGCTAAGGATGTTCTTGCAGTTTTCCAGTGCTCATCTGCTCCAGCCGGATCAATACCACCTTTGAGTTCTCCAAGAGCAATGTAACGAGATGGAATAGTAAAGGCGTCATTGAGATCTTGAGGATTACAATTAAGAAGGCATAAATCTATGTTTTTGCCTATAAAAGGTACCCTGCGGTTATAAATCATGGTACGATCTCTGACCTTTGTATGACCAACTAAGCGCGGTAAGATACAGTTCTATATCAGCATCATCAACTTTTCCGATTATCCACTCTTTGCTGTCAGAGTGAAGCCATTGATAAGGAATTCCTGCAAGTGCAAGGTTCGCAAGAGTTGCACGAGTCAGTTTACGCTCTCCCATGACCCCACCTATATTTCGCATCGAACCGCCCAGTGTGTCTCCCCTTGTTAACAGGAATCTAAAAACCAATTCTTCAACAAAGGCCGGCCCGGCGGGTTCAAGGTATTTTGCTATCAATCCTTGGATCGCTTCTATCTTGTCTTGAGGTAAAAGATAATTCATTGCTTTGTCTGACACGCCTGAAGCTGTCAATAGCGCAGGTTGTATGCTCTCAATGTTAAGTAGATCCGCAGGAGTTTTGGCTTGAGATGCAGCCGCTTTTAAAGAACGTGCTTGTTCCACAAAAGGAGAAGCTCTACGGTTTTTTTCTAAGGCCAAAGCGACAAAACCGGCTCTGATTTCTTCATAAGTAGTTACGAGGTCGGAACTGCCGGACAGGTGTTTGCGGTGCGGTTTGTTTTTGGCCACTATATCTTTCTCCAGACATAAACACACTTTCTTAAGGGATCACGGCCATGTTTCCCCATTTGCTGGCTGCTGTTGCCTTTACCGTCTGGTAAAACAAGAATATTTTCAACATGGAATCCCAGATTTTCGGCGATATTAGAAAGTATCATGTCAACTGAAATACTTACGCCTGCATAGCGCACGTTGTCATTTACCATAAACAAGGGGGCATTTGGTTTCAAAACACGTGCACACTCACCAATAACGCAGGCCATTTCATAGAAATAGCCACGTACCATTCTGGGAATGCCGTTATTGTTTAACCGACCTTCAGCTTTTTCTGTCCTCCAGATAACGTAAGATAGCCTGCAACAACTCCTGGCTGTCTGCAGCCGCTATGGCGTTTGTCCATTCCGGATTGATTTTCAATAAATCCTTGGCCCTATTTTCAACTGTGCAACTTAACATTTCTTGTCTAAGCCTGCTTAACTCTTCTTCTCCTATCCCGAGTAAGTGCTAATTCTAATGCATATGTCCTTGTATAGTCATAGCGGTTACAATAAGGTGGGGATGTTACCACAGCGTCGTATGAATTCTCAGGCAGTGTAGGCATTATATCGAGGCAGGAACCACAAAAAAGACGAATATCACCTTGTAAAACTTTTGAGGAAAAATAGTTCTCTGGGTTCCTTGCCTGCCTCTAAATCATGACAAATCTCATTTATTTTGGCACATATTGCCTTGTCGAAATTGAGTATTTCCCCTTTGTTGAAAGGTTTTGCTCCCTGCCGGCGACCTGAACGATAATCCCAGCGGAGATACTGCCCATCCTTGCGTGTAAAGCTAATTGACTCCAGTACACATAACAAAGCAAAGCGTAATACAGACTGAACTCGGTTGTTTTCTCTCTGCCAAGCTCCCATATACTGTTCGATTAATTCAAGCGTTTGCTTTGGATAGGCTCCGTCCGTGATGCGCAACTTAGAAAGAGGTATTTTCACTTTTGATTGATGCCAGGGACGTTCTGTCCCCCAACGTTTAAGGGTAGCAAAATCATCTGTTGTAAATTCTCTCTCCAAACATTTTCTTGCAAGGATAATCTGCTGTCCGACAGGAAGCAGTTCAATCCCATCAGCATCAATTCCGGCATCGCTTGCTGCAAACAAGGCTGTGCCACTCCCTGCAAATGGATCAAGCACCTTGCCGGATGTAATTCCATATTTGGACAATAAAATTTCAATGAGAGATGCAGAAAAAGCCTCTTTGTATTTATACCAACGGTAGGTCGGCCTAGGTTTATTGGCTTGAAAACTGACAAGTTGACGTGTCAAGGCCGGTTGGAGCTTGATTTTGTTGTGAAAGTGTTGCGTTAATTTGCTATCAAAGGCATCTATTTCGGCTAAAGCAGTCTGCTGTTCAGTGGAATTATGAGTCTGATTCTCAAGGTTGATATCGAGAGAGTTAATTGATGTTTTCTCAAGAGGAAAAAGTGTGTTATCTTTAGATGTGTTGATGTTAGTTTCATAAAATCATTTACATGCAATGAATATAAGTGATGATAATATGGGCGGATGATATCCGTCAAGAAATATGAATAGCCGCCGTATCATTTCTGCAATAGCTGTATTTTGCTATCTTCTAAAAATTTGAGAATGAGATTATTCCAAGATAACGAGATAACTGGACGGATCTAATTTCTTTTTACCTTGAGGCGAGGTATTAGAAAGCATTGAAAAGAGCGCCTTTGCTGGCGCTCTTTCATCCGTACTTTTAAATCTCAATTCCAGTCGTCAATTTCTTCCTAAACCCTAACCCTATTTCACAACGGTTACTCATATTGAACGGGATCAAATGAACGACACGCTACAAAGCAAGTAGACAACGACCACGCCCTTCCAAATATTCTTGACTTTTACTTTATTTTTCTATAAAGTCTGCTTGCTGTTAATTTCTCTTTTTGTTTTATTCAAAGCCTTTTCTCTTGCCGTCTCAATAGGTTGACCATCCTGTGGCCTTTCTATTTCTCCTTTATTACCAACCCCCTGAAAGTCCCAGCCACGAGACGTTCTAATATACCAAAAATCACGCTCTTGCACCTTTTTTTATTAAACGGGTTCGAAACACTAATATCAGCAACTACCGATCCAACAATTCTTTCGTCACCCGCCACAACCGAAGCGATGCTCATTCGATCTATTTTGGGTTCGCCCATTATTCCACATGCGGCTGGTGTCTGAGTCAACGCGTTGCCCACATCTCTCTTGATTTCTTCATTAGTCGGAAGCAAGTCGCTGGCTTGAATTAACGAAATATTAAAAGATAGCAATATAAAGCTCCAAAAGAAGATAAATCTAATACATCCTCGCATAACTCCCTCCTTATGTTTGCAACTACATTCTCCTAATTTCTGAAAATAGTAAAAAGGTGGCGGTTGTTTTTTTATAATCATTGCCTCCATTCAATGACGTAATTTTCAATGGTATTTATACATTCAAGAACGTAATATGTCAATTTGTTTTATATCAGTAATAAAATTTATCTAATCTGTTGAAGCTTTCATTAGACATTTTACTTTTTTCTTTTAAGAAAATCCCTACTATGCTATATTCTCTCAAAAACTCTAAAAATGAAAAGCTTATATAATTACCATTCTGCAATATTGAATAGAAAGGAGGTGAAACGTTATATGAAATCAAAAACAATATGGCTTATTTTAGTAGCATGTTTATGTAGTTTGTGGCTCTTGGGGTGTGGTGCCGGCGCAAGTGTGAAGCCGCTTGGAAATAATGTTTACAGTATAGAGGCAATTTCATTTTCAGGCCCATCAGGAGCTAATGAGGAATTCAACGCCAAGGCAGTAGAAATATGTCCCTCCGGATATGATGTGCTGAACTCAAATGTTCAAATATTGGCAGGTAGCACGCACATGACAGGCTCTATCAGGTGCAAGTAAAAAAACCAGGTTGCTATAATTATTGTTGGGAAATAAAACCAGGAGGAGGATAATACAATGAGAAATTGGCCCAAAGGCTTTCTTGCTGTGGTTGCTTTGTGCTTATTTGCGGCTAATCCAATTTTGGCTGCAACGAGCGGAGATATAAAAGCCGGGCACCTGGAACTCACCGAAGCGGATCCTATAGAATACACGCTAACATTAAATAACAAGCCAGTACATAAGATCGAAGATTATTTCGTTGAGATAGACAGGATCTTTAAGAATGTCGATGGTAAAGATGTTGTTCTCATCTCAAGTAACGCAGGCGGTTCGGGAACCGGGGATTCGTATGCGCTGGTTATAATCACACCAGAAGGGCAGGTAACAGCTACCGGGAGTTTTGGGACCGGATTCAGGAAGCCGACAATAAACCAGCAGGGGAAGAAAATCTCGTTCCTATTCAGGGAGGTCAAATGGGTGTTCGAGAATGGAGATATCCATCAAGAGAAAGCAACAAAGAAAGCGGGGCTGAGTGAAAAAGATTGCAGGGAAATATTTGACACGTATATGAAAGCCTGTGTGAGAGAGAAGTTGTGTTCTGGAGGTAAAAGAGATTTTCCAATGGCTTATGAGCGGGAGGTTATATGTTACGCGGGTAAAATTAACGACTCCAACTTCAATTCACTATGTATACAGGCATGCGGGGGGAAAGTAGTTACGCATAAGAAATTTAAAGCCTCGGTGTGCAGCAAAGAGAAGGAGGGTGCATTATGAGCGGCGGCAGCATGTTAACGTTTCTCATTTTGTTGCTTTTGGGCTTTATTGGTTTTGTAATTTATTTCTTTTTCAAGATTCTCCAATTTGTTCTTGTTTCTGTCAATCTCTATAAGAAAATGGTAACCTCGTCAAGATGCAGTGATAAAACTACTTATTGATATACGTGATAAAACAAAAAAATATGACAAAAAAAGCCGCCATAGACAAGGAAGAGGATGTAACTATTAATTACGCGGATGATTCCACAAAGTACGTGAAAGAAGATACCGAACCACCTGTAACTGAAACCGCAAAAAGTAGTGTACCTGAGCGTGAATCTGGAGCTGCTGCTTACTGTCCTCAATGCGGGTTTACTTATCGAGAAGGCGTTACTAAATGTGCTGAATGTGGCATTGATTTGATTAGGTATGATGACATATCAGAAAAAGGGAATTGAATATCCTCATTTCTGCTACCACTGCGGCGAAGTCCCTTCATGGCAACAAGCGAAGAAATTAAAACGCTGTCCAAAATGTAAGAAGGAACTATAATGATGCAACAAGAAAGCAATGATACGGGATGGAGTTGGCTTGCCCTTCTTGTCGGTCCATTCTGGTATCTAACGCATGGATTAACAAAGAAAGGGCTAATTTTACTTTCCATTACACTTCTTTCTGTAGGTCTTGCTGCCCCTTTTGTTTGGATCTATTGTGCCGTACGGGCAAAGACAGACCTTTATGAAAGCCGACTCTTTAATAAGTCGAGATTTGACGTAGACACGATTTACGGCGAAGATCAAGACAACAGAAATATCAGAGATTAACAAAAATTAGAAAAACTACTTATTATTATGCTTCTATATCAAAGCACGAGAGGTGAAGCTTATGAATGAAGAAAATCGGCAAGATACAAAAATGTGCCCGTTTTGTTCAGAGGAGATTTTATTTGATGCAGTCAAATGTAAGCACTGCGGAGAATGGTTGAATAGGCAGCAAATGGGAACAGAACAAATGCCTAAAAAATAACTGGTTAGCGTCTATTAAAAATAACGCTATGAGAGGAGGCCCCGATGGGTACAATATGAAGACAAGATAATATATATCTCATGGAAATTTATTGAGCAAATCAAAACTTAGGAGGGCACTATGATCTCCACTCAGAGAAGACTTACTGAAGTATTGTTTTGTGTATTATCTTTTGATCCTTTTAAAGACCGCAGCATATGGCACATCAGCAGACGGTTTTGATTTTCCCATTGGCATTCCAGATCATACCGGCTGGATCAAATCGCAGAATTTTAACAAATACTTTGAGGGCAAAGGATACCATCTTGACGAAGATTGGGTCAAAAAATACGGCTCATCGTATGCCCACCCTGTCTATGCCGTTGCAGATGGTGTCGCTATCCGCGCAGGCCAATTTGGTTCGTGCTGGAAAGGTGTTGTTATGTCGTCGCGGGCGCCGCGTCGGAGAGTACGAGAGCGAAGGGGCCGCGCTCGAGGAGCCTGGCGCGAACGGCCTCATCATATAGATCGCCTTTGATGAACATGAAGTTCGGCCCGGCTTCCGGCACGGAAAGATCTTGCAGATCGACGGCGGCGAGGAAGCCCGAGCCGGAAAGCCGCTTCAGGACCCACATGCTCCAGGAACCCGGGGCCGCCCCGATATCCAAAATCCGCGTCCCCTTCTTCACGAGCGAGAACTTCGCGTCGATTTCCGCGAGCTTGTAGACCGAGCGCGCGGGGTAGCCTTCCTTCTTCGCCTTCTGCGCCCAGAAATCGGGCTTTTCGTAACTCGACATGGCAGGAGTATACGATTCGCGGTCCCGAGCATGAA
>CAWCKM010000050.1:0-75957 GCA_963796125.1 Nitrospirota bacterium
GCATAGGCTTGTAGGTTTTGCACTTTAGTTCTTCGGCTATGCCCTCAATATACTTCTGTAGCTCCTCTTCCCTCTCCTCTATGTTCTCAAAGGTTATTCCGTCTACTTCTGCAGCTCTTTTGTTCGACCTGACAAGTCTGTAAGCATGGCTCAGGATATCCATCCTGTATACCTTGTCATAGAGAAGATAGAATCTGTACTCCTTCTCTTGCTTGGCCTTCTGGTATAGTTTCCTCTGAAGTTCCGAATCTTTCGGAGTTTCAAGTCCCTAATGCGTTCGGGACAATCTCCCTTTTCTTCCTTTCTTCAGAAACATGATTAAGGCATTGCCCCTTTCTCTTTCAAGGTTCTGTTGTCCTTGAAATGCTGTCGGTACTATGGGCAACTCCGACTCCCTTACAGACCCGATGAAATTTCGTTTCCTTATATCCATCAGTTGCCGTCCCTATCGGGACATCCGTAAGGGTCTCCCGTGCTACCTCGAATGGCTTCCTCTGCGTGTCGCCCCTGCTACCCCGGGAGTCCACCTGTCCGGTTATGGCAGTTTTCGTTAGGTCAGGTGTTTCAGCCTTCCCCTTGTGTCCATAGGGTCGGCAACTCCTCATTGGTTTAACGAGGCTACATGTGTAGGTTCGCTTACACTGCAACCCGCAGGTTTGCTTGACTCACTTTTCTGAGCCTTTGTCAGGGAACTCAGCGCTTCAGGTTACCCTTTGCGCCTCCCTCAAGCTACGTGGGCGAACTGCCGAATTCCCACGATCAGACTTTAACTGACAAGTCATTCGCTATACACGGCATACGGACAACCCCCATATTTCTATTGACATAATTTTAGAGTTCTCCTAATATTCAACATGCCAAGGATAGCGAGAATTATAGTTCCTAAATATCCTCATCATATAACCCAAAGAGGGACGAATAAGTCGGAGATCTTCATAGATACGGATGATCGTTCTTACTTTCTGAAATTACTTGATGAGGTTTTAGTAAAAACTCAGTCGGAGTTATGGGCATATTGTCTAATGAACAATCATTTTCATTTATTGATTACTCCAGAGAGTTCAGATGGGTTGGGGAAGTGTCTTCACGGAATTACATTTCGATATGCTCAGTACTTCAACAACAAATATAGACGCAGAGGCAGGCTCTGGGAGAATCGTTATTTTTCCTGCCCCGTAGATAAAAATGAATATTTGTGGGCTGTAGTAAAGTATATAGAGATGAACCCGGTCAGGGCAAAGATCGTAAAGAATCCCGAAGACTGGAGATGGTCAAGTGCTCAAAAACATATCAAAGGAAGGGATAACAAAGATGCTAAACTTCATGAATGGTTGGAGGATGAAGAGAGAAAAGAATATGCGAAGATGATAGTTGAAGAAGCATTGCAAGAGAACATAAGGAAAGCTACATCTACAGGCAGACCTTTATGTAAGGGAACTGTTCTGGACAAATTAGAAAAAATACTAAACCGAACTTTAAAACCTAAGAAAGGAGGAAGACCGAACAAGAAGGTTGTTAAACAATAAAAATATGGGGGTTGTCCCACCTCTGTTTGCCTTCTGTTTGTGCTGTTTGAGCCTGCTGTTTGAGAACATTTCAGAATATTGTACGATCCTTGACAAGATCCGCTCATTCTGACGTCACGCGTGTTTCTCCTTTAAAACCTCACTTCACTTAGCAGTTAACCGCCGCCTCAGCACTGCTATTGCGCCGGATACGGCGTAGCCGGGGATGACGGAGCATACATCGGCGGTGCATAGCCCGAGCCCGGAGGCGGAGGAGGTGGTGGTATTCTCTGGATAGAACGGGTCCGCGTCACCGTTCCTGGAATCTGGTTACCCTTGGCATACATGCACTGCATATATGCAATATCGTACCTACGCTGTGCTTCCCATCCATAGACGCGTGCAGAATCGGCGCCTGCTGCTGTACCGAACAAAAGTCCGCTCGCAGCGCCGATGGCCGCGCCAGTACCAGCATCACCTGAGGCAGAGCCAATGGCTGTGCCGAGGCCAGCTCCGATGACTGTACCTGCGACAGCGCCTGTAACAGTATTCTGATTGACCGTTTCCTGAGGGGATAGTCCAATCTGCTGTGCTGCCCATTGCCTGCAGACTGCGTCCTCTGCCTGGAATACCTCAAAAGGTTTTTCGGGTGGTGGCAATACCATCACACTAGGGCCCGTGGGGATGGTCGCACATCCACCTATCACCAACAAAGCCAATAACAAAAAGATGATAATTCTGTATTTCATCATGTCTTTACTCCTTCTCGTCAGGCGGAGCTGATGGAACAACTTTCAGCCAGCCACCAGGACACTTTTTAATATATGGATAGTATCCCTCAGGATTTTGGCAGAAATACCAATAATACTGTTGCTCTGGCTGCGGAGCCGGCTGGGCATACGTCGGAGACTCCCTTTGGATAATGACGGGTGGTTCCGAATAGTATGGATAGGACGGATAGTATTGATAGTAGGGATAGTACGAATAGTAGGGAGGGCCCCACCACCACGGCCCCCAACCCCATCCTGGACCGATCCAGACACTTCCATGCCAGCTACTCCCACCATGATGATCATCTCCACCATGCCAGTCACCTCCACCACGATGGTCACCTCCACCATGACGGTCACCGCCATGGCGGCCACCACCATCAGCTGTGTATCCTGGTATGGTGACTGCAAAGAGAAACACCAAAACAACTGTGATAAGACAAATTGTATTTTTCATTTTTATCTCCTTTTCATTTTATTACAATCTACGAATCGGACTCTCTGGCCTCTAAAATCTCTGTCCCCTCTCAGTTGGTATTTCTCCCCTTTTCTCCACCGGGCCTCCCTGAGTTCCGGGTTCCTCTATTTCTTTTTGTTCCCGTTTCTTCTGTTCAGGGGATACTTTCTCTTTCTGTTCCGGTACTATCTGTTTTTGAGGTTTTCCCGATTCCTTCTTTGGAAAAACTCCACGCTCTTTCTGCTCGACCGGGGGCATCTTCATTTCCTTCTGTGGAGGACTTCCATATTCCCTCTGTTTAGGCGGAGTTCTCTCCATCTTCCTCTCTGCAGGAAATTTACTTCTCTTCTGGGTTAGCAGGCATCCTCTTCTCTGGTGGAATGCCTTTTATATCCTTTTGCTCAGGATATTCCCTCTTCCTTTCCACAGGTGCTTTTTGCTTCTCAGGTCTTTCAATTTTCCTCTCAGCAGGAACCCTGTATTCTTTGCGCTCACGGGAGGGCTCTACTACCTTCTCCCTGGGTGCTTTGCCTTTCTCTGACTTCAGGGGCATTTCTGCTGATGGTGATCCGGGTCTCATTACGGAATACGTTTTTCTTGGAACAAGGGGTCTTTCCTTCTTCCTTTCCTCAACCTTTACCTCTCTGATTCTCATAGGAGGTTGATTTCCACCTTTTATCTCTCTCAAGTCAGGCCGGCGGGTCTCCTTAATCGGCTCTATAGCCGGTCTCCCTACGCTTATCTTCTCTCTCAGAAATGGGTTCTCTTTAACATGGACGGGGCCGTTTTTTCTTCCCCTGACAAAGGTATCCTTATGAATAACAGTCACCGCGTTATTCACATATACATTCTTATATACGTTCTTCACCCTGATATTGGTTACGTTTACACGTGTAATGTTCACGCTGTGGGGGCCGTAATACCCATAGCCGTAATATGTTTCTCGCGGTGCAAGGGGAACCCATGCAACATAATCAGGTGTATATACCCAGCTCACATATCCAGGTCCCCAATAGACAGCACCTCTTACAGGAGGAACCCAGCACCATCCAATGGATACGTTAAAGACCCATCTACCATAATGATAAGGAGCCCATCCCCATGGTTCATAGGAAACCCAAACGTAATCACCTCTTATCCATACCCATCTTCCCTGTCTGTACGGTGCCCATCCCGCTGAAACAACAACCGACGGCGTCCACACATAACCATACTCCGGTACGGATCGCCAAGTGCCATATCTGTCAAAATCATAGGAATATGGAGAGAGTTCTTCAGGAAGATAACGTGAACTGTACCGTTTTTCATAAAGTGCCCTGTCCCGTTCTTCGTTCCATCTCGTCCAACCATCAGAAGGTTCCAGGGGATGAAGGTCTGCATAGTCATCTCCTCTTATAGACAGAGTGTACCCTTCATTAACCGTTGTACTTCCCTTCTTAGTTTCTGCATAGACAAAACCTTCCTCTACAGAAATATCCGAAGATCGGTCATCAGGAATATCAACCCTGAATATTCCCCTGTCATAAGTACGAATTGAGGAAACCGGTGTGTCGAGTTGTACGAGATGTCCCTTCGGTCCTCTGAAATTAACGTATGCATGCCCTGTATCAAGATAAAACTGATAAGAATGGTCCTCTATCCTCAATATATCGAGGGATGAATTTTCCCTCAAACGCAAAACGGTTCCGTCGTTTAACAGAATTTCAGCCCTTCCCTCTTCCGGGACCCATAGTCTATCACCCTCGTTCAACGGCATGTTGATAACAGCAGGAACCCAATCCCCTGTATCTTCTGTATGTATCTGGACATCACCATCTATGAGACTCAGCCGCACTGCTCCAAGGTTCTCGGGATAAGAATATGAGGGCATTATGAAAAGCGCTGCCAGAAAAATCATCAATGTTATTCTCTTCTTCATAGTTTTCTCCTTTCTCTCTAATATATTGATCGTATCCTTCCTGTCCTCTTGTCTATTATCACTCTATCAACAACGACATTGTTTCTGTCTCTGATTTCTGCCTCAAAGAAGCCGTCTCTTCCTTTAATCTCACCTATCGTTACTTTGTGTTGAGAAAAATATTTCTGGAGCATATTCCTTGCTTCTACATCCGTTCTAACAATCTTCCTCTCACCGTATTTTCCCTGCCGTGGTCCGGGATAATAATCTCCATAAGGATATCTTTCACCTTTCCATCCGTTCCTTATTTTCCATTCTTCCAGTCTTTTCCTTTCTTCCCGTGCCTTCCACTCTTCCAACCGTTTCTGTGCTTCCCGCACTCTCCATTGTTCCAATCGTCTCTGCGCTTCCCGTGCCTTCCATTGTTCCATCCTTTTCTGTGCTTCTCTCGCTTTCCACTGTTCCAGACCTTTCCATTCCTCCGGCGGTTTCAATTCTTCCTGTGTATTCCCTTTTTCTTGAAGATTCCGCCCTCCCTGAGAATTCCCGTCATGCTCGGCCATCGCATAGAAGTTTGGAAGAAACTCAGAGATCAAGAATATGAAAAGGATTGTTATCGGTATTTTTTTCATTGTCTTCTGAATATTCTATTCAGGGAGCTCCCGCTCCCTGAATTTTACATCCTTCCTATAGCAACCTGCAACGCATCTATTGCGTCCCGCAAGTTCCCATTCTTTTTTCCCTGTGATGCCCCTTCAGGCATCGTACATTCACGTCATACTTATCGGCTGCTTGCTGAATGCTTACCTTGAGGTCTCTGATTTCCTGCTTCAGTATGCTTATGCGTTTGTCATCAGGCGCCTCTTTCACGTATTCCTTTTTAAGTTCCAGTTTTTTAGTCATCATCTCGTCTCTCTGACTCAGCGTCTCCTTCTGGAACTGTTTTACCTTCTCTATATCCAGGTTCTGACAGGCATTCGTTCCGGACGGACCCCGATATCCAAATGCAAAGACAGTGCCCATAATAAGCACACCCATTACTACTAATATCCCTATGATGGTTTTGCCTCTCACTATCTTCACCTCCTTCCTTTGATTCATGCCTTAAGCATACCAAAGGATTGTGAAGGTATCACGAACGAATTATGAAAAATTGTGAATAGCTTGAAGGGGTATAAAAACAGTAAAAGTAGCCCCTTTTCCATATTCACTTTTCACCTCAATTCTCCCTTCGTGGGCCTCTGCGAGGTCCTTTGCTATGGAAAGCCCAAGACCAAGACCTCCTTCTGATACTTTATAAAATCTTTCAAAAACATAGGGAAGATCTTCCGGCCTGATGCCATGTCCTGTGTCACCTACCTCAATGAATATATCCGAATTTTGTTTTCCTGACTTTACCCATACTATGCCACCCCTGTCTGTGGCTTTTATGGCATTGCTTAACAGGTTAACGATAATCTGGCTCAGTCTGTCAGGATCAGCATGCACGAAAAGTTTTTCTGCACATTGGATATCAAAAGCAATACCTTTGTCCAGCATGAGTTTAGAGAATCTTTCCATGATATGTGTTAAAAATGGATTAAGTTCTATGTCTTGTTTTCTGAGCCACATGGAACTTGCCTCAGCCTGAGAGAGTTCTTCAATTCCTTCAAGGATATGCCTCAGTCTGTTTATCTCTTCATTTAATGAATTAAGGTGTTCCTTGTCAGCAGGGATCAATCCGTCTATCATACCTTCAACTTCTCCCCTTACAGCACTTATCGGTGTCCTCAGTTCGTGTGCAACATCAGAAATGAGCTTTCTTCTCAGTGACTCCTGCTTTTCCAGATGCTGAGCCATGGTATTGAATGTTTCCGACAATCTGCTTATTTCGTCTCTCCCTAAGATTTCAACCCTGCTCTTGAGATCCCCTTCACTAATAGCCTTTGCAGCAGATTCAAGTTTCCTGACAGGATCTATGAGTTTCTTCGAAAAAACAAAACTGAAAAGAATAGCTGATCCCCCTACTGCAAGAAGCGAAATAAGCAGAAATTGATTTGACCTTCGTATAAAAATAAACTCCTTTTCAGGAAGCAGGAATCTCACTTCAAGAAGGCCGATTTCTTTTCCTTCCAGGAAAAGAGGATATGGAAGAAAATCACCTTTTTCTGCTGATGTCCTTGTCTCAGAGATGGCCCTAATCCTCCTCTGCATTGAAGGAGAGAGTTTTCTGATAGCCCTTTCAGTATCCATAACTGTACTACCGTTCATGTCTTTCAGTCTTGTCTCAAGTCCCATCAGGAATGCCCAGACTGCATCTTCAGCAATGATGTCTTCTTTCCAATCAGAATGTTTTTCATATGTTCCCTCCATGCTAGCCACTACCCGGTATGCCCTGTCTTCCATTTCACCTTCGAGGTAATCCCTGAAATCTCTTACCATCAGTCCTCGCAGGAAAAATGCTGATGAAAGAGCAACCAGAGAGACAACAAAAAGGAGGAGAAAAAACTTTACCCAGAGACTCCTAAGCATCTTTTTTTCCGCTGAATCTATACCCCACACCATAAACAGTAAGAATAAAAGACGGGTTCCTTGGGTCATCTTCTATCTTGTGTCTGATATTCTTGATGTGGGCATCTATGCTCCTCTCGTATCCTTCGAATTCGTATCCGAGGGCTTTTTGAACAAGTTCTTCTCTTGTAAAAACCTTTTGCGGAGAAGACGCAAGGGTGTAGAGAACCTTAAATTCCGTAGGTGTGAGACTTACCGGCTTATGTTTTCTTTGTACTTCGTAGCTCCTTCCGTCTATGATCAGCAATCCATCATTGAAACTAACAGGCCTGGTAGTATCCAGATCATCTTTCACCGCACGTTTTAATACTGCCTTCACCCTGTACACCAGCTCTTTCGGGCTGAAAGGTTTTGTCACATAGTCGTCTGCCCCAAGAGCAAACCCTACAATCCTTTCCTCCTCAAGAGCTTTGGAAGTCAACATGATGATAGGAAAATCTCCTATCTCTTTAAGCTCCTGGCATACCTCCTCTCCGCTTATGTCAGGCAATTTCAAATCAAGAATGACAAGAAGGGGCATTTCCTTTAATGCAATATCGATAGCATCTCTTCCCCTCTCAGCATGGACAACTCTGAAGCCGGCTCCCTCAAGATATACTTTCACAATATTAGCAATCTTCCTATCATCCTCAACTAACAAGAATTGGGTTAACCATATATACACCTCACCATGTTTTTGATAAAATTATTCTTTAACAAAGAGTAACAATAATGACTATAAAAAAGTATCATCACGATAAGCAAGTAGCTCCTTTGGCTTGTTTCATGAAAGCCTTTGTTTCTTATCTAAACTAATTTCTTCTTGACAAGTCTATATGTCCTTAATATAATTAAAAAAAATTCAGCAAGGGGGGTCTATGACCAAGGCTGATTTGGTAGATGCAATTTTTGAAAAAATAGGGCTCTCGAAAAAAGAGGGGTTGGAGATCATCGAGTTAATTTTCGATACAATGAAGCAGAGCTTTGTTGAAGGTGAGTCTGTTAAATTATCAGGCTTCGGGACCTTCAATGTAAGGAAGAAGAATGCCAGAAGAGGCAGAAATCCAAAAACAGGAGAAGACCTTGAAATAACTCCCAGAAAAACAATTACCTTCAGGGCAAGTAATCAGCTAAAATCTGTCATTGACAAAGGTAATGTATAAATCCGCTTTTCAATTTCCGAAATCCGAGGTTTCTATTCCGGATAAGCTGTTCTACAAAATAGGGGAAGTGAGCAGGATAGTCGGTGTAGAGCCTTATGTCCTGAGGTATTGGGAAACAGAGTTTCCCTTTCTTAAACCGAGAAAAAATAAGTCAGGACAGAGAGTATATATAAAGAAAGATGTCGAGTTCCTTCTTTATATTAAAAGGCTCTTATACCAGGAGAGATATACCATTGAAGGGGTTAGAAAGAGGCTCGGCGGTAACTCCATTCATGCTTTTGAACCTGATACAGAGGAAAAAACAACTGAGACAAAAAAACCTTCCATGGTAATTGAACACGTCAAGAAAAAACTCAGGGATATACTCAGCCATTTTTCATAGCAATCGGGGCGTAGCGCAGCCTGGTAGCGCACTCGCTTGGGGTGTGAGTGGTCGCCCGTTCAAATCGGGTCGCCCCGACCATAACTCATAAATAGTTATACGTCCATGTTTGTTCTGCTACTCATCGAGAAACCTGAAGAGCAAAAGCCTTTTAAAATATTCCTCAAAAGATTAAACTATTTTTATGCAAGAGTTTCAAACGTTTCTAACCTGGCTTGTGGATACGATCAGCTCAATGGGCTATCCCGGCATCATCATTCTTATGTTCATCGAAAGCACTTTTATCCCTCTTCCGTCAGAACTTGTCATCCCACCTGCAGGCTATCTTATCTCACAAAACCAGATGAGCTGGGTGGGAGTAATATTATCCGGAACATTCGGAAGCCTGATGGGTGCCCTTTTCAACTATGCCATCGCTGTTTTTTTTGGAAGACCTTTTATCCTGAGATATGGAAAATACTTCGGCATTTCACAGAAGCATTTTACGAAGGGAGAGATTTTTTTCCAACAACATGGAACCATAAGTACTTTTATCGGAAGGCTTATTTTAGGAGTCCGTCACTATATATCATTCCCTGCAGGACTTGCCAGGATGCACATAGGAAAATTTTGCTTTTATACTTCATTTGGCGCCGGCATATGGGTAATAGTGCTTGCATACATAGGATACTTTGTTGGAAACAACAGGGAAAAGGTTTTGGAAGTCAGCAAACAGTGCGGACTTTACATCCTTGCAGTCTGTGCATTGCTGGTTATAACCTACATCTTCTGGCATAGAAAGAAACAAAGAACCACCATATAAGCATTTTTGCATCCTCTATCTCTTTCCTCACAAATTGTGGTAAAAGCTATTTGACTATTGATATAATCACCAATGCATTTCTTTGCTGACCTGCATATCCATTCCAGGTATTCCCGCGCTACAAGCACTGATATGAAACTTGAGTCTCTCTGGAAATGGGCTCAACTGAAAGGGATAACGGTTATCGGCACCGGTGATTTTACCCACCCAACGTGGCTTAACGAAATAAAAGAAAAACTTGAGCCTGCAGGAAATAACCTCTTTACATTAAAAGAAAAATTACAGACAAACGACATCCCTGCATCGTGCAGGTCGGATGTGTATTTTATGCTCACTGCAGAAATAAGCAGCATATATTCAAAGAAAGGAAAGACAAGAAAAATTCATAACCTCATCTTTGCTCCTGACCTTTCCATTGCTGCAAGTATCAATACTTTTTTAGCGCGTATCGGAAATCTTTCATCTGACGGAAGGCCGATACTTGGACTTGATGCAAAGAATTTATTAAAAATCGTTCTTGATGCATCTCCAGATGCTTTACTCGTACCTGCCCATGCATGGACACCGCATTTTTCTGTCTTTGGCTCCGAATCTGGTTTTGACTCTTTATCAGAATGTTTTGAGGAATTAACCCCTCATGTCTATTCCATAGAAACAGGACTTTCTTCGGACCCACCGATGAACTGGCGCCTTTCGAGTCTCGACCATATCACCCTGATATCAAATTCTGATGCTCATTCCCCTGCGAAACTCGGTCGGGAGTCAAATATTTTCGATACCGAAATATCATACAAGGCAATAAAAAATGCGATAAAGAATAGGAAGGGGTTTGTTGGTACTATTGAGTTCTTCCCTGAGGAAGGGAAATACCATTATGACGGACATAGATCATGCGGAGCCTGTCTTTCTCCCAAAGAAACGATAAAGAATAATTATTTGTGTCCTGCCTGCGGAAGAAGGGTTACGATCGGAGTTATGCACAGAGTCGAAAAACTTGCTGACAGGCCGGATGGTTTTAAGCCCCAAAAAGCGCCGGTATTCCATTCTCTCATCCCTCTGACTGAAATCATTGCTGAGACTTTCAAAGTAGGCACGAATACAAAAACAGTTCAGTCATGGTATTTAAAACTCCTGAGCAGCCTCGGCAATGAATTCAGGATACTCATGGAGTCTCCTCTTTCTGATATCGAACAGGCCAGTTTGCCCTCTCTCTCGGAGGCAATATCGAACATGCGTGCAGGAAAGGTTCATATTGCTCCAGGATTTGACGGAGAATACGGAAAGATAAAGATCTCTGAGAAAGTGGAGAGGAAAGAGATAAAAGGACAGGGGACACTTTTTTAAATTTGTGAACAAAGTCTCTACATTGTTTAATTGCTCGAATTCTGCTACAGTTTATAAAAATCAATATTAAAGCGAGGTTTACCATGAACCCAGACGATCTCCTTAAAGAAGCACAATTGCTTCTTGTTGACGGAAAACACAGAGAAAGTATTGAATCATTCACAAGAGCTATCGAGGCAGGTGCTGACCCGTATATTTGTTTTTTAAGCCGTGGTGTTGTTCATTTAAAATTAAAAGAAGTCGATGATGCAATCAATGATTTCAGCAAAGCTATTGAAGCAAACAATAAGAGTGCACGGTCATACTTCTACCGCGGCCTGGCATATATGGATAAAAATGAGTATGAAAAAGCTGCTGACGATTTTTCTCATGCCCTTGAACGAAAGACAGATTACGGCATGGCAAAATTTTCACGGGCTGTAGCATACGCACGCATGAATAAGACAGAGGAGGCAATCGAGGACATGATGGTTGTCATACCTGAGATGGAAAAAAATCTTCAGGCTTTCTCTGATTCCTACGGAATTGTAAGAACAGAAATGTGGAAGGTCTTTGCACAACTTTCAGGGGACAGACCATGGCCGACTGTTGAACTGGGTGAAAAAGAGATAGAGACTATCAAGAAATGGCTCAAGGAAGGCGAAGAAAATTCAGGGTGACATTTTACATTTATGTTATTCAATAAATCTTACTATCTGATCCGTTTCAACCCTGTCTGTTCTGAATTTATTTACTGGAGATTCCAGATCAGGATAGCCTACTGACATTCCAAGAACAAGTCTTTTTGTTTCCGGAATCCCTAAAAAATTTTTTACGTGCTGTGCATAATCTGTAACAAATGCCTGTGGAACAGTCCCCAGTCCATATGCATGGGCTGCAAGCATAAGGCTCTGTGCAAATAATCCCATATCAAAAATAGACCATACGGGCAACGATGAATCCTGAAAGAGAAAGATGCCGTGTGGAGCTCCATAAAACTGGAAGTTTGCTATTTTTGCCTTTTTCAAAGCTTCCGGTGAAAACATATCCACCCCTGTGAATTCACTCCTTTTCTTCAAAAGTGCACGTAATCCTTGCTTCTATATGGGACGGCCATGACTGAGGCTCGGGAATGTCAGGAGAAGGTTTGGTATTCTTTTCGAGTTCTTCTAATAGAATTTTTGATAATTCTTCTTTCTTCTTGCCTGAAATAATAACAACTTCCCATGGCTGGGTGTTCTTGTACGAAGGACTCCATTTTGCCGTTTCGACAATAGCCTTCAGTATTTCCACCGGGACAGGATGCGGTTTAAACCCCCTGATGCTCATCCTCGTCTTAATGCATTCAATGATATCCATCGTTTCCTCCTTTTAAAAATTATTCACAGAAAGAGATGTGGTCAGGTTTTATTCTGCTGATTATCCTTTCCCTCTGATAAATCTATTTTATATAGTATCCTGAGACCCTCCATTTCCCGTCTTTATCCAGCATTGGCGTAATTGTCTCTGTTGCATGCTGTTTATTTTTAAACGATGTCTCATATTGAATAACAACATATTCACCATCCGGAGCGCCGGGGAGAGTTTTTGTGTAATTTTTGGATTTCAGATTCCTTGAAAGGACTACACCAAGCGGATTTCTGAATGATTCAAGTGAATTCCTCCACTGTTCTCTGGGAACAGCATTCTTGAAATATTGCGCAGCTTCGTCCCAGCTCTCAGAGTATTTGCCTTCATCAACCAATTTCAACCATGCCTTTGCAGTATGTACCGCAGCTTTCTCTTTTGACTGGTCTGCCATAACATACTGAAAAAATGCAAGCAAACATATAAACCCTAATGATAATACTATCCTTGATTTACGTTTCACTCTTGCCTCCTTGAATCAATCAATGTTTAACCGCTCTTCTTTACAGAGAAAAGAGGGTCACTTATCATCTCATGACGGCACACAGGGCATTTGCCCGGCTTTCTTAGCCTCTCCCTCTTTCTGAACACAAAGCCGCATTTCTTGCATGCTGCAGGTGTAACAACAAAATTATGTTCTCTTCTGTTGATTGTCCTCAGGATATGCTCAAGGTGTTCGTATACTTCTCTTTCGCTAACACCAATACAGGCGGATATTTCCCTGGCTGAGAAGGCCCTGTTTTCAAGTAAAGATCTTATTTCTTTACGGATGGTATCGTGCCTTTCAACAGGTACAAAGGGTTCCTCAGGTTTCTTTTTCACATCCTGTCTTACCCTATCTCTACAAGATCTATATTGAACGTGAGATCTTTTCCAGCCAGGGGATGGTTGGCATCAAGAGTTATAGAATCCCCTGATATTTCTGTGATTGTTGCTAACAGGTTTCTCCCATCCGGACTTACGAGGTTAATGACAAGCCCCCCTTTTGGTTCAATATCCGGGGGAAAATCGGATTTGTTAAACTTAAGCAAAAGATCTTCCCTGTGGGAACCGTAAGCCTCATCTGAAGGAATCCTTAGTGACTTTGTTTCTCCTACAGACATTCCTATAACAGCTTCCTCAAAACCCTTGATGAGCTGTCCTTTGCCAAGGGTAAACTGAAGAGGGTCGCGTTCTTTTGAAGAATCAAAGACCGTACCGTCTTCCAAAGTGCCTGTGTAGTGAACCTTTACGGTATCACCATTTTTTGCCTCTGACATTTTCTTCTCCTCCTGTTTTATGATTATAATAACATGCTACTATGTATAAAAATTGAGGAGGTAAGAGACATGAAAATATATCAATTGCATAGACTTTGCAATCTTATTAAAAATTATTTGAAGCTTTTTCCGGTTATCATCTCTTGCTTTTATTGCGTGTCAATCAGTTCCAATCACAGGAAGGCAGCAATTGAATCTCGTTCTTCAGGTACCGTTCTCAGTATGAGCAACTCTGAATACGGTGAATTTCTTTCGAAAAACAAGGTTATTACAAACACACCGGAAGCGCAGATGGTACAGCAGGTTGGTCAGAACATCCAGCATTCGGTAGAAAGATTTTTTGCGCAGAACAATTTATCTGAAAGATTAAAAGGGTATCACTGGGAATTTAACCTTGTCGAGGGGAAGAGTGTCAACGCCTGGTGTATGCCGGGCGGTAAAGTTGTCGTGTACACCGGAATCCTTCCTGTAGCAAAAGATGATGTTGGTCTGGCTGTTGTTGTAGGGCATGAGATTGCCCACGCTGTAGCACAACATGGTGATGAACGTATGAGCCAGGGGCTGCTTGCACAGATGGGAGGGGTTGCTCTCGCCACTGCACTCTCATCGAAACCAAAGGAGACAAACCAGTTATTTATGGCAGCCTATGGCATTGGTACACAGGTAGGTGTATTAATGCCCTATAGCAGGCTTCAGGAATCTGAAGCAGACCGCCTTGGCCTGATCTTCATGGCTATGGCAGGATATGATCCTCGTGCTGCTGTTGATTTCTGGAAAAGAATGGCAGCAAAGAAGAGGGAGCATCTCTTCCGGAATTCCTGAGTACTCATCCGGCAGACGAAACCAGGATCAGGAACCTGGAGAAGTTAATTCCCGAGGCAATGCAGTATTACAAGAGTTAGAGAGATATATCAAAACCCTATAGTCTGCGGCGCCCTCGGGCAGGGGATTACATCGCGGATATTGGGCATACCTGTTATATACTGAACCAGTCTTTCAAATCCCAAGCCGAAACCTGCATGTGGAGCAGTTCCAAACCTCCGGAGATCGAGATACCATTGAAGATTTTCTGAAGGTATTCTCATCTCCTTCATCCTCTCTTCCAGCACATCAAGCCTTTCCTCACGCTGGCTTCCACCAATAATCTCACCCACTTTTGGGACAAGAACGTCCATTGCAGCCACGGTTCTTCCATCAGGGTTCAGCTTCATATAAAAGGCCTTTATCTCTTTCGGGTAATCTGTCACAATAACCGGCCCCTTGAAGACACTGTCCGTAAGATACCGTTCATGCTCAGACTGCAAATCCAACCCCCATGCAACGGGAAATTCAAACTTTTCTTTAGCATCCCTCAATTCCTTTACAGCATCAGCATAGGTAACATGCATACAAGGCATGTCAGCCAGTCTGGCAAGCTCTGCAAGAGAAATTTTCCTATACTGATTCTCAAGGAATGAAAGTTCTTTTTCTCCTTTTTCCAGAACAACTCTGCAAAGGAAGCGGAAAAAATCCTCTGCCAGCTCCATATCATCCCTGAGATCGGCAAAAGCCATTTCAGGTTCGACCATCCAGAACTCTGACAGATGACGTGTTGTGTTTGAATTTTCAGCCCTGAACGTAGGGCCAAAGGTGTATACGTTTCCGAGAGACATGGACATAAACTCTGCCTCAAGCTGTCCGCTCACTGATAAAAAAGTGCGCCTGCCAAACAGGTCCTGTGAAAAATCTATGCTCCCATCTTCTCTTTTTGGAAGATAATCAAGATCAAGGGAAGTTACGGTAAACAGTTCCCCCGCGCCTTCACAATCACTGGACGTGATGATGGGAGTATGCACCCATATGAATCCCCTGTTTTGAAAAAACTCATGGATTGCATGAGCAAGGATATTTCGTAACCTGAATACAGCACCGTAGGTATTCGTTCTCGGCCTGAGATGGCCTATTTCTCTTAAAAACTCAAGGGTATGTCCTTTCTTCTGAAGGGGATATGTTTCCGGATCTGCTTCTCCAAAAACTTCAATCTCAGAAACTTCCACCTCATATTTCTGACCCTTTGCAGGTGACTCTTTCAGTATGCCTTTCACACCGATGGCTGATCCGGTATTGCACCGTTGAAGCTGCTGAAACGCAGGTGAATTCACTGACACAATAAATTGCAGGGTATCCTGCGTGGAACCATCATTCAATGCGAGGAAAGCAAGGCCTTTTGATTCCCTTTTTGTCCTTACCCAGCCGCATACGGTAACCTGCTGTCCCACATATGTTCCGGCAATGACATCTTTTATGAGCAGCCGTTTCAAGGTAGACTCTTAATCCGACCGTGGAATAATGAAGTAAAAATTATTGCCGTACGGTGTGGCTTCATAACCCACTATTCCCCCGTGTAACTCAACAGCATTTTTTACAAACGTCAACCCGTGTCCTGTTCCCGGTCTGGACCTTGTATTAGTGCCACGATAACCTTCGTCGAATATCTTGTTTCTTTCTTCCGGCGGAATATGTCTTCCGGTGTTGAACACATTGTACTTTATTCCGTCTTTTCCCGGGCCAAAATATTCCCTGATTACCTCATGGCCGTAAGACATATATTTCCTTTTCTCTCCCCAGTGCATAATGACCTCTTCAGTATACTTAAGTGCATTTGAAAAGAGATTGGCATACACCTGCGCCATCAATCCCACATCGACAACACTTATGATTTCTTCGTCAGGAATCCCACTCAGGCGGTCATCTATGGTTATACCGGCATTTCCAAACTGCTCCACATAACGCTCAAGCTGGGACTGCACAACATCCTTTTTCATGTTGCATAACTTTGTGCGGAGCGTAAGCCTGCCCTGGTCAAAGTGACTCCTTCGGAATAGTGTTTCAAGGAATAAGCTCGTGTTCGCATAATGCTTTCCGATATTCTCAAGCTCTTCAGTCAAGCCCTTGTTAACTTCTTTTAATTCCTTCAGGAAATTTTCCATGGTATTATCATCACCCTGCTTATTGCACAGGTCAGAGAGAAGTGTTTCTATTGCTATGTTTTTCATAATCTTTCCCCTCAACCGTCTCAGATACAGCCTATAGACAATATTGGGGGCAATGACGTTATGCTCAATATCGGCAATAAGGGTACGAATGAATTTCAAGTGTTCGACATTTTTCTCAGCAATGAATTTGTCATGCATATTGAAACCGATACGGTTCGCAAATTTTTGCAAAAAAAGTTCATTATGTAAGGTTCTGTCTTCAACCGGGTATATTTCCAGCAGTCCAAGGACATTATCCTGCGCCTTAAAAGGGAGCTGGTCAAGAAGATATTTTTTACCGTAAATAGGGAAAACAAGACTCTTCTTGTCGGTATAATAAGGATATCCATAAGGGGTCACATTTTCTGAAAAAATTAATTTTGATTCATATTCCTGGTCGTCAGTTGTTGTGACAAGCTGCATCGTATTTGATTTAGGGTTTCTAAGATAGAGATTGGCGTCAAGATTTAAGAAACTTTTGGGTATTGCAACACATAAAGAATAGAAGTCATCAATATCATCAAACTCCTGGGCAAGATCAAAAAAGGTCATGATAGCGTTATACTCTATTTGTCCAAAACCATAACGCTGATAGTCGTTCTTCTTAATTTCTATTCTCTCTAAGATGTCTTCGAAAGTATTCATGTCACATGTTTATCTTACAATACTCATCGAATATTCCTTCATGCTCATTCTCATTTTATCATATGCCTCACAGACCTTTCCTGATATTCTTATTCACAATTTTTCATAATTTATTCATTGTTTCTTCACAAGTTTCATATACTCTAAATGCAAAAAGAATCTCAAAGGAGGAAAAATGGTTTTGAGAAGGAGACTGTTTCCACTTATTTCATTATCAGTGCTTATTGTCCTGCTTACATGGCTTAGTCTTGCCCATCAAACAGAAGCATCTGATAGTGGATTGAAGATCTCACAGGAGTCTGTGGACATACTTTCTAAAACGAATCAGGCAATGGCAGAAGTAGTCACTGCTGTAAAACCTGCTGTTGTAAACATTGCATCAACAAGAATACTGGAAAAACGGGAAACACCTTCCCCTTTCTTCAACGATCCATTCTTCAGGAGGTTCTTTGGTGAAGAATTCGGACCTTCTGATAAACCCAGGAAATATAAACAGTCCGGGCTCGGTTCAGGAGTTATTGTAGATGAAAACGGTTATATCCTCACCAATAACCATGTCATAAAAGATGCTGACGAGATAGTAGTGAAGTTGTCAGATAAAAGGGAATTTAAAGGAAAAGTCATCGGAACAGATGCAAAGACCGACCTTGCCGTTATAAAGATAGATTCAAATAACCTGCCCGTTCTGAAGCTCGGTGACTCTGATGAATTAAAAGTCGGGGAGACGGTCCTGGCAATCGGTAATCCCTTTGGATTAAGCCATACGGTAACATCCGGGATAGTCAGTGCAACAGGGAGGGCTCAGGTAGGAATCGCAGATTATGAAGACTTTATACAAACTGATGCTCCCATTAATCCGGGCAATTCCGGCGGCGCCCTGGTGAATATAAGGGGCGAACTTGTCGGAGTCAATACAGCGATATTCAGCACAACCGGTGGATATCAGGGAATAGGATTTGCCATACCAAGCAATATGGTAAAAGCAGTGATGGAAAGCCTTATTAAAACCGGAAAAGTCACCAGAGGATGGCTCGGGGTGCACATACAGCCCCTGACACCAGACCTGGCAAAGCAATTCAATCTCAAAGAAGAAAAAGGTGTTCTTGTGGGAGATGTTGTGGAGAACAGCCCGGCTGAAAAGGCTGGCCTGCAGAGAGGAGATGTTATGGTCAAATTTGACGGCAAGGACATCAGAGATGCCCTGAGCCTCAGAAATATGGTGGCAAACACATTACCAGATACAGCGGTTGTGATTAATATTATTCGTGATGCGAAACCAGAGACTGTGAGAGTTATCATTTCTGAAACTCCTGAAGAGACACAAACACTATCTAAATCTTTTGATAATCAACTGAAAGGTGTTTATGTGCAGACTCTTACTCCTGAATTGAGTAAAAGCATGGGAATACCAAAACGGATGCAGGGAGTTGTGATAACTGACATCGAAGAAGGCAGTCCTGCCGAAGGTATTTTAGGAAGAGACGATGTGATAATGGAAATCAACAGGAACAAGATCATAGATACGAAGGGTTATGAGGCGGTTGTTTCCAAAATCGATCCAAACCAGAATATACTCCTCCTGATATACAGGAAGGGTTCAACCCTCTACATCACTTTGTCGGCTCAGTGATTATCTGGAATATTTAAGTCACCCCTCCTGGGCAGGAGCTACTGTCCCCAACAGACCTCCTGCCCTCCCCCTTTGAGACCATTTTATTCGGAAGAACTCTGTTCAATGATTGTTGCTCTGTTTATGTGACCTTCGTCTTCAAGCGAGTCGTAGACCATCTTCCTTTTTAACCCCTCCCGTCCTCCCCTTAAGTTAAGGGGAGGTAGAAGGTGGGGTTATGATTAAAGTGGGCCTGAAAATCTGAACAATTCAGAATCTGCATATAACATGATAAAATATATCTCTTCAGAGGAGGTGCAGATGTCATTGTTATGGAAAGATAAAAACTTTTCGGCTGTCGTCAAGGTGAAAATTTGTTTTTTCCTTGTCTTAGCAATGTTCATTTGTCATGGCTGTAAGGAAGAAATGCCTTTCAGCCAATTAAAACAGCGTTCAGGCATTATGACAATATTCCGAAAAAAGTTTGGGAGGTAGAAATGGAAAAGAAAACAAAAGATCCTCAAAAAACCTATACAAAGCCTGATGATGAGACCCTGAGAAAGAAACTGACACCGATTCAGTACAAGGTCACACAGAAAGACGGAACAGAACCGCCATTTCAGAATGAATACTGGGATAACAAGAGAGAAGGAATATATGTTGATATTGTTTCAGGAGAACCGTTGTTCAGTTCACTCGATAAATATGATTCCGGAACGGGATGGCCGAGCTTCACAAAACCTCTTGAACCCGGCAATATTGTAGAACGGGAAGACACAAGTCTTTTCTCGAAGCGGACAGAGGTGAGGAGCAAGCACGGTAATTCACATCTCGGCCACGTGTTTAATGATGGACCTCCACCAACAGGGCTCAGGTACTGCATGAACTCTGCTGCACTGCAGGTTTATCCCGAAAGATGACCTTGAAAAAGAAGGATACGGAGAATACCTTAAGTTATTTAAGAAGTCTCAGTAAATATATGCCCGACAAACAATTAAAGATATTCTTTTCAGGTATTGCTGGAAGTGGTATGTCAGCAATAGCCTGTTTTATGTCTGACAGGGGTCATAAAGTTGTAGGTTCAGACAGGGGTTTTGACAGCAATCCCAGGGCATCCTCTCTGCACCATATTAAAGTCTAAAGGAATCACTATTGTACCCCAGGATGGAAACGGTATTGACCGCTCATTTGACTTTGTAGTCTTCAGCACTGCTGTTGAACATGACATGCCGGAATTCACAAAAGCAACATCTCTAAGAATTCCTATCAAGACGAGGCCGGAATACCTTGCAGAGCTTTCATCGGAATTCAAAACCATTGCTGTTGCCGGCACAAGCGGAAAATCAACAACGTCAGGTATGCTTGCTTTTTTGATGGACAGACTTGGACTGAAACCAAATTTTATCGGCGGAGGCAGGGTAAAGCAATTCAAGACAGAAACACATCCTGGGAATTCCCTTGCTGGTGATAGCAGTACTCTCGTCATTGAGGCATGTGAGTCAGACGGTACAATTGTCAGATATAAACCGGAACATTTGATACTCTTAAATCTACAGCTTGACCACAATACAATAGATGTGACATCGGAGATGTTCAAAACAATAATGCACAATACAAAGGGAATGATTGTAATCAATGCTGATGACCAGAGACTTCAAAAAATTACCTCGAAAGGAACAATCACCTTTTCCATAGATTCTCCATCTCAATACAGGGCAACAGATATTTCTTATAATCCTTTTAGTACTGACTTTTCTGTAGACAATATTCACTTCACTCTCTCTCTTCCGGGAAAATACAACCTCTATAATGCCCTTTCCTGCATAGCCATACTTTCTGAAATGGGGATTCCACTCAGCAATATCGCAAACATACTCCATGAATTCCAGGGAATAGAAAGACGGTTTGATATCCATCTCAGCAACGGAAAATATCTTGTGATTGATGACTACGCACACAACCCACATAAAATCTCTTCTCTTATGCAAGCAATGAAAAATATCAGAAAAGGTATCTGCTACATCTTTCAGCCCCATGGCTATGGGCCAACAAGGATGATGAAGAATGAATACATTGATGCCTTTGCAGAAAATCTCGATGACTCAGACCATCTTATTCTTCTCCCGATCTTCTATGCCGGAGGAACAGCCAGGAAAGACATATCCAGCCATGACCTCGCTGATGGTATAAGGTACAAAGGGAAGTCTGTGGAAGTTGTCGAGGAAAGAGAGACAGTCTTAAAAATGCTTCATAAATGGGATACCTATGTAGTCTTTGGAGCAAGGGATGAGACTCTGTCGGATTTTGCCAGGAGAATTGCTGAAAACTTAACTCATTCACAAATGACTGCAGGCAAATAACGATGATTAAACGGAGGTCATAGATGAAAGTTATAGCTTTCAATGGAAGCCCGAGGAAAAAAGGCAATACCTATTACTCAATCCAGACTGTATTCAAGGAGCTAAAAAAAGAAGGCATTAATACTGAACTCATACAGCTTGGAGGGTCAGACATTAAGCCTTGCATGGCATGCTTTAAATGTTTTGAAAATAAAAATAGACGCTGCGTGCGGAACGATGAACTAAATGTATTTATTGAAAAAATGATAGAAGCAGACGGAATCATAATCGGTTCACCAACATATTTCAGCAATGTCTCTCCCGAGGTAAAATCCCTTATTGACCGGGCTGGTCTTGTTGCCCGTGCTAATGACCATCTGTTCAAGAGAAAGGTCGGAGCTGCAGTTGTTGCTGTAAGAAGGGCAGGCGCAACTCATGTCTATTCGAGCATAAATTTCTTTTTCGGTATCAGCCACATGATTATTCCAGGGTCAAGTTACTGGAACATCGGAATCGGTCTTAATCCGGGGGATGTTCTTAAGGACAAAGAAGGTATAGCCACCTTTAAAGATTTAGGGAGAAACATAGCGTGGCTCCTGAAGAAGCTCTATGGGTAATTGCTGAATAAGAGAAGCAATTACTGGTCTGGTAGCCAGGGTTCATTGCTGAACCCTGGCTACCAGACTAAAAGAAAAGGGAATGATCAATCACCCCCTTTCTACGAAAACGAGCACTAAAAAATCTTATCTATTTCACCGCATTCTTAAAAGTTTTCCCTGCTGAAAACTTAGGAACCTTTCTGGCAGGAATCTTTATTGGTTCCCCCGTCTGAGGGTTTCTTCCTGTCCGTGCTTTCCTTTTTGAAACCGAGAAAGTTCCAAAGCCAACAAGAGCAACCTTGTTTCCTTTCTTGACACTTTTAACAACACTATCAATGAAAGAATCAAGTGCCTTTGCCGCTGCAGCCTTGGAGATACCTGCATCCTTTGCCGCCTTCTCTAAAAGTTCAGCCTTTGTCATGTACTACCTCCTTTTTAATGTATCTTTAATGCTCCACATTATACTCAATTAAAGTAATAGTTTTAAAGAAGTTCTTTTCAATATCAAAATAATCAGTTAAGTAATCCTCAAAAACGGCTTATAGGATTTTGAGGAATCGTATTATGATTGTTGTGCAAGTCGCTACCGAAGTGAAGCATATCTCATGCGCTCTCAATGAAGAACTGTCGGTTCTCCAGTGCTTGAGCTTTCCAAAATTCCTTGTCCATAAAACCCTCTTGCATTTCAGATCTGGATTACTTGATGAATCGGATTCTCAGCGTAGTATTTTGCTTTCCTTCAAACAGGTGTTTTATGGAGATAGAAGGCTATGTTGGAAAAACAGTCGATCCTCGAACCTCTGGCCGACTTAGCTCCGAGATAAGCAGAAGAGACTTTCTCACAGGAGCAAATGTTTTTACGTACCCTAATTATTATGCGCGTTTCTTCTGCAAGTCATTATTCGTCAGTCTATCTTTTCTCCGGGCTTGCTTCTTGCCTTTCAGAAAATAATCGCTTCAGAAACTCTTTGGACAAAATCAATAATCAAATCTGATACTGCTTATGAGTTCGAATGTTCCTAACCCTCTATCCATCAATGTGTTTGCATGAACAAGGAGATCATCTTCTTTCCGGCTGGAAGGCAAACTATTTAGGTTTGACAACATCATGCTGACACTGGCAAAGCTGGTTTGACAATAATTCCATGATCTGATAGATTCCTACAAGATAATCGAGTTTGGAGCGACATAGTCTTGGAAGTACTAATATGGCTCATATTTTCATTAGTTATACGCGACAAAATGAATCATATGTAGAAGCTCTTGAGAATGCTTTGCGCGCTCAAGGAATTACTATCTGGCGAGACCAAGAAAGTCTTTACGGCGGACAGCAGTGGCCGAAAAGCAATTGGTGAGGCTATTGCAGCAACTGACTTTTTTCTGCTGTTTTGGTCAAAAAGCGCTGCCGATTCTCACTTTGTTGAATTCGAATGGAACACAGCCGTGGCTTTGCGAAAGACTATAATACCATGCTTGCTCGATGATACTCCTCTTCCCCCTTTATTAAGAGGAACTCACAGCATCAATGTGCTGAATCTTCAAGAGGCCATGCCAAGACTTCTATCTTCTCTTCAAGCGCACATACCTGAACTGTCCTCCAGGCAACACAGTTCTGAAGTCATAACGAACTCAGGAACATAGTTGTCACCGAACCAGAGCAAGTAGTCAGACAGGCTAAAGCCATCTTTAGCCAGGAGGGATGGAACATACAGGGGAATGTCTACCAGGCTGCTGGCGATATTAACTTGACAATTCAGGGTGCCCCTGAACAGCCAAAATCTAAGTCTAAGCTTGATCCGTGGGTTAAGTGGGTCGGTTTAATTGCGACTGTCTTGGTCATTGTCATATCTTTGTTTACGTTATCAGGTAAAGTAAGGGAAACATTCTTTCCCCAGGCACAGACAACTCCTTTACGGGGTATTGTCCACAATGCAAATCAAGAGCCCTTGTCTGACGTTGTTGTTAATGTTCAGGAACTTCCAGGTGAGTCGGTCACAACCACAACCGATGGAGGATTCTATTTTTCGAAAATTCCAGGGAAGCCAGGAGACAGAGTGAGGGTTTATGCATCAAAAAATGGATACCGTCCACACAATGAGTACGTAACCTTACCAGGTCCAGTAAACATCATCTTGGAGAAATAAGAAATGAAGCAGTTTGTATTAGCCGTTGTCCTTGTTCTTTCCGGAATTGTACCGGTTCGCGCTCAGATTATTTTAAACGGAACTCTCCCAAGAAGATTCAGGCAAGGCTGTTCCAAATACTAAAATCAACTTGGCCGGCGGCCCATCAGAGATAACAGATGTAAAAGGCCAATTTTCAATAAGACTATCAAATGATTTCGTCGAAGGGGAGCGGGTTATTCTAACAGTATCAAAGAAGGACTGGTTTATAAATCACCCTTTAGATGGAGAATGGAATTTGCCAAATATTCGGTACCAGAAAGTGCATACTACGAAGGTTATTATTGTACCCAAGGGATCAAAAAAACTCTGGACCCATGAGCGCATCGAAAAATACGTTGCTAAATTGAACGATGAGCTTGTGAGAATGAAAAAAGCAGATAGTAAACCTAAGCCTGTAGAGTTCACATATTATCTGAGTGAGTGGGCCAATAAATATGGATTTACCTATGACCAAGTGAAAGAGGAATTTGATCGATGGGCTAAGAGAATCTGAGAAATCGGAGGAAAGAAGAGCGAGATGTTTGAGCAGTTTTTATCAGAAGAATTTTGAGTTGTCTTCTTTGTGCTTCGAGGAATCTGCCTTAGAGGTACGGAATAAAAGAAAGAAGAAACAAGAAGAGTTAAGGCAGTTAAGCTTAAGTGAATATGAAGATTGGAAGCAATCAGGCAACTCTTATGCGATTATGTACCATTTTGAAAAAGCTTAACCATGTATGAGGAAGCAGAAAAACTTGTGACTATAAAAGAATTTCCGAAGGAATGGGCAGAGATAAGGTTGCTTATGGGAAATGTCAAGTTAGAGATTGGCATTAGAACTGAGGGAGAAAAGGGAAATAGGTATATATCGGAAGCTAAGCAACAGTACTTCCGGACTCTGGAAGTCTATACCCATAGAGATCTGCCGCAACAGTGGGCTACAACCCAAAACAACCTTGGCATTGCTCTTCAAGAGCAGGGTATCCGCACCGCCGGAGAAGAAGGGATACCGCTTCTTAGCCAGTCGGTACAAGCTTACCTTAATGCCCTTGAAGTCTTTACCCGTAAAGAGTTCCCGCAACAGTGGGCCATGACTCAAAACAACCTTGGCATTTCGCTTAATGAGCTGGGGAGCCGAACCGCTGGAGAAGAAGGAATACGACTTCTTAGCCAGTCGGTACAAGCTTACCGTAATGCCCTTGAAGTCTATACCCGTGAAGATCTGCCGCAGGATTGGGCTATGACTCAAGACAACCTTGGTAATGCTCTTGGTCAACAGGGTGTATGGACCGCTGGAAAAGACAGGCATGGATCTTCTTGACAAGGCGATAGAAGCTCACCGCAATGCCCTTGAAGTCAGAACTCGTAAAGATCTGCCGCAGGACTGGGCTGCAACTCAAGACAACCTTGGTAATGCTTTTAGAGAAAAGGGAATGCGTACCGCTGGAAAAGAAGGCATGGATCTTCTTGACAAGGCGATAGAAGCTCACCGCAATGCCCTTGAAGTCAGAACCCGTAAAGATCTGCCGCAAAAGTGGGCGATCACTCAGAACAACCTCGGCATTTCGCTTACTGAGTTGGGGAGCCGAAAGAGAAGCTATGGATCTTCTCGACCAAGCGGTAGAAGCTCTCCGTAATGCCCTTGAAGTCTATACCCGCAAAGAGTTCGCGCAACAGTGGGCCATGACTCAGGACAACCTTGGTAATGCTCTTATAGAAAAGGAAATGCGTACTTCTGGAAAAGAAGGCATGGATCTTCTCGACCAGGCAGTAGAAGCTTACCGTGCTGCCCTTGAAGTCAGGAACTCGTGAAGACCTGCCGCAGCAGTGGGCGATGACTCAGAACAACCTTGGTAATGCTTTTAGAGAAAAAGGAATGCGTACCGCTGGACAAGACGGCATGGATTTTCTCGACCGGCGGTAGAAGCTTACCGTAATGCTCTTGAAGTCAGGACTCGCAAAGCTCTGCCGCAAAAGTGGGCCCTTACTCAGTATAATCTTGGCATTGTACTTAAAGATCTGGGTATTCGTACTGCTGGAGAAGAACGGTCTGCGGCTCTTCGGCCAGGCGGCAGAAGCTCTCCGTAATGCCCTTGAAGTCTATACCCGTGAAGAGTTCCCGCAACAGTGGGCCATAATTCGGAACAACCTTTGTGCTATTTATTTTGACCTTGAAGATTGGAAACATGCAGCAGATTGCAACGCGGATTTCTAAGAAATTTATTGTGATTTTCAAGAAGCTTACTAAGATCAAATTAATTAAATTAAGAGATAAGAGGTAGAGTAGGGAACTGGCGTAGTGGCAAATGCCCTATCTCCAGTTCCCCCTCATCAAACCGTACGTTCAGTTTTCCCGAATACGGCTTTCCAATCATCTTCTTCCGGCGGCTTTCGCAGTCCGACTCCACGGGGCCGTCGTCGGTATCTTGTAAAGTCCGATAGTCGTCGTAGAGGTGCCGGTCAGGGAATGCTGTTATATCCTCTACTCTTCCTTCTGTGCTTCCGTCTCAGGTAGTCCGCACGCGCTGTCTCAAGGAATCGTTTTGAGGAGTTTCAGCAGGTCGTTACTACAGTGCCCATAGTAAAAATATTTACCCACCCCCGTATTGACGATCTCGTTGAGGTTTTGACAACTAGCTCTTCCGGTAATGCCAAGTGCTCCGCCCGGTCAGGTCTTTAGCTCCCTTGGATTTGCGCCATAGCTTTCTTGGCGGGCTCGGATAAAGGAAATTTCGACCGGTTTCGGGATGCTCTGATCGCCTTACTCGTAAATCCAAGGAAAGTTAAAGCTCTCTTCCTCGAGCGTCTACCACTCGTGTCTTATCTCGTTCAGCTTCAGGCCGCGAAGCCCCCGAGGATCTTCTTGGATCCCCTTAATATCTTCTCCGTTTGCCTTTACACAATACGACAAAGTCATCGGCATACCTGATTAGCCTGGCCTCTATCCTCATCCTCTATCTTCTTCACCTTCCATATCGTCATCCAGTACATTTAGATAAATGTTGGCGAGGAGCGGAGAGATTACTCCTCCCTGCGGCGTCCCTTGTCATTGCCTTTGTACCTCTTCTTGCATCCTTCTCTTCCTCCACCACCGGCGCTTTTAGCCATAGCTGGATAATTTAAGTATGTTCTTATCCACTATCCGTTTCGGCATCCAATCCAAGTAGTTTGTCGTGGGTATGGTGTCGAAGTACTTCGAGATGTCGGCGTCTATTACCTGAAGCTTCCCACTCGAAGGTGATAGATCACATCATCCATGCTTGATGGGCATCCCGTTTCGGTCGGAATCCGTATGAGTTTTCCTCGAAATCCGCCTCGAAGATCGGCTCTATTACTATCTTTACCGCCATCTGCACTATCCTGTCTTTTTTTAGGAAATTAGAGGGACACTTCCCGTATTATTGCGAGGTACCAGCATGCCAGAGAGATACTCTGTTACTAATAAAAATCTTCATTTTTCATCGAACATAAATATGCGGACTTGCAGGTGGAACACTCAACCTAAAAAAGGTTCAACCCTTCGATTCTTGCTTCCTGAATTTCAAACTTCAAAAAATAGTAAAATAGAGTTGATTAAAAGAGGAAATCTATAGTGGGAATATTCGGAAAATCTTCACGCAACCACTTCATCACTTTTGTATATTTTTAATCTTGCCAATCTTCTTCTCCAGAACAGACGGGTACAGCTTTTTCAATGCCTCTGTGCTTTTGATTGCATCTTTCCATTTCTTATCTATTTCATGCTTATTTGCATAGTAGAATGAAAGTGTCATCATGTACCTGAGATAGGGTAATATGAGGAAATGCAACTATTATATCTTCAGGTGACATACCCATGATTTCATATCTTATGGCAATGTCCAGCACACGAATACCTGTGCCGGCAATAACGGGGTCACCACCCCTTATTTTTCTGTCAAAGGCAATATAAGGATGTTTGATCTGTTTTACTGATGTGCTCATATATAATCACCCCCTATTTTTATTTTCCTGCAACCACTTTGTGCAATTGGCCTCTCATCGTGCTCACATTATACCATGTAGATTTTCTCTTTAGCCTTTCTGACGTGCGCTCACCAGTTACCGCCTTTCTATCCTGCAAAGGCTTCCGAAGGAACTGCGGCAGAGACCACAGGTGTAAAATTTATAGAATTTTTCCACAACATCCGCATTATGCCAATTACAGTTTTTGGGTTAATCCCCTGTTTTTTGTCCACTTGCCTTGACCTGCAGTTGTATTGTTTCCATGATTTTTTCTATAATTTTAGATGAAGATTATCATTTCAGAAATCCCCGATGACGGACTGGATATAGAAGTCAATGAGACACTTGCCTTTGATGCCGGCCCTTTTCCTGTCCAGGCACAACTGAAGATAAAAAAGGTTGGCGCTGAGATTGTAGTAAATGGTAATATTCTTACTACTGTAGAATTACAGTGCAGCCGGTGTCTGAAAGATTTTAAGAGCAAGCTCTCGTTTCCCTTTGAGGCCATCTTTCATCCCATCGCACAACTCAAAGAGGAAGAAAAACATGAGCTCACGGTTGAGGAACTTGACATGGGTTTTTATGCAAATGATGAGCTTGATCTTTTTGACATCATAAAGGAACAGATCATGCTCAATCTGCCCATGAAAGCGCTTTGCAACGATTTCTGTAAAGGGATATGTCTGCGGTGCGGTGCGGACCTCAATGCAGGCGACTGTAGTTGCAGTGAAAAAGATATAGACCCAAGACTTGTTACATTAAAGAAGTTCCTCAATAAAGAAACGTAGAAAGGAGAAATCATTTTGCCGAACCCGAAACACAGACACACAAGGGCACGGAGAGATAAGCGGAGGGCCAACTGGAAAGGCCAGACTCCTAACCTTAGCCTCTGTCCTGATTGTAATGAACTGAAGCTTTCCCACAGGGTATGCCTTCATTGCGGTTCATATAATGGACGCAAGGTTCTCGAAGTAGTCGAAAAAGAAGCATGAGAGTTGCCCTTGATGCGATGGGAGGCGATTATGCCCCTGCTGTCACTATTGAGGGCGCTATCGAGACCGTTAATGATTTTGAAGGCATAGATGTAATCCTTGTCGGTGATGAGAATTCAATAAAAAGAGAGCTCGATAGCAAGAGACACCTCCCGAACCGTATTTCCATAAAACATGCTTCTCAGGTTGTGGGAATGGATGAGGCACCTGCTGCTGCGATCAGAAAAAAGAGGGATTCGTCCATAGGTCGGGCTATTGAGCTTGTTAAGAATGGCGAAGCCGATGCCATGGTGAGTGCCGGACACTCCGGCGTTGTCATGGCAACAGCACTTCTTTTTCTCCGTACATCTCCAGGCGTTGACAGACCTGCCATTGCAACGATTATGCCGACTCTCAAAGCTCCCTTTGTTCTCATTGATGCAGGTGCAAATCTCTATTGCAAGCCTGAAAACCTTTATCAGTTTGGATTGATGGGAAGCGCATACTGCAGTGCAATTTTTGGAAGGACAGAGGCAAAAGTCGCCCTTCTCAGCATCGGAGAAGAGGATACAAAGGGGAACGAACTCACCAAAGAGTCGTTCAAACTTCTGAAAAAGGCTGATATCAACTTTATCGGCAATGTGGATGGAAAAGATATTTTTACTGGAATCGCCGATGTCATAGTTTGTGACGGGTTTACCGGTAACGTGGTATTGAAAATAAGTGAGGGTCTTGCAGATGCGATCGTAAAGATTCTCAAGCGGGAAATCGCAGAGCAGTCTGTAGGAAGGATTGCATACCTCCTGATGAAATCTGCCTTGATCAGTTTCAAGAAAAAGACAGATTATGACGAATATGGGGGCGCGCCTCTCCTTGGAATAAATGGCACATGCATTATAAGTCACGGACGATCAACAGCAAAGGCAATAAAGAATGCCCTGAGAGTTGCAGCAGATTTCTCAGAGAAACGTGTGTATGAGGTCATTGCATCCAAAATAGAAAAAGGTATGGTGGAAAAGGTTGACAAGAACTAAAATTGTCTCCACGGGTTCCTACCTACCGGAAAAAGTCCTTACCAATTTTGATCTTGAAAAGATGGTCGAAACTTCAGATCAGTGGATTACCGAAAGAACAGGGATAAAGGAACGGAGGATAGCGAATGGAAACCAGGCAGCATCGGACCTTGCCTATGATGCATCGAAGGTAGCCCTTGGAAGAGCTGACCTTAATGCAGAAGATATTGACCTTATTATTACAGCAACAGTTACGGGTGATATGCCTTTCCCATCAACTGCCTGTATTCTGCAGGATAAACTCGGTGCTAAAAAAGCAGCAGCTTTTGATATCAATGCAGCCTGTTCAGGTTTCCTTTACGGTCTTTATGTTGCGGACAGTTTCATACGTTCAGGAATGCATAAAAAAATCCTTGTTGTCGGAACTGAGGTGCTCTCAAAGATTACTGATTGGGAAGATAGAACTACCTGTATTTTGTTTGGTGATGGCGCGGGTGCTGTGATTGTTGAACCTACTACAGAAGACAGGGGTATCATCTCAATGTCTATCAATTCTGATGGCAGTATGTGGGATCTCCTCCATATGCCTGCTGGTGGTTCAAAGATACCCGCATCAAGAGAATCTGTTGATAATAAACTCCATTACATTAAAATGAAGGGTAACGAGACATTCAAATTTGCTGTCCGGACACTCGAGGATCTTGTTATAAATATCCTTGAAGAAAACAAGCTTGACTCCTTCACAGCTTTCCCTCCTTATCCCTCACCAGGCAAATCTGAGAATCATACAGGCGACTGCTGACAGACTTGGACTCCCGATGGAAAAAGTCCTTATTAATATTGACAAGTACGGAAATACCTCGGCTGCATCTATCCCGATTGCGCTTGATGAAGCTCTCACAACAGGAAGAGTTAAAGAAGGAGACTACATCCTTCTCGAGGCCTTCGGCGGTGGCCTCACCTGGGCCTCTGCATTGATAAAGTGGTAGTATTCAGTTGTAAAGTCTGCAACGTTGCTTGTCAATACTGTCTGATTTATTCACTCCTTTCTACTTGAAGTTTTGGTCTTTCAACAATACCGTCATAATGTGAGATTCTGTTATGTCGTGATTTTTGTCACATCAATTTCTCTGCTTGAAATCGCAATTTAAAAGCACAAAATGAAAGGAATTGAATAGATGGAAATATCCTCTGAATCGGTAATATCAAAGACATTGGGTTTCCCAAGCTTACTTGTTTATCTAAACAGAAACAGAAAAACAGGGATATTAACAGTAAAGACTCCTTCTTTCACAAAAAAAATGTACCTCCATAAAGGTGACGCCGTCTTTGCCTCATCAACTGATGAAGATGACAGGTTGGGTGAGACACTCATGAAAATGGGGAAGATTACATTAGAGCAATATGACAGGTCAGTGGAACTCCTCAAAAAGACAGCCAAAAGACAGGGTGAGATCCTTGTTGAACTTGGTTACCTGACACCACAGGATATCATCTGGGGAGTGAAATACCAGGTAAAGGATATCATTTATAGCTTATTCCATCTCCGGGATGCTGCATATGAATTCATCGAGAGGGAAATACCTTCAGATGGCCTCATCACATTGAAAATGAGTATGGGTAACCTCATCTATGAAGGTGTAAAGAGGATAGATAACTTAAACAGAATCCGTAAAGAGCTGCCGGATATGGATGCTGTTTTAACATTGAGCACTGACCCTGTAAGCCTTTTCCAGGATGTTGTATTCAGCTCATTAGACAAAAAGATGCTTTTTATGATCGATGGGAAAAAGACGGTTAAAGAGCTTGTTGACAGTTCATCTCCGAACTCTTTTCAGGCCATGAAGACCATGTATGTCTTGTGGTCTACGGGTATCCTTGAGGAACGTAAAAGTGGAATAGAAGAAACAAAGGACACGATATCATTAGAGGATATACTAAAGGCTTTCCCGGAGGAGGAAGATGCCCAATTAAAAAGGATTGATGAAATTTATATGAGTCTTAACAGACTCAGTGCGGGTGAACTTCTGGCAATAGATGAAACGTCAAACGGGGAAATGGTAAAAAACAATTTTTACAAACTTGTGAAGGAATACCATCCTGACAGGTATCTCACTGTGGATGACCCTTCAGTAAAGGACAAAGTCATAGCCATTCTTGAAGCAACAACAAAGGCATACTCACTGCTGAAAGAAGATGAAAGAAGAAAAAATTACTTTCATAAGCAAAGATTGATAGCAAAAATGAACAGTTTTGCTGACGCCCTCAAAAAGAGGCGGGATGAGTTTTTCGAAAGTTTAGAAGGATCTGAATTACTAAGTAGCTAAGTTTACATATCTTTCCTGAAAAAAAGTCTCTTTACAATTTTTCATAATTTCTTCACGAGCCCTTCACAAGTTTTTCGTATGCTAAATTCATGAACAACATGATAAAGGAGGCTGACATGAACAAGAAGTTTTTCATAATTTCCGTATGTCTGTTTTTCCTGGGTACGGGAGGTCTTTTGCTGCCTACTGAAGGCTTATCTGGTAATGTAGATTTTAATATCGGAATAGGTATAGGGGTTCCGCCGCTTCCCGCAGTCGCAATAACTGCACCGCCTGCCGTCTATCCGATACCCGGTAGTTATGCCTATTTCGCACCCGATGTCGGGTTCCAGCTCTTTTTCAACTCGGGGTACTGGTACCGTCCGTATAATGGATATTGGTACAGGGCTTCTTACTACAACGGCCCGTGGTACCACCTGCCGCCATCACGTGTTCCTGTTGTTTTTAATCGTTATACCTATAATTATTACAGAATTCCTCCGGGACAGCGACTTATACCTTACGGCCATCTAAAGGACCACTGGCGTGAATGGGACAGAGGACATTACAGATGGGAAGACAGAAGAGACGATCGACACAGACATGAAAGGAATAGCTACCAAGGCAGGAGAGAATGGCAAGGTAAAATCGGTCCTGGGCAAAACATGGCAGATAAAAGCTAAACCCCTCCTTTCTTTAACTTTGGACATGAGGTCAGGTACTAGACCTCAAGTCCCACAGGGAGGCCGCCCCGCCTCCCTTTTATTTTTCGCTACTAACCCTTATTATCCAGAAAAAGTTACTTGCGCCGGCCTCTGCAAAAAAGAGTGTTAAGAAGTTTCTTCATTAAGGGTCTCATAATTGGATAGCTGATTATTCTAAAAACTCCCTTACCCCTTCCGCTTGCGGACCAGAGGGGCTATATTCCTCCCTTTGGAAAGGGAGGTTAGTAGGGATTTCACAAGTCAATGTTGTCATTATTTGAGAAGTGTTATTAATTCTTCCCCTAAGTTAAAACATCTTCAATAACACTGAAGCGCTTATAATTCTGACAGACTTGTACTTGCCTATATCCAGCAAGTCCTTGTCTCCGGTGACAATAAAGTCCGCTGATGCGGATACAGCACAGGCAATAAATTTATCATCATCCGCGTCCCTGCATATTCCTTTGATATTGTCTGTAGTTTCTATAACTTCAAAATACGGCAGGACTTCCTCCTCGATAATCACTTTTATCTCCTGCCCTGTCAAAGAAAACTTTGGATATTCAAGAACAGCCTTAAACTCCGCAAAAGTTTCTTTTGAGAGTACGGGAATAATTCTGCCCTTCTTCCAGAGATCGACTATCCCTGCGAGCTCACCCTTAAATAGTAGGGCTGATACCAGAATATTGGTATCGAGAACTACCTTTTTTGCCGTACTTTCTTTCTTGCCCACTTTACCGCCTCAGCCACGTCGCCTTCGGTAATGCCAAGTTTCTTGAGTTTCTCTCTTATTCCCTCAAGTGTCATATCCGCATGGGTTATCTTAACCGGCATAAGTATTATCGTTCTTTCCTTAACCGTAACGTCAAAATAATCCGTATCCGGAAATTCCTTGACGATCTCTTTTGGTAATGTGAGCTGATTTTTCGATGTTTTCTTTGCAAGCATGTTTCCTTACCTCCTTACTGTAAGGATACCTTATTAATCAGATAAAAGGCAATGTAGAAATGCAATCTTATTAACATTATCTGTTGCAGGCCGCTCCTCTTAAGACGATTACTCTGAATGCTCCGGTATTCGCAACATATGCTAGTCGAACTTTTTACTTCGAAGAAGGAGTATATGATATGCGTGAATACAACTGACGAACTGTTATCACATGATACTCTTGCAGTACTGTTTATAACGCAAGCAAATAATCGAATTACTTGCTGTGACGCCTGTCATTCGCCTCAGGGTAAGCGATGACATAGGCGGACCAGAAGCATTTACTTCGGTCGTGGTTCACGACAGAGGAATGTATATTGACGAATTCCATGAAACTTCAGTATCAGACCGATCGGAAGATGTGCAACAAATCGAAGTCTGCGGTGTTGCCTGCATGCTTCGCGTAATCAATGACAGAGGCGGACCCGATGCATTTACTTCAAATGTGGTGCATGCGAATGGCGACACTAAGGCCTCGCGCCTGCTGCAGAAGCCACATATGCTATCGGCAGCAGGGTAAATACCTGCCATGCTGCCTAATATCATCGTTTTTCATGAAACAAGGAAAGGTGCCTCAGGCATTCAGGGCAAAAAGAGGTATCGAGCTGTCAGACCTCACCCAGGCCCTGTTGAGCATTTCGCCAAGGCCGGTAGGACTGATGTCGACCGGAAATTTCAGGGCAGCAGTTCGTCCCCCCGAAGTCTCCCGTGCTGTGCGGACGTCGGCATAGGCATATGACGATGGATCAAGCGAAGCTTGGATCAGACGGCGGAGATCATCTTTGCATTTCGTCCGAAGAGCCGGTGCAGATGATGAGCCCCAAATGATTACCTCGGACGATAATGACGCTGAATAGGTGCATTCTAGCTGCATAACTGACAATATCTCCCTCGGCGGATTGAGTGATCTGAGTTCGGAGCAACACGGAAACGCATACGGTGCTGGAGACTGTCATCACACACGAAGCATACAACGCATGGCAGCTCTCGGGGACATCGACGTGACGTTCAAAGATATGGGCTTTGGAGAAATGTCTACTAGTATGTCAAGCTCCAAAGCACCGGCGGACTTCGAATAAGCGTCATTCCGCTGCGGCAGTTGCGGAATGACGTGTGAAGGACTAAGCCGCTGCGCCAGATATGGCGATTCGAATAATTCTCTCGGTGTTTTTTCTATCGAATTGAATATGGTTTGGATGGAATCTGCCTTTTTTTGACCTGCATGAGATCACTCCTGAGATGAAAACAGAGGTTGGGATTGTGTCCATTGTGGCAGGGTAGTACACCAAGGGGTGATTTCAGACAACAGGAGAGTATGGCGAAACAGAATGCTGTTTTCGCAGGCTGATGGAGATATGATTTTTATGTTGTCAACGGTGTTCATCAGTATTGATGTGGAGGGCCATTGCACCTAAAAGGAAGCAGAAGCTCTACCCTGAGAATCGTGCCTTTCTTGCAAACCGGACAAGTAGTGATATCAATACCGCAGATTCTGAGCAACTGATCCTGCCAGGTCTCTGGTTTTTCTTTTTCTTTTGTTACGGTTTTACAACTGCCAATGAGCTCACGGCATAGGGCGATGTTGTCTTTACGGCTTCTGTTTGCCAGAAGTCCGAAGTGTCTTATGCGCACATATCGATGGGGCAATACATGAAGAAGGAACCTTCTTATGAACTCATCGGCCTTGAGAGTCATGGTCTTTTGTTTATCACCATCGGCATAGTCCCGCCAGCGGAAAGAGACATTGCCGTCCTGGACCTTGAGGATACGGTTATTACTGATAGCGATCCTGTGGGTATATCTGCCCAGATACTTAAGGACACCCTCAGCGCCGTCAAAAGGTGGCTTGCAATAGACAACCCACTTTTTATGGTAGAACTGTCCTCTGAACATTTCAAAGACATCGGGGTTCTTTCAGATGACGGATGCCGCCGGGGAAGATAAGATCACCCGATTCAAAACTGCTTTTGAGATAGTCCAGGAACTTGCCCCTGAACAACGAGGACATAACCCTTACAGGGATGAAAAACCCTTTTCTGCATGACACCCAGCGACTTCCATCGGGAGATAGTCCGCCGCCGGGTACGACACAGTGAATATGGGGATGATCCATAAGGTTCTGTCCCCAGGTGTGAAGGATGCCGATAAACCCTATGTATGCGCCAAGATGTTTCGGATTATTGGAGAGTTCCATAAGCGTCTCGGAGACCGAGCGGAATAGTATGTTGTACATTACCCTCTGATTCATGATGACCAGGGGATTTAACTCTGATGGTATGGTGAACACTACATGGAAGTATTGAATGGGCAATAGGTCTTCGCATCTGGCCTCAATCCACTTCTCTTTCTGCAGGGTCTGGCACTTGGGACAGTGCCGGTTCCTGCAGGAGTTGTAGGAGATATCCACATGGCCGCAGCTATACTTATACCTATGCCCGCCAAGGATTGCAGTCCTGCACACCTCAATGGCATGCATGGCGCGCAGATGATTAAGAGGCATCGGGTGAGATCTTCTATATTCTGGACCGTGCAGACGAAAGATATCCGCCACCTCAACGCCCTGAGACGTCCGCATCGAAGATACCGCTAAAAGCTTTAAAACTCTTCGGGTATACTATCGAGGGGACTGGTGACCTGTGCCAGGTTCATCTTGCTGACATGAAGATAAACGGTCGTGGTCGTAGGAGACCTGTGGCCCAGGAGCAACTGGACATGGTGCAGACTGGTCCCCGCTTCAATCAAATGAGTCGCAAAGGAATGCCTCAATGTATGTGGGCTTACCGGTTTTGTTATGCCGGCGCACTCTTTGGCTTCAAGGAATATCTGTCGTATCGAACTTATACATATATGGGTGCCTTCCTTTTGCCCTTCAAACAACCATTCTTTCGGACGATATGCTCTCCAGTACTGCCTTAGACATTCAAGGGCGGTCTGGGACAGGATGGTGTAGCGGTCCTTGCCCCCTTTGCCCTGCTGCACTCTTACCATCATCCGCTTGCTGTCGATATCGCTCACCTTAAGGCATGCCGTTTCACTTATCCTGAGGCCCGCAGAATAGGTGATCGTCAGGATCGCCCGGTGCTTGAGATTCTCTATGACGGAAAGCAAAGTCTTGACTTCAGATAGGTCCAGAACCACCGGAAGCTTCTTTTTCCCTCTGGGACAATGTATCTTCTCTACGACCTCTTCCCGTTTCAACGTGTGCTTGTACAGAAACTTCAGACCCTGGTAATAAAACCGGTATGTCCCCTTGGCTAACTTCCGCTCATTCAAAAGATAAAGAAGATACTCCCTGAGTTCCTTCTCTCCAAGTTGCTCCGGCGACTTGCCAAAGTACTTCGCATAATTGCTTACTTCCCTCAGATAAATCTTTTGGGTTTTAGGGGTAAGCCCCTTCAACTGAAGATCTGCCAACATCTGTTCTCTCAACGTGCTCATATCACAACCTCCTTTGAATCAATATGCGCCGACGAATGTCGACGGTGAAACAAAGGAGATTGTAAAAAGACTTCGACTGATCAACAAGGGGGATAATAACGGACTAACTTCTACAACCCAGAAAAAGCTTTATCTTTCTATAAAAGGCTGACGGCTCGTAACCACCGCGCAGCCGGGGTTTCTAGGAGAAGGTGTTACTTCGTGTACTAAATAACTTATTAAATCGCTATGATCCTCATGCTTTTACTTTTAAAAGTTTATATGTAAATCGTGAGATTGATCACTTCTAAGTTTTGAAAGAGCTCAGTTAATTAATAAACAGTGGGGCTCAAAAACGGGGGAGCGTAATGCATGTGATACCCTCGTGGGCTCCGCTTTAAATTCTGGAATAGTGATAATGTTTTGTTGAATGAATACCTTTTAAATGAATAAGAGAAACTTATCATGATTTTTTAGCGGAAAAATATCACGATTTTTTCGGTATCTTTAACAAGATAAAAGTTTGTTAAGGAAGGGAGAAATTTACCATGAGACTACAATCGTCAGGAGGATATGCGAAAGTGCTTATGTCAAGGAGCTTGATAGTCATACTCATCTCAGTTTTCGTGCTTATTTGGATAGGCTTTTCCTCAGCTGTTGAAGTGCCTAATAATGCAGTAATGTGTCAGACATCGCCTATAACGATAGGGGGGGAGCCAGTTACCGGCAAGATTGAGACGACTGACTGTGTATCGTTGAAGTATGGAATAGGCTGGAACTCAGATCTTTATACATTTACAGGGTCAGTGGGAGACCAGGTATTGATATTAGTGAATTCCTCGGCGTTCAACACGAATATCGTGCTGTATGACCCGAACGGACTGAAAGTTCAGAATGAATCCACTCGTATACCACGCGGAAGCGGTTATTACACCCTTGCAACGACAGGGACATATACGGTAGAGGTGACTTCGTACAATGCAGGATCGACGGGGATGTATACTTTGAAATCTGCGAAGCCGGGAATATGCAGCACGACGCCTATGACGATAGGGGGGGAACCAGTTACCGGCAAGATTGAGACGACTGACTGTGTATCGTTGAAGTACGGAATAGGTTGGAACTCAGATCTTTATACATTTACAGGGTCAGTGGGAGACCAGGTATCGATATTAGTGAATCCCTCGGAGTTCAACACGAATATCGTGCTGTATGACCCGAACGGACTGAAAGTTCAGAATGAATCCACTCGTATACCACGCGGAAGCGGTTATTACACCCTTGCAGCGACAGGGACATATACGGTAGAGGTGACTTCGTACAATGCAGGATCGACGGGGATGTATACTTTAAAGTCTGCGAAGCCGGGGATATGTAGCACGACGCCTATGATCGATAGGAGGGAGATAGTTACCGGCAAGATTGAGACGACTGTAATGAATATGTCTGAATCTTTTTATCTCTTACCCCCTTTTTGAGACGACCTGTATTTAACCTCAACTACAGAAGAAAACTTCTGGCTTTGAAATCTTGTCATGTTCACTTTCTATGTGAAGGAACTACTCCACGGGTTATGTCCTATTTTTTGTTATACACATAATTGACAACTGACTCAACAAATTATTATCGTTAAATGACTTAATCGGCAATGAAAAACGATAAGCCGTGATTCCTGCTCTGCGAGTTGTAGATTGGACGAATTGGGATTGAAGAATTAATCAACTTGCTTTCAGTTTTAATAAAGGCAGGATCAGTATAAAAGATAATGCTTAGGCAGAAAAGGAACATTTGAGAAAAGCTATATTCATAATCAGTGCCTGTTGGATTCTGTTGGTGAGCATATCATTTTTATGGAATTACTCGAGCGCTAAAAAAGGACAGGAAACAATTGCATTTCAGACAGCAAGAAGTTTTTTTGATCAGATTGTAATAACCCGACGATGGAATGCAGGCCATGGTGGAGTGTATGTTCTCATAAACGACGACACGCATCCCAATCCATACCTTGAAGATCCTCTAAGAGATATAGAAGTCAATCGAAATTTAAAACTTACCAAAGTCAATCCCGCTTTTATGACCAGACAGATTGCTGAAATTGCCGCACAACAGAAAGGGATATATTTTCATATTACCAGTCTGAAGCCAATACGTCCTGAAAATAAGCCAACAGCACGGGAAGAAAAGGCTTTAAAATCTTTCGAAACAGGCAGAAAAGAAATTGGTGAAATCATTACCGGGGAATCGGGAAAATACTTTTTTTATATGGCCCCTCTCATAACGGAGAAAGGGTGTCTAAAATGTCATGCTAAACAAGGGTATAAAGAAGGAGATATTCGAGGGGGCATTAGTGTAACCTTGCCCTTCTTACCAATATTACCACTCATGTCGCTAATAATAGGTCATTTTACAATAGGCTTGTCTGGTATATGCGGAATCGTCTTTTTTGGAGTGAAGCTTGACAAAGCATATAAAAAAATAAAGCAGCAGGCTGTCATCGATGCATTAACCGATATTCCTAATCGCCGAAGTTTTTCAGAGCAGATACTGAGAGAATTCCGTGACAGTCGAAGGAACAAGTTACCTTTGTCTGTCATTATGTGTGATATCGATAATTTTAAATCCTATAATGATACTTATGGACATAATAAAGGAGATGAATGCCTCAAACAAGTTGCCCAAATTATAAAGAGCACGTTACAACGACCCCGTGACTTTTGTGCCAGATACGGTGGAGAAGAATTCGTTATCATTCTGCCTGATACCTCAAGAGAGGGCGCAGTGTCTGTAGCCGAAGAGATCCGGGAAAATATTCAAAATACAAAAATCCCACATCCAAAATCATTACCATTGGGTGTTGTCAGCTTAAGTTTGGGTGTTTCAACAATGCCAAGCGATGTGTTTATATCCCCTGAGGAGTTGGTTAAACAAGCAGACAAAGCTTTATATATGGCAAAGCAAAAAGGTCGGAATCGTATAGAAATATAGGGTGAAGGAAGAACGTTAAATTCATTCTTATTGACGGCTAACACGCCCTTTTCTTCCTGGACCATCAGAATCTTCTTTTCAATCATCTTAACAGGAATCAGTTAAAACCCAAGAAGCTTTTATTATTTCCCCTCTTTCCCCCATTTGTCCAAAAAAGGTTTAATCAAGTCTATTGGTACAGGAAATATGATTGTTGAGTTTTTCTCGGTAGCAATCTCTGTCAGGGTCTGGAGGAACCTGAGCTGTAAGGCAGACGGTGCAGTTGCGATGATATTTGCGGCATCTGCAAGCTTCTGTGAAGCCTGGAACTCTCCTTCTGCATGGATTATCTTTGCCCTTCTTTCACGTTCAGCCTCTGCCTGTTTTGCTATTGCCCTTTGCATCTCTATTGGCAGATCAACATTCTTTACCTCCACTGCTGTAACCTTTATTCCCCAGGGTTCTGTCTGGAAATCAATCACCTTCTGCAGTTCTGCATTGACTTGTTCCCTGTTTGTAAGAAGGTCATCGAGCTGGCTCTGACCAAGGATACTCCTGAGCGTTGTCTGAGCTATCATTGATGTTGCATATAAGAAATCCTCTACTTCTGTAATAGCCTTTATCGGTTCAATGACCCTGAAATAGACAACAGCATTCACCTTAACTGAAATATTGTCCTTTGTTATTACATCTTGAGATGGAACATCCATTGCAACGATACGAAGGCTCACCTTCACAAGCCTATCAATTATGGGCCAGATAATGACAAGTCCCGGACCTTTTACGGGAATAACCCTTCCAAGCCTGAACACTACTCCCCTTTCATACTCTCTCAAGATCTTTATTGCGCTTGAAAGAAAATAAAAGCCTAAAATAATGACCAGAGAGAAAACCCATGAATGATGGTGCAAATGGCATATTTACCTCCCTTTCTTAATCGTGATGCGTGATGAGTAACGAGTGATGAGTTTCATAAATATTTCTTTCACCAATTACTCATTACGGATCACATATCACAGTTTTTTTACTTTTACCTTCAAATCCGAGACTGCCTCAACTATTACTTTTTCTCCCTTTGCTATAGGCTCATCGGAATATGCTGACCAGCGTTCACCGTGTAATAGTACCATACCTCCATCTTTTGTTATCTCGGTATACGCAACACCTTGAGCTCCCGTGAGACCTTCAGAGCCGGTAACAGGTTTTCTCTTATATGCTTTGTAGGCAAGCCCAAATGTGAGGGAAAAGAACAGAGTTGTTATGAAAACAGCAGGAAGAATAATCGCGAGCGAGAGTTTCATAAATGGAGCAGGGGACTCAAAGAGCATAAGTGAACCTATAACCATAGCGATGACCCCTCCGATAGTAAGTACACCATGGGATATGATCTTTACCTCGAGGATGAAGAGAATGATGGCAAGGATAATCAGCAAAAGCCCTGCATAATTCACCGGAAGTGTCTGGAAAGCATAAAAAGCAAGGATGAGAGAAATTCCTCCCAATACACCGGGGAAAATTGCACCCGGGTTTGTAAGCTCAAAGAAGAGGCCGTAAAAGCCGAGGAGCATGAGGATATATGCGATGTTCGGGTCAGAAATGAGGTTGAGTATTCTGTATCTGAACCCCATTTCTTCTCTGACCACTACCGCATTTTTCGTATTCAGAACCTTTTCACCCATGACCGTCCTAACCTTTCTCCCATCTATATCAGCAAGAAGAGAGTTCAGGTCTTTACTGACAAGGTCTATAACGCCTTCTTTCAATGCCTCTGCCTCTGTTGCAGAGATGCTCTTCCGTACTGCGTCCTCTGCCCATTTTGCATTCCTGCCGTTCCTTTCTGCAAGAGACTTTATATAGGCTGCAGCATCATTCGTCGCCTTTTCAGCCATCGTCTTTATCCATCTTCTCTCCGATACCTACTGGATGGGCTGCACCGATATTTGTACCCGGCGCCATAGCTGCAACATGGGCAGCAAGTGTTATGAATACACCTGCAGAGGCTGCCCTGCTCCCGCTTGGTGAAACATAGACAATAACAGGCACTTCACTTCCGATGATATCCTTCACAATATTTCTCATGGATGTATCAAGTCCTCCCGGTGTATCAAGCTCGATGACTAATGCCTCAACCTTTTTCTCATTCGCCTTTTTAATACTCTTTCCGATAAATTCTGATGCTACAGGATTTATAACTCCATTGACGGTAATGACCATGACTTCCCGTTTTGGCTCTTCCGAAAAGATAGAAGACGAAAGAAGAGATAAGAAAAGAATTAGAAAAATGAAAAGTAAAGTTCGTTTAAGCATATCGATCATTGATTCTTACGACATAACCGTTCTCCACAGCCAATCTTTTTCTCTGTCACTCCCGCTTGATCGGGAGTCCTTCCGAAAGAAAGATTCCGGACAAGCCGGAATGACAAAGTCACAACTGGGATAAGACATTAGATTAGTGTAGCTCATTAGACTGCGAACTTCGCAGGCTTTCATAAAAAATTATAGACCTTAGAGGAATAAATTACAATAAAGAGGTTCATTAAAGACCTCCCCTTTTCCCCTCCTTGCCAAGGAGGGGATTGGGAAGGCTTAATGAAAAAACAATCTTTTAAAATAGTCCTTTTACCTTACCTGTCTTTAAATCTACATCAACACGGCGATAAGCAGGATCAGATGATGTTCCCGGCATGAGGCTGATGTTTCCTGCCACAGGGCAGATAAACCTTGCACCACCATACGTGAGAAAATCACGAATATGGAGTGTCCAGCCCTTTGGTACACCTTTGACTGTAGGGTCATGAGAAAGAGAAAGATGGGTTTTGACCATCATGGTGGCATAGTCTTTGAACTTGGGATCCTTTTCAAACCTTTCTGCTTTTGCAGTTGCTTCAGGAGAATAGCTCACACCATCTGCACCGTAAACCTCTTTTGCTATCAGTTCAACCCTCTTCCGTATTGGTGTATCAAGGTCATAAAGAAATTTAAAATTGACCTTATCATTACATGCATCGAGAACTGCATCAGCCAGTTCAAGTGCACCTTCGCCTCCATACTGCCAGTGCTGAGAAACCGCAACACGTGCGCCCGCTGCCTCGCACATCTTCTTGGTCAATTTAACCTCTTCATCAGTATCAGTATGGAACCGGTTTATGCAGACAACAGGGTTTATCCCTGCCTTTTTAACGGTATTGATGTGATGTATGACATTTTTCATTCCATCCTCAAGCCATTTCAGATTCTCCTCAAAATATTCCTTTGGAATCGGTCTTGCCAGGTACAACAGGGAGCGCACCTGCATTCACACCATGATGCTTCAATGCCCTTATCGTAGCAGTAATAACCGATACATTCGGTATGTTTCCGGAATAACGACATTTTACATTCCAGAACTTCTCAAAACCAATATCAGCGCCAAAACCTGATTCTGTAATATGATAGTCAGATAATTTAAGGCACATCTTGTCAGCAACAACCGAGGACTGTCCAACAGCAATATTTGCAAATGGTCCTGCATGAACAAAGCAGGGTTGTCCCTCAAGACTTTGGAGCAGATTAGGATTTATGGCATTCCGCATCCATGCAGTCATCGCACCGGCAACCTCGAGGTCTTCTGTCGTTACCGGGTTGCCCTGTTTGTCATAAGCAACGACGATTCCACCCATTCTCTTCCTGAAGTCTGCAAGATCGCTGAAGATGGAAAGGATCGCCATGACTTCTGAGGAAACAGCTATCCCGAATTTTGAAGGCATCATGAACCCATCCATCTTGCCGCCGATTCCAATGATAATGTTCCTGAGTGCCTGTGCACAAAAATCCATGACCCATCCCATTTCAACATTCTTCGGGTCTATGTTGAGACGCTTTAGATTTCTCTTTGCAAGCTGCTCATCATTATAGTTAAATTCGTGCTGCATCCTCGCTGTCGTTGCAACCATAGCAAGGTTATGTGCGTTCATAACGGCATTAATATCACCGGTAAGACCAAGTGAGAATTCTGTTAAGCGGAATACATTGCGAGAGTCCTCCTCCTGCGGCCGATCCCTTGATATTCATGGTTGGTCCACCGGATGGTTGGCGGATGCATGCAGTAACATTTTTATCGCGCTTTCCTATACCCTGAAGAAGGCCCATGGTGGTAGTGGACTTTCCCTCTCCAAGGGGGGTTGGTGTTATAGCTGTTACTTCGATGAACTTCCCGTCAGGCTTGTCTTTCAACCTCTCCAGGACACTGCATAAAACGAACCTTTGCAACATAATGTCCGTGGGGCAACAACTCCTCTTTTAGTATCCCCAGTTTCTCAGCTAGTTGCTGAGATGTCTTCATACGTTGTTCTGCTTCCTCTGCAATCTGCCAGTCTGCATGTTTTGGTTGGATCAAGTGGCATCTCTAAAAATCCCCCTTTCTGTTTTTTTGTAAGGCACTGTAAGGCACAAAGCGTCTAACGTACCTATATAAGAATAATCCCCTACTTTCTTACTCTATACTGTTTTATGGTCTTAGTAGCTTATCAATGCACTCAGGAATTTATCAGTGGTGCGTCTGAGCTTTTTGCTCATCTCAAGGGCAATCTTTTGGAGGATGTAACATGCAAGTTTTAAATCTTCTACCAGGAGTCTTTCAAACTCTTCCCGTGGAATAAGGAAGAGTTCTGAGTCTTCAACAGCAACAGCGCCTGCAACATGATGACGTTTTTCGAGGATAGACAGCTCACCGAAGAAATCTCCCGGCGTTACAACGGTAAGAGTCTGTCTCCAGCCATCAGCAGTAACCCTTGATATTTCAACCTTGCCTGAGTGAAGAAGATAAACCCCCCGCGTATCCTCTTTTTCTTTAAAAAGAGACTCCCCTTTTTTAAGGCTTACCTTTTTCACGATTTTGAGAGCTTCTCAAGGCCCTCAGTGTCAATATCACTGAATAAAGTCTGTTGTTTTAATGCCTGAATCATTTTTATACCTCCTCACTCATGAATTCTGTATCTGATATTTCATTAGTCTAAAGTGCTCTTCCACTTTTACTGCACATATCTTCAGCTCCGGTATTTTTGCGATAGGGTCGAGGGCAGTACTGGTAAGCACATTTGCTGCTGCCTCCCTGAAATGAAAAGGCATGAAGAGCATTCCTTTTATAGGTCTATCAGAAATGATAGCCTTGATGTCAATAGATCCCCTTCTCGACGAAACCTTCACCCATCTTACCGTCATTGATGCCCAGTTGTTTTGCATCACTGGGATGAATTTCAATATATGCCTCAGGTGATACTTTATTTATCGCATCAATCTTTCTTGTCATTGAACCTGTATGATACTGGAAAAGCAGCCTTCCTGTCGAGAGTAAAAATGGATATTCCTCGTCAGGTAGTTCTTCAGAAGGCCTGTATCTGACAATACTGAATGCAGCCTTTCCCCTTGGAAAACCTCCTTTGAAGAGATATTGTGTTCCGGGGTGATCAAGAGTAGGACATGGCCACTGAAGACCCTTGATATCTAATCTCTTGTATGTCATCCCTGCCAATGCTGGCCAGAGCTTCCCTGCCTCCTGAAATACCTCTTCCACAGAGTCATACCTCATCCAGTATCCGAGCCTTTTCGTAAGTTCTATAATGATCCATGAATCCTCTTTTGCCTCACCCGGCGGTTCCACTGCCTTCCTGACTCTTCTGCACCCTTCTTTCCGTATTGGTAAATGTCCCATCCTTTTCTGCAAAACAGGCTGCAGGCAGCACAACATCAGCAAGTTCTGCTGTCTCGGTCATGAAAATATCCTGAACAACAAGAAAATCTAATTTTTTCAATGCCTCAATCGTATGGTTCACATCCGGGTCGCTCAAGACAGGATTTTCTCCCATTATATACAATGCCTTTAGATCTTCCTTCCTGTTGCTGCCTTTGCCATTTCTGAGGCTGTCAGCCCTATCTTATCAGAGAGTTTGACGCCCCATGCCTTTTCATATCTTTCTTTTATTCCTGGTATATTCACCCTCTGATAACCAGGATAAAAATCAGGTAAACAACCCAAGTCACAGGCTCCCTGAACATTGTTCTGTCCTCTCAACGGATTAACCCCTGTGCTCTCCCTGCCAAGATTTCCCGTCATCATTGCCAGGTTAGCTATGGAATAGACATTTTCTGTCCCGTGAGTATGCTGGGTAATCCCCATGGTATAGTAAATTCCAGGTCTGATTGCATTACCATAAAGAAGGGCAGCCTTGATAATGTCTTCTCTGGGAACTCCTGTAATCTTTTCCGCCAACTTCGGGCGTATATTCCTCAAGACATTCCTTGAAGGATTCAAATCCCTCTGTCCAGGATTCGATGAATTTCTTATCTATCAGACCCTTCCTTTACTATCACATGCATGATGGAATTCAGAAGGGCGACATCCGTACCTGGTTTATGTTGAAGCCAGAGAGTAGCGAACCTCACAAGGTCAATTCTTCTTGGGTCAGCAACAATGAGTTCTGCACCTTTTCTTATAGCCTTCTTTATTTTTAAACCTATTATAGGGTGCGTTTCTGTTGTGTTTGAGCCTATAACGAAGATGACATCATGGTTTTCTATTTCAGGGATAGAGTTAGTCATAGCCCCTGATCCAAACACTGCAGCCAGACCGGCTAACGTTGAGCTGTGTCAGTACCGGGCACAATGGTCAACGTTGTTTGTACCGATACCGGCACGCATGCATTTCTGGAAAAGATAATTTTCTTCATTTGTGCATCGTGCTGAAGCAAGCCCACCGATCGAGTCAGGACCATACTTCCGTTTTACTTCTTTCAGCCGCTCAGCAACGTAATCAAGTGCCTCTTCCCATGAAGCCTCCCTGAAGAGTGAGGAGTTTCTGATTTCGGATCTCCCTCTACCCCTGCGCGATCTCGAGGTGGGGAGGCTGAGGGAGGGGCTGCAACTGCTGATTGTTCTTTTGGAGCTATTCTTATAAGTGGTTTTGTGAGTCTTTCAGGACTATGAACAAATCCGTAAGCAAATCTCCCTTTTGCACAAAGCCATCCTTCATTGATTGTCTCAGGTTTTGAAGAGACCCTGATGATCTCGTTTCGCCTGACATGAAGGGTAAGGTTACACCCGCATCCGCAATAAGAGCAAACAGTGTCAATTTCTTTCAAGTTCTGTCTCCCCTTCTGACCCCACATTTTTCCTGTAAGAGCTCCTGTTGGGCATACTGCAACACATTGACCGCAGAACTCACAGTCGAGGTCTTTTTCATAAGGAGGGGAAATTTTCGTTCTAAATCCTCTGTGGATGAAATCAATAGCGCCAACGCCTTCAACTTCATCACATACTCGCACACATTGACCACAGAGTATGCACTTCTCCATATCTCTTTCTACGAAAGGATTGTTATCTCTCTTCTTGTATATTCTTCTCTCGCCTATAAACCGGTTTTCCTTGATCCCGTAAAAATAGGCAAGTTCCTGGAGCACGCAATCACCTGCCCTTTCGCATACCATGCAGTCATTCGGGTGATCGGAGAGGATGAGTTCAAGGGTTGTTTTCCTCATCTTTTCCAGGTTAGGGCTTGTTGTTATGACCTCCATCCCCTCATTTACAGGTGTTGTACAGGCTGTAACAGGCCTTGCCAGGCCTTTAATTTCTACGATACAAAGCCGGCACCCTCCATAAGGGGTAAGTGCAGGATGGTGACAGAGAGTCGGTATCGGGATGTCGAGTTTCCTTATGGCATCAAGAACTGTGGAACGCTTCCTGATCGTGACCTTCTTTCCATCTATTGTTATCGTTACCATATCCTGCCTTACGATTTCATAATTGATTTGAATTTACATACATCAAAACATGTCCCGCATTTCACACAGATAATCGGATCGATTCTGTGAGGCATCTTTCTGGTACCCCTGATTGCATCGGCCGGGCATACTCTCTTGCATGCTCCGCATCCAGTACATATTTCTTCAAGAATGGAATAGGTGATCAGATCCCTGCATACAAGAGCAGGACATTTCTTGTCCCTGATATGTGCCTCGTATTCATCCCTGAAGTATCTGAGGGTACTTAACACAGGGTTAGGGGCAGTCATGCCCAGTCCGCACAATGATGCTGACTTTATGTAATGGCTGAGCTCTTCAAGGGACTCTATGTCTCCATCTTTACCGTTTCCAGTTGTAATCCTCTCTAATATCTCAAGCAATCTTTTTGTCCCAATCCTGCAGGGAGTACACTTTCCGCAGGATTCTGCCTGGGTAAATTCGAGAAAAAACTTTGCCGTATTCACCATGCAGTCTGTTTCATCAAGAACAACCATACCTCCCGAACCAACAATCGATCCTGCCTGAGCAAGGGACTCAAAATCAACTTCAATATCGAGGAACTCTGCAGGAATGCAACCGCCTGATGGGCCACCTGTCTGCACCGCCTTTAAAGCTCTCCCTCCTTCAATGCCACCACCGATGTCATAGATAATGTCTCTCAATGTAATACCAAATGGCACTTCGATCAATCCTGTATTCTTAACCTTCCCTGTCAACGCAAAGACCTTTGTGCCCTTACTGTTTTCTGTTCCGTATGAAGAAAACCATTCTGCCCCCTTGCTGATGATGTTCGGCACGTTCGCAAGGGTTTCAACATTATTTATCACTGTAGGCCTGCCCCAAAGACCACTATCCACAGGGAAGGGAGGTCTTGCCCTTGGCATGCCACGTCGTCCTTCTATCGAGGCAATGAGTGCGGTCTCCTCACCACAAACAAAAGCTCCAGCACCCAATTTGATTTTTATATCGAAGCTGAAATCACTGTTAAAAATGTTTCTCCCGAGAAACCCCTTTTCTCTGGCCTGAGAAAGGGCTTTCTTCAATCTATAGACAGCGAGAGGATATTCAGCCCTTACGTAAACATACCCTTCTTCAGCTCCTATGGCATAAGCGCCAATTATCATACCTTCTATAACTGAATGAGGATTGCCCTCAAGCACAGATCTGTCCATAAATGCTCCGGGGTCTCCTTCGTCAGCATTGCAGATTATGTATTTCTTGCTGGACTGTTTTCTCCTGCAGATTTCCCATTTAAGCCCAGTCGGGAAACCAGCACCACCCCTTCCCCTGAGACCAGAGTTCTTTATAACCGCTATAGTCTCCTCAGGAGTCATCGACGTAATGGCCTTCCTGAAAGGACCATAACCACCAATATCTATATAGGCTTCAATATCCTCAGGATCTACCTCCCCACATTGGGCCAAAACAACTTTTGTCTGTTTCCCGTGGAAATTGTAGAAATCATCTTCCACAACCCATTCGGAGACAGGGTTACCATTTATAATATGATCGTTAACAATCCTTTCAACCATATCAGATTTTACATATTTGTAAGTCGTTTTCGTGCCGTCTACAATAATATCAACAAGTACGTCCCTTGCACAAAACCCTCTACAGCCAACTTTGTGTACCGAGCAAGGCTTATCAAAGGTTGCATCAATATTTACTGCAGACAGGTTCTTCCTGAATGAAGACAAAACTTCCTCTCCACCGGCTGCAATGCCACCCGTACCTGTACATACCTTAATTCTGATCTCTTTACTCATCCACTCTTAACTTCTTCACGTCCTTCATTAACTTATCGAGGGTCATCTTGCCATGTACTTCCTTATTTACTATTATGATCGGCGCTATACCGCATGCACCAACACAATTAACTTTTTCTATAGTAAACTTCAGATCATCAGATGTATCCTCACCGGACGGGATATCGAGTTCAATGTGAAGTCTGTTTAAAAGCCTCTCCGAACCCTTCACATGGCAGGCCGTACCCCGGCAGACAGTAACGACATTCTTGCCTTTCGGTTTGAGATGAAACTGGGCATAAAATGTTGCTATTCCGAAAAATCTGCTTGCCGGGATGTCAAGTCTTTTCGAGAACCAATTGACTGCCTCCTCAGGTATGTAACCGAAAGTCTCCTCTACACTTTGAAGGATAGTTATGATGTTACCTTCATTTTTTCTGTAATCTTCCAGTATTGGTTCAAGTCTTTCTTCTATCACAATATCGACAAGACCTCATCGAGAAAACAATATTCTCCTTGTTTCTCATGCCAGGTTATTTTGCATATATAATTATATATTAAATATAGAATAACTCCTGCTATTTTTCAAGGGGTTATGTGCTAAAGCAACAGCAATATCGATTATCTCTGTGCCATACGATGAAGGGATAATGATTTTCGCTCAGTTCCTAAGCACATTAATTGGCTGGAAAAAACAGCCTCCACCTCAATGCACTCATTTATCTGTATTGAGAAACTGATATAACATATTTTATAATTCATTTCAATCAGAAAAAACAGAAAAAATCTACCATGCACAAGTTCACATTACTAATAAAGTTATGAGTATGAATACATCTATTACAAAATCCCTCCTAACCTCCCTGTTAGGGAGGGTACCGATCTTTTCCAAAGGGAGGGAATAAACCCCTCTTTAGGCAAAGAGGGGCAAGGGGAGATTTTTCAATAATGATGCTTTACTTAAGAACTCCTTGGTAACAATATTAATATTAGTTTCCTTTATCTTTCCGGCTGCATCTCATGCCTCAATCCTCCTTGACCGCGTAGTTGCTGTCGTGAACAAAGAAGTCATCACCTGGAGCGAGCTCTATAAGGCAATGGAATTCGAAGTTGCAACACAAGTCAAAAGTTTGAGTGATGAAGAACGAAAAAAACTCTTCAAGGAAAATGAAGGCTCTTTTCTTGAAACCCTTATTAATATGCGACTCCAACTGCAAGAGGCAAAAAACCTGGGAATCGATGTCAGCCAACATGAGATAACAGAGACGATAGATACTATACAGAAGAAGTACTCCATGACACAGGCTGATTTCACTGAATCCCTTAAAAAAGAAGGTCTGAGTCTTGAGGAGTATAAGAAGCGGCTCTCTGAGCAGATCCTCATCAATAAAGTAGTCACCTACCAGATACGAAACAAGATTATTGTGTCTGATGTTGAAGTGAATAGATATATGGAGGCGAACAAAGAAGCACCCACTGGAAGTGAAACATATAAACTAAAACAGATTTTCTTTAAAAAACCTGAGAGGGATACAGATAAAAAGACGGTCGAGGAGAAAGCAGCAGAAATCACCAGGAGGTTGAAGGATGGAGAGGATTTCTCATCCTTAGCACGGCTATATTCAGAAGACTCTTCAGCACGATCAGACGGTGACCTTGGGTTCGTCAAAAAGGATCTTCTGGCAAAGGAGTTTGTTGATGTTCTCTCCGGCATGAATGCAGGGGATTATAGTATGCCCTTCTGGACCGACAGGGGTCTCCACATCATCAGGCTCGACGAAAAGGTCTCAGCTCAGAACCCCGATAAGGTAAAAGAAGTCGTTCGGAAGCAATTAGCAGAAGAGCATTTCTCAGAGAAATACAGGGACTGGATTAAAGGTCTCAGAGAAAAGGCTTATATAGAAATACGGTTGTAAGATTTGACACACCCAAAAGATGTAGAGAGCATCCCCCTTTGGCAAAGAAACGGGGGATTTTATAACAAAGAATGTTTATCTGCAATAATGACTTAAAGGAATTTTCCTGGACATTCATAAATCTCCGCTGAACCCCTGTTTTCCAAAGCAGGGGTGACATCAAGAGTTTATTTAAGCAGACCCAGGATTGTCTGAGAAACATAAGCTCTATGTCAGTTTTAAAAATTGGTGTTCTTGCATCCGGGAGAGGCTCAAACTTTCAGTCAATCATAGATGAGATAGCATCTGATCGTCTGAATGCTGAGATTGTCTTATTGATAACTGACAACCCTTCAGCTTTCGCCATCGAAAGGGCGAAAAAACATCGTATTGATTATCTGGTAGTCCTGCCAAAAGAATACCGCTCAAGGGATAATCTTTTTTCAAAGATTTCTGATGAGTTAAAAAAGAAGAACGTTGACCTCGTTGTCTTGGCAGGTTTTATGAGGATTGTAGGAAAACCCTTGATTGATGCTTTCCCAAACAAAATTATGAATATCCACCCTGCTCTCCTTCCCTCATTTCCTGGATTGCACGGTCAGAAACAGGCCATTGACTATGGTGTAAAAATCTCCGGTTGTACTGTCCATTTTGTCGATGAGGGTATGGATACAGGTCCTGTAATAATACAGGCTGCTGTTCCGGTATCCCAGAATGATACAGAAGAGACCCTTTCAGAAAAAATACTCAGATTGGAACATAAGATATACCCTGAAGCCATACGGTTATTTTCTGAGGGGAAAATTGAAGTAGAAGGTCGTAAGGTCAGGATTAAGGGATATGCTCCTTTTGATGCCCACATGATAAATCCTCTTTTAACTGAAAGATCATGAGAATCTCAGGAGGCCTTGCAAAAGGCAGAAAGGTTGAGACAAAGAGGCTTTTTTCAAAAACATCGAAAGATGAAGAACTGAGGCCGACTTCCTCCAAGGTTCGGGAGGCTCTCTTCGATATCATCAGGAACAAAATTGAGGGCGCAAGTTTTGTTGATCTCTTTGCCGGCACCGGTACCGTCGGGTTTGAATCTCTGTCAAGAGGTGCTCGCAAAGTAATCTTTGTGGAACCAAACAGACTAAGGACTAAAGCAATAAAGGAAACAGGTGTCCAATTCGGCTTTCATGAACAAGTAACCATTTTTGAGGGAACAGCAGAGGGATTCCTGAAAAAGGCCTCAGCAGAAAAGAAAATGTTTGATATCTTTTTTGTCGATCCGCCCTATTTTTCAGAAGAAATAATGAGAATCCTTCCCATGGTTGCTGAAAAAGGACTTTTAAACACTGGTGGGATAGTAGTCGTGGAACACTTCGTTAAGAAAAAGTTGCCTGAATTGGTGGGTAAATTGAAGATGATCAGAAATTATCGATATGGAGACACCATGTTAACGATTTACAAAAAAGAATCCGAAAAGATCGGAGGATCAGGTGAAGAAAATTGCCGTTTATCCGGGGACATTTGACCCTTTCACTGCTGCTCATACAGACATCATAAAAAGAGCCCTCCGGATATTTGATGAAATCATAGTTGCTGTTGCACCGAGCCAGAAAAAGAGTCCTCTCTTTTCCCTTGAAGAGAGATTGACTATGATCAGAAAATCCGTAGAGAGTCTCAATGGTGTTAGAACAGAAGCTTTTCATGGTCTGCTTGTAGAATATGTAAAAGCTAAACAAGGTGTTGCTATTATCAGAGGGTTAAGAGCTATCTCCGACTTTGAGTATGAAATGCAGATGGCACTGATGAACAGGAGACTGAACCACGACATTGAAACAGTCTTTCTCATGCCGAGTGAGGAATACAGCTTTCTTACTTCAACAATGGTGAAGGAGGTTTCATCCTTTGGTGGTTCTGTAAAAGGCCTGGTTCCGGAAAACGTTGAAAAGGCTTTGCAGGATAAGTTCAAGACTATTGATAAGGATAATTGACATGGCGCACCGTGAACTCCCTATTCCAGCTCATTTCAATCCAGATAAAATAGGTGGCGTCTGGAAAGTTTCCTATCAGGAGAGATCCATAGAAGCTGAGAATTGGGCGAAGTTACATAATATAAAGCCTGCAGCCGATGACAGTTTTAAAATCTGTTTAGTTGCCGTAGATGTACAGAACACGTTCTGTATACCGGGGTTTGAACTCTATGTCGGCGGACGTTCAGGCACAGGGGCAATTGACGATAACCGCAGGTTGTGTGAATTCATTTACAGGAATCTTGAAATGATTACACAAATCTGTCCAACCATGGACACTCATCAAACCATGCAGATTTTTCACTCCATTTATGTAGTTAATGATAAAGGAGAACATCCTGCGCCTTTTACACTCATATCTGAAGAAGATATTCTTAAAGGTGTTTGGAAATTCAATCCTGCCCTTTGTTATAGTTTTCAGATCAATGAGGATTATGGACAACGGCACCTTCTTTACTATGCAAAAAAACTGAAAGAAGGCGGTAAATATGATCTTACGATATGGCCTTATCACGGCATGTTGGGAGGTATCGGTCATGCATTGGTTGCCGTTGTTGAAGAAGCGATATTCTTTCACGGCATAGCCAGATACAGTCAACCTGATTTCCATATCAAAGGAGACAAACCATTTACAGAGCATTATTCTGTTCTCGGTCCGGAAGTACTCAAAGGCCATCAGGGAGAGCCAATCGGTCAGAAGAGCGACAAATTTTTCAGGAAGCTCCTGCAATTTGATGCGGTCATCATTGCAGGACAGGCAAAAAGTCATTGCGTAGCATGGACAATTGACGATCTCTTACAGGATATTCTTACTCAGGACAGGAAGCTGGTAGAGAAAGTATATCTTCTTGAAGATTGTACATCTCCTGTTGTTGTACCAGGAGTTATAGATTATACTGATCAGGCGAACGATGTATTCAAGAAATTCGCCAATGCCGGGATGCATGTAGTCCGTTCTACCGATCCAATAGAAAGCTGGCCGGGCATCAGGCTATGAGATAGCGAGTAATATCCGGTTTCAGGGCTTGTAATATTTCCTTCTCTTTGGCAGGTACTCCTGCTCCACGTTCCCACCATAATCATGCGGGTATTTATACCCTTTTCCATGTCCCAATTTCTTGGCACCCGGGTAATGGCTGTCTTTTAAATGGTCAGGAACTTCCATCGTCTCCTCGGTAGTAACATCGTCCAAGGCAGCCTCTATAGCCTTATAACAGGCATTGCTTTTAGGTGCATTTGCAACATAGATGGTTGCCTGTGCGAGTGGAATTTTGCCCTCCGGCATCCCGATAAACTCTACCGCCCTTAAAGCAGACGTTGCAATGAGCAGTGCCATTGGGTCGGCATTGCCTACATCTTCTGAGGCACAGATGACAATTCGTCTTGCAATGAACCGTGGGTCTTCACCTGCATAAATCATTTTTGCAAGGTAATAGACTGCTGCATCTGGATCTGAACCGCGCATACTCTTTATAAAAGCAGAGATGGTATCGTAGTGCTGATCACCTTTTTTGTCGTAAACGACATGTTTTTTCTGGATCGACTCCTCTGCGATCTCAATGGTTATCCTTATCTGACCATTGTCATCGGCTGGTGTTGTGAGGGCAGCAATCTCGAGTGCTGAAAGGGCTTTCCTCGCATCTCCATCAGACATCTCTGCAATATGCTGCATGGCATCCTCATCCGCTGCTATTTGGAGATTACCCAGTCCGCGCTCTTTATCCTACGATAGCTCTTTTTATTACTACCAAAAGTTCTTCCTTTGATAAGGGCTTGAATTGAAATACCTGACTCCTTGAAAGCAAAGTTGAATTAACATAGAAAAATGGATTTTCTACTGTTGCGGCTATAAGTATTATATTCCCTTCTTCAACGTCAGGCAGCAAAGCATCCTGCTGGAGTTTGTTAAACCTGTGAATCTCATCGAGGAAAAGGATTGTACGAATACCCTCACTCTTTTTCTTCTTCGCCTGCTGTATAACCTTTCTCAGTTCATCGAGACCGATAGTAGCAGCATTAAGCCACTCAAAATCTGACTTTGTCTTCCTGGCAATTATTTTTGCAAGAGCTGTTTTACCTATACCGGGCGGTCCATAGAGTATCAGTGATGTAATCCTGTCTGCTTCAATAGCCCTTCGGAGAAGTTTACCGGGGCCGAGAATATGTTTCTGTCCGACATACTCATCGAGAGTCCGGGGACTCATACGGTACGCAAGAGGTGGTGCAAGATTGTTCTTTTCGAATAGCTCCATGTTTTATGTTTGCTGATATAAAGTGGATTTTTCAAGCTCCCTAACTCCCCTCCCTTGGTAAGGAGGAGTTGAGAAAGTGAGAGATTTTCAACTTCTTATTGACAAAACTCATTACTTGTTTTACGATTATTCTATCGATAAGATGAAAGGGGTATACAAATGGCAACAACAACAATATCATCAAAATATCAGATTGTGATACCGAAAGATGTAAGAGAAAAACTCCATTTAAAAAGTGGGCAACAGATGACTGTTGTTGTAAAAGCTGGAGTTGTCTATTTAATCCCGGAAAAACCTCTGGAATCCTTTAAGGGATTTTTAAAAGGAATGAATGCAAAGAATATAAGAGAGGATAAAGAAAGGCAATGATTCTTATTGATTCCTCCGGATGGATTGAATTCTTTACAGATGGTCCCCTTGCTGCTGAATATTCAAAATATCTGAAAGACCTTACAAGATTAGTAACTCCTACGATTATCCTTTATGAGGTCTATAAGAAAATAAAAAAAGACCGTACAGAAGAGGATGCGTTATTTGCGGTGTCATTAATAAATAGAACATCCGTCATCCCATTAAATGAAAGCATAGCACTTCTTGCAGCAGACCTTAGCTTGAAACATTCACTTCCAATGGCTGATGCCATTGTTTATGCAACAGCACTGGAGGAAAACTGCAAAGTAGTAACGAGCGATACACATTTTAAAGGTCTTGATAGGGCAGTACTTGTTGGCAAAGAAGGATGAGGGGAGATTTCATAAATATTTTCTGGATTCCCGTTTTCACGGGAATGACAGCAACCTGAATAAGCTACAAGAAATATATTTATAAACTTAAGTTTATAGGAGGGTAGTATGTTCCATACCGCAAATCCAAAGGACATTATTGAAGGAAAGATTACTGATGTATATTTTGAAAGGACTTTAAAGGTTCTTAAGGCCAAAGGTATAAATCCAGTCGTCAAAGCAGAATTCATAGCGAAAAGTCTTCCGGAAACCTGGCCATGGGCAATCTTTGCCGGTCTTGAAGAGGCGATGTACTTGATGAAACATCTTCCCATCAGGGTCAGGGCGATTGAGGAAGGTACAGTCTTTTATCCTTATGAACCGGTGATCGAAATAGAGGGTAGATACCAGGACTTCTGTGTTTACGAAACTGCTATTCTCGGACTAATTTGTCAGGCTTCAGGGGTTGCAACAAAGGCTGCGAGGTTTAAAAAACTTGCTGGTGAGAATCTCGTTGTCAGTTTTGGCGCCCGCAGGATGCACCCGATTCTTGCTCCGATGATTGAAAGAAATGCTTATATTGGCGGATGTGACGGTGTTGCAGTCGTAAAGTCAGGTGAATTGATTGGTGAGGACCCAACGGGTACCATGCCTCATGCTTTGATTATATGTTTTGGTTCTACTGTAGAAGCTTTGAAGGCTTATGATGAGGTGCTGGAACCAAAAATCAAAAGGGTAGCACTCATTGATACATTTCTTGATGAAAAGTTTGAGTGCCTTAATGTGGCTGAAGCTCTCGGGAAAAGACTCTTCGCTGTAAGGTTCGATACACCGGGTTCGAGAAGAGGAAACTTCTACAGGATTCTCGAAGAATGCAGATGGGAATTGGATATGAGAGGATATAAACATATAAAGTTTTATGCAAGCGGTGGTATAAAAGAAGAAGATGTCCCTGTCTTGAATCCTGTTGTTGATGGTTATGGAATCGGCACATCCATAAGCAATGCTCCTGTTGTTGATTACGCTATGGACATCATGGAAGTCGAAGGAAAACCGAGAGCCAAAAGGGGAAAATGGTCCGGCAGTAAAAGGGTTCTCACCTGCCAAAAGTGTGGAGAGAGAAAAATTGTTCCGAATGATAAAAAACAGTACCTCAGTTCCTGCGGAAAAAAGTTCGAAGATGTTCTCATACCTGTTCTCGACAAAGGAAGGTACCTAATTAAGATTGAAAAACCTTCCAAAATAAGAAAAAGGGTCATTGAGACTGTAAAATCCCTTCCTCTTGAGTAATGCCCATACGTAAACAGATTGTCAGACAATTCAAAATGCATAGAGATAGTCATGCTGAATTTATTTCAGTATCTCGTATTTTTTTACGACAGATCCTGAAACAAGTTCAGGATGACAATTGTCAGATAGCCTCTTAACCATGGGTTCCCTTTACATCCTCATTGCTATATTCCTCTGGAGTTCTCTGGGTATAGTCGTAAGGCTATCAGGTGTTGCAATACATATTCTTATCTTTTACTCACTCATAGTATCTATCGTTGTTCAGGGAATACTTTTATCCCAAAAAACTTACAGAAAAGAGATTCCCGATATCAAGATGCTTAGGTATCCTCTGATACTTGGCTTCTTTTCACTCTTGAATACATTCACTTACTTTTATGCATTCAAACATACCACAATAGCAAATGCAGTCCTCACGCACTACACAGCACCCCTGATTGTTGCATTCCTTGCGCCGCTGTTTCTAAGAGAGATAATTACAAAAAGGATTACCATTGTAATAATTATTGCCTCGATAGGCCTCTGGATCATGCTCGATGGATTTTCATTTGAAGAAGATCAAATGGCAGGTATTATGGCTGGTCTTTTTTCAGGACTTGCCTATGCAATAATCGTCATCTTCCTGAGGATGTATTCTCAAAAGTTTAATCCTCTTGTTCTTGCTTTCTTTTCTAATGCTTCTATTGCGGTCATACTCGCACCTTTCATAAGAGAGATTCCCCTCCATGCTTTATGGAGTTATCTCTTTATGGGGATTGTGCATTCAACTATTGCACCCATCTTATATTTCAAGGGGCTTCAACTTGTCACTGCCAACAAGGCAGCAGTTCTCGGTTACCTTGAACCTGTTTGTGCAATAATCCTCAGCATTTTCTTCTTGACCGAACTTCCGGGCATAAATTCAATTATCGGCGGGGTGTTGATTGTCTTTTCAGGTTATCTGACTTTGAGAGACCATGGAAAAAGCCCTGAAGCTCGAAAACGCTGACGTACTGAAGTTCTGAAATACAAATACTTCAGAACTCAGAGTTTTAACTTTCAGGTCCTCATCCTCACCACCTTATGACATCTACAGGCTGGATTTTTGTTGCCTTGTTTGACGGATAGATGCCTGCCAATATACCAACTCCTACTGATGCAAGAAAAGATATCACAATTCCTGTTGGTGAAATTGTAAAGGGGAGACCTGAAACCATAAAGACAATAACCGTTGTTACAACACTTACTATCAAACCTACTGCGCCTCCACTAAAAGATATAAAGGCTGATTCAATGAGAAACTGAAGGACTAATGTCTTTCTTCCTTGAACCTACTGCCCGCCTGTATTCCAATTTCAACCCTTCTTTCATTTACAATAAGAATCATAATAGACAATATCCCGATACCTCCGATGAAGAATGAAATCCCTGCTGCTATCCTGCCAAGAACCGTTATCATGGACATGGCCTGACTCTTCACTGCCATTACATCCTTTAAGTCAATTACAGTGAAATCATCTTGTTTGTCCTCGCTTATTCTATGCCGTTTTCTCAATATGTCTTCAATTCCAGCTTTTGCCAGAGGAATAGATTCCTCGTTGATGGCTTGAACAGAAATGCTGCCAATGTAATCTTTGTTAACAAACCTTCTGAGAAAGGTATTGAGGGGTATGAATATCTGATTATCCTGGTTAAATCCTGAAATATCGACACCTTTTTCTTCCATTAATCCTATTACCTGACACGGAACCCTCCAGATCAGGATGTATTTTCCGATAGGGTTTGCATTGCCGAAGAGTTTGACTGCAACTTCGTTACCGATGACCGCCACCTTGTTGAAATTCTTGTTATCATTCTCAGTAATAAATCTGCCTTCCTTCACCCGGAAGTTTCTCACTTCTGTATAATTGGGTGTTACTCCCACAACGACCACAGATGTTAGAGTTATACCACCATACCTCACAGGGAATGCCTTGTTGCTTAATGGCGCAACAGCATTTATAAATGGAGAACCGTCAGAAATTGCTTTCGCATCCCTTATGGTCAGAGTAGTAGCTTCACTTAATAGTCTTGTTTGAGTTCCGAATCTCCTCACAATACCACTTCTCACAATGAGGAGATTCTTCCCAAGACTTTCTACTTCCTTTTCGGTTTTCTTCGACAGAGAATCTGAGAGATTGGATACTACAACGAGGGAAAATGTTCCAAGAAAAACTCCAAGGATAGCTAAGGCAGTTCTCATCTTGAAGTTTGACATTGACTTCAGGGCAATTTTGAGATTCAGATAGATTCTTTTCACCTTTACTTATACCCCTCACCCCTAACCCCTCTCCCACAAGGGAGAGGGGATTATGGAAGGCTGGATATAGTATCTGAGCGGTTTCTTTCGCCGACAGTCCTTGATCTCACTTAAAAAAATAAAGAGGCAAAAGTCTCGCAGGGCATTAGCCCGAGAATGAGCGAAGATACTATATCCAAGCCTTTATACTTATGGCTTATAATCAATTTCTATCCCCTTATCGCCTCAATAGGGTTCAGTTCTGCTGCTTTTTTTGCAGGCTGCAGGCCAAAACCAATTCCAATAAGCCCATGAAAGCAGCAGACCAACAACAAAGGCCTTCCAGGAAAAATGGATAGGAAACTCAGCAATAGACATGAGGAGTTGTGAAGACAACAAAGCGAGTAAGAAACCGAAAAGTCCCCCTATGGTTGTAATGAATTACTGCTTCCAAGAGAAACTGTAAAAGGATATCTCTCTTTTTCGCGCCCGTTGACCTTCTAATCCCTATTTCGTTCGTCCTCTCTCTGACAGAGAGCAAAAAGAGATTTGCAAGGACAAATCCTGCAACAATTAACGAGATAATACCCTGTTACACCAAGAAACATGACAAGCGAACCAGTGAGGGCAACAAGGAATTTTATGATCTCCTTAGGTGAAATAATTGTAAAGTCATCAGGCTCCTCCCTCAGGAATCCTGTGTCTTTCCCTCAGAAATGATCTGAGTTCCTCAAGTAGTAGTACAGGTTTTCCTGATCAACAAATCGTATTCTGAAGTGCAGATACATATTTTGTCTCATTTTGTAGTTTTCTCATCAGGGTTGTAATGGGAATAACAATCCTGTCATCAAGACGGTCACCCGATGGAGAAGTGCCCCTCTCGGATAGAACGCCAACAATCTGAACAGGTAATCCCTTTAACCAGTATGTATTTTCCGACAGGATCTTCATCTCCAAAAAGTTCGTCCGGCCACGTACTGACCAATAAGTCCCACATTTCTTAAGCCCTTTTACATCTTCATCTGTAAAATCAGAACCCTGTATGACAGGCCACGTCCAGACTCGACTGTAATCACTCGTTGAACCAATTATCAGGGTCTGATATTTTTTGTTCTTTATAGGAAACCGTAACATCCCCCATGCACGACATCGGAACTACCAGATAGGCGCTGTCGAAAGCCTCTTTAACTGCTTCCACATCGTCGAGCGTGATTGTTTTCTGCCTCTGTCCTGCAGCCCTCGCCTCTTCACTTCCACCGAATACCAGCAAGGAATCAGGTCCAAACCGTGCTACAATCTCAAAGGCTTTCTTGTATGCACCTTCTGTAGCTGCAACAATAACGGTGATAGAGGATATTCCGAGTGCAACACTGAGCAAACAGAAGAAAGTCCTGAGTTTGAATGCCCTTACAGCCCTGATTGATTGGAATACAATATTTAAAAAGTCCTGTCCATTCTTCCTTACTCAAATATAATTCCATCCTTTTATCTGAATAGATTCTCTTTGCATAGGAAGCAATTGAAGATTCATGGGTTATGAGCATCACCGTCTTTCCCTGTTCATTCATTTTCTTGAGAAGATTCATAATCTCTGTGGCTGTTTTACTGTCAAGTTGCCCTGTCGGTTCATCAGCAAGAAGCAGTTCAGGTTCATTAATCAGTGCCCTTGCAATAGCAACGCGTTGCTGTTCACCTCCTGAGAGCTGAGTTGGTTTGAATTTTGCCCTTCCTCCAGGCCAACGAGCTTTAGAAGATCCATTGCATTTTTTTCCGCACTGTCTTTCTGTCCTCCAACATAAAGGGTCGGCAATAAAACATTTTCCAGAACTGTAGCATAGGGAAGGAGGTAAAAGTTCTGAAATACAAAACCGATATGTTCATTCCTGATCTCTGACAATTGATCGTCTGTAAGATTTGAGACCTCTCTGTCAGCTAATATATAGCGTCCTGATGTCGGAACATCAAGACATCCGATAATATTTAACAGGGTTGTCTTGCCCGAACCTGATGTCCCCATGATCGCTACAAACTCTCCCTTTTCTATCGAGAGATGAATGCCCTTCAGAACCTCTACATCAATGTCGCCCATCCGGTACGTCTTTGTTATATTCTCCAATAAGCAGATGGGCATAATAAGTGTATCCGAATGTTAACTTTCGGGCTTTGGAGGTGCAGGCAGGATTAATTTTGTTGCAAGGACATCTCCTTCTTTAACGCCGGAAATGATCTCTGTCTTTTCTTCTCCTCTGATTCCAGTCTGTAATTCTACTTTCTGAACATTATGCGGGCCTAATACCTTATAGGCAATCTGTTTACCTTTTTCGAACTTTATGGCAGCATTTGGAGCGGTAAGCAAATTGTCCCTTTCAGCAAAGATTATCTTCACATGGGTTGTCATTTCAGGCTTCAGGAAAAGAGCATCTTCCTTTGATACCTTTACGATTGCAAGATAATAGACAATGTTTTCTTTAATAACAGGCTGTGGATAGATCTTTTCTATACTCCCATGAAAGAGTTTGTCCGGAAAGGTATCAACATAGTATTCGACCTGCTGGTCTTATCTTCACCTTGCCAATATCTGTTTCGTCAACATATATCCACATTTCAAGGAGTGCAGGGTCAAGTACGGTAACAAGATTTGCAACCTGAAGACCGGTAACGACAGTTTCTCCTTCCTGGGCAGTAACATCTGAGACAACTCCGTCTATCGGAGCATAGATATTTGTATATGTGAGTCGTATTTCCTGCTGCTTCAACTGAGCAGTAATATCTTCAATGTTTGCCTTTGCTATCTTCAGTTGTGTTTTATATTCGTCCTGGAGCCTTTTGAGGATTGCCTCAGATGCTTCAAATTGACTCTTTGCCTTGTCAACAGTATCTTTCGTAGTGTAGTCGTGTTTCAGAAGCTCCTGCTCCCGTTCATAATTTATCTTTGCATACTCAAAATTTGCTTTTGCTTCATTGATACGTTCCGGGTACGTCAGTTCAACCTGCGAAAGGGTATTACGTGCAGCACTGAGGGCAGCCGTCTGCTGTTCAATAGCCTTTTGGATCTCCCTGTCATCTATAAGTGCTATGACCTGTCCTTTTTTTACTCTATCGCCGATTTTTACATTCATCTGAACGATTTCTCCAGTTGCCCTTGCCCCAATTTTTACCACTGCTCCAACCTGAGATTTTATAATCCCTGTTTCGACAATTACCCCTCTTAGGCTTCCTTTTTCTACTTTCGCAGTTTCTAAAACATTTATCTCAGGTTTGCTGAAAATCTTTTTATAACTAAAGAAACCAAGCCCGACGAGTATAATCGCAATAAGAATAAACCATATCTTCTTCATGTAAATCTCGTTACTCGTTACTTGTTACTTGTTTCAAAGATTCAAGCTTTTCAATCCCCGCTGTCCTTTCTAATAATACTCTTGCCAGGATCAGGTTTAGCCTGCGAATTAGTGAATTGTTCTCTTGCAGATGCAAGAAGACTTTCAGCCTGAACAAGAGAGAGGATATCAGCCTTCCCAACCTTATACTCTCCAAAGGCCTGAGAATAGTTCTGCTCTGCCTGCTTGAGCTGTTGTTGTGCGACCTGCAGATTGTTCGAAGCAGTAATCAAATCCTCATATGCCTTATTGACATCGAGCAACAATTGTCTCTTCAGATCATTCAGATTTTCCAGCGATACTCCCTTTTCAAACTCCGCTGACTTTGCCCTGAAAAATTTCCCCAGTTCGAATATATTCCATGTTGCTGTGAGACCAAGTATCTTCTCTTCGGGGATAGCAGCCTGCCCTGTAGCCAACCCGCGTATGCCCCCGGAAGTTTTTTGATATGAAGCATTTGTTGTTATGAGAGGATAAAAACTACTGAGTGAAATGGATTTGTTATTTTCTGCAATTTTCAGGGAGTCCTCTGCCTGTTTTATCTCAGGTCTCTGCAATACGACACTTGATAATGTATTCCTGTCAGGAAGTTTAACCTCCATATCAAGAGAGCCTTCAATTTCATAGTGACTGTCGAGAGGTTTCCCTATCAGGGAATTGAGTTCTAGGACTGCCTTTTTTAATTCACCCTCAGCCTGGACCAAAGCAAACTTTGCCTGTTCAAACCGAACAGATGCCTGAAGCACATCAAGGAGTTTTGCAACGCCAAATTTGTATCTTCCCTCCGCAACCTCATAGTCTTTTTGTGCATCCTGAAGCTGTATCTTTCTCTGTTCCAATGTATCTCTTCTTGCAATTGAAGTATAAAATGCTGTCTTGACGTTGAATTCAAGATCAAGGAGACTCTTTCGGAGATCTTCCTTGCTGATATCAAAGTTTAATCTTGCAATATTTCTTGATGCCTTTCTGTTTCCTCCATCAAAGAGCGTATATGATAATGTAACTTCATAAGAACTTGTCGAAAAATCATCTGGAGATGTATAGAATCTTTGCTGTACCGTTGATGCATCAAGGCTTGGTATATAGGGGCCGAGTGAGGCACTATACAGTGCTTCTGTAGACCTTGTCCGTATCATGGATGCCTTATAAAAAGGCAGCGTTTCCTTTGATAAGGATATTGCTTCATCAAGAGTCAGGGAATAGGAAGTTTGGTATATCAAAACCATGCTAATAAGGATAATACAGCCCAATACCAACGTATGTTTTATGAATGTATTCACAAAAACCTCCATTCTTCTCAAGTAATGTGTTATTTTACATCATTCTATGCCACAAAATGACACCGAAGACAGGATTATTGTGATATCAGCAATCAAAGATAACTAACATGGATCCTGTAACACATAGTCTTGCTGGTGCAACAATATATAATCTCGGTTTCAGACGGAAATTATCAATGCTGGTTTTGATCCTGTCCTCGACTGCGCCAGACTTTGACTATGTAACACGCTTCTGGGGGATGGATATTTTTCTCAGGTATCACAGGGGTATCACACACGGGATACTTTTTCTTTTTCTCGTACCACTGGTAATCGGTCTCATATTCGGCCTCAGAAAAGGCTTTCTCTATTATTTCTTCATCGCCTTCCTCGGATATGGAGCACATCTTTTCATGGACCTCACAAACCAGTATGGGACAAGAATCCTCTCACCCCTTGACTGGCAACAGTACTCTCTCGACCTCACATTTATTATTGATCCATATATAACCATAGGTCTACTCTTATCAGTTGTTCTGTGCTGGTTTAATAAGAAAAGATCCTTCGTCATAGCGCTCACTACTCTGATTCTCTTAATAGCTTATACAGGTGGTAGATATTATCTACAGGGACAATCAAAATATTTTTTAAAGGAAAAGATCGAGGCCAATACATACACACTGTATCCTCTTCCAAACGACTTCCTCCGGTGGTGGTTCGTTGTAGGATCGGGTAATGAAATAACCGTAGGGTTTGCAGACCTCTTTACCCAAAGGGTATGCATACAGGAGACATACAGAATGGTAAATAGAGACCCCTATATTGAACAGTCAAAGGAAAGCAGGGTCGTGAAAAATTTTCTCTACTTTGCAAAATACCCTTATGCCCAGGTCAGAACCGATAAAGACAGGACGGTGGTCATCTGGCATGAGCTTGCCTACTCTTTTATGGCAGGAGACCATTTCGTTGCAAAAGTGTTTTTTGACAAAGATGGTAAACTCCTGAACTCATACTTCACGTTTTAAAATTTGCTGTTATCTCAAGGACTTTAACAGTTGAGTTTATTTCTATTGACTCCTTTATAAATCCTTCATTAAAATAGCCGCCAGGGGAAAGTTTTTACCAGAGGCTAAGGAAGGAAACCACTAAAATCCCTCTTAGAGGGATGTCAAAACATGTAAAAAGGAGGTTGGAAAGTTTATGAAGCGTTTTAGAATTCTTGTGGCTCTGTTTGTTGTTGTTGTCTTCTTCTCAGGGCTTGTCTTTGCAGTGACTGAAAAAGGTGGTGAAGTCCCTGCAAAAACTGATGGATGGTAACAAGAGGTTTGTATCAGGAACTCTTGCACAGAAAGACCTCAGTGCTGAAAAGAGAGAAAGAGTTGGCCAAAGGGCAGAAACCCTTTGCCATTGTGCTTACCTGCTCTGACTCGAGAGTTCCACCTGAACTGCTTTTTGACCAGGGTCTCGGTGATGTCTTTGTGGTAAGGGTTGCAGGCAATGTTGTTGACCCGATAGCATTAGGAAGCATCGAATACGCAGCAGAACACCTAGGATCTCCACTTTTACTGATTCTTGGACATTCCAAATGCGGCGCGGTAAAAGCCACACTCGAGGCAAAAGGGAAACCTGAGGGCAATATCGGTGCAATAGTCAAAAAGATAATGCCTGCTGCTGATGCTGCAAAGAAAAAAGGCGGAACTCCGGATGAAATCCTTGAGACCGCTATCAAGGAAAATACAAAGAATGTATATGCAGATGTTATGAAGAACAGCAAGATCATTCCTCATCTTATGCAAGAAGGAAAGTTCACGATTGCCGCTGGTGAGTATGATATTACAACAGGCAAGATCGAGATGATTGAGTTGCCGAAAGTAGCCCCTGCAAAGACCAAACATTAATTTGTGCCTGTTTAGCAATGAATTATAAAAGGAAGCATCTCATATTTCATTGAAACCGAAGATGGATAGAAAATATGAGGTGCTTCCTGTATTGTACATATGACCGCCTCTCTTTCTGAATAACCTACCTTATGGCAACCTTCACAGCCAAGAGTGAGATATAATAAAAACGATATTGAGAGGGGTATTTTCATATGAAGGTTTGTGAAATATTCTCAAGCATACAGGGAGAATCAAGCTTTGCAGGTATACCATGCACCTTTATAAGGCTGACAGGATGCAATCTCAGGTGTTCTTACTGCGATACGTCTTATGCATATTATGAAGGACAAGAACTTACAGCAGATGAGATTATCAGAGAAGTACAACGCACCGGCATAAACCTTGTCGAGATTACCGGGGGAGAGCCACTTCTTCAAAATGAGGTCCCACCTTCTCATCAAACGGCTTCTTGATGAAGGTTATAAGGTATTAGTTGAAACAAATGGATCGCAAGAGCATAAAAAAAATTGCCAAAAAGGCAATTGTGATACTCGATATAAAAACACCTGGCAGCGGCATGAGTAAGGAAATGGATTTTTCAAATCTTGATTACATAAAAAGTTCTGATGAGATAAAGTTCGTTATTACAAACAGAGAAGATTATGAATGGTCAAAGGATATAATTCAAAAATATAAGCTAATGGAAAAATGTAAACTCCTTTTTTCCCCTGCCTTTGGAATCCTCCCACCCGAAAACCTTGCGAAATGGATAATTGGTGATAAACTAAAAATAAGGTTTAATCTACAGCTCCATAAATATATTTTCAGTTCTGAGCAGAGGGGAATATAACCCCTCTATCATTTTTTGCCCTTACCGTTATTTCCCTTTCCCTTTTCTTTATTTTTCTCCTTTCCAATGTCATTCTTTCTGCCTTCTCCTTTTTCCTTTCCACCCTTCTTCTCTTTTACAACTTCGTCATTAATTGCTACAAAATTTTTCCCACCTTCTCTCAGTTTCATTACTTTCTCAGGTCCATACTTGTAGTGATCTGATACAAATCTAAGGTTAACAAGATTAACAACATCAGCATCGCTGAGGTCTATTGTCCTCCATTGCTTCTTTGGTTTCTTTTTGTAATATCCATATGCCTTTCCATAAGGAGGACCAATAACAACAGTTTCTCTCACAGGGACGTAGAATATTTCCGGACCAAGGCCAAAATGCAGAGAAATATCCAGCCAGCTTTTCCCCGCTAATCTGAGGTCCATTATTGCTGATGGTCTCACATGAGCCTTTTGAGCGAGAAAGAAGACAACGGGTATTTCCTCATCAGGAATGTGCCTATCCCTGACAATTACTACCTCCCTCTCCGGAACCCTGTAATAATTTCCTACTGCAAGATAAAAACCTCTGAGACCCTCCTCACCAATAGATACTCCCAAATCTACTGAAGCCTCAGCACTTCCCATAGGAGAAAAAATAATGAGGGCCAAAATAATTAACAAGATATGCATAACCTCCTCCTTTCTCATTACATCAGATTCTAATCCGAAAAGACTTGAATGTAAATATGTTTTATAATTTGGACATCTTCTCTTCTGTGAGAAAAATCACGGAAGCTAAGCAGTTTTTCTCTCACTGTAATGGTGAAAATTGTTGACAGGTAAGGCTTTTAGTGTTAAGATGTTTATAATGGAAAAAGTTCTGATAATTTGCGGACTTATTCTAACTTTTGTTTCCTTTTCCTATGCCGATGTCTACCAATATACATCTGAAGACGGTGTAGTTTGTTATACAGACCTGCCGTTTGGTAAAAAAGCAGACCTTATCATGAAAGATAAGAGCGAGTTACCTCCAACCAAGCAGAGATACGATAGAACAGTCTATAAAGACACCGAATACTACCAAAGCATAATCCACGAAAAGGCTTCAAAATACAATATAGATCCTTCCCTTGTCAAGGCTGTTATTAAGACAGAGTCAAATTGGAATGAAAAAGCTGTTTCAAGGAAAGGCGCTATAGGTCTTATGCAGCTAATGCCTTCAACCGCAAGCGATATGAATGTTCGCAATCCATTCAACCCTGAAGAGAATATCGAAGGTGGTGTGAAATACCTGCGTTACCTCATCGAACGATTCAACGGTGATCTTACCCTTGCACTCGCTGCATACAATGCCGGGCCAAAATGGGTTGATAGATTTGGAGTAGTCCCTCCGATTACCGAGACAAAGCAATATGTCAAAAAAGTCCTTTCCCTTTACAATGGCAGTTCTCCCTCTTTCATAACCGAAACTGATACGGGAAAAGAAAAAAGGCCCGATCCGATTTATAAAGTGAGTTTACAAGACGGCACCGTCCTTTTTACCAATTCCCCGTTTATGCTTAAAGACGCCGTCAGGTTTTAGATGCCTTTTGATGATACGACCTTCCTTCGAGACGAGATCCTCAAACTAAAAAATCAGCGAAGAGCAATCATTCTTTCGCACAACTATCAGAGGGATGAGGTTCAGGAGATTGCTGATTTTGTTGGTGATTCCCTTGAACTCTCAAGGACTGCAGCAACAATTGATTGTGATATTATTCTTTTTGCAGGCGTTACTTTTATGGCTGAGAGCGCTGCAATTCTCTCTCCCGATAAAATAGTCCTCACTACAGAGATGGATGCTCTCTGTCCCATGGCAGATATGATCAGGGTAAATTCGCCGAGGCCCGTTAAAAAAGAATTTCCAGAATTTGAGAATCCACCTTCTTTCATCTTCCCTGTTGATTTTTCCTTAAGGGATATCAAAAAGAAATATCCGGGAGTACCTGTTGTTGCATATGTCAATACAACGGCTGATGTAAAGGCAGAAAGCAACATCTGCTGCACCTCAGCAAACGTTGTAAAGGTTGTCGATTCCCTCCCTGATAAAAAGGTAATATGCATACCTGACAAAAACCTTTCTTTATGGGCAGCAAAAAATACCAGGAAAGAGGTTATCGCATGGGATGGCTTCTGCCATGTTCACGAAAGGGTAACCGTGGCCGATGTAAAAAAAGCACGTGCAAAACATACCAAAGCACTCTTTATGGCACATCCCGAATGCAGGCTTGAAGTACTCGAAATAGCTGACCATGTAACAAGTACCTCCGGCATGTTGAGGTTTGCAAAGACCTCCTCTGAGAAAGAATTCATTGTGGGTACTGAAGTAGGATTGCTATACCGACTGAGAAAGGAAAATCCTGACAAGGTCTTTTACGCCCTGAGAGAGGACATGGTATGTCCTGAGATGAAAAAAACCACCCTGAAAAGTCTGCTCAGGGCATTAAAAGAAAACACGTATCTCATAAAGTTGCCTGATGAAATTAGAATCCCTGCCAAGAAAGCCCTTGACAGGATGCTTGAGATACGATAAGGATACAGAATGAATATCTTTGCCAGAATTGCTGAACGACGTATCAGAGAGGCTATGGAAAATGGCGAGTTTGATAACCTCGAAGGGATGGGAAAGCCTATCACCTTCGAGGATGAAACCATGATTCCTGAGGATCTGAGGATGGTCTACAGGATTTTAAAAAATGCAGGCTGTATCCCGCCTGAGCTCGAACTAAGAAATGAAGTAGTAAATATGTCTGCATTGATAAATACAATAGACGATGACAAAGAGAGGCTAAAGAAAATAAGGGAGTTCAATTTTAAACTTCTTAGACTCAATATCATGAGAAAGAGACCCTTCAGCCTCGATGAGTTTCCAGAATACGAATTCAAGGTTGCCGATAAATTAACCGGCGGTCTCTAAGGACGGCTACTGCTCCTTCAGCAAGTCCTCAATCTGTGGCGCTGAATCCAGATCTGTTTCAGAGAGATTTTGCAAGAGAAAATCCATAAGCATATTTGTAATCTCTTCCTTTGTCTCTTCAGGAGCAAGCCGATATGCAGTCCTCAGTGAAGGAACTGCTTCACGCCATTTCCCGAGATTCAGATAAGACTTGCCTATGTATAAGTAGGCCAGTCCAAAATTCGGGTCAAGTTCAGTAGCTTTTTCAAAATGCAGCAAAGCATCATCGTATTTTCCGCGATTAAACAAGGAAGGACCAAGGTCAAATTCTTCTTGAACGTCTGTCTTGCTTTTCAATCCTGCACAAGAGAGGAGAAGACTTACAACAAGAACAATAAAAATAATCCTTGCTAAATTCAGTAATTTCATGGATATCATAATAAAACAAAACTTTTACCTTTTCCAGCAAAAATTAAAAACCTGCTACTGTTGTAAATTGTTTCGAAGGGATTGATATTTTAAAAGAGAAAATACAACAAGTTATGTTTCTACGTTTTTTATGGAGGAATCCATTATCCTAAAGATCGAATCATAAGCAAAGGGATGATGAACCTCAGAAAAGAAGTAACCGTTCAGAACAAGCAGCTTTTTATGGTAGTAAGGGGGAAATCATTGCATATTTGTGAACTTTTTTATAGCATAAATCAGTTAAATAGTCTGATCAGTCATTCTGTAATGTAAGTCAAAACTATTTAAAAAAGGAGTAAAGCAAATGACAGCAGAAGACGAGGAGATTAACAAAGAACTCCATGAACTATGGCTTCAGGATTATGAAAAATGGAAGCAGATAAAAAGAGAAAACAGAGGAAAATCTGTCAAAAAATTCTGGGCTCTTTTTGTAAAATATGCAATTGTTCTCACCGTTGGAATTTATATCGGAATAATCAGCCAGCTACATCTCTCGATATTAGCCATTACCTTTTATATTCTCACCATAGGCCTGTGTTCATTTCTATTCGTTTTTATATTTCACCATAGCGACAGGGAACTCCGTCCGGAAACCCCTCCCTCCCCTAAAAGATATATTTGGGAGAATGGAGAATTAATAGCTGAGAACCCGGAAGAATAGCGTAGCCTGATGTTACCCCACATAAGACTATGTCCTCATTAATAACATTAAGGTGCTCCTTGGAAAACATCTATAGGAATTAATTACTATAAATACTAAGATGAAAATAATACGAGAAAGGTATTACAAACGCAATGCATGTTTCTTAAAGCTGTTTAGCTCCATCCGCAGTGAAAAAGGACAGACGCTCGTTGAATACTCATTCTTAATTTCCTTATCCGCGATGATGAACAGCATCGTAAGTTTTTTTCAGGAAAATCTGCTTGTTGCTTTTATTATTGCAGCACTGTTTATTATTATGCTTTTCAAAAAGCCAAAACTCTTTTTAGTTGTTATTTTGATTGTTCTGCTTTTAATAGGAGTACTTTATCTGATTTCAATTTTGTCATAAGTATTATTTTCTACCTTTCATGATTATGTAATTGCTGAAGATGTTCTGGCGGGGTGGACGGGAATTGAACCCGCGACCTCTGGCTTGACAGCCGAAAATCTCAATCCTCATCAATCTACATCAAGTAAAATCAATAGCTTAGAAGAATCAAAATCATGAAAGATGGCTTTTCTGCAAAGTTTTTGAGGTAAACAGTTACAAAATGGTTACAGTGAACGGGGGGCCGAGATGTGTATGCCCCCTTCTCTCTTCCGGTTAAGCTTCAATCTGAAGTTGCATAAAAGCAAAACTGAATAAGATTATCGGCATTGTAACAATTGCAGATTGAAGCTTAACCGAAGTCCGCATTGCTGAAAAATAAAGGCCATGGGGAAACCTGGGGCTTTTTTGTTGTTGACAGCAATGATAATATAATTTATCATTAATATAGTCATGAATGTTGTATATAAATCTGCATTCAGGAAGTTTGTAAAGAAGCAGTCAAGACCCTTTCAACTTGTAATCGAAGATGAGACAGAAAGAATATTAAAAGACCCCGAAATGGGAGAAGCAAAGAAGGGAGACCTGGCTGGATTCAGAGTTCATAAGTTCTCATTCCATAAACAGAAATATTTGATTGCATACAGGATACAAGGAAAGGAGATTATTTTTTACATGATAGATACTCACGAGAATTTTTATCGTGAGCTAAAACGCTACGTAAGGGAGGTAGAATAACCATGATTACTGCAGAAAAGGTTTATAAAGAGATATTAGAGATGCCGGTTAAAGAGAGGGAAAAGCTGTTTGTTGTCATAGCAAAACGGGGATTTGAGAAAGACCTCTACACCCATGAAGAGGTATTCGAGGACATAAGGCAGGCACCTTTCACCATTAAAGAGGCGTCTGAGTATCTTGAGGTAGCAGAGATAACAGTAAGAAGATGGGTAAGAGACGGTATCCTGAAGTTTAAGAGGATTGGTAGAAACATTGTGTTTGATGCTGATGTCCTGAAAGAGTTTAAGATGAAGAGACAGGAAAAAATGAATTAGAGTTATTCAGGGGATATGGTAGCTCCCGAAAGCGGTAACTCCTACAGCCTGCCCCTAATGAAATCGGGGGCTTTATTTTTGGACAAAGATATTCAATTCTCGGATCATTGCGTTGAAATTTCTGACGATATCCTATGCTACTCATGTTTCATTAGTCCTCCTTTTGTGTTACAGTTTATACCGTGACACCAAAAGAGTTACCTAATACCCATCTTCGACACTTTGCAAAAAATAATTTAGCAATAACAATCGGTTATGAAGGCAAAAAAGGAGCGTGGCACTATGAAATCCTGATTTCTTGTTATGTCTGAAACTGAGATAATCATCTCTTAACCGCTTCTTTTTCTTCGCTGGTTATTATCTTTACCGTAGGAGGGATGGCTACACCTGCTGCCTGTAATGCCTTACCCGCAGCACCCTTTAGTTCACTTCTGAGAAACACTTCTTTGTTGCCGGTCTGTATCCTTATTTGTTTCAACTCTTCAAGATCATTCATCAGGTCTGCCCACTCCACCTCCCACCCCCTTTGCTCTATCCTTCCCTGCAATTCTTTGATGAGCAGAAGCGACAGAAAGCTGCAAAACACATGACCCCGTATCGTTTCATCACACTTGTGATATATAGGGCGTGTGCTCAGGATTGTCTTCAGTGATCGAAATATCTGTTCAACCATCCATAACTGCTTGTATTGCAACGCTACATCTCTGGAGGACAAAGCCGTATTCGTTGTCAGCACCCATTTTCCATCAAACCTGGCTTCTGCCTTTATCTTTTCTTCATCGATCTGAAACCGTGTCCCCGAAAGCTTCAGATATTTCCTATATCCTTTATTGCCCACCAGTGTCTTCTCCCCCCGTTTCAGTCTGTCTCTTAATGCCGCGATAATGGCCTCTCTATCTATAGCATCTTTCTTCGCCTGATCTCCATTTAAACAAATAATGTATCTCTTGCCACTTGCCGTTACTTCTTTTACTTTTAGCGGAGACGGCGCCTTGCTGTTCGTACTTTTTGGATATACTTCTTCATAACGCCCGGCACGCCCTATCACTTCTTCCCTGACTTCCTTCTGGCGTCTCATCCTTACACCCAATATGTACTGCAGTCCTTTTGTTGCCTCTATCTCCTTGATCGTCTCTTTGCTGATCATCCCCCGATCCGCTACAATGCATACCCTTTGTATCCCAAAGCGACTCCGTAATCGCGCCACGACCGGCAACAACGTCTGTACATCCGCCGTACTGCCAGGCCACAACTCACAGCATATCGGCCTTCCATGTCCATCGATGATTATCCCTACAACCATCTGCTTCAAATCAGGGCGATGGTCTTTTGAATGTCCGTACGCCCCGATCTCCTCTCCCCCATTACCCTCAAAATAAATGCTTGTCGTATCAAAAAAAACAAGAGTGAGATCTCCAAATAGATCCCTGTTTTTCTGAAATATCCCCTCCTCAATCTCATCCTTTACACATCTCGATGCAAACGGAGTTGACCCTCTTTGTTGTTCTTCCGGCAATTGCTCACCAAGCCATGCCATAGCACGGTACAAATGGTGAAGGTCTATGCTCTCTGTCCCGTCAATCTTGTACTTTTGTTTCCACTTCTCCGCCGCTCGGTCTGAACCCGATACGCTTAATCTGTGTAGTACCGTAAGGAATATCGCCCTCTCTACCGGAAACTGATATCTCCTGTCTCCTAAAAGCTTCTCTATTACCGACTGTATCCCTGTTTCTTGCCATATCCGTTCAAATACCATCGGGACGCCGATCCTCAAATCCTCCGTAAAAGGAATCTGTCCCTTTTCATAGGAATCGATAATTGCAAGCTTTTCGGAAAACCGCATCCCTGACCTAATGAGGCTATCAAGTTCCCCTGATTCTTTTAATCTGTCAACACGTCCCAGGGTGGCAATGACCTTTTGTTTGACTTTTCCGTTATCCCAAGTGTTCTTTACAATCTGTAGGTATTGCCTTGGTCCCGATGGTTTTACCCGTATAAACATGACATCATAATTATAGGCTTTATACTATGTTATGTCAAGCTAATTGTGCTATAGACGTGGCACTATGTTTTGAGGCTTTTTTGATATGAGTAATTCGTAACTTGTTGTAAATAAAGCACTTTCATTTTTGAATAGGAGCATTTTTAGTGGCTAACTGTAGAAGATGAATAATAGATATTGTTCAAGTTGGAAAGACCCTGAAGTTTTGACGGTGATGGAAATCTCCTTAGAATAGTCTCCGAAGCTTATAGAATACAGCCTCGTATATCTTTTTGATCCGGTTCTTGCTGTTCACACTTCACTCTTAGACCTCCTTCCCCACCAAATAACCGCAGTTTATGGTGAAATGCTAACAGTTACAAAATGGTTACAATCGACAATCTCAACAGTAAAGATTCAAGTCAAGAAACCTCACATAAGTCATTGATTTCTAAGGAAGGATTTATGGCGGGGTGGACGGGAATTGAACCCGCGACCTCTGGCTTGACAGGCCAGCGTTCTAACCAAGCTGAACTACCACCCCATGAAAGGCAGTTAAAGGTGAATAGGTGTCAGAGAAAAACCAACAAAAACTCCCAACTCAATTTGTGTGTTAGAACAACAATGGCAGGCGGAACAGGGATCGAACCTGTAACCTCAGCCTTGTAAGGGCTATACCTACCGGTTTTGGAGATTACCATATTTTGGTAAGTCATTGCAAATTCTACCTTTTGAGTGATCTATATGGTAAGCGATTCCTGTATTTTACCCTACCCTACCACATATCAACTATACAAAAACTATACAGGCCCTGGGGCAACCTGGGGTATTTTCTTTTTGTTTCTTAGGGCAAAAACAATACTTATATCCTGAACGCCCTGAGCGGAACTCTTTCTTGAGAGATACCCCTCTGGTTTCACAAGATGAGGTGCTTCAGTAGGGTGGACAGGAACTGAACAATACTTCCTTACTCAGCACCCCTGAGCC
>CAWCKM010000051.1:0-59789 GCA_963796125.1 Nitrospirota bacterium
TCTCCTTCAAACTCTGTCAGGCAATATACCTTATATCCCTTTTCAGTAAGTTTTTTATATCCGCCAACATCGGGAAGGTTGACAATAAAAGCCATCTCTGAGACTATGCCTCCTAATTTTTCTATTAGCGCTGCCGATGCAAGGGCTGTCCCCCCTGTGGCAAGGAGGTCGTCAACAATCAGAACCTTTGTTCCCTTTTTAATGGCATCTTTGTGCATTTCGATTTTGTCAGTCCCATATTCCAGTTTATATTCATGGCTTATCCTTTCTGCGGGGAGTTTCCCTGCCTTTCTTATGGGTATAAATCCTCTGCCCAAGGTGTAAGAAAGTGCTCCTCCAATTATAAACCCCCTTGACTCTATTCCTACTATTACATCAAATTTCACATTCCCCTTGATGTATCTCTGCGTAAGATTGTCAATGACGAGTCTGAAACCCACAGGATCCTTGATAAGAGTGGTTATGTCCCTGAACATAATACCCTTCTTTGGGTAGTCGGGGATTGTCCTTATCTTTGATTTGATAGGCATTGCTACCTCCTTTTATTTTTTGCATTTGCACTCAGTATTTTTAATCTTTGATATAGTCTTTAGAAGCAATTTTTTAACATTGTCAGTATTTTTCTTCATCACGGAGAGTATCATCTCCCATGTGACAGGCTCTTCTCCCTCTTTCCAGCAGTCATAATCAGTTGACATTGCTATTGTCTGGTAGCAGATCCCTAATTCCCTTGCCAGTATGACTTCAGGAACGGTTGACATATTTATGACATCAGCACCCCATGCCCTGAACATATGAGACTCTGCCTTCGTAGAAAACCTCGGACCCTCGATAGTAATTACAGTTCCATTCATATGATGTTTAAGTTTCAGTTCCTTTGCTGAATCGCTCAGAAGACAGCGCAAATTTTCGCAGAATGGCTCACTCATCGCCGTATGTATCACCTTTTCGTCATGGAATGTAAGAGGGCGGTGTTTTGTGAAGTCTATGAATTGATCAACGAATACAAGATCTCCGGGTCTAATTTTTTCTCTCAGAGAGCCGACTGCTGTGGTAGCAAGAATATGGGTACAGCCTTCCTTTTTAAGGGCATATATGTTTGCTCTGAAATTTACGCCTGTGGGATATATGGAATGTTCTTTGCCATGACGGGCAAGGATAACTGTATTAATCCCATCTATCTCACCGATTGTAAGTGCAGAAGAAGGGCTGCCGTAAGGGGTTTTAGTTTTTTTTTCTTTCATACTTTTCATAAGTCGTGGGTCGTCCATCCCTGATCCACCTATAATGCCCACCTTTATACCATCCATAATTTCTCCTTTCCGAAATGAATTTTGACTAAAAAATATTAAAAAATAAAGTATACGAGCAAATCAAGCTTTAAAATTGCTTCATTAATATTCTAGGGCTTTACTGACATAGCATTAATTGAAGTAAAAAGTAGAACAACTGGCATTGGACATCTGCCCTACCGAGCTTTTCTCTTTGACATGACGAGCCTCCGGTTCTCCCTCACCCTTGCCCTCTCCCCTCGAGGGAGAGGGGAATAATTTTTTATTAGTAATCTCCCCTCGCCCCTCTTTTGAAAAAGAGGGGATACAAGAAGAAGGCTCTCCCCTCGAGGGTAGAGGGGATAAAAGAAGAAGGCTCTCTATTCGAGGCAGAGGAGTTTCAAAACCAAGAATTTCCGATAAGACCAGAATAGGTTACAGTGTCCTCTTGAAGGTCGCTATGGCTATCGTCATCATCACAGCGGTAAAAATGACGAGGAAGAAGATATCACCTGCAATAACAGCGAGACCTGCATTCTTAAAGAGGATTGCCTTTAATGCATCAACGGCATATGCCTCCGGATTTATCTTCGCAAACACTTTGAGCCATCCGGGAAAGCTCGCAATCGGATATATTGCACCGCTTGGAAAGAAAAGGATAACGTTTAAGAATCCACTGAGAACACCGACGATCCTTGGATGGTTTGCCCTCCCGAGGATGACAAACATCATGCTCAGAAGGCCAAGAGTCGTCAGTACGATTATAATCAATATGGAAGATATCTGTGTCACAGCTCTTGACAGAGGTATACCGGTCAAGAACAAACTCACCGCCAGAATCAGAGAAGCGAGGAGAGTTGTTATCGACAGGCCGCTTATGATGAGACCTGATACGATGTGCGACTTGGAAAGTGGAGTGAGCAGATAGCTTTCTTCGATTCCAAGAAACCTGTCCATGACAAGATTGAAAACTCCTGTTGTGAGGGCTCCCAGGAATATGGCCATGATCACAACACCAGGGACAAGGGACTGGTAATAATCGACTTTTCTGTACAGGTCTATGTCTCTCAGGTATATCGCATCTGACCTCTCCCTCACTGCAACATACTCGGCATCGAGAAAACGAACAGCACCGCCAATATAACCCCTCAGCGTATCAGATGATATGGAATCCGTATTGTCAAGGTAAAGTCCAACTTCTGCCTTGTTCTTCACAGCAACCCGCCTATCGAAATCAGAAGGAATTATAAGCGCTGCTTTATATCTGCCATCACGAACTCCTTCAATGACATCCCTTTGGTCTGTTAGATTGATAAGGTTAAAGGTTGCCGGTCCTGCCTCAATGGCCCGTAAATTTTCCATAAGACGCTCTGAATAAGGTCCTGAGCTCTGATTTACAACAGCCAGGGGAAGATTTTTCAATTTTCCCTGGAATGAATTCCCTAAGATAACAAGGTAAAGAATGGGCATGACTATGCTCATTGCGATAACAATGGGGTTACGTTTGAATTTCTTCAGGTCTCTCTCTATAACTGCAAACAGTCTTACCATATCACTCTTTAAGCTTTTAGCCTAATGAGTTCATAAGTAATGTCTCATGATTGTCATTCCCGCTTGTCGGTACCTCGCGATGCGGGGCAAGAATCTTTCTGAAAGAAGAAGGATTCTGGACAAGCCAGAATGACATAATAGCTGACTAAATGTGGTCTAACTTATGACCTTGTTAGTAACTCTTAACTCTTAACTTTAACTTTATCTCCCCCATTTCTGGGGTACCCCGGCACCTAAAAAGAAGCTCACCTTCTTTGCCTCCTCTTCCCGGATAGACCTGTCCCGTATAGTGTATAAAAACATCTTCCAGGGACTGCTCGTGGATTGTGGCTGACAACACTTTAACACCAGATGATTTCATCTCATCCATGAGCACCGGGAGGTTCTGTGCACCACTGTCTACGTAGACCCTTACTGTGTTATTTTCAATGTTTGCCTTATGGACAAAAGATAATTTCTTTATTATCTCAACAATATTGAGTGATCAGGTTATCAATCGTTAAAGAGATGATGTCGTTACCGGGTATCTGTGATTTAAGTTCTTCAGGACTCCCAATTGCTATTATCTTCCCGGTATCGATAATTGCTACCCTGTCACATAAAATCTCTGCCTCTTCCATATAATGGGTCGAGAGAAATATGGTCATTGAATCACCTTCCCTGAGCTTCCTGAGAAAATCCCAGACAACGTGTCGTGACTGTGGATCAAGCCCTATTGTAGGCTCATCAAGAAAAAGGATCTTTGGTCTGTGCACTAAAACCCGTGCAACCTCAAGTCTCCTTCTCATCCCACCTGAATATGCTGCAACAAGATCATTAGCTCGTGTGGTAAGACCAACCATCTCAAGGAGATATTCAATTCTCTCTTTCCTCTCTGTTGCGGCGATTCCATAGAACCGCCCGTAGATATCCATATTCTCATAGCCTGTTAGATCAAGGTCTGTCGTCATAGCCTGCGGGACAACACCTATCTCTCGTCTGACAGCATCGGGATTCTTTGCTACATCACAGCATGCAACAACTGCTCTTCCACTTGTTGGTTTCAGGAGAGTTGTCAGCATTCTGATAAGAGTTGTCTTTCCTGCCCCATTCGGACCAAGGAAGCCAAAGAACTCACCATCCATCACATCAAAACTCACATTATCTACAGCAGTAATTTGTCCAAATTTCTTGGTTATACCTAACACTTCAATGGATTTCGAATTCTGCATCATCTCTCATGCCTTCCTGGGTATTTTCACCTCGGTAGTCATCCCCGGCTTCAGCACTCCTTGAGGATCTGCAACTCTTATCTTGATCTTAAAGGTTTTAATATCCTGCCTTCCGCGAGTCACATCCCTCTGTGTTGCAAATTCTGCATACCTTCCTATCTCTGACACTTTTCCTTCGAATACCTTATTGGGAATTCCATCTGCTGTAATAAATGCTTCGCCACCGAGCACTACAGAACCTATCAGAGTCTCCTCAATATCTACCCTTACATACAGATTATCTGTATCCACTATGGTCATAATGGTCATGCCCGGAACTCACAGTCTCACCTTTCTCCATCGCCTTGAATATGACAGTCCCCGATACTGGTGTCGTAATTATTGTGTCGCCGAGCTTTGATACATGATAAGAAAGGTTAGCCTCTGATACTTTTAAGTTTGCTTTTGCAGAGTTCAGTTGACTTGTCGAAGAATTGAGCTGGGCTATAGCTGCATCTCTTTTTGCATAAGAGGCAGACAGTTTTGCTTTAGAAGACATCAAGGATGCTACAGATGTATCATAATTGGTTTTGGCAACCTCAAAGGAATCTGTTGAAATCAGTTCCTCTTTATGAAGAGCTGTCGCACGGTCGAGTTTACTCTTTGCCTCTTCCACAACTGCCCGGGCCTTTTCTATGTCTGCTTCTGATGTCCTGATTTCTGCTTCAGCATTCTGGATACCTGCCTTTGCATTCTCAATAGCTGACCCGGCTACCATGACCGCCGCTTTTGCCTGCTCAATCCCTGCCCTTGCCTGCTCTACTGACGCCCGAAGATCATCACTTTCAAGTTTTATAACGACCTGGCTCTTCTCAACTTTATCTCCCTCATTGCAGCATATCTCAGAAATTCTTCCTGACACCTTTGAAGAGAGATTTACCTCTATTCCCTCAACGATTCCTGTTGTTTGGATAAAGTCAGTTCTTTTTCCCTTTCGGGTGTAGAAAAGCACAAGGATTGCGACCACCATCAAAATTACGACAGCTAAAATGATTATCTTTTTTTTCATAAATCTACCTGCCACCTGATGGCAGGGAATTGCTGACTTTCTTCCTTATAAACTTCCCCTCAAGGTCATCGAGTAAGTCATATGCTGCAGGTACTACAATAAGCGTCAAGAAAAGTGATGTGAGGAGGCCACCAATAGTCGCTATTGCCATTGGTGACCGTGTCTCTGCACCTTCTCCGATCCCGATGGCTATGGGCATCATTCCAAAAATCATTGCAAAGGTAGTCATGAGAATAGGCCGTAATCTCACAGGACCAGCAGTTAGTATTGCTTCCTTTCTTCCCATCCCTTTTGCCCTCAGCGTGTTCGTATAGTCAACAAGGAGTATAGCATTTTTTTTCACCAGTCCCATGAGGAGGATGACCCCTATAAGGCTGAAGATGTTTATCGTCTTTCCTGAATGTGCTTTTTGTTGAGACATGAGTTTTATTCCTCATTTCTTTTCTCTTGTATTCTGACTAATGACTGATGACTGTCTTTAACAGTGTTCCTGTTGCCCGTTTCAGAGCCAGTAGAAACAATTTATAATTGTATTGTGCTCTGTTCAGCTGCCTTTCTGACTCAAGAAGAAGAGTGTTTGCATCTATTACATCAATGCTGTCTGCCAGCCCGTAGGTAAACTGCCTTGACACCGCATCGTAATTTTCCCTCGCAAACTTTAGTTGGTCTTCGAGGGATTTCAGCGTGCCTCTCTGGGTCTTCAGTACAAGATAAGCACCCTCAACCTCAATATTGATTTTTTTCTGCAAATCGCTATAGGTCAGGTCAGCCTGTTTCTTTCTGGCCTCCGCCTCCCTGACTTCTGCTTTTCTTAATCCACCTTCAAAGAGGGGGAAACCCAGTCTGAGCATTCCATATATGCTTTCATCATTAAAAAAGGAGGATGAAGGATCTTCATCCCTTTTAATATACCCCCCTTCAACTGAGAATGTGGGCCAGTATGCCCCTTTTGCATATCTGACCTGTTCCTCGGCTATCAGCTTCTGTATATGGTTTGACTTTAGCTCTGACCTTTCTCGCATAGCTTCTGCTTTCAGGGAAGAAAGTGGTTCCAGTTCATCAGAGTAAAACGTGTCTCCTGTTGAAGGACCTTCTGTATTGGTAGACTCTTTGAGACTAAAATCTCCTTCAATGCCAACTACTCGTGCAAGAACAGCTTGAGCAAGATTCAGGACATTTTCTGTTCTGATGAGCTCAGACTGTGCGCCTGATAGCTCTGCCTCTGCTCTGAGGAGGGCTGTCTTTGTGACTTCACCGACCTGCAACCTTATTTTGGCATCATCTCTGTATTTTGTTAGTCTCTTGACGTTCTCCTGTGCGATTTCTACAGCCTTCGCAGCCTGCAGTACATCATAGAATGATTCAGCAACTCGAAGGATATAAGCCTCCCTGGTTGTATAGAGATCGTATTCGCTGCTTTCGATTGCTTTCTGTGAAATCCTGAAATTGGTGATCTCCTTCCCACCCAGGGAAAATGACTGTCCAATGCTCACTCCCCATGATGAGGATGATTTCGGCTGGATGATAAAACTACCTGCTCCAGTGGATACACCCTTCTCCTCGCTGTATTGCATATATTCCCCGAATGCCGATACACCGGGCAGAAGGAATGAGAGAGCCTTGTCTTTTCCTCTCTTTGCAATGATGAGATTTTGCTCTGATATACCAACCTGCTCAGATCTTTCAAGGGCAATCCTGTAAAGGTCTTCGAGAGAATATTCTTCTGCAGCAAAAAGATTTTGAGCTATGAAAACTATGAGCACAATAAAAAATTGTAAGACAATAAGCCGAACGTGAGAATTCATTTCAATGTCCCCCTTAAAAAGATGTCTACAAATTCTCTTATCGTTTTGTCAGTATCTATGTCTCTGTATTTCTTGAACATATGAAATTCCCTCGCATTAAAATATGAAAAAAACATCCCGAGAAATGCACGTGCCCCACTTTCGGTATCAAACTCTCTCAAAATCCCCTTTGTGTGCATTAGCTGGAAATACGATGCGAGAGTCTTAATCATCTCATCGATAAACCCGTGATAAATCTTATATATCTTCTCAGGATAGCGTCGCATTTCTGAATTCATTATCTGTATCATTTCTTTCCTTGAGTCAAGGGTATCGAGGAATTTCTTTGCGATGACTGTCAAAGCCTTCTGAGAGGACATGTGTGAAATTTCCGGAAGAAGACCCCTGAGGATAGGGAGAAACGAGTAAGTGTTAAGGACTTCTCCAAAAAGTCTCTCTTTTGAAGGAAAGTGCCTGAAAAGAGTCACCTCGGCAATTCCTGCATCTTTTGCAATTTCCTTTGTGGTTGCCCCGAGATAGCCCTTTTTTGAGAAAAGTTTCAATGCTGTCTCAAGGATTTTATCCCTTGTTAAGGAGGATTTTTCTTTTTTACTCATGAAACCCTCAATTTTTCCTGTTCCCTTTCAGATTTTATTTATGATTGTTAGTGCTTACTAACATTTTAAATACATCATTTCCTGTTGTCAAGAAGAACTATTGTCTTAAATTTCGGCTTGTATTACAAAGGAAGCTATTTAACGCTGATGATTTTGTTCTTATCGCCGAGGAGAATTATCTTTGGATTGAATCCCTTTGCATTGTTATCGTCAACATAGCTATAGCAGAAAATGATGATTTTGTCACCGACAACACCCTTCCTTGCTGTTGGCCCGTTCAGGCAGACTTCACCTTTCCTGCCAGAGATTACATATGTCACAAACCTCTCCCCGTTGTTGAGGTTGCTTACCATAATCTGTTCGTAGGGAAGTATCCCGGCTTTCTTCATGACCTCTCCATCGAGAGTCAAACTGCCTTCATAGGAGAGGTTAGACTCCGTAACCGTCGCCTTGTGGACCTTTGCTCTTAACATGCATCGAAACATATTGCCTCTGGTTAAATCTGTTCTATAATCTTCGGCACCCTGAAGAATTTATCAGTATGGTCCGGCGCATTCATCAGGGCATCTTCTCTCGGGATTGAAGGCCCCGGATACGTCATCCCGCATCACATTACTGAGGGGCAGGACATGGGATGTCGGTTCAACGTCTGTCGTGTCGAGTTCATTGAGCTTTTCCATATAATCAAGGATACTGCTGAGTTGTGATCCAAAGAGATCCTTTTCCTCCTCCGTAAGAGACAGTCTCGCCAATGATGCAATGTGTTCAATATTTTCTTTCGATATGCTCACTGTTCTGCCTGTTATATTTTTTCCAGGTTTACGAACTTAATAGCAATCCTTTTTACGCCGATGCTGGGAAAGTTTACTGTTATCTTCTGATCATCTCCGTCTCCATAACAGTCACGCACGACTCCTACGCCCCATGTCGGATGTTTTACCCTGGAGCCGGCGGAGTACAATGCAAAGGCATGTTTAGGAACAACTTTTTTCTTTACGGTTTCCTGCTTCGGCATAGGGTAGTTGTTATCGTCTCGATCCATTGGCAGCAGTTCTTAAGAATATCTTTAAGGAACCTTGAGGGTTCGTGGTCCTGTACTCTCGCATAGAGTTTCCTCTTGTTTGCACCTGTTAGCCAGAGGATGTCCCTTGATCTCGTCATCCCCACATAGAAAAGCCTTCGTTCTTCAGTGATCTCATCTTTCCCTTCAATGGCTTTACAATAAGGAAGAACACCTTCTTCTATTCCTATGATAAACACAACAGGGAATTCAAGGCCTTTTGCATTATGCAGAGTCATGAGGGAAATATAGTCTCCTCCGGCTATTTCGTCCATGCTCGTACATAACGATATATAATCGAGAAATTCTTTTACCTCTTTCCCCTCGGCAGAGGCGATGAGGTCTTCAACGCTTCTAACCCTGTCCTCGTCAAGGGTCTTTGCATAACCAGACTTATCAGCAAGGTTTCTCAGCATCTCGGCTGCAGACCTGTCTTTTTGGGAAGAGAACCGCTCAATAAGCTTGACAAACTCTGTGAGTCTGTCCTTTACAACAGGGGGAAGACTGTCAGTACGCAAAGTTGCTCTTATTGCATCAAAGAGTGATGTCGATTTCCTCTTTGCCTCCTGTTCTATCTTTGAGAGGATTGTACTGTTGATTCCGCGTGACGGGCAGTTGATAATTCGTCTCAGACTTACATTATCTCCATGATTGAGGGAAAGACGCATGTAAGCCACTACATCCTTTATCTCTTTCTTGTGATAAAAACTGATATTACCGAAGATACGGTAAGGGAGACCTTCATGGCAGAGTGCATCCTCTAAGACTCTCGCCTCTAAGTTGACACGGTAAAAAATGGCAAAATCTTTATAATCATATCTTCCTTTCAGATAGAGTTCCTTTATAACCTTGGCAACGTATTTTGCTTCTTCTTCGTAGGTATTGAACCAACAGTGATATACTTTCTCACCACCGTCTCTTTTTGTCCATAGATTTTTTGATCTCCTCGCGTGATTCTGAGTAATGACAGCACTTGCAACATTGAGTATGTTCTGGGTAAACCGGTAACTCTCTTCAAGATTGATAAGTTTCATCCCGGGAAAGTCATTTTCAAAACTCTTCATATTATGAATATCAGCCCCTCTCATCCGACAGATGAACTGGTCATCATCACAAACAACACATGCCTGTTTCTTATTGGACATGAGGAGTTTCAGGAGACGGTACTGGGCATGGGTTGTATCCTGAAAATCATCAACGAGGAAATAAGAGAACATATCCTGATACTTTTCGAGTACTTTCGGATTCTTCTCAAACAGCTTTACCGTCAGCATAATGAGATCATCATAATCAAGGGCCTTGCCCTTCCTGAGTTCATCCTGGTACCTGACATAAACCCTTGCCAGTTTCTCATCAAATCCGAAGCCATCGCCTGAGGAAAGAAACTCATCAGGCCCTATGAGTGAAGACTTAAGAGAACTTAGTCGTGAAACAATGCCCTTGTAAAGGGCCTCGTGGATTTTGAATTCCTTCAAGATATGCCGTACGAGATTACACTGATCATCCTCATCATAAATGGAAAAACTATTTGAATGGCCAAGTACTTTGATGTCCTTCCGCAATATCCTGTTACAGTGTGAATGGAGTGTACCAATCCAGCAGGAATTCATATCCTTCTCAAGGAGACTGCGTATCCTTGCTTTCATCTCCTCAGCTGCCTTATTCGTAAAGGTAACAGTAAAGACAGAATCCGCGTGAAGTCCTTTTGTTTTCACAAGGTAAGAAAACTTGTGGGCAATAACTTTTGTCTTACCACTCCCTGCACCAGCCAGTACGAATAAGGGACCTTTTGTATAGAGGATAGCCTCTTTCTGCTGTGGGTTTAAATCTTGCGTGAGAATTTCTTTTATCATTTTCCCCATCCTTAGATTAACAGATATTTGCTACTTAAATCTATGCTCCCCCTTTATTTTATCGTGTCTTGAACTCACATACGTATTGGATTTACCTCCTTACATAAAATTCAAGAGACTTAGGATACAGAAAAATAATTTTCATTCCACAGTAACACTCTTTGCAAGATTTCTTGGCTGATCAACATCGCATCCTCTTAAAACCCCTACATGATATGCAAGGAGCTGAACCGGCACAGACATCAAGACAGGTGTGAGCAAGGGGTTCGTATCCGGCACAAGAATGCATTTATCTGAAACCCTGAAAACCGCACTTCCGGGGTTGTCCGTAATAGCTATCACCCTCCCTCCTCTGCTTTTTACCTCCTGGATGTTCGAAATTATTTTTTCATGGAGGTTATCGAAGGGGGCAAGTACCACTACAGGGAGTTCTTCATCTATCAGTGCTATCGGTCCGTGCTTCATCTCACCGGCAGGGTATCCCTCTGCATGGATATACGATATTTCTTTCAGCTTCAATGCACCTTCAAGGGCAATGGGATAGTTGATACCCCTGCCAAGATAGAGAAATCCTCTTGCCTTGAAAACTTCCTTTGCAATCTTTCTTATGTCCTCATCTACAGATAATGCCTTCTCAACTTTTCCAGGGAGTACTAAAAGCTCTCTTAATAGCTTTATTGCGTAGTCCCTTGATATCATACCCTTTGCCTCCCCCAAGGCAGAGGCGAAAAGGTAAAGTGCTACAAGCTGGGCTGTAAATGCCTTTGTCGAGGCAACCCCTATCTCCGGTCCGGAATGGGTATAGAATAGAAAATCTGCCTCTCTTGAAGATGTACTTCCGACAACATTACATATACTTAAAACCTTTGCCCCAAGCTTCTTTGCTTCCTTCTGAGCTGCAAGGGTATCAGCAGTCTCTCCTGACTGGGTTATGGCTATCATAAGGTCGCCTGTCTTCACAATTGGTTTCCTGTAACGAAATTCTGATGCTATATCAACTTCGGTAGGAACCCTCGTAAGTTCTTCTATCATATATTTGCCGATGAGAGCTGCATGATAGGATGTGCCACAGGCAACAATAAAAATCTTCTCGACCTTCTTAAGATCATCACTGCTGAATCCAAATTCATCCAAGTTCACGCTTGCCTCTTCAAGAGAGAGTCTTCCTTTCAATGTATCTCCTATTGCCCTCGGCTGTTCATAAATCTCTTTGAGCATAAAATGCTTATATCCGCCCTTCTCAGCCATGGAGAGACTCCATGGGACAGACTTGACTTCCTTCTGAAGAGGTGTACTGTCAGGACCCATAATCGAAAGTCCTCTGTCTGTCAGGACAGCCATCTCATCATCTTCGAGAAAGATCACATCCTTGGAATAATTCAGGAAAGCCGGGACATCTGATGCAAGAAAAAACTCTCCGTCACCTAATCCGACAACAAGCGGGCTATCCTTCCGTATACCCACCATCTTAAAAGGTTCGTCTTCCTTGACAACAACGAGAGCATAGGAACCTCGCACTTCTTTCATTGCTTCCCTTACAGCATTTTCCAGGGGATATTTTTTTGTTTGTTCCTCAATAAGATGGCAGAGGACCTCTGTATCTGTCTCTGATTTGAATTCATAGCCCTTCTCAATCAGCTCTGTCTTGAGATCAAGGTAATTCTCTATGATCCCGTTATGCACCAGGACAATGCTGTTTGATCTGTGCGGATGGGCATTTTCATCTGATGGTCTCCCATGAGTAGCCCATCTTGTATGACCTATCGCCGTATTGCTGGATGGTTTTTCAGACTCAAGTAATGAAGCTAATTCTCTTATCTTCCCTGTGCACCTTCTGATTTCGATGCCTTTATCAGAAAAAAAGGCAATCCCTGCAGAATCATACCCTCTGTATTCAAGGCGTCTCAAACCCTCAAGAACTATTGAGACTGCATTCCTTTTACCGATATATCCGATTATCCCGCACATATCTTCACCAGCAAAAAGCATATAGCATTGAGCTTAGAGTTCTAATCTTAATTCTTCGCACCTCGCTCTCTGCTCTTCGCTCTCTGCTCTTTGTTCTTCTCACTTTTCGTTTCTGGCTTTCTTTTGGTTACCCAGCCTTTTATATTCCTCTGATTGACCCTGCTGATAGCAAGGGCCATTGAAGACACATCCTTTGTGATTGTGGAACCAGCACCAATAAACGCACCTCTTCCTACTTTAACAGGAGCGATAAGCTGGGAATCGCTTCCGACAAAAACATCATCTTCGATGACGGTGATATATTTTTTATGACCATCATAATTGCAGGTTATCGTGCCTGCACCAATATTGACATTGTTCCCGATCTTTGCATCACCGAGATACGAAAGGTGACCAGCTTTGGTACCGGAACCTATAACTGATTTTTTAACTTCTACAAAATTACCTATTCTCGCTTCTTCTCCAATTTGAGAACCAGGTCTGATGCGGGCAAATGGTCCAACAGAGGCCCTTTCCTTTACAACAGAACCCTCGATCAGGGTAAAATCTCTAATAACTGCTCCATCCCCTATGGTACTGTCCAGGACTCGCACATTTGGATATATTGTGCATCCCTTCCCTATCTTTGTGCTCCCTTCGAGGTAAACATTGGGATAAATCTGTGTGTCTCTTCCTATCGTTACATTTAGAGATATAAAGACAGAATTGATGTCTATAAAATTCACACCCTTCTTCAGCCACTCCTGCGCTATCATCTCCCTCATGATGCGGCGGACCTTTTCGAGCTCTCCCTGAGTGTTCACACCCATTAATTCATCTTCGGAACCAATACAGAAAGCATCTACCCTGACCCCTTTATCGTAAGCAATGCTGATCACATCAGTCAGGTAATATTCACCTTTTGATTCATTCAGTTTTATTCCTTTTAAAAGAGGCAAGACCTCAGACTCGATAGCATATATCCCGCTGTTAACTTCTCTTATACCTTTCTGGATAATCGTTGCGTCCCTGTCTTCAATAATGGATGCTGCTCTGTCAGAATCATCTCGTATAACTCTGCCATAGGAACCCGGGTCCGATGCTATAAAGGAGAGCACGGAAATGGCATTTTTTTTCTGTTTATGGAGGTTTAAAAATTTCTTGAGGGTTTCCCGACGAATAAGAGGAGTATCACCATTTACAACGAGAACCGTTCCCTGAAACCCTTTCAGTGCCTGCTCAGCCTTCAGGAGGGCATCTCCTGTTCCTTTTGCCTCTCTCTGGTATACAAAAGAGATTGAATCAACATGCTCTAAAGTGTCTTTTATTTCTTTACAATGTTTTCCTACGACTACAATAACTTTCTGCGGGTTCAGTTCATGTATCCTGTGCAAAACATAGTGGAGCATGGGCGTGCCATAAATCTTATGGAGAACTTTCGGTGCAGACGAATTCATCCTTTTTCCGAGACCTGCAGCCAGGATGACCCCAGCTATGTTCATTGTTTTGCCTCTGAAATCCTGGCTGGTGTTGCGATACCGCCTGAGAGGATAATCTTAACTCCCTCCTCTATCGGGATGTCAGTATAATAAACATCCTTTTCACCAAACAGTGCTATTTCACCAAAATAAAGATGGTTTGTAGGGATATATACAGCCCTCAGGGGAAATTCCCTTCCGTCCTTCTCAGCTTTAATGGCATGCTCTTTTGTAAGAAAACCGAAGGAAAAGACGCCGGCCCGTGGGTATTCAACAATCACAAATCTCTTGAAAGATGCCGTCTGGCTTTCAGGAGAAAAGGCATCAACAAGCTGTTTTATTGCTGTGTAAATACCCTTGAATACAGGAATCCTGAGCATTATTTTCTCAAAAGATTCAATAACTTTTTTGCCAAAGACATTTGTCGAAATAACACCTACGACAAAGATAAGAACCAACGTCGAGACAAAACCGAGGCCTGTGACATGGTATCCGAGGATATTATCGTACAGGGGCCCGAGGAGACCGTCAACAAATTTGAAGAACCATGCTATGATGAGAAAAGTGATTATGATGGGAATCAATACAAGCAAGCCTGCAAGGAATCTCCTCCTGAAGGTAGCACGTATCGAAATTACTCTCTCACCTGCCAACCTTAGCCATCACCTCATCAGGAATATCACTGTTAGTATAGACACTCTGCACATCTTCATGGTCCTCGAGAACTTCGATCAACCTGATCATCTGATTTGCTGTCTTCTCATCGAGAGAAACATAGCTCTTGGGAAGCATGGTAATCTCTGCAAGGGAGAAAGGAACCCCTGCTGCCTCCAGAGAAGTTTTTACCTTATTCATGTCCTCAGGAGCAGTAATAATCTCGAAACTATCTTCTCTGGGATCATTCTTCATATCCTCCGCACCTGACTCAAGAGTAATTAACATAAGGGAATCTTCATCAATGTTCGTCTTTTCGACAAGGATATACCCCTTCTTCTCGAACATCCAGGCGACACAACCCGCTTCACCTAAGTTCCCTCCGTGCTTGGTCATGATATGCCTAATCTCTGAAACTGTCCTGTTCCTGTTATCTGTAAGAACTTCTACAAGTATAGCAGTTCCACCGGGTCCGTACCCTTCATAAACAGTTTCTTCATAAGTCATTCCGGGGAGTTCCCCTGTCCCTTTCATAATTGCCCTCTTGATATTGTCCTGGGGCATGTTTACCTCTTTCGCTTTCTCTAATGCGGTCCTGAGTCTCGGGTTCCCGTCAGGATCTCCGCCACCGAGCCTTGCAGCAACAGAAATCTCTTTCACAATTTTCGTAAAAACCTTTCCTCTCTTCGCATCAACAGCAGCTTTTTTGTGCTTGACCTGTGCCCATTTCGAATGTCCAGACATAGTGTTCCTCCAGATACAAAATCTTGTGCTCTCTGCTACGGATGATTAAATAATGTAATGCTAAAATTCTAAATCCAAACGGCAATTGAATTTTTAATGATTATTAGGTAGTCAGCTTATATTTATCAGTGAAAACATTATTACTACTGTTACTTTTATGATAATTCTACACGAATTACACTGTCAAGATTCTATCCTGTATCCTTTAATTTTTGTCAGGAGTGTCTTGTAGCTCACACGAAGGATTTCGGCAGCCTTGCTTTTATTCCCTCTCGTCTTCCTGAGGGCTTCAACTATCCGATGCGTTTCTGCAATCTTCAATGCCCTCTTTGCAACATCTTCAAGGGTTCCTTCAGACAGCAATTGTTCCGGGGAATCAGTGACAGACCGTTGTGTAAGAAAGATATGGTCAGGTGTAATAATATCTCCGTCACAGAGAATAATAGCCCTTTCTATAGTATTTTCAAGCTCTCTCACATTACCCTTCCAGTGATAGCCCATAAGGATATTGAGGGCGTCTTTTGAAATATCCTTTTGAGCTGTCTTCAACTCAAGGCAGTACTTGTTTATGAAATATTCAACAAGGAGGGGGATATCCTCTTTTCTTTCCTTCAATGGTGGTATCTTAACAGGAAATACATTCAGTCTGTAATAGAGGTCTTCCCTGAAACTCTTATCTTCGACAGCCTTTTCAATGTCCTTATTGCTTGCTGCAACAATCCTTACATCGACTTTAATAGTTTTTACTCCCCCTACCCTTTCTATTTCACTTTCTTCAATCGCCCTCAGAAGCTTCGACTGAAGTGAAAGATCCATGTCACCAACTTCATCAAGGAATACAGTACCTCCATCGGCAAGTTCGAATTTACCAAGTTTCCTTGCATCTGCCCCTGTAAAAGCCCCCTTTTCATGGCCAAAAAGCTCAGACTCGAGAAGATTTTTTGGTATTGCTGCGCAATTGATCGGTACAAACGGATAATGCCTTCTGTGACTCAGGTTGTGTATAGCCCTCGCGAAGAGTTCCTTCCCTGTCCCGCTCTCACCGAGGAGAAGAACCGTTGTCTTTGTAGGTGCAACTTTCTGTATCAACTGCGCAACCTCTGTTATTTTCACGCTCTTGCCGATAATCCTCGGAAGCCCAAGTTTTGATGCAAATTCATCTTTTAAAAGGATATTCTCTGTGAGGACTCTCTGCGTCTCGAGTGCCCTTCGTATCAGCATGAGAAGATGGTCTATATCGAATGGTTTTGTAATAAAATCAAAGGCGCCTTCTTTCATTGCCTTCACAGCAGTTTCAACTGATCCAAAGGCTGTCATGATGATGACAGGAACAAGCTGATTTTCTTCTTTTGACGTTCTGAGGATTGCTAAACCGTCTTTCACAGGCAGCTTAAGGTCTGTCAGGACAAGGTCTATTCTGTTTTCCTTGAGATACCTTTCGCCCTCCGCACCATCTCGGGCAAAGATAGCCCTATAACCCTCAGACTCAAGGGTATCCTTTAACATCTGTGCCATTGATTCTTTGTCTTCCACAACAAGAATAGTCTCCATGTCTACATCCTCGATTCTTTCAAAACATCCTTGCAGGGACAGCGTCTCCTGCCGGGTATCAGATGAAAGGTTCCCAGCAGAAGGTTACCCACACGGGTTATTGCCTCTCTCATCGTTTCTTTGACCTCTGTTGTTGTAAGCCTTTTGTTTGCAATTCCTGCAGCATAATTGGTGACCACGACAACACCGGCAAGACAGACCTCTGCTTCCCTTGCTAAAGCTGCCTCGGGCATCGCTGTCATTCCTACAATATCAACACCCATGTTCAAAAACATTTTTATCTCCGCCTTTGTTTCTAACCTTGGCCCATTCATACAGACATATATTCCTGAGTTCCTCAGTTCTATGCCCGAATGTTCTCCTCCTCTAAAAAGAGCTTCCCTTAACTCAGGGCAATATGGTTCTGTGAAGTCTATATGGACTACTTCGTCCCCGTCGTAGAATGTGGAGTCCCTGCCCGTTTGTCATATCTAAAATCTGATCGGGGATAATGATCATTCCCGGCTTTATGTCGAACCCTATTCCTCCTACAGCACTAACAGATATAATCCGTTCCACACCAAGTTCTTTAAAGCCCCATATGTTTGCTCTGTAGTTAATTCTGTGCGGCGGGATGTGATGTTTTAAACCATGCCTCGGAAGAAACACAATTTCTTTTCCGGAGAGTACACCAATCATATAAGTATCTGAAGGGGATCCAAAGGGAGTTGTAAGGTTTCTATATTCTTTGATCATAAGGCCTGGTATTTGATAAAGGCCACTTCCCCCGATAACCCCTATCTTCGGCATTTCATCCTTTTCTCAGATACTTCATGAGTTACATGTCACCCTGAACTTGATTCAGGGTCTCATGATACATTGATTTGAGATGCTGAAACGAGTTCAGCATGACATATAATACCCTGTTAGGAGACATTTACGTAGATTAATACATAATAACAGATTAAGGGAAATAGTGACAGCTAAACCTCTACGGCATCTGATATAATGCAACTATGCTCGATAAGGAACTTCTTTTGAAAGTGCTGAAAAAAGCTCGTTCTCACGGGGGAGAATATGCAGAGGTTTTTATAGAACATAAGAAGCCTGTTTCCATTCATCTTGAAGATAAGAAAATTGAAAAAGTAATCACAGGTGTTGATTCCGGGTTGGGTATACGCCTTATTTCCAATGGTAAATCTGCATATGCATATAGCAATGACTTCTCCGAAGCATCTCTTTTGCAGGCTGCGTCTGAAGTGAGCAAAGCTGCAACGAACGAGACCACTGACCCGGTCATTGACTTAAGGATCAAAAACCCTTCTGTCTCTTTCCCTATAAAGCTTTTCCCGGAAGATGTACCCATAGAGAAAAAAATCTCCGTTGTGAGAAAAGCGGATGTAACGGCAAGGAGCTATGATAAAAGGATACGACAGGTCAGCGTCATATATCATGACTTTATTCAGAAAGTCCAGATTGCAACAACGGAAGGGACAATTACCGAGGATGAGAGAGTTCATACACTTGCTGTAATCCAGGTAATCGCTGCAGACGGCAGCATAATTCAGACAGGTTATGAATCTATCGGCGGATTTATCGGCTTTGAACTCTTTGATGAGATAGATATTGAGGAGCTAAGCCTGAAGACAACAAAAAGGGCTTTGATGATGTTAACTGCCTGCAGGGCGACGGGTGGAAGAATGCCTGTTATCATCTCTTCTGAGGCAGGCGGGACCATGATCCACGAGGCTATAGGCCACGGTCTCGAAGCAGATCTGGCGCAGCAGGGATTATCCGTCTACTCAAGGAAAATCGGACAACAGGTCGCTTCTCCTTACATAACGGTAATAGACGATCCGACACTTCAGAAAAGAAGAGGCTCTTTCAGATTCGATGATGAGGGCACTCCTTCCCGTCAAAATGTCCTCGTTGAAAAAGGCACTTTGAAAAACTACATGTACGACAAATTAACGGCAATGAAGGATGGGGTAACCTCAACAGGCAATGGCAGGAGACAATCATATCAGCATAGACCGATGCCGAGAATGAGCAATACGTTTATTGCACCTGGTAATATTCCCCCGGAGAAGATTATAAGCTCCGTGGATAAAGGTCTCCTCGTTAAAAAAATGGGGGGAGGACAGGTTAATACTGTCTCAGGTGATTTTGTATTTGATGTTCAGGAGGGTTACCGAATCAACAATGGAATAATAGAAGAACCTGTGAGAGGTGCAACCCTTGCAGGCAATGGTCCTGAAATCTTAAAATCCATTGATATGGTCGGTTCTGATTTAGGATTTGCTATCGGGACCTGCGGGAAAGATGCGCAGGGTGTCCCTGTCTCCGATGCAATGCCAACAATAAGAATTCCTGAGATAGTAGTCGGAGGCAAAATATGAGACTGTGTCAAATACTCCTCAATCTATAGATAATAAACAACACCTTTTTATGTTTCATTTCTCGTGAGGATTCATCGAGCAAGTTGGGTACTCTTTATAAAACCAGTTAAGAAGCACCTGAGCAGAGAGAGTGTGATAAACTTGAAAGTACGGGAATCCTCATAAAATAACTGGCACTATAATTGCTGCAGGAACTGCCGCAACCATGCGCTTTCAAAGAACTCTAAAACAGGAAACATCTTTTGAGGGTATCGGACTTCACACCGGACGCTATGCAAAAGTGCGCCTTAAACCGGCACCGAGAGATACCGGGATCATATTTACAAGAACAGACAAGGATATAGCATTAAAGGCATCTATGGGTTCTGTTTCAGATACCGCTTTTTCAACTACCCTCGGGTATGATGGGGTAAAAATCAGGACTGTTGAACATATCCTTGCAGCTTTGTCCGGTCTGGGTATTGATAACCTGATCGTTGAAGTGAACGGACCTGAAATACCAATTCTTGATGGAAGTTCCATAGAACTCATCAGTCTCATCCTGAATAGCGGGATCGCAAAACAGGGAAAGAAAAGGCCTTTCCTCAGAATAACAAACCCGGTGTTTTTTGCTGACGGCCAGGCTGAGATTGCAGCCTTTCCCTACGATGGAAGGCGCATAACATACAGAATTCATTTTAATCACCACCTTCTCGGAGAACAAAATTTGAGTTTAGAAATTTCAGAGGAAAATTTCGTAAAAGAGATTGCTCCTGCACGAACCTTTGGTTTTCTGAAGGATGTCGAGTATCTCAAGGCAAATGGATTCGCAAAAGGCGGTTCTCTCGAAAATGCGATAATCCTTGGGAGCGACGGTATCTTAAATGCTTCAGGCCTGAGGTTCAAAGATGAGTTTGTGCGCCATAAAATACTTGATCTGATAGGTGATTTTTCACTCATCGGATTTCCCATTTACGGCCATATTATCGCCAATAAGTCAGGCCATACAGCAAATCTGAAGTTTCTTAAAAAGCTTATTTCCTACCAGAATTGCTGGGAAATAGTCTCAGAGATATCCCAGCCATCCCCCGCCTATGCGGAAACTTCCTTATTTTTCAATAAGTTATAAAATATACTTGCATTTTTCCGCAAATTAGGTTTCATTAGTAAAGGGAAGGCCGCAAAAAGAGAGGCTGGAGAATTTCTCCTCCAGCCTTAAAGCGTGTGTGCAAGTGGAACAGTACTATTTCTTCTTTGCGGTCTTCTTCGCTGTTTTCTTCGCTGCTGCCTTCTTTTTTGCTGCCATCAATACTCACCCCCTTTCATCCCCGCATTTATCCGCCTAAAGCTGGCACGCGCGGGGTACTCTGAGCTATAGTCTCCCGATAAGAGTTATCCTTTTCCCTGATAAAAGCCTTTTCAGGTTTGCGTCACTTTTCTTCTTTTTCAGTTTGTATTCGTCTTCATCAATGATCGTACAGTTAATCTTTCTGTCAAACCTTTTTTCAATATCCTTCAGTTCTTTCGTAAGGGACAACATTGCGCCAATGACAAAAAGATCAACGGTATCGATATCGTCACCTTCTGCATATGGACCGTAAAGAAAAGCAGCCTTGGCACCGGAGGCCCTCAGGACTGCCTTGAGTGCGCCCGGCAAACCAAGAGACTTCGTTATCAGGTTCTTAAGCTCAGAAAACAGGGGTGAGTCTTTGTTCGCCTTGAAGTATTTCAGATTGGCAACCTTCTCACTGATCACGATTTCCATCTTTTCGAGATTGTCAAGTTCTCTCTTGACGCCGGAAGGATTTTTTCTGAGGAGTTCCGCTATTTCCCGAATATAGAATTGTTCGTCCGGACTGTTCAGAAGGAGTGAGAGGACATCTGCCCTTATTGATGATGAGAATAAACTCTTTAACATTGCTCACCTGTATACAGTTATATAAGAAAATTTTTTATTTGTCAACAAAAAAATCATATTTAAGAACAAATAATGCATTTTAGTAAACGATTCATTTTTTAGAACAATTGTTCTAAAATAGTAAACTTTTTGATTTTCTGATCATCCTCCTTACCTTTCTCAGGTTTTCACAGTCATCGGTCTCAGTCTTCTTTGGAGTCTCAAGTATTAAAGGGATATCGTTGAAGAGTGAATGATTAAGGAAAAATCTGAATCCGCGCAGGCCTATTTTCCCAAGGCCGATATGTTCATGTCTGTCAATTCCAGACCCTCTGTCACCTTTAGAATCGTTCAGATGAATAAGTTTTACGTTATCAAAACCAATATGTTTTTCTATTTCCTCTGCCAAGTGCTGAATGCCTGCCTCAGTTCCCATATCATATCCTGCTGCAAAGGCATGACAGGTATCAATGCATACGCCTGCTATCAGGGATCCTCTCATGTCACTCATAATATCTGAAAGGTTTGCCATCTTCGATGAGACATCTCCTCTCTCACCGGCAGTATTTTCTATGAGAAGCCCGGCCTTCCAGTGACCCATCAATGCAACTTCTTTTAATGTATCAATTACCCTTTTCCGTGCACTGCGTTCATCATCCCCTGATGCACTCCCGGGGTGCAGTATGACATATTCAGATCCAAGGACATCAGCCCTGTCCATTTCTGTGATAAGGAGTGCGATGGACTTCTTCTGTAAATCTCTGTCGCTCGATGCCATATTGATCAGGTATGAAGCATGGATATACAGGGGCGTCATATCGAACCGGAACCTGAGAGATTGAAACATCGAGACTTCCTCCTCGGAGACTGATTTTACAGCCCATCCTCTCGGGTTGTGGGAAAATATCTGCAGAGTATTACACCTCAGTGCCTTCGCCCTTTCTAAACTGAGATGCAATCCACCAGCAATAGAGGTGTGAACACCAATCCTTCGAATCATGTCGTTGCACCTAAAATTATTTGCACTGATCAAAAAACTCATTGTGGTCTGAAATTTTTCTCTCGTGAATATGTGCATTCTCTCTGATATCCTCAAACGTTTCGCAGCTTCCGTACCTCACCTCAAATTAGGAGCACGTTGACAATCTTACAATGTTTATATTATTTTATTTAATTCGCTGATGAAAGAAGGTAAAAAACATGAAAACTCAGTTTGCCACAAGGGATGAAGTTGAGAAAAAATGGTACCTCGTCGATGTCGAAGATGCCATCCTGGGAAGGATTGCAACGAAAATAGCCACGTATCTTCGTGGTAAGAATAAAGCGATATTTACACCCCATATCGATACCGGGGACTTCATTATTGTTATTAATGCTGAAAAAGTAAAACTCACGGGAAAAAAGCTTGAGGACAAAATGTATTACCGTCATTCAGGTTATCCAGGTGGCCTTAAGGCCGAGACAGCAAAAGACCGTTTACGCAGAAAGCCTGAAGAGATCATCATTGATGCAGTATGGGGTATGCTTCCAAAGGGAAGACTTGGGAGAGCAATGATAAAGAAACTTAAGGTATACAGGGGACCAGAACATCCCCACAAGGCCCAGAAGCCGGAAATATTGCCCTTAAGTAAAATTATAAAGGAGTCATAGATGCCTGAGATTCAATACTACGCAACAGGGAGAAGAAAAACATCAGTAGCACGGGTGACCATTACCCAGGGGGACGGCCAGATAACAATCAATGGGAAACCGGTTCAAATTTACTTTCCCAAAGAGACGATGAGGATGATGCTCCGGCAACCAATAGAACTTGCCGGCATTACAGGAAAGTACAACATTGCAGCAACAGTCAATGGCGGCGGGCTTACGGGACAGGCAGGTGCTGTGAGACATGGTATTTCAAGGGCAATCGTTGAAATGAACAGTGATCTCCGTCCGAGACTCAAGAAGGAAGGTTTCCTCACAAGAGATCCGAGGGAAAAAGAAAGAAAAAAGTACGGTCAAAAAGGCGCACGGAAGAGATTCCAGTTCTCCAAACGGTAACATTATGATGAGCGATCGCTGCTTAACGGAAAGCAATTGCTTTTTGATAGTTCTTGATGGGTTCTCCATTTACTCGTTACTCGTCACTTGTCACTCATTACTATGATTCGTGTTGCGATTTGTGGTGGCAGTGGATATACAGGCGGCGAATTACTTCGCATCCTGTCCAATCACCCCCTAATTACTGTTACTGCAATAACTTCAGAAAGATCTGCAGGAAAACCTGTCATTGAACTCTTCCCAAACCTCCATCAATATTCGGACCTAACGTATGAACCATTAAGGCCTGGGAACATCCTTGATAAAGCAGATGTGTTTTTCTTGGCTCTTCCGCACGGAGAGTCTCAAGAGGCTGTTGATTTCTTTTTCAAGGCGGGTAAAAGGGTTATTGATCTGTCTGCAGACTATAGACTAAGAGATCCGAAAATATACCAGCAATGGTACAAAGCAGAACACAAGTTTCAGAAAACACTCATGAAGGCTGTTTATGGACTTCCTGAACTTTATCGAAAAAAGATTCCCGGGACGCACCTCATAGCAAACCCTGGTTGTTACCCGACAGGCGCAATTCTCGGGCTTTATCCTTCCATAAAAACCAACCTCATTGATGCTACTTCAATCGTTATAGACTCGAAATCAGGAACGAGTGGTGCGGGAAGAAAAGCTGAAATTGCTTTCTCCTACTGTGAGGTAAATGAAGGATTCAAGGCATACGCTATCGCAACCCACAGGCACACACCGGAGATAGAGCAGGAACTTTCTGTAATCGCCGGTAAGAACATAAGGGTTAACTTCACACCACACCTCGCCCCTTTCGACCGAGGAATACTCTCAACGATATATGCCAGGCTCACAAAACCGTCAGATACGAAAAGAGTGTTGGCAATGTATAAAAAAGTATATATCAACGAGCCCTTTATCAGGGTTCTTGAAGAGGGACGATTCCCAAATGTTAAATATGTACGCGGAACAAACCACTGCGATATCGGGCTTGCCGTAAATACAAGGACAAATACGCTTATCATTGTTACCGCTATGGATAATCTCATGAAGGGTGCCTCAGGAATGGCTGTACAGAACATGAATATCATGATGGGCTTTGATGAAAAAACTGCACTTGAAACAGTCGCTTTATTTCCATAATGTAAACATCCCCTCGGTCCCCCTTTAGCAAAGGGGAATTAAGGGGGATTTTTGAAGATAATGAATATGATTCCAAAGGGTTTTTTATTTTCTACTGCAGAGGCTGCAATCAAATACCCTAACCGCAAAGACCTTGCTCTCATATATTCTGAGAGAGAAGCAAACATAGCAGGCGCTTTTACAACGAACAGGGTTAAGGCTGCGCCAGTACGGTTAGATATGAAAAGAATCAAGTCAGGCAGGGGTCAGGCGATTGTCATTAACAGCGGTAATGCCAACGCATGCACAGGTAAACAGGGAACACGTGACGCTTTTAGGACGGCTGACCTCGTTGCTCGTGCACTCAGGATAAAACCCTCCTTGGTCTATGTCTGTTCAACTGGCGTCATAGGCGTGCCAATGCCTATGGAGAGAGTGGGACAGAAGATTATTGGTCTGATAGACACTCTGGGCAGATCAACCATACAGGATGTTGCAAAAGCAATAATGACTACAGACACATTTCCAAAAATTGTGCATAAAAAAATAAGGATTCATGACAGGACAGGCACCATCACCGGTATCTGCAAAGGCGCCGGAATGATATGGCCGGATATGGCAACAATGCTCTGTTTTCTTATGACAGACATTGCAGTAGAACAGAAGACACTGGATAAAGCACTCAGGGATGCAGTAAGGCAATCATTTAATCGTATATCTGTTGACGGCGACAGATCAACGAATGATACAGTACTTTTTATGGCGAATGGTGTCCTCGACACTGCACCGGTCACTGAAAGGTCTGAATCATACAATACCTTTAAGATGGCACTTCAGGAAGTTACCTTTAATTTATCCAAATTAATTGTAAAAGATGGCGAGGGCGCAACGAAGTTTATAGAGATAGAAGTTAGAAATGCAAAAAATGAAAAGGATGCTGAAAGAGCTGCTTTTGCGGTAGCAAACTCAAACCTTGTAAAGACAGCAATCTATGGTAATGATCCGAACTGGGGACGCATCATGGCTGCTCTCGGATATTCAGGCATTGCAATCAAAGAAGAAAAGATAGATATCTATTTCGGGAAAATAAAAATTGTCCACAAAGGCATAGGCACGGGAAAAGATGACAAAGCAGCAGAAATTCTAAAAGGAAAAGAACTGAAGATAATAATTAATCTCAACCTCGGAAGGTACTCAGCAAAGGTTCTGACTTGCGATTTAACAGAAGAATATATTAAAGAAAACAAAGCCTACAGGACCTAAATATATTCAAGTAAAACATTATATTTAATTTCTAAGTATCTATAATTTCGTATTTCCTTGAGCCCAAACCAAGCTTCTCTGCTTCTTCAATCTGAATCCAGTACGGCTTGTCAGTAATCTTGTGGAAGATGTCATCGCCCCTTGCTACTGCTTTCTCGTCCGATGCTGATTGAGGAAGGGGATCAGCTTTTAAGAGCATATCAATACTCGCCTGTTCGATTGCAACGATGTCCTCTGAAATAAGAATACCCTGATCCTGTATGACGGGTACATCTGCAACAGGCATGCAATCGCATTCAGGCTGTATCTCTGTGAGAAAATTTATATAAAGGACCTTGCCTTTTTTAAACGTACTGAGGACAGCCTTTGCAGCCTCCGCAAGAGAACGCATAAACCGTTCATCATCACCGGGGAGAGTAAGGGCACCTGAAGGACAGACCCTCGTACATCTCCCGCACCTCCAGCAGTCCTCATCCTTATACGCAAAAAGTTCGTTATCGAATTTGATGGTTTCAAGGGGGCAGATTTCTTCACACTGATAGCAGAGTTCGCATCTTTCCTTATTCCAGATGAGCTTACCCTCCCCTATGGTATGCATAGCCCCCCTTCCGCATTTCCATCCACAGTCTCTATGGCTTGAACTCACACCGCCCATTGCAACATTCTTTATTGCACCTCCATATCCTGCCTGGATATGTCCTTTTACATGGGAACATACAACCATGGCTGGCACGTCATGTATGAGGCTTGCAATTGCAATCTCACCCAGTATTTCACCGGCCTTTACCATAATGTTGTCGTTTCCATAGAGACCATCAGAAAGAACAACCGGCGCTCCAACAGAAAGATGGTTTATCCCGTTCTGGTTTGCAACCTCAAGATAATCAAGACCTTTAATTCTGACTGTATCGGTCACAAAAGGTTTTGCTCCAACGGACTTTTAATGCCTCAACAACTTTTCTTAAGAAAACAGGCCTTACAATTCTATGCGCGCCTTCAGAGCCAAAATGGGTCTTGACCGCAATCCACTCCTTTTGCTCAAAATACGTTGCAAGGTTTATCTCCTTTAAAAGTCTTTCAAGCTTACCAGGCATACTGTCATCATATTTCCATTTATATGCCCTTGCCGATGCAAAATAGACTTTAGACATAAATACTCCTTTCTACAATCTCAATCTCTTCAGATGAGAGGTCATACAACCTATAAACTATCTGGTCTATCAAATTATCAGTGGCCTTGATTTTATTTTTCAGAGGTACAAGAACTGTCATACTTTCTTCAAAATGCTTCTCTAATGTCTCCTGAGTTTTGCGGTTTGTGGGGTCTATGGATATTTTTGGTCTATTTCTTTTCAGAACAGCAAGAAGGGCTATAATATCGCCTTCGTGATAATCCTTAAGAAAAGTCTTACCAATCAGATCATCAATATTACAGCCTATTTCACGCTCAAGCCATTTGAGGAAACCTTTTATTTCCTCATTTTTTCTTTTATTCAATTCGATCATCTGCTCCGCAAGATAGGCGAGGAAATCATGAACGGTATCGCTCCTGCCGTCTTTTAATCTCCTGTTCAACCCATTGAAAGATTTTGTTGATGCTCATTCTCTCTTCCCTCATACCGAACCTCTTAAGCCAGATTTTGACAAGAGATTGCCAGTTCATCTGATCTGCTTCTGAAAGCGCTTTAAGATATTCCTCTTTTTCAACAGGATTTTTTTCATCGGGCACAAGCTGTACAGGAGGCAGATCAAGCCGATACATGAGCGCAAAAAGCAGCATTCTTGTAACTCGGCCATTGAAGTCAAGAAAAGGATGTATGCTCAACAACCGACCTTCGGCGAAGGCAAGGGCTTCAAGAAGCACAACTGTAACAGATGGTTTTGTCCCAAGAGAAGACAGACGAAATTCAACATCATCGCAGTATTGGCGCATCAAAACCGGCACTTCAAAATACGGTGGAGGATCATATGTGCCTACTGTGACATTTCGATCGCGATAATGTCCCGCCCATGAGGGAAAAAGTTCTTCAAATGCCTCTTTATGAAGTTTACAGATGAAGTCAGGCGTAATCTTCAGTTCCTCTGGAAGTCGTTCGAGAAGGGAAACCATTACACGCTCAACTGCTTTGGCAAGATGAGGAGCGAGTTCGGAATAGGATTTGATGCCGAGGCTTGATTCTATGTACCGTGTGTAACGTGTGGTTGAGGGGTACTCTTCAGACTCTTCAGATACTCTTTCAGCATCTTCAGACTTACGTGTTCGCCTTCGAACGCCATAGAGGCATCTTACGTGTGCCGGTATGCTCTCCAGATACTTTTTCCTTTTTTCCTCTGGTGAGAGAGTTGTCCTCCACTGCTCGATTAAATTTTTCTGAGACTTCTGTTTCTTCATCTGATTTTCCTTTTTCCAAATCTACCATATACGCTTCATAGAGTTCAATCGCCTCACCAAATCTTTCTTTGCGCTCTTGCGCAGGGGTGGTGAAAGAGATATTGGGAATCGGTAGTTTTTCAAGATTTACAATTTTAACTTCAGCAAACACCCTTCCAAATTCTGGAACAATCACTCTATGTATAAAAGAAAGGAATTTTGAATTGAGAAGGGCAAGAATGAATTCCAATGAATAATTTGCTTCTCTCAGGACAAGATTGTGAACATTGTTTAAATTAAGATATTGTTTATCGTCGATTGTAGCAATCAAAATGTCGGCTGTTTGTCGAATTATGATTTTCTTGGGGTCAAAAAAAGGTGTTGTTGGTCTTGGTGCTGCTAACCATTCCCCATAGCTTATCCACCTTGGTTTCTGAAAACTGAAGCTATATTTGAAAAAATCTTCTCCTCTTAAATAGGGCTTATATGTAGTATCTTTTTTAAAATCAGAATCAAAAATACGATTTTCAACAACTCGTTTAGTTTGTGGAGGGGATCCTTTACCTACTTCATAAGGTTTTAGACCATTACAAATATTTGCAATATCTTTTAAATTAATGCTTGCCTTACGAGTTTTATCAAATAAATTGAGTAATTTTGGAGTCAGATATTCGGTTATCCTTTTGCCTTCAAATCTCTCAACTCTCTTTTGTTCAAGCTCTACCCTTTTGACATCCAAGTTCTCTGGCTTACTTGAAACAACTCCAAGCATTAAAATGGATTTCATATCTGGTTTGATTTTCTTTACAATTTCTATGCAAGTCTCTACCGTGGCATCTTCAAAAACAGGCTCTTTAAATAAAATTACTTGTTGTAACTGATTATTACTGAGCAGGAAGGTTCGCAGATTCTCATAGTAATGCATAGAAAGCCACGTCGTGGGCGTAATATAAGATTGAAAACCATTCTGTTTTAAAAGTAAGAGGGCTTGTTCAATAAATAATGTGAAACTTTCGAGTTGATATTCTGCGGCAACATGTTTTTTATTGAGGAAAGATTTTTGATGAGTATCAAAAGGAGCTCCATAAGGCGGGTTGCCGATCACACAATCAAATCCGGATTTTCTTTTGGACTTCCGTCTTCATTAAAGAACACTTCTGGAAACTCAAGTTCCCAGTGGAAAAATTTTATCTCTTTAGCTATAGATTCAGAATTTCCAAGTAGAGATCTTAGTTTTGGTATCTGTGCTTTACCATCAGGACTTTGTAGAATATTGACTATGAAGTTATATATCTTGTTTGATATGCCTTTTTTTGCTTTCTTTTTTCCAACAACTTCAGTATCAGGTCCAAATATATCCAACTGAAATTTATACTGGTCTTTTAAAAGCTCTTCAAATACCTGCTCCTTTTCTTCAAGACTATTTCCAAAAAATAAACTTGTCCATAAATCAGCAATCTCTCTGTATCTATTTAGTTCTCCCATCAGATTTTTGAATGTCTTTTCCTTTGCCTTTATATCAGAGAGCTTTTCACTTGGCATGTCTTCAATTGCTTGAAACCCTTTGACTATTGTTGTAATATCCTCTCTGAACTTGGATGTATCAAAAAGCACAAGCTGTTCATCAATAGCTGTCAGATTTCTTCTTACCTTTAGGCTGTGGCAAATAATTCAAGTCGCTTATTTTTGCTCCAATCAATGAATTTCCACATCTAAGGTGATGATCTAAAAAGTTGAGCGGTTGGCTTTTGTCTACTGTTTTAAGCCAGAGGGAAAGTCTTGCAAGTTCAACAGCCAGCTCTTTTATATCAACGCCATAAATACAGGACTCTACCACTTTCCTTTTCCAGTAGTTAACTTCGTCCTCAGCCTCTCCTTTTGGTGTTTTCAGTTGTGTTGTTGGATGATAGGCAATTTCTTCAGCAAGGTATTGAACAGCCTCAACAAGGAAGTGGCCGGATCCCATTGCAGGATCGCAGATGTTGAGTTTAAGAACTTCTCCGGCAAAAGAGTCATCTTTGTAATCCCCCTTTTCCCCCTTTAGTAAAGGGGGGGTGAGAGGGGATCATTTTTTCATCTATTTCCTTAAGAATCGGTCCTAAGGTATTTTCAACGATATATTTGACAATGTAGTCAGGCGTATAATATGAACCGGTTGCCTTTCGTTCCCCTTTATCGTTTTTAAGAACTACTTTGCCATTATTAAAGTTAAACTTATGCTCTAACAATCCTTCATAAACAGTTCCGAGATGCCTTTCTCCGAGCCCTTTATAGTCAATACTATGCTCTTCTCCGCCCTTATCAACTCGGTAAGAGAGTTCATAAATTACTTTTGAAAGCACATCGTCTCCCACCTTCTTTTCCTCAAGAAATGAATATCTTTCAGGGTCAAAAAGTCCGCCATTATATCGTGGGATATTCATGTCTCTGTTGAGTTTTTCGTTGTCGCCGTTGATCAGGTGAAAGAGTGCTGATAGATCATCGTATAATGTGGTTTTTTCATCTATAAACTCGCTCTCTCCCTGTCTTATCCTGTCTTTTATCCGCTGGATTCCGTAATGTTTATAGTATTTTGTCTGTGGGTTCGTGGGAAGCAAATCCCTTGCCTCTGCATTAAGCACAAAGAGAATTCTGTATAAAAGAATAAGGCTGTAATGATATATTGAGTCGAGGTCTTTTTCTGTTAGTTGGTTTTCCTTCTCTAAATAAGAATCCCTGTCCAAGCCATTCAACACATTTAAAGACCTTTTCTCTGAGGTCTTTTTCAACATCTTCCTGAAATCTGAGGGATTGTTCAAAAATATTATCTAAAAGACATTTACCCGAAACTGTCTTTTATGAAGGCATCAGGTCTGAAAAGGGTATAGAAATATTTAAATTTCTGAAGGTCGTTAAGACATTTTTCAAGGTCTATCTCAAAGAACTTACTTGAACGTCCATCCTTGAAATAAAGTCTCCATTCCTTGCCATTTGTAAGAATTCCCCACTTGATGCGTTCCGATTCGTTAAGGTAATCCCTTATCTGCTGCTGTGGATACCTGCCTCGCGGTGCTTTGCCTTTACCTGATGAAGGCTGGTTAAGGTTATGATCCCATCGTTTTGATTCTGCAATCGAGATTGCTAAACGATACCTTTCATGCGAAGACGACTCAAAGGCCTTGTCAGCATCTTTCTGGGTCGAATAGAGAAAATAATCAGGGACATATCTTCGCTCTGCTTCCGGGATCTTAGTCTGATTTAGATAGCCAAAACCCAGTTCATTAAAAACCTTATCTATAAATCTCCGTTCTGTGTTTGCCTCATTCCCTTTTCTCAGGCCAACAATGTTTTTTTCGTATAACTCCTGAATAACCTTATATATCGGTATTACTTCTTCATCTGCTGGCCAGACTGTTGATCCAGCCTCGTGAAAGACGTTCTAAGAGGTAATGGTTTAGAAAAGATTCCTGTGTTATCCAGACATGATTAAATAAATTTTTCTGCATCCTCACATTATGCCTGAGATACAAAAAGTTTAAATAGATACCCCTCGTCAGGAATCGTGAAATAAAATGTCGATCCCTTGCCGGGCTCTGATTTTACCCAGATGCGTCCCCCGTGTCGTTCAACTATCTTTTTACATGTTGCCAAACCAATGCCGGTGCCGGGATATTCTTTCTTATTATGCAAACGCTGAAATATTTCAAAGATTCTTTCACTGTACTCTGCCGGGATGCCGATACCGTTGTCACTTACCGAAAAGACCCATTCTTTTTCCTTTTGTTCTGCTGAAATGTGGATATGCGGTTTTTCGTCACCATGAAACTTTATTGCATTACTTATCAGATTTTGTAGCACCTGACCTAACTGCAGAGGGTCTGCCATAACCTTTGGCAAAGGATCATGGGTCACTTCAGCGCCACTCTGCTCAAGATGTATTCTGAGATTGGAAAGTGATCGTTTCAGAACAGCATCGGCGTCAGTCATCTCGAAAGGCTTTCTGCTGGTACCTACACGTGCGTACGATAACATGTCACTGATGAGCACCTGCATCTGCTTCGCTTCATCTATTGTTTCAACTATAAACTTATCTGCTTCTGAGTCAAGCTTTCCTTCAGACCGCTTCTTCAGGAGTTTCAATCCAATTGTTATAGCCAGCAAAGGCTCTTTCAAGTCATGCGACGCTGTAGTAGCAAACTGTTCCAGTTCGGCATTGGACCGTGCCAGCTCATCTGTCATCTTCCTCAATCCTTCTTCTGCCTGATTGCGTTCTTCCTCACTCTGTCTTATTCTCCGCATGCTCCAACTGATGCCGCCTAAACCCACAAGCCATAACAAACCATGAACTGCGGCAAATGTCCGGATATGTCTGTTCTCAATTGCTCTCAGCGGTTCCATGGGAATCGAAACGCTGATGCCGCCTCTGATATCTCCCTCCTTGTATCCCTGTTTTGCATGGCATTTCAGACAGTTTTCTTCTGTAACAAAGGGGTGCATTAAGCGAAAGTACTCTTTGCCTTCTATCTTTTCTATTGAACTGATTTCGGTCTTTCCACTTTCAAATGCCCGGAGTGCCTGAGTCTCCCAGGTATCAGGTTTATTCTCGGGGCGGATTGGGTTTAAGCTGGTAATGTGTCCCCTAACACCATAGTTCTCTTTCATCAGTTCATACACCTGGCGGGTCATGTAGGCAGGATTTATTAATGTGAGATGCCGGCCTGACGGTGTTATAAGGTCGCGTTCCGGTACATCAGATAAGTAAGGGTTAGGCTGCGTTTCTTCGGTCACCGGAACATAGACTCCGCCGTGCATGGCATTCCAGCGGCGGTATAATATGTCTTTTACGTAACTAATATGTGCCTGAATGTGCGCTCCTTCCAGGGTCTCTTCTTTTGTCCGTATCAGACTCCATATCAAAGAAGCCGCAATAATAATCGTCCATATTACAGCAAAAATTTTACTGTATCGCTCTATGAGGAATAGTGGTTGTATAATTTTTTCAGAATCCTTCATGAACCGTTGGCATTCCTTTATGCCATAAATATACAATATTTTTAGAAAAATTTAGTTTTAAAGTAAAGAGGAATGCCAATTTTCATTATAATAGAGCAAAGTCGCATATTTTAGAATCAAAATTGTAAATATCAAACATTATCTTGGAAGGAAAGAGCAAAGAAAGGAGATTATATGTTAGTAAGGGATTGCATGACAAAGAAATTGATTACAATTGATGAGGAGACACCAATAATAAAGGCTTTCAGGATTATGAAAGACAACAACATCCGGAGACTCCCTGTTATGAGGAATGAAAAATTAGCAGGAGTTATTACTGACAGGGATTTAAAAGAGGCTACACCTTCAAAAGCTACTTCTCTCGATGTCCACGAGATATACAGTCTCCTCAGTGAAGTCAAGGTGAAAGATATCATGTCTAAAGATCTTCTCACCATCGGACCAGATGAATCTATTGAGAAGGCTGCCATGCTTATGTTGAATAAAAAGATATCAGGCTTGCCTGTAATAGAGGCAGGAAACCTAACAGGGGTGATAACTCAAACTGATATATTCAAGGCTTTAGTAGACATCAGTGGGTTAACCCGGGGAGGAATAAAAATTGCTGTTGAGACTGCCGGATGTTCCCGGCACTACGCAGGAAGTAATCAACACCATAAGAGCACACAGCGGCAGGATACTGAGTGTAATGACGTCCTATAATGCGGACAAGGAGGGACATAAACATTTATTTGTGCGTACCGATATGGATGAAAAGAACTTGCAGGAACTCCTTGAGGTTGTTGGTAAGCGTTTTAAGATCCTTTACGCAATAAAGGACATCGTATAGGGGGATATATGGAATCCAAAAAACCAACTCCTGAAGGTGCCACACGTGTTTTGTTGAAAGAGGAACGTGTATTCGGGCCTTCAGAAGAATTTATACAAGCTGCAAATGTATACAGATGGATGAAAGAGCACGGTATTGAAGATGAAGAACAATTGCGGGCCTGGGCTTCTGAAGATCTTCAAAGGTTCTGGACTGAAATGATAAAAGAAGTTGGACTGAGTCTTCATGGTTATTCTCAGGTCCTGGACTGGAACCCTCCTTATGCCAGGTTTTTTATTGGAGCAAAGTACAATATCATTCTTGATGCTCTGGATAAACATAAATCAAAAGATACGGTTGCTTACTACTGGCAAGGGGAACCTACTGCAAATGATGGATCACCTTTAGAAGAAAGGACGTGTACGTATTCGGAACTCAATGGGGAAGTAAACAGATTTGCCAATACCTTAAAAATTTTAGGCATAAAGAAAGGCGACAGAGTAGGAATCTACCTTCCTATGATACTGCAACTTCCTGTTGCCATGCTTGCCTGTGCCAAGATCGGAGCAATACATTCTGTTGTTTTCTCAGGCTTAAGCGCAATCGCATTAAGGGAAAGATTAAATCATGCAGAGGCAAAAGCTGTAATAACCTGTGACGGTTTCTACAGGCGTAGCAAGATCGTCAGCCTCAAGGAGCAGGTTGATGAAGCACTGTTAGATGCACCCACAGTCAGGCATGTCATCGTTTACAAACGTTTATCTGAAGAGGTCTTACCGATAAAAGATATCAAGTGGTATCCGGGGGATCCATTGAACCCACGCGAGAGAAGAGATTACTGGTGGGATGAACTCGTAGAGAAGACAAGAGAATTTCTCCCACAGATCGGCCTCACCATAGACGAATGTGAAACAGAGATATTGGATGCAGAGGATCCTCTGTATATTCTCTACACCTCCGGCACCACGGGAAAACCAAAGGGCGTAGTTCATGTACATGGAGGTTATGCACTTGGCACATCCCTTACCCAGAAATGGGTATTTGATCTGAAAGAGAGTGATATCTGGTGGTGTTCAGCGGATATCGGTTGGGTTACCGGACACAGTTACATTGTATATGCACCTCTTATCTTAGGTGTTACTTCTGTTTTGTATGAGGGTGCACCTGATTGGCCGGACCCTGCACGATTCTGGTCTATCATACAAAGGTATAAAGTAACTGTTTTCTACACCTCTCCAACCGCAATCCGGCTATTTATGAGCTTAGGAGAACAATGGCCCGGGAAATATGATCTGAGTTCCCTGCGGCTTTTAGGTTCTGTCGGTGAACCCATAAATCCTGAGGCATGGATATGGTACTTCGAAAATATCGGCGGAGGGAAATGTCAAATTATGGATACATGGTGGCAGACGGAAACAGGCAACTTTATCATCGCTCCCCTCCCCATCACCACCCTCAAGCCTGGTTCTGCAACAAAACCGCTGCCGGGATTTAAAGCAGATATCTATGATGAAAAAGGAAATCCTGTTCCTCTTGATGCCGGTGGTTATCTCGTAATAACCCAGCCCTGGCCGGGAATGCTCAGAGGTCTCTTTAAAGCTCCTGAAAGGTATGCAGAGGGGTATTGGGGAAAATTCCTGAATGTCTATCTTACAGGCGATTTAGCCCGCAGGGACAGCGACGGCTACTTCTGGCTCCAGGGGAGGTCCGATGATGTCCTGAATATTGCCGGACACCGTATAGGGAATTCAGAAATAGAATCAGCACTCATAACACACACCTCCGTAGCAGAAGCAGCAGTAGTAGGGATGCCGCATGAGATAAAGGGTCAATGTATTGTAGCTTTTATAGCTTTACGACATGGTGAGGAGGCCACCTCATCCCTTATAAAAGCCTTAATAGGACATGTGGAAAAAGAGATCGGCAAGATCGCACGTCCGGAAAAGATTCATTTTGTGCCGGACCTGCCAAAGACAAGGAGCGGGAAAATTATGCGTCGTGTGGTACGGAAAATCGCCATGGGAGAAGAGCCAGGTGATATTTCTACCCTTGCCAATCCTGAAGCTGTAGATAAGATAAGAGAAACTCTTCAAAAGGAAAACCGTAAAAAGGAGTAGTTTCCCATGAAAGAAGCAATGTTTTATGAAAAACTCGATGAGAAGAAAGTCAGGTGTTTTCTCTGTGCCCATCACTGTTTCATAAAGGACGGGAAAAGAGGCATCTGTTATGTCCGCAAGAACATTGACGGCACTTTGTACACCCTTGTGTACGGCAGAGTCGTCTCGATGAACATCGATCCTATAGAAAAAAAGCCTCTCTTTCACTTTCAGCCCGGCTCAACCTCCTTTTCGATTGCATCAGTAGGTTGCAATTTTCGCTGTGAACACTGCCAGAATTTTGAGATTTCTCAGTATCCAAAGGAGCACGAAGGTGAAATCCTCGGGCAGCACGTTACCCCGGAAGCTATCGTCGATGCAGCTAAAAAGAACGGTTGCAAGAGCATTTCCTACACGTATACTGAACCAACTATCTTCTTTGAGTTTGCTTACGACTGTGCAAGGCTTGCACATGAAAAAGGCATAAAAAATGTCTTTGTGAGTAATGGATATACCACACCTGAAGCAACGAGGGCTATTGCACCTTATCTCGATGGAAACAATATAGACCTAAAGGGAAATGATGATTTTTACAACAAAATATGCGGGGCAAGGTTAGAACCGGTAAAAGATACAATAAAGCTCATGAAAGAACTCGGTGTATGGGTTGAGGTAACTACATTAATTATCCCGGACTATAATGATTCTGATGAGGACCTGAGAAATATTGCAGAGTTCATTAAATCAGTTGATCCTTTTATACCCTGGCATGTAACACAATTTTATCCCACGTATAAATTAACGGATACACCACGAACTCCTGTAAAGACACTGCGGAAAGCAAAGGATATCGGTTTTGAAACAGGCCTTAAATATGTATATGAAGGAAACGTCCCGGGAGAAGGAGGGGAAAATACCTATTGCCACAACTGCAAGAAACTCCTTATTAAACGCTTTGGTTTCAGCATTATTGAAAACAGGATGAAAGATGGAAAATGTTCAGAATGCGGAACAGAGATCAAAGGTGTATGGAAATAACTACAGATCAAGTTTCATAAGAACTGCATCTTCTGTCGGCTGCATATAATAATTCTTTCTGTAACCCACAGGCCGGAAGCCAAATCGTTCGTAAAATTGTATTGCACCATGATTTGATACCCTCACCTCAAGGAACAAAAACCTGCATCCCTTCATCCTTAATTCATTGATGACTTTTTCAACAAGGGTAGTTGCAATATTTCTTCTCCTCAAATCAGGATGAACTGCGAGGTTCAGTATATGACCTTCATCGAGTAAATAGCCTGCACATATGTAACCGGCCACTTCACCGTCAAGTACTGCAATCTTTGTTACTGAATAGGGATTGTAGATTTCTTTTAAGAATGCCAGTTCAGACCAGGGGGTAGTAAATGAAATACGTTCGATTTTGAGAACTTCAGGAACATCCCGCCAATTCATTTCCCTGACAAATACTTCAGTCATTCTCCTCTGCTCTATGCCCTTGGCTCTTCGCTCTTAGCTTTTATCTCAGCCTCTGATCTCCTTAAGTAAAAGGGAACAAGATTGACCGGCTCAGAAAATTCACCTATCAGGGCCTTTTGTATTCCGATGCAGGCTACATTTGCCGGTGAAGGCACCATCTTTTCAGGGGATGCAAAGACAGCCCTCTCACCCATGTGACTGACAATCTCGTCTCTGTAAAGAATCGCTCCATCGCCTGTAAAAACAATTTTTCCATCCGAACAATCCCCCCACCTCCCCTTTTCTAAAGGGGGGTAAGGGGGAATTACTTAAAGCATCCTTTCTGTCGCTATGCGTATTTAATGTTTCATTAATTTTTTCTAAGAGCCTGTCAACCCTTACCGACATCTCGTTTATCAATCTTATGAAACCGTCATTTCTCCATTCAAATAATGCCGCATATATTTCTTTCTTTCGCGCATCAAGCATAGTACATACTGGATACCGGCAAAACGGGAAATTTCGTGCAAGTGCCTCAAGTGTTGGAACAGAGACAATGGGTTTCCCGGTTGCATAAGAGAGACCCTTAACAGTGCTCAAACCTATTCTCAGTCCTGTAAAAGAGCCAGGGCCTGTAGCTACAGCAAAAACATCTATGTCAGATATCGTGTAGTCCGGATTGTTTAAGAGCATAGTCTATAGTCTGTCATAAGCCTCTCTGAATGTGTTGACTTCACATTTAGCCTCACCTCAACAACCACGCCCGACAGGTCATCCATAATAGCTATGCCGCCAAGCATTGTCGAGGTATCAATTGCAAGGACTTTCATGTATGGATATTACTCCCTAACGTTTTTGAAAAATATGTTTTTTGTCATCCTGAACTTGTCTACATCCTAATTTCAGAATTGCACCACCTCAAATATTATTCCATATTGCAATCTATCCATCTTAAATCACCTAAGCTTATAACTTCTCAGCATAAATAGAACTGACCCAATAATGCAAATTACGGCTGAAACAGACAACGCCTTTGTTGTTCCGATTGAATCTGCAAGCATACCAATGAGAGAGTTGCCAAGAGGGGCAACCCCAAGAAATACAAGTGCATATACACTCATCACCCTCCCCCGAATGCTGTCCGATACCGAAAGCTGAACAAAACTGTTTGCTGTAGCAAGGAAACTAACCATTCCCCATCCCAACATTACGAGGGAAGCTATAGAAAGATAGAAGATCCTGGATAGAGAAAAAACAAGGAGAAAACAGGAAAAACAGAGCGCTGCTACAGACATAAATCTTTTCTTCTGCTGTATATCACCTCTGAATGCTATGAACAGTGCTCCTGATAGAGCGCCGACACCTGTAGCACCAACGAGAAAACCATACCCTTTAGGACCTGCCTGTAACACTTCTCCTGCAAACACAGGAAGAAAAGTTATATACGGTATTCCTAAGAGACTGAATACAGCAATGAGGAGGATAATGCTATAGATCTCGGGTTTGCTCTTTACAAAATGTATCCCCTCCATAAAATCCTTCATAAGTCCCTGGGAATCTTTTTTCATATAATCTTGGATCTTCATTTTTGAAAGGGCAATGATGACAGCAACAAAGCTTAAGGCATTCAGGAAAAAACATGCCGGCAGTCCCAGATATGCAATCGCCAACCCGGCGATAACAGGCCCAACTATGCGTGCACCATTAAAAGCAGCAGAATTCAATGCTATCGCATTCGTAAGATGTTCTTTCCCTACGATTTCTATAACAAATGCTTGTCTTGCAGGAATATCAAAGGCATTTACTGTACCGAGGAATGTTGCAAGGAGCGCAACATGCCAGACAGTAATAAGATCCATACCTGTCAGTATGCCAAGTGAAAGGGCGGGTATGATAGATAATGCCTGAGTTATCAAAAGAAGGTTCCTTTTCTGGATTCTATCAGCCACAATTCCACCGAGAAGAGAGAATGTCAGTATTGGTAGCGAACCAGCGGCTGCAACCAGACCGAGATAAAAAGGTGATTTTGTAAGACTATACACAAGCCATGCCTGGGCAACCGATTGCATCCATGTGCCTGACAAAGAAATAAGCTGACCGAACCAGAAGAGCCTGAAGTCACTTGAGGATAGTGCTGAAAATCTTTCTCCCGTTGCCATTCTTTTATTGTAACTTGAAACGAATAGGGAGCGAATATGATAAAAACAATTCCTTACGTTAAGATACCCAGTGGTTGCCGCAGGGTTCTTCATTTGTAAGAGTTGCTCAAAAGTCGGCCTGGCAAAATCTTTTCTTAATTGTTAAGTTTCCTCTTCCCGGCCGGAAAGACTATGGTGAGGGGGGAAGTAATTGAGAGGTCATTTTAACTGCTATTGTGTAGCTTGGAGCTTTGAAAAATCTGCAATTGTTGAGGCGGTTATCCAATACTTCTTTCAATAATGAAAGGCGGTTTTGTTTTACTCTTCTCTTTTGTCCATAACAAGAACACGATCAAAAAATTGATTAATTGAATCTGTCAGTGAGGCAAGTAGATTAATTGCATCAAAGTACCTTTTTTCTTCAAGAAGCCTAACAGACTAGAGCTTCATGGCATCAAGGTTTTCCTTAAGGTTCTTCTCAGCATCTTCTATAAGCAGATCTGTCTTTAACTCAGGAACTGTTTTCCTGGGAAGAATGTTATGAACACGTTTTATGGCGAGGAGAAAATTGTTATAAGCTTTTTCTTCTTTGAATCTCTTCAGGGCATCAAGTCTTCCATCTATATCCTTTAACGTTTGATCAACTGACAGGGAAAGGATTGATTGGATGAGGTCAGAATCATATCCCCTTTCAGAAAACACCGGTTCAAGTCTCTGCTCGAAGAATTGTGAGATCTTTTCCTCTGTTTGTTCCGGTAGAGGGAACAGAGATGCCAAATTTTGCAATGCCCTGTCTATTAAATCTTTTAAAGAGATGTCGTAGCCTTTATCTAACATGATCGCGATAATTCCAAGGGCCTGCCTTCTCAGGGCAAAGGGGTCTTCAGAGCCAGTTGGTATAAGCCCCAGGCAGAAGAAAGATGCTATATTATCAATCTTATCGGCAACGCTAAGGAAAGCCCCGATCTCAGTGGAGGGAAGTGTTCCGCCGGAATGTTTCGGAAGGTACTGTTCTTCTAACGCCATAGCAATCTCGCTGTCTTCACCATCATGAAGGGCATAGTATTTACCCATAACTCCCTGAAGTTCAGTAAATTCCCTGATAATTCCGGTTAAAAGATCTGTTTTTGAAAGCCATGCAGCACGGAGGATTTTCTCCTTTGCCAAAGGCATGAGTCTCTCGGAAAGAAACTCTGCAATAGACACTATTCTCTCTGTCTTTTTATGAAGACTCCCGAGTTTCTCCTGGAAGATAACCTTGCTGAGTTCCCCTATCCTTTCATTGAGGGTCTTTTTTCTGTCTTCTCCGAAATAGAACTTTGCATCTTCAAACCTTGCTTTGATGACCCGTTCAGCGCCAATTCTCACAATCTCTTCATTTTCTTTTTTCGTATTGCTGATGACGATAAAATGATTAATAAGTCTGCCCTCTTCATCTTCTATAGCAAAGAATTTCTGATGGTCTTTCATGACAGTAACGAGAAGCTCTTTTGGAAGCTCCAGATACTCCTTCTGAAAACTGCAAAGCACGGGGAATGGATACTCAACAAGAAAATTCACTGTCTCGATGAGTTCTTCATCTTCTATGGGTCTCCCTCCTACCAAAGCAGCAAGTCTTCTAATACCTTCAAGGATAATCTTTCTTCTCTGTTCCTGGTCAACAATAACGAAATTATTCTCAAGAAGGTTTCTGAAATCTGATACTTCCTTGATTTGAAACCTTCCGCGTGAAAGGAACCGGTGTCCCCACGTTATGTTGCTGCTTTTTACCCCATCAAGCTCAAAACGCATGATATCTTTATCAAACATCGCCAGCAGCCAGTGTATTGGCCTTGCAAATCTCAAGCTTCCATTACCCCATCTCATAGCCTTGGAAAAGCGTATGGAAAGGACAATCCTTTTAAGCACTTCTGGCAGAAGGTCTTTGACAGCTAATCCTTTTTCCTCTACAACAGCAGCTACATATTCTCCCTTGTCCTTCTTTTTCACTAATAAGATTCTCTGCCTTTACTCCCTGAGAGTTTGCAAATCTCACAGCCGCCTCTGTCGGATTGCCGCCCTCATCAAAGGCTACCCGTTTTGGAGGGCCAAATATCTCCCTCACACGGCTTGCCTGCTGATCCGGCAACCCGGCAGCTACAAGAACAAGTCTTCTCGGTGTTGCATAGGTCTTTATCTCAGCAAATTCGATATAATTCTCACGCAGGATTGCAGAGGCATTTTCTTTCAGGTTCTGAATTGCGCCGGACAGAAATCGTGCCGGTATTTCTTCAGTGCCTATCTCAAGCAAAAGTGGTAAACGATTAGTCATGCTGTTTTATCTCTTTCTCCGGCATCTTCAAACGTAGCCGCAACCTTTAGGTTGCGTGGATTTACATCTTCCCCCGATTTAGCACGCAGGCTGAAGCCTGCGGCTCACTCTGACAATAATTTTAAGATTCTCCTGTCAATTATACCTTCTCAAAGATTGATTGACAAGGAAAAAGGACTTTGAGTAAGGTAACGTTATGCCAAAACTGATGAAGAAAAGATCAAGGAAGGCTGGTCTGCCACCCGGGACACTCATTCACATCGGTGAAAAAAAGACCGAGGAAATAAAAATCACCATCATGGATTATGACGAATCACAATTCCAGGAAAAGGAAGCAAAGTCCTTCGATGAATGCTTTCCCTACAAGGGCAGGCCCACTGTGACATGGATCAATATAGATGGTATTCATCAGGTTGAGACCTTAGAGAAACTCGGTGAATGTTTTGGATTGCATCCACTCACGTTGGAAGATATCCTGAACACAGACCAGCGTCCGAAAATAGAAGATTTTGGCGACTACATGTATATCGTTTTGAAAATGTTCTCTTATGAAGACAAGAACTAATGAGATTCTTACAGAGCAGGTAAGTCTGATCCTCGGTCCAAATTTCGTTCTTTCTTTTCAGGAAAACGTGGGCGATGTTTTTGACCAGATTAGGGAGCGAATAAGAAGCGGCAAGGGTAAAATAAGAAAGATGGGTGCTGACTATCTGGTCTACACCCTGCTGGATGCAATTGTTGACAACTATTTTATAATCCTGGAAAAAATCGGAGAACAGATAGAATTCATAGAAGAGAGGCTCATCATCAATCCGGCTTCAGACACCTTAAATACCATCCACAAACTAAAGAGAGAAATGCTTTTCTTACGTAAATCTGTCTGGCCTCTCAGAGAAGTAATCAGCGGCATGGAGAGAGGAGAATCTTCGCTGATCAAGGGGACTACAAAAATATACTTGAGAGACGTTTATGATCACAATATACAGATCATTGACACAATAGAAACATTGCGAGACATGCTGTCAGGAATGCTTGATATTTATCTCACGAGTATCAGCAATAGATTGAATGCCGTCATGAAGGTGCTGACGATTATTGCTACAATTTTTATGCCCCTCACCTTCCTTGCCGGAATTTACGGTATGAATTTCAAGTACATGCCGGAGCTCGAATGGAAGTGGGGATACCCTCTCATCCTGCTCATCATGTCCACTATTGGTATCTCAATGTTGTTTTACTTTAAGAGGAAAAAGTGGTTGTGAAGTGCTTGAGGGTTCAAGGAGTCAAGGGGTCAAGGATTCACTATAGTGTTCACAGTATCAGAGTGTCACAGTTTCAGAGTCTTTGAAACTTTGACTCTTTGATACTTTTTCTTGAATTCTCGAATCCTTGAATCCTTCTGACAGCTCTACTTCAATAACGGAAACCCCAATCTCCTCTCTCTGCTTCAGATATGATTCTGCACAGAGACGCGCAAGGTTTCTTACGCGTGCAATATATCCCGTCCTCTCTGTGACTGACAGGACTCCCCGTGCATCGAGGAGATTAAAAGTGTGGGAGCATTTCAGACAGAATTCATAGGAAGGCTGTACAAGTCCTATTTTATTGAGTCTGATCGACTCTTTTTCATATTCATCAAACTGCCTTGTTAACAGTTCTGTATTTGCATAATCAAAATTAAAGCGTGAGAATTCGACTTCACCAACATGATGTATCTCACCGTATTTTATATCCTTGCACCAGAGGAGATTAAACACATTATCTACCTCCTGGAGATACATGGCAATCCTTTCTAACCCATACGTCAGTTCAACCGAAACAGGTTTAAGGTCAATCCCTCCGACCTGCTGGAAATAGGTAAACTGTGTAATCTCCATCCCATCGAGCCAGACCTCCCACCCAAGACCCCAGGCACCGAGGGTTGGTGATTCCCAGTCATCCTCTACAAAGCGTATATCATGTTTGAGCGGGTCTATACCCAAATAAGAAAGACTTTCGAGATAAACTTCCTGACTATCCGGAGGAGATGGTTTTAATATAACCTGGTATTGATAATAGTGCTGGAGCCTGTTTGGATTTTCTCCGTATCGTCCGTCTGTCGGTCTTCTTGACGGCTCAACATAGGCAGTGCGCCATGGTTCAGGTCCCAAGACCCTGAAGAATGTCGCAGGATGAAATGTGCCTGCACCAACCTCAACGTCATAGGGCTGAAGGAGAATACACCCCTTCCCTGACCAGTACTGTTGGAGTTTCAAAATCAAATCCTGGAAATACATGTCTAAAATTATAGGGTTCGAGGGTTCCAGGATTCCAGTGGCCGAGTGAATACTCTTAACACTTGAACCCTTGACTCCTTGAATCCTTGACTCCTATTAAAACAATAATGATATAACTGCACTAACAAGAAACCCTTCTCCACCACCATTCATTCTCCACATACCATTGTATAGTCTTTTCTAACCCAATCTCAAACTCTGTCTCAGCTTTGAAGCCAATGTCATTTTTTATTTTATCCGAATTCAAACTATATCTGAAGTCATGTCCTGGCCTGTCCTGAACAAATTCTATCAGATGTTCTGATTTGCCAAGAAAGGAAAGAATCTTCTTTGCAACATCAATATTCCTTCTCTCCTGACCGCTGCCTAAGTTATAAACCTCCCCGACTCTGCCTTTTTCGAGTACAGCATAAATACCTGTTGCACAATCTTCCACATAAAGCCACTCTCTTATATTTTCACCTTTTGCATAAAGAGGGGCAGGTTTATTATCTGTCACTCTGCTGATAATTACAGGAATGAGCTTTTCAGGGTACTGAAAAGGGCCATATGTATTGGATGGTCTTACTGTTATTACAGGCACTCCATAGGTCCTGAAATAAGCCCTTCCAAGCATGTCTGCAGAGGCCTTGCTGGCTGAATACGGGGAGCTGGGATTTAAAGGTGTTGTTTCACGAAATTTGTCTTCTCCTCCAGAAACAGATTTCAGGTCTCCATAAACTTCATCAGTTGAAATGTTTACAAATTTCTCTATTCCATAATGTTTAGAGACCTCAAGCAGAACCTGAGTTCCCTTCATATTTGTTTCAATAAATGGCGAAGCATCCGATATGCTTCTGTCAACATGGCTTTCTGCAGCCCAGTGGATAACAGCTTCTGGTTTTTCCTTTGCAAATATATACTCCACAAATTCTTTATTTACAATATCAACCCGGTAAAAAGTTATCTCCTTTTCAACCTCTTTTATCCTCTTCAGATCACCAGCATAAGTAAGCTTGTCTACTACCACAATCTCATATCCACGCTTGACTCCCTGCCTTACAAATTCACTGCCTATGAAGCCTGCCCCGCCAGTGACCAGAAGTTTTTTCATACACACTTCCTCTTTGATGTTCTATAGATATTCCTGTAGCCCTACCCTGCGATAGGCTTTTCTCTTATGCCCCTCTTTGGCAAAGAGGGGTCAGGGGAGATTTTATCTATTATAAATATTCCCATAGATTTTCAATGCCTCAAATCTTTATTGTAGTGAAGCATTTCTTTATAAAATCCCCCTCATTCCCCCTTTGCTAAAGGGGGATTCTCTACTCATTTTCAAGAAAAAGCCTTTTGATAAACCTGTCAATCCCGTCTTTCCAGCCTGGAATAGAAACATTCAAGGTCTTTGAAATTTTAGCATTCGACATGGCAGAAAAGTAAGGTCTTTTTGCCGGTGAAGAAAAATATTCCGAGCACACAGGAAGTATCAAATTGGTAAGGCCAAGCCTTTCAACAAAGTAACGTGCAGTTTCATAACGTGAGGCATACCCGCTGTTTGTCAAATGGTAGACTCCTCTTACTCCCTCATATATAGCATGAATCGTCATCTTCACAATATCCTCAGTATAGGTAGGCACAGAGATCTGGTCACAAGCTACCTTAACGACATCCTGGGTCTTTATCCAGTCTTTCAGTTTGTAAAAGAAATTCTGCGTCCCTTCGCCAAACACCCAGCTCACTCTGAACAATAAAAAATTATCTGTTTCCTGTTGTAAAAACTTTTCGCCATCTAATTTACTCTTACCATAATTATTAATCGGCTTTGACTCATCCTCCTCTGTGTAAAAGTCCTCCTTCTCACCATCGAACACATAATCCGTGCTGTAATGAACCAGAAGCGCATTATACTTTTTACAGATGGACGCAAGGTTTTTAGGCCCCAATGCATTTACTCTGAAGGCGGTGTCAAAATCTCCTTCTGCTTTATCAACAAAATTATACGCAGCACAGTTAATAATGACATCGGGTTTAAAGTGTGAAACCGCCTCCGAGACAGCCTTCGGATCAGAAACATCCAGGCTTCCTTTATCCAGGGCAATGAGTTCAGAACACAGAGACTCCTTGCCCTTTGCTCTTCGCTCTTTTTCTTTACTATTTGCTCTTCGCCCTTCGCTCTTTGCAAGACTCTTAAGAACTCCCTTGCAAGCTGTCCCTTTGCACCGGTAATCAAGAATTTCATATTTTGGTTCTTCTGGTTTTTTTGTGAAAACATTCCATTCCTTTTCGTTAATGGGAAACTCCCTCCTTATTTTCCAATCCCTTGATGGAGAACTCCTTCCATACCTTCCCCCCTTCGATGGGAGGCCCCCTCCTTATCTTCCCCTCCCTTGATGGGAGGGGATTGAGGGGAGGGTGATTGAAACAATGTCCCCTTATCACCTCAAGTACCTCTTGCGTATTCATCAACACTTCATTGTCCCAGAATCGTAAAACTATATATCCTTGTGCTTCAAACCATTTGTCCCTTTCAACATCTTTCTGCTTTTCTGATAGCATTGCATGCTGTCCACCATCCAATTCAATGATTATCTTCTTTTCAAAACAAACAAAATCAACAATATATTTCCCTACAGGTTGCTGCCGCCGGAATTTGAGTCCTTTGAAATGCTTGGCTCTTAAATGTTTCCAGACGACCCGCTCTGTATCGGTTGATTGCTTTCTAAGGTTTTTAGCAAAATGAGTTAATCTATCTGCCACTTCTATTATTCCACCCTCTCCCTTAACCTCTCCCATCAAGGGAGAGGAGATGTTATCGGATCCTTAATAAGACCTCCATTTCTTAAGAGGAGAAATCGTTTAGTCTAAGATCCATTTAAATCAAAAATTTTTACCAACGTCTTTTAGCATTGGAAGTCCTTTGTCTTTTTCTGAAAGGATAGGATTATGAACAGGCCATTTGATACTGATATCAGGATCATTCCAGATAATCCCTCTTTCATATTCAGAGTAGTATTCTTCAGTGCATTTATACAAAACTTCAGCAAAGTCACTCAGGACTACAAAACCATGGGCAAAAGCAGGAGGGATGTAAAGCATGAGGTTATTATTTTCTGAAAGCTCAACCCCAACCCAGCGGCTATAGGTTGGAGAACCATTTCTCATATCTACAGTTACATCAAAGATACTTCCCTTTAAGCAACGTATTAATTTCCCCTGCGCCCTGGGATGCTTTTGATAATGAAGTCCTCTTAGGACATTCTTTGCTGATCTGGAATAATTATCCTGGAGAAAATATTCCTTGATCCCTGCCTGGGCAAAGTCTGAATATTTATAGAGTTCCATAAAGACACCCCTGTTGTCCCTGAAAGGCAAAGGTTCAACAAGGATTACATCGGGAATTTCAAGCCGTGAAAACTTAAAAGGCATATCTCGCTATTTAGCTACCAAAAGGATTCCAGGATTCGAGGATTCAAGGGTTCAAGTGTTTATTTTCTAAAGATGTTATCAATGCCTTAAGCATCCTTTCAACTTCTCCTATATCTGCCTGAAGTTTGTTGAATTCTTCAACTTTCAGATAACCTAAATCTCCGGAAAGTAGTAGTTGGGTTTCTAACTCGCAGTTTGAGCCATAAGCTATATATAAAGAGCGAATATAATCTGGCGTCGTTTTTCTTCCATACCCCTCTGCTATATTACTTGGAACTGATAATGCAGCTCTCCTTATCTGTGATGTCAGTCCGTATCTCTCTTCTATGGGAAATCCTTTTGTTGTTCTGTAAATATCTAAACAGAGTTGATAAGACCTTTGCCAAACTTTTATCTTATCTTCGCTCTCTATCCTTATGCCCCTTACTTTAAGCATTTCCGCTCGAATCCTTGACTCCTTGACCCCTTGAATCCTTTTCTTTCTATCCTCTTCCCTCTTTCCCCTCTGCAATCCTGAGGAGGTAGTCTCCATAGCCTGTTTTCTTCAATGGCTGGGCAAGCTTCATAAGCTGATCCTTATTCATCCATCCTTTTTTATATGCAATTTCTTCAATACATCCGATTAAAAGCCCTGTTTTCCTTTCGATAGTTGATATAAAATCGCTTACTTCTATAAAGCTGTCGTGGGTGCCGGCATCGAACCAGGCAAACCCCCTTCCGATTAACTTTACCTTTAACTTCCCTTTCTTCAAATATTCTTCATTTACACTTGTGATTTCGAGTTCTCCTCTATGAGAGGGTTTGATATTCTTGGCGATCTCGACAGCTTCATTGTCAAAAAAGTACAGTCCTGTCACTGCCCAGTTGGACTTAGGATGTCGCGGTTTTTCTTCAAGAGAAATAACATTATCCTTTTCATCAAACTCGACAACACCATAATTTTCAGGATCGTGGACCCAGTAAGCAAATATGGTAGCCCCTCCATTTTTGCTTATGTCTTTCCGTGTTCCCACTAAAAGATCAGGCAAACCGTGACCGAAGAATATGTTATCTCCAAGAATCAGGCATACATCATCATCCCGAATAAAATCTTCAGCAATGATTAATCCGTCTGCAATTCCTCTTGGCTTTTCCTGAACCCTGTAGGAAATATGAATACCCATGCTGGAACCTTCCCAGAAGAGCTTCTTATAAACTTCTAAATCTTCTTTATTACAGATAATAAGGATTTCTGTCAGATCCATAAGCATAAGGGTAGAAAGGGGATAATAGATCATGGGCTTGTTATATATAGGAAGGAGATGTTTGTTCACAACCTGGGTTACAGGATGTAATCTTGTCCCAGTTCCTCCAGCCAGAATTATTCCTTTCATTGTTGATTGTTTTCCAATTTAGCTTCTTAAAAAATTTATGTATTAGAATTATAGAGTCTGAGGGTTCCAGGGTTCAAGTGTGTTTATTTTCCGGTTTGATGGTCTATTGAATATCCAATTTTCTCTAAGATTTTACAAAGCTACTCTGCCTGAAACAACCGGCAGCCTATTCAAGCCACTACCCACATATCCTAAATCGTTATATTTGAACCTTTTTTGACATAGTTTTTTCACGGTACCACTTCAGCGTCACGGAAGCTTCCGCCCTGTAATTATTGAACAAGGGACCTGGCCGAGGTCGCTGAAGTGGGAAAACATCTTGGGGAAATCGTTTATCTCTTAAATTTTGATAAACTCTTTCGGCGTTATAATCTTCAGGTTGAAGGGCGGGTTAATTATATCGAGAAGATCCTTATCACCTGTTAATTAAGAATTCTGCTCCAGCAGCCAGGCAACAATTAAGAATCATGTTATCTTTTGGATCTCTACAGACTGATACTCTTTTTGCAGGATAAACAATTTTAGCCTTTGTGACAAACGTAGCAATACCGGAAATCAATGCTTTTAGTTGTATATGATCAATTTTCCCCTCAACTTCAAGGGCCAAAGGCACTTCTCGATATTCTTTTAATAAGTCAGGGGAGACATATATTTCTGCGGATTGGAATGCCTTTTTAACAGCTTTTTCTGGAATTCCACCAAAGGCAAAGGCGGAAATGAGGATGCTGGTGTCAATGACAACTTTACTTTTTCTTTCCGTAAATCTTTCTCCTGATCAATTGAACAGACTGTTCTATATCCTTCACGGTGAGTCTGGTCTTCTTGAAAGCCTCTTTCGCTATCTTAAATGTTGCATCAAGCCTGTCTTCCGGAGAGAGAACGGAAAGGATATAGTCTTCAGGATTTATCTTTTCTGCAGTTGCCTTCATTGTATAAATGCCCCCCTTTTTATATTATTTAAATTATACCACAGATAATTCCGAGCCTTCGGTTCCCTTAGAGGTAAATCATAGTCATGTTATTTTGAAAATAGAGCCGTCATCCTTTTATTCTTTTTCTATTGTTTGCTTAAAAAATTGCACAATGGATTTTGATTCTGCTGTGAAAATCATAAACAGACTTCTCATAAAGAAACAGCCCCATACATTCAATAGTTCCTGGATACGAGGATATGCTCCTAAAATTTATCGATTCATTCAAAAGAACATAAGAAGAGAAATCGGCGGTATCGATTGGGACAGAGTTACTCGGGCTTTAGATCATAAATTTCCAAGACGATGGATTACATCTCGGCGAAATGGAACAAAACCATATCGGAGCAAAGCGAGGTTAATATTATTCTTCGTAAATACGATGACAAACTTTATACCTTTCTCACTCCGGCGGATAAAGATGATAAGTCTATACGAGATATTATTAGTATTGCGTTAGTGAGAATTGCTCAAAAAGGAAATATATTAGCCAGGCAAGAAATTATTAAGTTGGTTAGGTTCACTATTGATGAATGGATCGAACGTTGTCCTAAAATTTCTCGTTGGAAAGGATATGAGTATTTAATTCAAAAGCGTATTGAGAGCTGTATACGTTGCTACCGCTATTCGGGATCGTTTATCGGTTACTTATTCAAAACACTTGAATATGCGGGTAGAGGGTTAAGACCGATAGTTGCATATTCATTGGACGATTCTTTATATGCTGGCGAAAAAGAAAAAGGTAATTGCGCAGGATTGTTCAACAAAAAAGGCATTATCCCGACGAGGCACCATGGGCATCAATACGCCGTCAGCCAATATGAAAATGAATGTCAGAGGCGTTTGGTGAATATGCAGAAGAATACATTACAAAAAGATAAGCAAGAATAAATATTTCGGATATCATCAAAGGATTTGGAGGATCAGAGTACAGGTTATTGCTGCTCAGGAGGGAGTTCGTGACCATACGCTCATATCCAGTATCATTCATAAATATGAATCAGGATATTTAATAGAAAGAAAAAGGGCTTAAAGCATCAAAGTGTGATAGTTAAGATTTAACTCAAATTCAATATCCATAAATCGATATATAGTGCGTGCTTCAAGAGGTTATAGTTATCTTTCCAACAATATGCGGTCATCAAGAATTCGGCCCGTCACACATTGACTAACACTATTTATTGGTATATACTATTGGTAATACTACTTTAGGAGGTATACTGACATGTCCAAGATGCTTTCGTTAAAAGTAAAGGACGATGTATTCGCTGAAACTGAGGACATCATCGGGTCGATACAGAAGCCGAGAAATGCCTATATAAATGAAGCGTTGATTTTTTACAATAAGTTTATCAGGAGAAGACTGCTTAAAGCACAATTTAAAAAAGAATCGCAGATGATCTCGGAATCGTCGATAGAAGTATTACGTGAACTAGAACTCATCGAAGATGAGATCCCGGAATGACAATCCGCAAATTTCATGTTTATACTGCTGATCTTAATCCAAGATTCGGAACAGAACCTGGCAAAATAAGACCCGTGGTTGTTGTCCAGACCAATCTTTTAAATCAAGCACATCCGAGTGTTATAATCTGCCCAATCACAACACGGGTTAATCGTCAGGCTAAGATATTGCGTATCCACTTGAAAGAAGGCGAGGCTGGCCTCAAAAGTGATTCCGATATTATTGTTGATCAAATAAGGGCAATTGACAATAGAAGGCTCAGAGAGCAGATAGGAGAAATATCGGATCAAAATAAGCAGCTTTTATTAAACAGCCTGAGGCTTCTTATTCTTGAATAAACATTCCAAAAAACAAATGCAAGGTTAGCAATAATCTCCTTCTGGAAGACATTCTTTGATATCTCATAGAATGGTAATGATCTCAGCTCTATGCTATTGCTCCTCTGCTCATTCCTCTATCGCTTACCAAGGGGAGGCTGGGTGGGGTTATGCTCTTAGACTTTTATGCTCATTGCTTTTTCTACTTGCCTCTGTCTTTGCTCTATGCTCTTTGGCAGGAAGACAAAATTTGTCATCCACATTAAGCTGCTTAATTCTTCGGTGATTAGCATAAATTGCTTATTGAAGTTTAAAGCAACTAATCACTATTGAATATTGTATATTTATATTTAGTAATACCAACTGAAGCTATCAAATGCGGAAGTTTTTAAATGATAGGACAGCAGTAATTGAACTTATTGCAATAAGTTTTCTATCACTTTTCTTAGAACTTGCCATTATTCGTTTTACCAGTTCCAGTGTTCAAGTTATAGCTTATTTCAACAATTTTCTTATTTTGTCAGCATTCTTGGGCTTAGGTTTTGGAAGCATTTTAGTAGACAAAAAATACGATCTATTTCAGATATTTCCTGTGATTTTTACAGCAGTCATTGTTTTAATATTGTTTGTCGGTGTATTTGGCTCTATTATCGATTTATCCGAAAATGTTATCTGGGCTGGTAGTAGTGTTAAGTATCCAGACCTTCCGGTACCCATCATTGTCTTTATTGTGTTTTTTAGTAATTTCTTATTTTTTGTCCCGCTGGGATTCCGTCTTGGTCAGAGTCTTAATAAATTTGAAAATCGCCTCATTGCGTATGCTTATGATCTTCTCGGAAGTATTCTCGGTGTAGCCTGCTTTACTCTGCTGTCGTATATACAATCTGCTCCTTTTGTTTGGTTTTCGATAGGTGGTCTTACGACACTCTTCTTGCTAAGGAAAAATCTGAAGGGTTCAAAATATTATCTGAATATTCTGTATATTTTGATAGCAATTTTTGCAACATTTGTCTTAAAGGGAGAGTGGTCTCCTTATTACAGAGTGTGGTGGGAATCGTATCAATCACGTGCCGAAAATTCCAAAGAATTTCTTGGATATCAAATATTCGTTGATAAGACTCGTATACAGGATGCATTGTTGTTTTCTGAATCACTCTCTAAGCATCCTGCCCTCAGCAATTGGATACCCTATTACCGTTTGCCATATCATTTTCGCAAACCTCACAAGGTTCTTGTGCTTGGAGGGGGAGCGGGGAATGACGCAACTATTGCCCTACTTAATGGTGCTGAAAAAGTAGATGTTGTTGAGATTGATCCAGTTATCATTGATCTCGGATATTCGCTTCATCCTCACAAACCATACCTGAATCCACGAGTGCTTACAATAAACGACGATGCCCGTTCATTCTTAAGGAAAAACCAAGAAAAATACGATTTGATTGTGATGAACGCTCTGGATTCCCATCACCAGTTGACTGCTTTATCGACTCTAAGACTCGAGAGTTTCATGTATACCGTTGAATCCTTTAAAGATGTGCAGAAGCATATGGATAATAATTCAATTTTCATAGTTCACCTGGGAAGTACCAGAATATGGATGGGAGAGCGCCTATATTGGAGTCTTACAAAAGCTTTCGGTGCTGAACCAAGATTATTTACTACACCTAATAGTCCCTTTGGCTCGATCGCTTTCGCCTATGGTCCTGAGACTGTATTAAATAATAATCGCTTGTCAAAAGTTGAGGAGTTAATATCACCGTCCCCTGGCCCTTTTCAGAAAGTGAAAGCAAGCACAGTACTATCTACGGATAACTGGCCACATCTCTACCTGTCTAAACCTCAAATACCAGAAATATATATATATGTGTTAGCCGTCATCGTTTTGTCAGCTATTGCTACACTGATGATCGCAGGAAACATGTCAGGGATGTTGAATTACCTAAATCTTTTTTTTCTTGGAGCTGGATTCATGCTTCTTGAAACTCGATCGATTACAAGTATAGCCCTATTTTTTGGATCTACTTGGGTAGTAAATGCGATTGTTATCGGATCAATTTTAGTGGTAATTTTGATGGGAAATCTACTAATTCTGTGTAACCTCAAAATCTCAATAAAGTTTTTCTATCTTGGCTTGTTTGCCTCATTAGCACTCGGCTATCTAATGCAACCTTATTTTATATTGGAATTTCCATACATCCTGCGAGTGCTTGTTTCATCGATCTGGTTCGGTATGCCACTTTTTTTCGCCAGCTTAATATTTTCTCACTCTTTTAGAAACGTGTCTGACACTGCCACAGCATTTGGGACCAATTAGTCGGGGTCGTTATCGGCGGTGCGAGTGAATATATTAGCATGATTTACGGTCTAAATTCTCTTTATCTTCTTGCAATTTTGTTCTATGTCTGTGCAATGTTTAGTTCAAGACTTTGGAGAATTTCCCGTCAATAACTGTATTTAGGAAAATAATGTTCTCATCTGATTATAGCTTGCAAACCTCGACAGCCAAAAAAGACAAATTTCGTCATCTGCTCACATTTTTCCAAACCTAAATTCATTTTCTATGATTAAAAATCAATATCTCCTATATTTACATCCTGGCACAAAATCTGCACAATTTTAAAGAAAAAACAATGAAAAATCGATAAGATGAATGAGGATAAATGAAAACCCTGAAAGAACTTGATGTAAAACGCAGTAAAGATAACAAAGACCCACGCAGCATAATTAGTCAGGTGCTTGTCGAGTATGGCCTTCTCATCGCACTCATATCCATGATACTCATTATATTATTAGGAACTGCAGGGCAAGAAGTTAATCATCTCTGGAGCCGAATAAATAGCGAGATTTCAGTGGAGAATAAGTAGTATCAAAACAATATTCTTAGAAACAAACACTCGAACCTGAACCCTCTCATAGTACAAAAATCCGGAAGCTCAAGGCTCTGAATCTTCAAAGAATCAGAGTGTCAAAGACAAAGGCATGGTTTCTTCTGTAAAAGTCATAGTAAACCTAAACGTTGTAAAAAAAGATTGCTTCGCTTCGCTCGCAATGACACACAATGACGAAAAGACACGATGTCATTGCGAGGAACGGAGTGACGTGGCAATCTCAAGGAGATCACTAATAGTGAATTCCTTTATGAGGTGCAAAATGTCTGTAAATTGACTGTCTATAAGGGTTTGCAGAGCTAATAATGCTGACTTTATGCAACTGGTGGGATGAGAAGGAGGAGTCCGGAAAATGCTTAATAATCGGTTGATGCGATTTAAGCACCTGCTCGGATGTTATTGCTTCAACTTGGCCTTTGTTGAGAAGGCCTATGACTTTATTTGAATTGGATTCAGGGAACTCAAAAGAGAAGACAAAAATGTTCGTGTCGAGAAAGACTCTAGGCCTCATTCTCGATGGTGTCAAGGTCTTTCATTAATTGCCCCGGAGAAACCTTTCTTCTATTGCGACCTGCAATCTTCTGCCACAATATACGTGGGTCCAGAATTCCCATGTCTGAGGCATATTTAATGATGGCTGCTCTTGCGGCTTCATCCTTGCTTAGGAAAAGACCTGTCTTAACCAGCCTCTCAAGTGCTTCTTCCTTTGCCTTTTCCAGTTTAATCGCGGTGCCAGCTTTCATGGCAATCACCCCTTCCTATATATTTATTATTTCAGTTTCAGTATAGCAGAAAACATATCACGTAAGTCATATTATAATCTTGATATCTTATTTCACACATTCTGTGACCGCGCTTAGGTTTGTCAGGACAGACTCTTAAACAAGATTCTTGTCAAGAGCGCTATAAGCTCTGGGATAAACCCTCAGAGTGCAGGAGTGCGAACAGAAGCTATCAGGGTATGCAGAATCTCATTTGAGGAAGGCGAGGGCGAATACATCCGGTCCTTTATGTAAGACACTCTTTGATAAGCAGGTCTTCGCTTTTATGAACTTCTTTGCTCTGCTTTAATTTTTTTAAAGGAATATTATATCGGGCTCCAATGTAATCCTTTTTCTGTAATCAGAAGTTCATGTCCGTAACTTCCGTTATATCTTCAAAGTCGAAGATATCGTGTGTCGTCAAAATACTCGCTTGCGTCTGCTATTGTCATTGCTTTAAAGGTACTAATTTGCATATCTTCTGCGCTCCCGCTTGTTCATATCTCTTGCAGTGATAATCAAGGCTTTGTTATCAAGCTTCCGTAAGCATCTTTCTCTTTCATCCTCATGTCCACGTTATGGACACATCACATGAACGTGTCCAAAAAGCAACAAAATTTGGACACGTTTTTAATATATGTCCAAGTCATGGACATGTTATTTTGATAACAAATCAAAGAGCTTTACATTAAGATAAATGTTTTCCTTGCCTAATTTTTTCGATTTTAAAACCCCTATCTTTTCAAGTTCCCTTAAATATTCTGCAGAGGTCTTTCTCTCGGCAATATCAGCATCCACAAGAAACTGCCCTTTGGTATAGGGCTGATGGAAAAGAAGCTCGATCAGTTCCTTGGAATAGACCCTGGACGGTAAACGCTCTTTTGCAAGCTTCAGAGTCCTTTCGAGAAGTTCACGTATGGCAATAATCTTTTTCCTGGTGTGTGTTGCAGTTTGCTCCATTGCCTCCAGCATAAAAAGTATCCAAGGTTCCCATTTCGTCTTCTCTGTGACATTCCGTAGCAACCGGTAATAATCGTTCTTGTTTTCGATGATGTACTTGCTCAGATATAAGACCGGGAAATCAAGAATGTCCTTCAGAACCAGGAAGAGAATATTCAGTATCCTGCCGGTTCTACCGTTCCCGTCAGTGAAGGGGTGAATAGCCTCAAATTGATAATGGATGACGGCAAGCTTGATCAGAGGGTCAATAGCGTTGTCTGTATGAATATAATCTTCCAGATTTTTTAATTTATTCCTGATAATCGCTTCTCCTTCAGGAGGAGTGTATATTACTTCTCCAGTAGCTATATTCTTAATCTGTGTGCCAGGTACATTTCGAATGCCCGACTGGTTTTCTTTAATGGTCTGATAAATGTTGATGAAGAGATTTGTTGTGAGAAAGGGTCTTTTCTTGAGTGTGCGGTATCCCTCGGAAAGCGCCTCCCGATATCTAAGAACCTCTTTTGTTGCTGCATCGATTTGAGTTGTTTTCGCAGTCAGTGCCTTAAACAAGGCATCGGTAGTAGTAATGATATTTTCTATTTCCGAGCTCGACTGTGCTTCCTGAAGGACAATGGTATTTAACAGCATAGCCTGATTGGGGATCGTCCCTCCAAGTCCTTTAAGTTCTGCCAATGCCCTGCCTGCGGTAACAGCCTTTCTCAGAATGGTGTTTGTCTCGATATTCTCCTTCGGTGGAAGCAAAGGAAGTTCGTTATAAGGCTTGAGAGGATCAAATTTCATTCTCTTTGTGCTCACCTTCCGTCGCTAATTCTGAAATTCTTATTTCTCAGTTCATCAAAGAGAGGTTTGATAGAAGGACTGTAGAATCGCAGACGACTCTCAACTCTTGAGAGCCTTCCTGAGCCTTTCTATGCTTTTAAACTCTTTCCCCAGTTGTTCTTCGCTGTAGTCTATTACGGCTACATTATTTTCACTGAGAAACTCTATGAATTCCCACATAGAAAGACCTGACAGTTCCGTTGATTTACCAAGTGACAGTATCTTTTCCTTGTAGCACTTCAGGGCCAGGAGCTTTCTTGTCTCTTTCGATATTGCTTCTTTTGAAAGACCATGTCTGATAGAGGTCTTCTGGTAGATCTATGACTGCTTTTATCTGACATACATTCCTCCGATATATGTTAGGTGTTACACTTGTATAAATAATAACATTTCACAGAAAATCTGAAAACATTTTCTATCAAATATCTAATATATGGAATCCTTAAGCAGGGTATTGTAGCAAAAGCACAAAATTGCAATCCATATTTAAATACATCGACTTTCAACTGTAGCAAAATATATCAGAAAATACAGAAAATAGAGCAACAGACGGAAAATACGGAATTGCAATTTATGGATAAAAATAAATAAGTTAGCTTAAAACTCAGGCCAGAAGCCCATTTGCTAAAGAACTAATATGCTTCATCGCCAAGGCTGAGCTTTATCTACAGTTGCTGCTGGCGGTGATCGGGTGTAAAGATATATTGCCATAGGTCAAAGTTCCTTATTTTGTCAATGCCTTTTGGCAAAGACCCAGCAGCTTCCCATTATGAAGGCACTGCTTTTACAGTATTGAATCAAGTTGATAGCATTGCATTTCCTTCACCAACTATGTTAATAATTTGCCTGTTTGAATAAAGCAAAATTTCACGGCCTGCCATTTCTTCCATTAAAGAAATATTTTGCAAGGCGATCATTCCACTCAAGATAACTCATTTTAGATTTTTGCTTTCGATTATAAATTCAGGGAAACATGATATGAAGAGTCTAGTATCTTTCTCCTTCTTTACCACCTTCCCCGCAATGGTGAAAAAGGTGGATATTAAAGTCCTTTTTCTAAAAGCTTACCTTTCCTTCCATGCACTTATATAGAGCAAATCAAGAAGTTCATTTATTTTCTGGTGTGTGCCCGCCGCACGATAATATCCCTGTCTTCTCTCTCTGTAACTTCAAGAAAATCAGCCACCCATTTCGGGCCTATATGTTCCACGGATGCAAACTTGCTCCTTATTTTCCTAAGACCCTCAATAACAAGTTTATTTTTTATGAAAGACTTGAACTCTGCAGCAAGCCCTTCAAGACCACCGGGGAAATGCTCAACACAATAATAAATATCATAAGCATCTTTCTCTTCATCCTCTCATACATGGCCATGCCTTTCATAACGAGGAATGGGACAATCCCTGCAACCTTAAAGCTTGCTGTGTCTTTTACACAATGCGTGGGTTTTGTCCCCTGTTTATGGTTCGAGATTTACGTATTGCTAAAGACACAGCAAGCTTTAAGGTTGCAGGGATCGTCCCATTCCTCGTTATGAAAGGCATGGCCATGTATGAGAGGATGAAGAGAAAGATGCTTATGATATTTATTATTGTGTTGAGCATTTCCCCGGTGGTCTTGAAGGGCTTGCTGCAGAGTTCAAGTCTTTCATAAAAAATAAACTTGTTATTGAGGGTCTTAGGAAAATAAGGAGCAAGTTTGCATCCGTGGAACATATAGGCCCGAAATGGGTGGCTGATTTTCTTGAAGTTACAGAGAGAGAAGACAGGGATATTATCGTGCGGCGGGCATATAGAAAATAAATGAACTTCTTGATTTGCTCTATATAAGTGCATGGAAGGAAAGGTAAGCTTTTAGAAAAAGGACTTTAATATCCACCTTTTTCACCATTGCGGGGAAGGTGGTAAAGAAGAGAAGGGACCCTCATTCTTCATATCTTAGTGCCTAATTTATAATCGAAAGCAAAAATCTAAAATGAGTTATCTTGAGTGGAATGATCGCCTTGCAAAATATTTCTTTAATGAAGAAATGGCAGGCCATCAAATTTCCTTTGTTCAAACAGGCAAATTATTAACATAGTTGGTGAAGGAATTGGGGATGTAACAGATTTTACTCAATACTGTAAAAGCAGCGCCCTCAATGGGAACCGTGGACTTTGCCAAAAGGCATTGCAGGCATAAGGAACTTTGACCTATGGCAAAATATCCTTTACAATCGATCATAAAAGATAGAAGAAAGGGGACAACAGCGCTAAGCATTAGGATATAATCAGAACAGTTTTTTAGCAAATGGGCTTCTGGCCTGAGTTTTAAGCTAACTTATTTATTTTTATCCATAATTGCAATTCCGTATTTTCCCATCTATTGCTACTATTTTCTGTATTTTCTGATATATTTTGCTACAGTTGAAAGTCGATGTATTTAAATATGGATTGCAATTTTGTGCTTTTGCTACAATACCCTGCTTTAAGGATTCCATATATCTGATGTTTGATAGAAAATGTTTTCAGATTTTCTGTGAAATGTTATTATTTATACAAGTGTAACACCTAACATATATCGGAGGAATTTATTCAGATAAAGGCATTGTCATAGATCTACAAAGCCTACTATCACACCCTATCGTCTCATGGTCTTTCAAAGAAAGCAATACGAAAGAGACAAGAAAGCTCCTGGCCCTGAAGTGCTACAAGGAAAAGATACTGTCACTTGGTAGATCAACAGAACTGTCAGGTCTTTCAATGTGGGAATTCATAGAGTTTCTCAGTGAAAATAATGTAGCTGTAATAGACTACAGCGAAGAACGACTGGGAAAAGAGTTTAAAAGCATAGAAAGGCTCAGGAAGGCTCTCAAGAGTTGAGAGTCGTCTGCGATTCTACAGTCCTCATCGGCCTTGCCAAAATGGGAAGAGCTCGATCTCCTA
>CAWCKM010000052.1:0-64946 GCA_963796125.1 Nitrospirota bacterium
GAGCACCCGGTCAGGTGTCGGCGTCGGCGTGCGCGTGGGCCAGGCAGGTGAGGGTGTCGGCGACGATCTCCGGCGCACGGGTCGGCCATCCCCACGTACCGGTACAGGGGGTCCGGGTGGTCGCCGACGCGCGCGCAGAACACGAACCCGGGTCGGCGCCGGCGCGGACCATTCCGCTGCCCGATCCCCAGGGCAGCGCCCTGAGGCGGCGGGCCAGGTCCGGGTTCTCCAAGCCCGGCCGCAGCTCCTGCCGATACTCCTCGCCGGAGTAGGCGTCGCCCCGCTCGCCGGCCTCTTCGAAGAGCGCGGCGTCCTCACGTGCAGCCGTTCGATCTCCTCGCGGGTCTCCGTGAAGACGAGTCGGCGGCCTCCGACCCGGGAAGCACCTCGTCCTCCACGCCGATCGACCGGGCGGCCTGCGCGATCTTGCGCTGTAGGCGCTCTTCAAGGCGGAGCAGCGCGTCGAGTTGCCGGTCGGGAAGAAGCAGCGCAGGAAGACGCGGTCGTGGGTGGCTGCCGATCCGGTCGATGCGACCGTGCCGCTGCACGAGCCGCATCGGGTTCCAGGGCAGGTCGTAGTTGATGATGTGCCGGGCCTGCTGGAGGTTGACGCCCTCGGCGAGCACGTCGGTCGCGACCAGGATGTCGTAGCGGTCCTCGTCGCGCCCGACGGGGCGTCGGTGGTTCGGGGGCGAAGCCCCAGAGCACGTCCGTCTTGTCTGCCCTCGACGCCGGTGACCGGGCGCAGCCGGCCGCGGTAGCGGACAAGGTCCGGGTCGTCGCTCAGCATGCCGTGCTCCAGGTACGTCGCGGATCCAGTCGACCGTGTCGGCGTAGTAGGTGAAGATGATCACCTTTCGCGTTGTCGCCGACGTGTCTCCGAGCCGATCCCCTCCTCGCGGGCCTCGGCGGCGATCTCGCGAGCTCCTCGGCCAGCGCGGCGCAGCTTCGGGTCGTCGTTGTGCCGGTCGACCTCGCCGGCCTCGGCTGCGAAGCGCGAAGCAGGTCCCGGTCGGCCTCCACGTCGGCCCGCAGCGCCTCCACGTCGTAGGCGCGATGCGCCGTCGAGCGTTTCACCGGTGCAGCGTCGATCCGAGCGCGTCGAGCTCGTCGGAGTCGGTGCGCATCCACTCGGCCAGGGCCTGTCCCGGTGACCACCAGCCCTCGTGTCGAGAAGATCCAGGAAGGCGTCGTGGCTGTCGGCCATCCGCCGGCAGGTGAGGGCGAAGGCGTACGGAGACGACTCGAACCGCTTCAGGAGCCCCGAGCGCAGCAGGCCGGCGAGCTGCAGATCTCGTAGGCCTCTGACTCTCGGCCAGTGCGCAGGTACTGCGAGGGCGCGTAGCGGGCGAGGCTCAGGACCGGCGCTCGGCGAGCCTCGGTGCCTCGTGGTCGCACTCGTCCTCGCCGCAGTCCAGGGCGTGGGCGAACCGGTCGAAGAAGCCCGGCAGCAGCGCCTCGAGGTCGTAGGCGACCCGCGTGCACCACGTGGCTTCGGGAAACGTGATCGCGACCTCGTCGCCGTCGACCATGACGTGGTCGTTGCGGGTAGTACTGCTTCACGAAGTGGCGGGTGCGGCGCACGGCGACCGCATCGAGGATGTCGAAGAGCTTGTCCGGTGAGAGGTCGTCGGGGTCGAGGGCCATCGCCTCGGCGAAGTGGTCCCGCAGCGAGCGGATGCCCGGCGTCGGCGAAGGCGGCGTCGTTGCGGATGAAGTAGCCGAGCAGGTAGTAGAGGTCCCAGAGGCTGTTGTTGACCGGGGTCGCGGTGAGCAGGACGAGGTCCTTGGGCGGCGTGCCCTCGAGCAGCCGGCGCAGGACCCCGGCCCGCTGGGTGTCCGGGTTGCGGTAGGCCTGCGCCTCGTCGATGACCACCATGGCGTACTCGTCCATGTCGAAGCGCGAGGTGGTCGCCGTCCCCGTCCGGGTTGAGCTGCCGGTCGTCGGAGAGCTCCTCGTAGGAGACGCACTCGACCCCGAGCTGGTGGCGCAGTCGAGGAAGTGCGCGCCACGGGCCGTCGCGCAGCGCGGCGGGGCTGACGAGCAGCACGCGCTGGCGGCGCTCCTGCACCGCCTCGCGGATCAGCTCCCCGGCGATGAAGGTCTTGCCCAGGCCGACGCCGTCGGCGACCAGCACGCCGTGGTGCTCGGTCGAGGATGCGCTGCGCCCGCCAGACGCCGTCCTGCTGGAAGGTGGTCAGGTGGATGCCGATCGCCGCCTCCGGCTTCCTCCTCCACCTCGGCGCCGTACCGCTCGTAGAGCATGCGCAGGTAGATCAGGTAGGGGTTGTGCGGCTCGTAGCGGGCCTCGTAGATGGCCGGCGAGGTCGAAGGGCGCCGACGCGCTCCCACACGTCGTCGAACCACGCCGCGCACCTGCCGACGACCTGCGGCTGGTACTGCCCCAGGTTCAGCTCGTTGTTGATGGCGAGCCCGGCGTAGGTGAGGTTCGACGAGCCCGACGATGGCGCCCTCGTCGTTGGTGGTCACGAGGAAGCGTCTTGCCGTGGAGGAAGCCGTCCTCGTAGCGGCGCACCTCGACCGCCGTCCGAGCGCGAGCCACGCGATCAGGCGTGCGGCCAGCGCCGTCCGCCTCGAGCGTGAAGCCGAGCAGGTCACGGTCCCGCTCCAGCGTCCGAGTGTGACCCTCCAGCGCGCCGACGCAGCCGAGCCGCGCTCGATCTCGCTGCGGGTCCGCTCGTCGGGTCGAGGTGGCGGAGCTCGCGCTCGGGCCCATCCGGCTCGCGCCCAGCACCAGGCGCACGCTGCGCCACCGTCTCGAGCTCGTCGGCGAGCAGGCCGAAGCCGCCGGGTTGAAGTAGGCGGTGGAGATGGCCAGCTCGAACGGCTTGGCCCGGCTCGCAAGCAGGAAGCTCGAGATGGCCGTTGATGGCGTCGGCGACGGTCTCGCCGGCACGGTTGACGAGGAACTCGGGCTTCATGCCAGCGACCTCAGCGGTGGAAGTGCTCAGCACGGCATCCAGGCGGGGCTCGTAGTCCCAGCCCACGTGGAAGGTCTCGAAGATCACCCGCACGTCGGCCTCGTCAAGGCCGTAGAGCAGGGCCACGGCGGCGTCGAGCTCGGCGATCAGGTCGTCCTTCTCCGTCCGGGTCGTCGACGCTCGCCACTGGCACGCCGACCGCCGTCGCCCAGTCGGCGTAGCGGTCGTCGACGGCCGCCAGACGGCCAGCAACTGTCTCGACCAGCTCGACGGCCAGGGGCTGTCAGCTGCGACGGGACTGGGATTGGGAAGCCGTTCAGCAATGTGAAGGTTCAGGTGTAGTCTCGACGAAGCGCCGGGCGTACCAGTCGAGGGGGATCGAGCACAAGCACGCCGAGGAGAACGCTTCGTGCGCGGTGCAGTCCGCCCAGCGAACAGAAGATAGGGCGCCTTGTGGTTGACAACCACGTCGGGGGGCACGAGAGCGCGATCGACGGTGCGACTGTCGGTCGAGCCCGGGCTGACATCGCGGTAAGGCAGATCCGCGGGGCGCGGCACGGCAGCGTGCTGGGGTCTGCAAGCGACCTCGCGGGCAACCCGCAGAAGGCCGAACTGGCTGTGCTGCTCCTGCTGCAAGCCGCTTCTCCTGCAGGTACCGTGGCAATGTGCGACCGGCTCAGCCCAGGCGTAGTACTCGCCGGTGTCCGGATCCCACAGGTCGAAGGACGCCCCCTTGTAGACAGGCCACAGGCCGTCCGTGGACCTCGGGTCGAGAATCATGTGGTCCTTGTCGTTGGTGGCGTTCAGGTCGCTTGGACGGGCCGCGCGCCCACGGGTCGCTCGTGGAGTCGAACCGGGATGCCGCCGCAGCTTCAGGAACACCTCGGCCGCCTCCGGCGTCGGGAGTCAGCGGGAAGGCGGCGCCCGTGGACCAGGTCACGAACTCCGGCCACCGGGAACTCGACGGGCTGTCTCGAGCGCCCGGCAGGTACGGATGGCGCGTCACCGGAACGGGCCACGATGTGCGACCAGGCCGCACATGCTCGGCGCCCTCTGCGGATCGACGACCAGCCCGATCGTGTACTGGGGCTGGACGTCGTCGAAGACCCACTGCCGGTTGTTCAGCAGCAGGGTCACGTCTTCGAAGGCCCCTCGTCCAGCACTGTCTCGCGCCACGGTAGCGCTCCCCGCTGCCGAGAGGGCCGACCGGGGAAGCACGACACCGATCCGCCCCGCCCTCGCCGACCAGGTGCCAGAAGCGCCAGCAGAACGCCTTGTAGAGATCGGGATCACCTGTGCCCAGGCCGGGTATAGGGCCCCGTGAGAACCGGCCTCATGCGTCTCAGCCGCTTGCCACCTCCCGTTCGTACTCGGCGACGAGGTCGGGCGTGCCGGCTCTGAGGCGTGATCGAGCGCGTTCATGCTCTGCCGACGGAAGCGCTCTTCAGCCCGGGAAGCGCAGGGCCCAGAAGCCAGCTCCTCGACATGCAGCTTCTCCCACGGCGGGTTCCCGACGATGCAGTCGAAGCCCGGCCCGGCGCGCAGGAACACCTCGGGAACGCGACCGGGAAGTGGAGGGCCGTTGAGGCTGCCAGCCAGCTCCTCGATGCGGCGGCATGGCCGGTCCGGGTCGATCTCGGGCTACCTCGGCCGAGATGTCGATCAGCGGCTCGACCTCGCCGAGCGGGCGGCGACCCGAGGTCGAAGAGTAGCGCGGCAGGCTTCGACCGCGTCTCGGGCCGCCTCGGCTGCGCCTCTCGGGCCTCCGTCAATCTCGGCGGCGGTGGCGTCGGAGATGCGGCCCAGCCGCTCAGGCGGCTCCGGGCCTGCCCAGTTGAGCGGCTCCACGATCTGGTCGCGGGCCAGCGAGAGTCGTCTCCGGCGGGCTTGCTTGCCCTCCAGCGACTGCCGCCGGCCTCGTCGACGAGTGCCGATGCCCGGTGAGGCTGTTGCCCCAGACCAGGGTGTGGTCGAGGAAGCGCAGAGCGGCAGAGCCGGGACGAAGGTGTGGATCCAGAGGGCGAGGCGGGCCAGCTCGACGGCGATCGGGTTCAGGTCGACGCCGTAGATGCAGCGGCGGGCGATCTGTCGGCGCAGCAGGGCGGCCTGCTCGATCTCCGATCCCGGCGGCCAGCTCCCCGAGGCTGTCGAGCGGCGGTCTTGCGCAGCCGCTGCAGCTCGTCGGCGACCCCCGGGAGCGGGTGCTGGGCCAGGAAGGCGGAGAGGCGCGCCTCGATGTGGTCGACGGCGGCCACCAGGAAGTGGCCGGAGCCCATGGCGATGTCGGCGACCCGGAAGTCGAAGAAGCGCCTCGGCGGCGGCGTGCCTCGTCCCCGGCGTCGAGCAGCGCCGGCAGCCGGGCGAGGTGGTCGTCGAGCGCCGGCTCCAGGGCGTGGTCGAGCAGGTGCTCGACGGCGAACGGCTTGGTGAAGTAGGAGCCGGTGGCCTTGCGGGCGCCCGGAGCGGTTGTGCAGGTAGACCGCGCCTGCGGCGCACGACGACGGCGTCGCCCTTCTCGGCCGGGATGTAGGTCGCCGTCCTTGTCCAGCGGTGAGGTCGGTCGTGGCGACCGAGCAGGCTCGGACTCGAGCAGACCCTCGTAGATGGTGCCGAACTCGCGCACCGAGAGGCTGCGGAAGTCGACCGGCCCGTGCACCTCGCTCCGGCCTGAGATCGACGAGGAGCCGGCGAGCAGCGCCGGCCCGAACTCGGCGTTGGTCAGCGTCCAGCGCCGGCGATGCGGCCGCCGACCGGGCTGACCTCCGGGTCGGCGCTGAACGAGGCCGCCGTCGTAGGCGGGCACGCCCCAGTCGCGGTTGCCGTGGTCGACGGCCCGGACAGAGCTGCTGCACCTGATCCCAGTCCGAGGTGGCCGCCGGGTCCGAGGTGGAGCTGCCCCTCGTTGGCCAGGTCGGCCAGCTCCTGGGCCAGGGTCTTCAGGGCGTGGCGCCGGTAAGTCCCGTTCGGACCGGTAGGGCAGGAGTCCCTTGTCCTCGGCGTAGGCGATGAAGAGGAGCCGGAAGAGGATGACCAGGGCCGTCTCGTACAGGTGCGGCGCAGGTCGCTCGCCGGACCGGCGCTCCCGGCCGCGGTGCGGCGGCGACCGCCGTGGCCAGGGCGGGCACGACCTCGTTGTAGACGCGCTCCCGGAGCCGCTCGGCGAGGCCCGGTCGCCGCAGTCTCGAGACGCTCGAGGATCTGCTCGAAGCGTGCCCCCGGGAGCAGCGCCTCGGCGCCGAAGAGCAGCGGCAGATAGCCGGCCGGTCGTCGGGAAGCAAGGTCAGGTTGGCCTCGACGAAGGTCTCGGCTCGGCCCTTCCGCCCCACCCCCGGTGCCGGGCCGCGTACACCCTGATCTGCGCACCCCGGGTCAGCACCACGTAGGGAAGCTGCTGCACGGTCGGCCAGCTCCAGGGCATGGGAGATCGGACTGGCCCCGCCGAAGCGGCCCGACAGGCCGTCGGGGGTCTCGTGCTCCTCCAGGAACACCGCCACCGCCGCCCGGGTTCCCGCGCCCCGCACCCGCAGCACCGAGCGAGGACACGCCTAGGGTGTGATGTCGAAGCCGAGCGCCCGTACCAGCGCCTTCCCCTCAGGTGAAGGACCTCCGGCCCCGGGCAGCCGACCGCGCCCACCCGGCCAGAGCGGGCACCCCTCCCGCAGCTAGTGGGTGGAAGAACATGCCCGAGTTGCTGGACGCCGGGGAGCTCCGGCGCTCCACCTCGACCAGGGCGTCGTGATGAACGCTGATGGCGCTGATGACGGATCAGGCTCGCCGAGGGCCGCCCGGGCCGTCCGCTCCCTCTGGCCCCGGTCGGCATCCACCACCAGCGGGGTCCTCACCGAGCGGGCCACACAACGCCACCCGTCGCCAGGGGCGGTCCCGTACAGCACCACCAGCAGCAGCGGGGCAGGCCGGTTCCCCGACGGCGCTTCCACAGGTGGCGCACCTCACTCACATTCGGGCGGGAGCCGGTGGCGGCCACCGCCACCTCGACGGGCAGGAAGTTTCAAATGGGGTCCCCTCACATAAGAGTCCAGACCTATCAAGGATGAGGCCACAACAGTCTCTAAGAGATCGGGTTGCGTAAAGTTGTCGGCAATGACCAGCATTGGGCTATTTTGTATGCATCCTTCAAGAGACCGCCAAGGCCAAGAGGGTCATCCGTGATCCAGTTTTTTCCTGTGCAAATCCTTGCAATATCGGCAATCTCCGCACTGAGGTCCGCCCCTGCTGATTGCCACGAATATTTGCGCGCAGTTACATGAAGCTCGCTGTATGTGATCAAACCATCGAGAGGATCATGCTGGCCCATGGATGTCACAAGGGGATATGAGAGGTCAATGCTCATCTTCCAGTAAATGCGCTTTTGCCCTCCGCCTTTTGGACTGTAGGTAAACCTGGCATGGGCCGTCTTTGCAAGCTCTATCGCCCACTTGTTGTAGGTTGGATCCCTTGTGACCTGGCTCATACGATTGAGGGCATGCATCCATTGAGTCAGGTAATGATAATACTGCCCGTCCCGGTCCCATTCCAACTGCTCATCAAAGGGGTCCTCCGGCCTCCGTTCATTCATCTCTTTGCCGATCCTCAGACCGCCTATTGTAGGATGTCTCGCGCCCTCCTGCTCATCGAGGCCGCTGATCCAGCCGGAACGTAAATCGTCAGCACGGTGCCGGCCAAGTACGGCATGCACCTGATCAACGAGGAGAGAGGCCAGATGTTTGTAATGCTCGTCGCTCGTTTGACTATAAAGCTCAAGGAAGTTGCATACGGCAAAGGCGTCAGTCCATAAGTATCTCTGGGGAGAGGGGCTGGCCGGTGAGAGTCTGGTCAACACGGCATATTCCATCATAATTTCACTGACCAAAGGGGTTCTCAGCACGATCATTCAATCCCTAACATTTATTCCCACCCTCATGCGCCTTCATACCGATTACCACGAAACCCCGATACCTGTCAACCATGGAAAAAGAGGTGGGAATATTCTTCGCTTCAAAAGTGAGCCGTCACCTATTGCTCTCCCGCGGCTTTTCCCGCACCACTTCGCGGGCGGGTTTATCCTCACGCAGCCGCAAAAAAACGGGCTGCCTCATGACGCCCTCATCGGTCCAGCCGTGAAAAATAACTTCGCAGACCAGTTCCGGCTTTACCCATGTGACCGGGGTATTGGTCTTCGGCTTTACTTTAAAGGGGCATTCTTTCTGGATCAGGGGATCCAATTTTTCGCGGATTTCCTTTAGATTTTTCGACCCGAATCCGCCTCCCGAATGGCCGATGTAAATCAACTCGTCCCCTTCGAATGCGCCTAAGACAAGGCTGCCGAAATATTTTCTGCCTCCTCTCGGTTCTGTGAATCCAGCGATCACGCCCTCCTGCGTGAGCCGCGTCTTCACCTTCAGCCACTGCCGGCTCCTTCTGCCCATCCGGTACGCGCTCTGAGAATGTTTTGCCATGATCCCCTCGAGTCCCTTTTCTTTGACGACATTGAAAAACAAGACGCCCTCTTTCGATACGTGATCGCTGAATTTTATTTTCGGGGAAGATGGGAGAATCTTTTTCAGGAGTTCTTTTCTCCTGAGCAGGGACAGGTTCGTCAGATCATGTCCCTGGAAGTACAGGAGATCAAAGACATAGTAGAGCAAATGACCGCTTCCGGATTTTTGGTAATTCTGCATCATCTGGAAATCAGGATGTCCCTGATCATCCACTACAACAATTTCGCCGTCCAGGACAGCCTCAAATCTGAATTTCCCCAACGACTCCACAATAGGGGAAAACTTTTTGTTTAACGAGATATGGTTTCGGGAATAAAGCGAAACGCCTTCGTCCCGGATTTCGGCAATTGCACGGTATCCGTCCCATTTCACCTCAAAGATCCAATCCGGATGATCAAACGGTTCTTTGACCAGGGTGGCGAGCATCGGTTTTATGTTGAGCGGCATCGGTTTAACCGGCGCGTCCTTCAGGTCTTTGCTTTCCATCGCTTCCCGAAGACGGATTTGGTTTATTTTTTGTCTGGAAGATTTCTCCGGTTTGGCTTCGAAAACTTCCTCAAGAGTCTTATTGGAAACTACGGAACGACTCTCCTTGAGAATGTCCTCTGTGATTGCATATCGATCTTTTTTCTTCAAGAGAAGCCACGACTTCTCGTCCATTCGCGTTTTTACCAGCGCGAATTCACCCTGAAGCTTTTCTCCCTCGAGGATAAATTTCATATTCCCTTTTCTTAATCCGTCCAGAAGGAGTTTCTCGCTTTCTTTTCTATCTCTTGTGGAAGGGTGATGATAAAAGCCCCTGTCCCAGATGATAACGCTTCCTGCGCCGTAATTGCCCTCCGGAATAACTCCCTCAAAATCTTTGTAATCAAGCGGATGGTCTTCAACCATAATGGCCAGCCTTTTCAAGGAAGGATTCAGCGAGGGCCCCTTCGGCACGGCCCAGCTCTTAAGTACACCTTTTAGCTCCAGCCTGAGATCATAATGGAGCGCCCGGGCCGCGTGCTTATGAATAACAAAAATGAGATGTTCCTTCTGCACGTAGGGGGACAGTCCCGATTCTACGACTTCGCTTCGCTCCGTCCGTAAATCCGGGACAGTCCCCTCGCCTGGTTTCGGTTCGGGCGTTTTTCCGAATTTCCGTTTAGATTTGTATTCTCTTAGTCCCATGGATGCTCAGAATAGTATGACCATCATAACCTTATATTCCGTCTTATAGGCGGAATAAGACATCATGACCTGCACCCTCATGCTTCCAAGAGGAGCGGGGTATATAGTTCCCTCCTCTTAGGATAGGAGGCAGTGAAGAGGGATTCCTGATCAGGACTGCAGTGACGACTTAGAGTATACACTAAATATTCCGTCATAAGTGAGGGAGCTTCTGTTTTTTCACGATTACCTCTTGAAAAAGGTCGCCTTTTTTTTCGGCCCTGCTTACGGCTTCCGAATGCATGACCTGCAGCTTTTCCGGGTCACCAAGCCCGGCTAAATTCTCTAGTTCCTTCCATACAAGGGGAAACGAAACGATCGGTTTTTCACGGGCCCGCAAGGAATAAACGCAGATCATCGTCTTTGAAGAGTCGTTTTGAGACCAGTTGATAAAAACCTTTGCTTTCCGGTATTCCTTCGCCATTTTTGCGGTCACCAGATCCGGATAATTTTTCTGCATGATTCCTGCCACGGCTTTTGAAAATTTCTTGGTATCCTCGAACGTCGTCTCTTTGCGGTTTAAGGGGACATATACATGGAGTCCTTTTTTGCCCGAGGTTTTTACATAGCTTGTAAGATGCAACTGGGAGAGCAGGTCCCGAAGTATCAGCGCCACACGGGCACAATTTAGAATGTTTGCCTGTTCCCCGGGGTCCAGATCAAAGACCATGAAATCGGGCGTTTCAGGGGAACTGACCCTGGCCAGAGGCAGATGGAGTTCAAGAGACGCAAGGTTCTCCACCCACATCAGCGTTTCCAGATCGTTGACCAGGCAGACCGTCATCCTCTCTCCATCATCCCGGCGGACCTCCGCCGTTTTCGCCCAGGCCGGACGGTGAGAAGGACAACGCTTCTCGAAAAAGAAATCCTTTTCCACTCCTTCGGGATAGCGCTTTAAGGTCAATGCACGGTCTTTCAAATGGGGCAGGATGAACTTTGCAATCCGGCGGTAGTATTCCAGGATGTGGGCCTTCGTGAAACCATAGGAAGGATAGAGATCCTTTTCAAGGTTGGATAAAGAGAGTCTTCTCCCGGCGATCTCGACAACTTTTCGGCTCACCGGTTCTTTTTCACTTTGCGCATGCTTTCCTGCAGAGCGGCGACCAGATCGGCCGGACCTTCCCCTTCTTCCTCGACTTCAGGCGCCTCCACCGGAGCTTTTTCTTTCTCCTTCTTCTTCAGGAGATTCATGATCTTCTTCCGGCGCTCGTCCGCATATTTTTCAGGTTTAAAGTCTGCGATCATTTTTTTGATGAATTTTTTCATACGGCTTTTCTCTTCGGGTTCGATATTTTCTTTTTTCGGTGCGAAATCTTCATCGGGGAGTATTTCTTCGCTGTAATGAAGTGTGATCAGGGCCAGCGCCCCCTCCACGCTTTTGACGGCCACGAGATACTCACGGTCCCGCAGCACGAATTTTGCGAGCCCGGCCTTGTTCGTCTGACGCAGCACCTCGACCAGCAGCCGATAAGCTTTTTCGCCTCCTTTCGCCGGGACGAGATAATATGGGTGATCGTAATAGATCAAGTCCACTTCCTTCATATCGATGAACTCGATGATCTCGATCGTGCGGCTCCGTTCTGGGGACAGGGATTCCAATTCCTTGTCCGTCACCACTATATATTTGTCGGGTCCGATTTCATATCCCCTGATAATCTCATTCGACGGGACGATCGTTTCTTCTTCCGGACAAGACATCCCTCTCGCGAGGGGAGAATAATCCTTGCTGTGGAGCATGCGAAAGGAGACATGGCCGGTACGGACTGCGCTAACCAACTGTACCGGTATTGCCACCAGGCTGAAACTGATCGTACCGCTCCATATTCCCTGAAAAGCAGTTTCATCCTTCCGGGGTGAAGACGGATCGGAGCGCGGAGTTTTCATTTAGGCGACCTTCTTCAGACTCGCTTCAAGGGCCTGAAGCAGCTTATCTGATGCTGTGGGTTTCAAGAGCCTGGGGCGCAGGACCGCAATTTTTTCTCCACGGGCTTTTTTCTCGATCAAATTTCGGAGCTTTTTCTCATGTTCGTTTACGAATTTCTGGGGCTGAAAAGGGCCGGTTAACTGGTTTATCAAATAACTTCCGATTTTCAGCTCTTTTTCAGACAAAGGAGTTTTCTGCAGTTCAAGAGATTTTACCGAAATCACTTCGTCGGCATACCGCAGAGTATTAAGGCGGAGAATCTTCCCGTTTATCTGCAAGGCCCCGAGATAGGACCGTTTTCTCATGGTCCAGGTGCAGATGCCTTCCACATCCATTTCCTTCAAAGCCCCGACAAGCGCGTTATATCCTTTTAGGTTGGTATCCGGCTCCAGATAGTAGACGCGGTCACGGAAAACGGGATCGATCTGTTCGGTCTTGACGAATTCGTGGACTTCTATCGTCCGGCTGCTTTCAGGAGCGGTTTGGTCGAGTTCCGAAGGATCGACGATGATATATTTGCCATCCTCCAATTCAAACCCTTTCGCCTGCTCTTCCATCGGCACAGGTTTTTTCTCATATGCACAAACCATCTGTTGGCGCAATTTCACATGATCACGCTTGTGAAGGAGGTGAAACTGAATCCGCTCTTCCTTAATTGCGGTATGCAGCTTCACGGGCACATTCGTATCCCCAAAATGGATATATCCTTTCCAGATCGTTCCTCCTGCCATTGAAAATCCTCCTCAGTTCTTTTAAGACCAGGCCATTTGTTTCGTCCTTTTATTGGCCTTACCTATAAGAAAAGTATCGCACAAAATGTCCCGCTGTCAAGTTTTTTTTGAGAAATTCACAGATCAGGCAAAAAGATCGCCAGCCCGGACTAATTATATCAGGAGCCGTTTGTATATTTTTCCGACTCAGTCGGTGGACAGGTCTCCGCATGCACCTGTGGCGGAGTGTTGAGAAGATACAGGAACAGAAGACTTGTGATTATCAAGCAGGTATGACAAAGAGTTGTTTTCATAATTAAGCTATAGCTCTCATGGACTGTTAAAATCTTTTTTTCATTGTCCTATAATATTTTTATGCCTTTTTGATTTCCCTGAACTTTATCAGGAAAGAGGTTCCTTTGCGACTTTCCTGTTCTACTGTTCCACCGAGCTGGTTTTCTGCCAATTTGCAAATAAGTTTAAAACCCAGGGATTTCGTATGCCTGAAATCCAGCCCCTCTGGTAAGCCAATACCATTATCGCCAATGCGGAGTTCCACTTCACCGTCGTCTGTAGAGTGGCATTCTATTGTAATTTTACCTTTCCTGCCATCTGGAAAAGCATATTTCAGGGAATTGGACACCAGTTCACTGATTATCATTCCGCATGGAGTAATGGTGTCCAGAGACAGGAAAATATCATCAACATCTACTTTCAAAGATATTCTTTCTTTGATTCCCTCATAACTCTTCAGAGGCGCATGTGCGAAATCCGTGATATAATCCTTGAGATTGACATCGGATAAATCTTTTGCGTTGATACAGTTTCTCATGGACAAGAGCGATTGATTTGATTCTATGTTGGACCTCTTTTATTATATTTAATATGTTTTTATCTTCAATGTTTATAGAATGAAGGTCGAGCAGGCTTGAAATTACCTGCAAGTTGTTTTTTGTCCTGTGGTGGAGCTCGCGCAGAAGTATTTCCTTCTCCCTGAGTGATTTCCTGAGGTGCTCTTCTGCCAGTTTTCGCTCCGTGATGTCAGTGTCTACACCCCGATATCCGAGAAAATTACTCTGCTCATCTAACACCGGGGTTCCGCTTGTCTCAAGAAAAACTACATGGCCCATTTTATGTACATTTGCATAAATGACATTTTTAAAGGTTGTTTTTTCTCTAAAGGCTGCAAAGACTTCTTCTTTAAGTCTGTTTCATTATGCCTGGTTCAAAGAAATCATAGAAATGTTTCTTTCCCACAATTTCTTCAGGAGTATAACCAAGTATTTTTTCTACAACATGATTTGAATACGTGTATAAGCCATTTCTGTCTACTTCCCAAATCCATTCACCCGCACTTTCAGCTACCTGCTTAAAACGTTCCTCTGCCTTTTTCCGCTCAGTAATTTCCCTGGATACACTTTCTATCATCTGGTTTGTTACTTTCCCCAAAGCTTTTAAAAGCTCTTCTTGAGGGTTATCAGAAATTCGAGTATTAATGTCACCTTTGGAAACCTTATGCAATACATCAAAATGCTCTGCAAGACCTATGGCAAACTCATGAGAAAGATCAACAATTTCTTCGATGTTCTGTGCAGTTACATTAACCAGATGTTTCAGCTTGTTAATTAACTCAATGTTTGAGACCTCAGGTATTCTCACTAAAGGGTCTCCGGAAGAAATACTTTTCAACGCCTCGAAAACTTCGGATAAGCCTACGGCCAGCTCTATGCTGATATTTTCCAGTTCCCTGTCTCTGTCTTCAACAATCTGTTTGTATTCCTTTAACTGTGCACCAAAAACCTCACAGGTATCTCTCATGCTGGGGGTGTCCAGATTCATCTTAAAAGGCTCACAATCAATGCACATTTCCATCTTATCTATAAACTTGCCCTGGATTTCATCCCGGCAATGGGTACCTGAAAAAAGCCAGCAGTTGAGGTTTCGTGATTGATAGGCGGGGCATCCTTTCTTTTTGCACTGAAACATTTCCCAGCATTTTACTTTTTTCATTTGTCTATCTCACAGAGTGCTTCTATCCTTTATGAAGACAGGAATTTCCTCTCTCCTAAAACTGTATCTGTATCCTCTTTCGGTATCCTCCCTCATTCTTTATTGACAGAAGAACTTTATTGAGCCGTTCACACCATACTCGAACATCCCGCTCAAAGGTTGGACAATCCCCTATGATCTCCAGAATATCTCCGAGGTTCATGTCTGCTGCCTTCACTGCTATCTTCAGAATCGGCTGAGGGCATTTAAGACCAACGGTGTCTAAAATTTCTACTGCCATATCTTTCCCTCCTTTTGCTTGGCTGTCATACTATTCCTCCCGGAAGATACATAAGCACTGCGGATGAATCTGTTGCCCTCCTCTGAAACACTCCGGATATTCTACCTGTATATTCCTGACTATAATCTACACCATTTTGACTTTTTAAGAAAGTCAGAACTAAAGGAAATACTCAGAAAGTGCTTGAAAATTTCTAAAGTGCATATTTCTGCATATTTTTAAGGTATTACAAAACCTCATGTTAGGGGGGGAGGAGCCCCCGGGGGAGGGGGCCCCTCGGTGGAGGGAACTTAAATCTCTTTATGAATCTCTTTGACGGGCTTCCTTAAGAAAGCCGGCATATCTATCGGATCCTCGTAAGAGATGATATCTGATGGTGCTGCATTGATGGCGAAGTCACATCTGAGATCCTTTGCCAGAATCCTGTCAGACCCTTTCAGGCTGAAAGGTTCTTTGGAAGGAGCCCATTTTTTAATCTGAGGCAGTTCTACTTTTTCTTTTTCCTCATGAAAGCCTGTTGCGATTACGGTGATCTTAACCTCATCGTCTATGTCCGGGTCTATTACTGCACCGAATATGAGGTTGACCTCTTCGTGTGCAGAATCATAGATATAAGAAGCTGCCTGTTGCACATCATCAAGGGAAAGATGAAGGCCACCAGTAATATTGATGAGGATATTCTTTGCACCTTCGATTGTTGATTCTTCAAGGAGAGGATTCGATATAGCCTTTTTCGCTGCCTCAAGAGCTCCGCCTTCTCCTCTTCCAAATCCACAACCCATAACACCGCGACCTTTCTCTACAATAATCGTCCTCACATCAGCAAAGTCAACATTAATTAATCCTGGGATGACAATAATGTCAGAAATACCCTGTACCGCCAGTTTCAATACATCATCTGCAATAGCGAAGGACTTCAGAAGCGGTGTTCCCTTTTCAACAACATGGACAATCTTGTCATTCGGTATAACAATAAAGGTGTCCACATATTTTTTCAGTTCCTTAATACCCTCTTCGGCATTCATGCATCTTACTCTGCCTTCATAGAAAAATGGTTTGGTAACAATAGCAACTGTCATAATGCCCATCTCTTTTGCAATTCCGGCAATCACCGGACCTGCACCTGTTCCTGTGCCTCCACCCATGCCGGCTGTTATAAAAACCATATCTGAGCTTGCAATGGATTCGATAATTGCATCTCTGTTCTCGATTGCTGCTTCTCTTCCAATCTGGGGGTTTGAACCAGCTCCAAGTCCCCTTGTCAATTCAGTCCCTATTTGTACCTTGACAGGCGCAAGAGAGGAATAGAGGGCTTGCAGGTCAGTGTTAACGGCAATGAACTCAATTCCCTGGAGGTTTGATGCAATCATGGTGTTGATTGCGTTACCTCCCGCCCCTCCAACGCCAACTACCTTGATGAGTGCATTCTGACCGCCCCTTACTTCTTCGATCTCAAACATGTACACCTCCTTTAAAATTGTGTATTACAAATTAAATTTTTTGCCTTTTTCATGTTTTCATGTGCTGATATGTTCTGAGTCTCCATTGCCTTTGAATATTCCTGCAAACCAGTCTTTCATCTTTCCAAAAATACCTGCGGGATTATTCTCATAGGAGACTTTGGCTGATTCGTTATCAAGGCCGTACAGTGCAAGGCCTACTCCTGTTGCATATATTGGATTGTTGATATTTCCTCTGCATCCTTTTATGCCGTCGCAAGACCCTATTCTGACCGGCAGTCCCAATGATGCCTCAGCCAGACTGTCGAAGCCGTCAAGGAGTGAACCTCCGCCACTAAGGACAACTCCTGATAAGGCGATGCTGTAATCAGAGCATAATGAAAGTTCATCCTTTATTAAATCTATAAGCTCCTCAGCCCTCGGCTGTAAGATCTCTGCCAGGTGCGTACGGGGTGTTTTCTTTTGTTGTCCTGCCCGGGGAATATCTATCATTTCTTTATCTTTTATCATGTGTGTCGTTGCACAGCCAAAATCCTTTTTGAGCCTTTCAGCCTCTGCAAAGGGTATCCTGAAGCCAATGGCAATATCGTTTGTAAAATGGTGTCCTCCAACCGGAATGTTTGCTATGTGCTGCAAAAAGCCATGTTTGTAAAGGGCGATTTCCGTTGTGCCGCCAATGTCTACAAGAGCAACACCGAGTTCCTTTTCCTCATCGGTTATTGTTGATGCTGCAGAAGCAAGGGCCTCAAAGACTACCTCTATAACCTCAAGCCCGGCCATTTCACAACATTTGAGCAGGTTCTGTAGTGGAGAGACAGCCCCTGTGATAATATGAACATGTGCTTCCAGCCTGTCACCGGCCATACCAACAGGGTCTTTGATTCCATTCTGTCCGTCGAGGGTGTAACCCGTTGGAATGAAATGGAGTATTTCTCTATCAAGAGGCATATAGACTGACCTTGCGGACTCTAAAACGCGCTCTACATCCGCAGGGATTACATCCCTGCTGTTGATTCCAGTTGCGCCATGGCTTCTGATGCCTTTAATATGATTTCCTGTAATGCCAACAAATACTTCTCTGATCTGTGCTCCCGTGGAAGACTCCGCTTCCTGAACTGCTTTTTTGATTGAATCCACCGTTGGTTCTATATGTATAATCACACCTTTTTTCAGTCCTGTTGAAGGTGCGGTTCCGATACCACGGATTTCCATTTCACTTCCCGCAACCTCTCCAACAACAGCACAGACCTTTGTTGTGCCTACATCGAGGCCAATGATGATGTTTCCTCTCTTCAACGAATTACCTCTTTTATGGGTTTTACAACCACCCTGTTTGCAAATCGCACATCTATATAATCAACGGTTATCTGTCTTCTCTGTATGTCCTCTTCGAGTTCAAGGAGCCGTTGAAGTTTTTCTTTATAATCTCCCACTCCTACCTTTACAACCATTCCATCTATGACTGATGTAAGTTCCTGGGGCTTTGAGAGGACTATCTCAATTTGGTCTCTTTCTGAAGACAACCCCATGTCATTCATTGTCTTTGCAAGGGTAAGGGCTTCTGATAAACCTTCTCTCTCCCGGGAGGGATCACCTGTGATTATAGGAAGGAAGGGAATGATATTGCCTTTAAGTTCCTCAAGAAGTTCGCCCTTTTCATTAATGATAAACAGATGTCCATTGACATCAAGAAGTGCAAAAGGGACAACTTCACTTACGGTAACTGACAGGGTATCAGGAAAATCCTTTCTTACACTTACAGACCTGATCCATGGAGATTCGAGCAATTTCTTGCTTACTTTTTTCCCGGAAAGGGTAATCAGATTTGCATTTCTGCGAACTCCTGAAAGGGCCCTGAGTTCATCAGATGTTAGATGCTTGTTGCCAATAAAGATTACCCTTCGGACCGGAAAAGCCGATTTTATTTTGATAAAAGCAGCATATACACCTATGACAAGGGCGGAGACAAGCAACAGAGAGACCGTAATGCTTATCAGTAAGCTGCTCTTATTGTTCTTCTTTTTCTTTACTTTCATCAAGAACACTCCTGAACATCTCTTCTATCAATGCTGGAAAATCAAGACCGGCAAGTCTTGCTATCTTAGGCAAAAGACTTGTCTCAGTCATACCCGGAATGGTATTAACCTCGAGGACATAGGGGTTCCCCCTTCCATCAATTCTCAAGTCAACCCGTGTTGCACCTCTGCAGCCAAGGGCAATATGGGCTGAAAGGGCAGTTTCCTTAGCTCTTTCATAGGTTTCGCCGTTTATTTCTGGTGGAAGAATGTATTCTGTGAGGCCAGCATGGTACTTTGCCTCGTAGCTGTAAAATTCAAGAGACGGCCTTACCTCGACTCCTCCAAGTACTCTGTCATTGAGTATCCCTATATGTACTTCTTTCCCTTCTATGTATTTTTCTATGATTACCCTGTTGCCAAGAGAGAAGGCTTTCTCAACAGCAGGCCTTATTTCCCTTTCGTCTTTTATGATGCTTACCCCAATGCTTGAACCCTCTGTTGCAGGTTTGACTACCCAGGGCATTAAAAAATCAACGTGTGATGAATCTATGCTCTTTGCTTTCTGCCCTCTGCTCAGCACTACAAAGGGTGGCACAGGGATGTTGTGGCAGAGGAATATTTTTTTCGATGCTTCTTTGTCCATTGCAAGGGCGGAAGCAAGAACACCAGAGCCGGTATAGGGTATTCCAAGGACTTCAAGCATGCCTTGTACAGCACCGTTTTCTCCGTCTCCTCCATGAAGTGCGATGAAAGCTATCTTTATCTTCTCTCTCCTGAGGGCTTCACAAATTTCAGAATCAGTATCGATCGCAACAGCGTCATAACCTAAGCCTTTCAGGGCAGTATAGACTGCGTTTCCGCTCCTCAGGGATACCTCTCTTTCTGCTGATCTTCCGCCCATCAAAACTCCTATCTTCATTTCGGTCAACATAGATCAAAAATTAAAAAGAAATCATAAGTTTAAAAGTTTTATTATTCTTTCCAGAACAATCCATCGTAATAATTTTTAGATTTTGCCCTGTAATTTTTACTTTTTCTCTTTTGCATTTTAATTTTTATCCCTCCCAACAATCCTTATCTCAGGCTCAAGTCTAATGCCACTGACTTCAAACACTCTTGACCTTACCTCTTCCATGAGTCTGAAGAAATCTGAGGCCTTTGCCTTTCCCGTGTTTATAAAAAAATTCGCATGGAGACTGCTCACTTCAACATCACCGATTCTCAAACCTTTGCAACCAGCCTCGTCTATTAATTTCCCAGCAGATAAGCCATGAGGATTTTTAAATACACAGCCAGCAGAATGTCCTGAGAAAGGCTGACTCTCCCATTTTCTTTTTAAGAAAGTTTCTATTTTTGCTGAGACATGTTCTTTGCTATCCTTCTTGAATAATATCTCTGCACTGAGGAGCAGCTCCGTTGAGGAGATACCCGATCTTCTGTATCCAAAGTCAATATTCTCTATCCCCAGGTTCCTGATGTTGCCTTCGGAATCCATCATCGATACTGAAACGAGCACATCTTTCATTTCATAGCCGAATGCCCCGGCATTTCCACTGATTGCTCCTCCAACAGAGCCTGGTATTCCTGCAAGTCCCTCCATGCCTGAATAACCTCTCTCCTTTGAAAAGTTCACAAGCCTCTGAAGAGGTGTGCCCGTCTCAACGTATACCTTTACTTCCGTTTCATTTTCACTTACTGTTTCAATCTTTCTGAAAGATGCAAGGGATATGACTGCACCTTCAATGCCACTATCCTTTACAAGGATGTTTGTTCCGCCACCAAGAACGAAAAAGGGTATCTTCTTTCTGTTCAGGGTAACCATGATAGTTTTGAGGGAAGACAGGTTTTGAGGAACGACAAACACATCTGCAGGTCCTCCTATCCTGAGCGATGTATGGTTCATCATGGGTTCCATGAATTTCACATCCCCTTCGAAGGTGATTTCTGAAAAGATGTCCTCTAGTTCTTCACCAATACCCTGACTTCTCATCTCTCGCCCCTTAGTCTACGGAGTATTTCGTCTCCTATCTTCCATACATCTCCTGCTCCGAGGGTGAGGAGCAAATCATCTTTCCGCATATTGGAGATGATATACATTATTGCTTCATCCTTATCTTTTACATAAAGAGCATTGTTGCGACCGTTCTTTTTGATTTTCTCAAAAAGTGTCGCTGAGTTTATACCTTCAATGGGTTTTTCTCCGGCAGGGTAAACATCCAGGAGGATGAGGAAATCTGCGTCTTTGAAAGAAGAGGCAAATTCATCCATCAGGTCTCTCGTCCTTGTATATCTGTGAGGCTGAAAAAGGACGAATAGCCTGCCTGCTTTCTTAAAGCCGGGTTCTGTATTTTGACTGCTGAATAAGAGCCCCTCCTTTGCTGCCTCCAGGGTTGCCTTTATCTCGGTCGGGTGGTGTCCGTAATCGTCGAATACCTTTATCTCCTCTGTTGCACCCTTGAACTCGAACCTCCTCTGTATGCCACCAAACCTCTTCAATGCTTCCTTTATAACTGGTATATCTATCTGGAGTTCCAGTGCAACCCCTATTGCAGCCAGGCTGTTCAAGACATTGTGTTCTCCTAACAGGGGGAGATCGAAATTACCTATGTCCCTGCCTTTATAGATTGCCTCAAAGGAAACGGACATGAAACCCTTCCTGATATTTTTTGCACTAAGTTCTGCCTCGCTACGGAATCCGTACGTTATGCATCTCCTGTGAAGAGAGGGGAGAAGTTCGCGAAGATGTTCATTCTCGATGCAGACAATTGATACACCGTAGAAAGGAATTTTGTTCAGGAAGGAGACAAATGCCTCTTTCAAAGCATCAATGGACTGGAAAAAGTCCAGGTGTTCCCTGTCAATATTTGTTGCGACTGCTATCGTTGGAGAAAGTTTCAGAAACGAACCGTCACTCTCGTCGGCTTCAGCAACGAGAAAATCTCCCTGACCGAGCCGTGCATTACTGCCTGTTGCTTTTAATCTTCCACCGATAATGACGGTAGGGTCTAAGCCGGCATGAGCAAGAATAGAAGATATCAGGGATGTTGTTGTTGTTTTCCCATGTGCTCCTGCTACGAGTATCCCGTATTTCAGCCTTGCCAGTTCTGCGAGCATCTCTGCGCGTGGTATGACCGGAATAAACCTCCTTTTTGCCTCAACGATTTCAGGGTTTTTGTCGGACACCGCCGAGGAAACGACGACAACATGAGAATCATCAATATTGTCTCCTTCATGTCCGATAAAAACATTTATCCCCAGGTCTCTCAGCCTTCTTGTTGTTTCTGAATCCTTTATATCGGAGCCGGTGACATCATAGCCGAGGTTATGGAGCACCTCTGCGATGCCTGACATCCCTATGCCACCTATACCCACGAAATGTATTACCTTATATCTTTCAAACACGCTTTATCCCGCTCTTATCCTTAACAAGACTCATTGCTATATCAACAACTTTTTCAGATGCTTCAGGCCTCCCCAGGATCCTGCTGTGTTTTTGCATTTCTGTCCTTATCGTCCCATTCTCATAAAGCTCCCTGATGGCATGGGAGAGGGATTCACCGTTCAGTTGGCTGTCATGGATCATCATTGCTGCACCCATATCAAGGAGTTTCATAGCATTCAATTCTTGATGGTGTCCGGTTGCATAAGGATAGGGTATTAAAATAGCCGGCTTGCCAAGTGCTGTCATTTCTGCAAGAGTAGTTGCTCCTGCCCTTGAGATTACAATATCAGAAACAGCATAGGCTTCACCCATTTGATAGATGAAGGGAGTTACCATGCCTCTGAACCCGAGATCCCTGTAAGCATTCCTGACATGTTCATAATCTCCCGAACCTGTCTGGTGAAGAAACTGAATATTATCTCTTAAGTCATTGAGGGAACGAAGGGAGTCTATCACCGCGGTATTAATACTTCTTGCTCCCGAACTTCCCCCAAAGACAAAGACGGTAAAAAGATTTTCTTCAAGTGAGAAAAAACGGTATCCGGATTCCCTGCTCCCTTTGAGGATATGCATTCTGACGGGGTTGCCGGTAAGAAAGGTCTTCTCCTTAGGGAAGAAAGGCATGCTTTCCTGATAGGTTATGCAGATGGCATTTACAAATTTTCCGAGAACCTTGTTCGTGAATCCGGGCACACAATTCTGTTCAAGTATCACAGTCGGTATTGACATGAATGCTGCTATGAGCATGATTGCTCCCGATGCATAACCACCCACCCCTATCAAAATATCAGGCCTTACCAGTTTGATTATTTTGTAAGCGTCCAGAAACGAGAGGATCATCTTGGCCATTGCAGGTATCCTCCTATGAAGAGGTATTCCCATCATTCCTTCTGCCCGTAAGAACTTTATTGGGTATCCTTCTTTTGGAACGACCCTTGCCTCTATACCGTGTTCTGTTCCAACAAATATTATTTCTGTCATCCCGTTTCTTCTTTTAAGTTCTTCTGCTATTGCAAGTCCCGGAAATAAATGTCCTCCTGTACCTCCACCAGCAATTATCACCCTCATGAATCTTTAAATAACAAATGCAACATTGAAATCAAGGAATTCCACACATTTCTTCTTTATCATTTTTTATTTTATACTTGACACTTATCGCTTTTCTTCTTGCGACCATTTTTATTCTCATATTATCTGGTTCCGGGTAATCCTTTCTCCTTGATATATTGAGGAGTATTCCTATCGCAGCCATGTTCATAAGGAGAGATGAACCGCCATAACTGATAAAGGGCAGTGGTAAGCCCTTTGTGGGCACCAGTCCTGTAGCAACTGCAAAGTTAACGAGAGCCTGCACTGAGATCATCAGGGAGAGTCCTACAGCAAGGTAATAAGTAAATTTATCCTGCGTCCTGTTCGCTATTGAGAATCCTCTGAAGAATATGAGCACAAAAAGGGCAATGATGATTGAAACACCTATGAAACCAAACTCTTCACCAATTATGGAAAAGATGAAATCCGTATGTGACTCCGGCAGGTATGATAGTTTCTGTTTTGATCCACCGATGCCGACGCCTGTTATCCCTCCGCTACCAAAGGCAATAAAGGACTGCACAAGCTGAAAACCACTGCCAAGAGGATCCTTCCAGGGATCCAGAAAGGATATTATTCTCCTGAGACGATAGGGCTCTTTTATAAGTATAAACAGTATCGGCAGTGCAAAGAGAGCAAGAGATAAAATGTACCTCAGCCTTGTCCCGGAGAGAAAGAGCATAGTAATGGTAAGAAAGGCGAGGCTCATAGCAGCTCCAAAGTCAGGTTGCATGAGCATGATTGCCTGAAATGCTATCATAATCGCAACAGGTTTTATAAACGATGCAAAGCTTTCGGTTCTGAAGGCTTGTGACGAGAGGTATCGTGCAAGGAATATGACCATGGAAAGCTTTACGAATTCTGACGGCTGGAATGTTGAAGGCCAGAGCCGTATCCATCTCCTTGCGCCATTCACCTGGACGCCAATGCCGGGCAGGAAGACAAGCAGTAAGAGCACAAAGGAGACAAACAGAAGAGGTATTGCGATCTTTCTGAGGAAAGAAGGTCTGAATGTGCAGGCAAAAAACATGAAGCACAGTCCAATGAGAATGGTAAACAGGTGCCTTTTGAAGTAATAAAATTCTGTAGCACCTTTTTTGGCGAGAGCAGGTGTAACAACAGAGGTTGAACTGTATATCATGAGGGCACCGAAAACAACGAGGACAAGTGTCGAGAGCAGGAGCCACCTGTCATATGTCGGGTACAGTGACGGTGAATGATGAATGGATACCCTGTCCACTATATCAGCTCCATGACTATCTTTTTGAATTGTCTTCCCCTGTCTTCAAAATCAGTGAACATGTCAAAACTGGCGCATGCAGGAGAAAGGAGAACAATATCACCTTTAACAGCAATACTCCGTGATATCTGCACAGCCTCTTTCAGGTCTGCAGCCATAAATGTTTCAGTGAAATTTCCGAGAGCCTTTTTTATCTTCTCACGAGCCTCACCTATAAGGACAAGGGCTTTCACTCTCTCCTTAACCAGACTCCTCAGGAGCGTAAAATCTCCTGCTTTATCTCTGCCTCCCGCAATTAAAATGACCGGGTTTGTAAAGCTCTCGATGGATTTGACCACCGCACCTACATTTGTTCCCTTCGAGTCATTTACATATGTAACCTCCCTCTATTTCTCTCACAAATTCGAGCCTGTGCTCAAGACCAGGGAACGTTCTCAGAGAATCCCTCACAGCCTCTAATGAGCTTCCTGCAAGGAGAGCCATGGCCGATGCGGCCATGGCGTTCTCCAGGTTATGGACTCCCTTGATCTATATATCTTCAGCATCTATAAGCAATGAGTGCCGGGTAATGAGTGACAGGTCAGGGAAATTACAATAGATCTTTCCATCTCTGGAATAGATTCCCTCGACCTCTTTTTTTCTGCTGAAGTAAAAAAGCTTCGGTTTTTTTCTGTTCATTTCTAACTTTTCATTTATTACTTTTATCGTTACCGGATCATCAGCATTGATGAAGAGGAAATCTCCTTCATGCTGGTTTTCGGATATCCTTACCTTTGCTTCTGCATACTCATCGAGTGAATGGTACCTGTCAAGGTGGTCGGGTGTGATATTAAGGATCACAGCCCCTTTGGGTTTGAAATGCTTTATTGTTTCAAGCTGGAAGCTTGATACCTCGGCAACGATGTAATCGACTCCAAGATCTGAAGCAGTGACACGGTGAAGCGGGGAAACAGCGACTTCTCCGGTTCTCCGGTTCTCCGATTCCCCGATTCTCTTATAAATCTCCTCTGTCAGGGCATTCCCGATATTGCCTCCCAGGATTGTCCTGAAACCAGCTTGTCTAAGCATTACATTAAGAAGGCTTGTTGTTGTGGATTTCCCGTTTGTTCCTGTGACAGCAAGAAAAGGTATTATCTGGCTACCAGTTGCTGGCTCCTCTGATTTGAGCTGCAAAGACCGGTTACTGAGTATCTGATAGGCAAGTTCGAGTTCACCGATAACAGGGATCCCTTTTCTTAGTGCTTTTGATACGGGTGGAATAGCGAGAGGGACACCGGGGCTGAGTATGAGCATATCAGATGAGACGAATATGTCTTCGGGATGGCTCCCGAGAGCAAGTCTGATTGAAGGGTTAAGTTTTTCTCTGAACTCTGTAAGTTCTCCTTCTTGTTTACTGTCTGTTATCGTCACATCAGCACCGAGTTTTGAAAGCAGATTTGCTGCTCCGAGTCCGCTTCTCCCGAGGCCTACAACAGTGACCTTTTTACCCGATATCTCCATTTTTATTATTCTCCAAGACCCTGTAATCTTTTCCTTTCTTGTTTTTTGCAATCGCTTTTGTTTTGCCCTTTTTCTTTGCCAAAACCCCTGTCTTTTTCTTCTTCTTTGCTGTTAAATTCTTTTTCTTTGATTTTGAAGTTTTTCCATGGTGCCTTGATTTTTTCTTGTATGATGCTTTTTTTACATTGAGTGCGTCATAATCTGCTTTTGTAAAGTAGACAACAGGTTCTTCTCTGTTGGCGATGATATTGAATCCCTTGTCAATAAGGGTCTCTGTCTCTTTCCAGAGGGTTATCCTGCTCGGGCTCCCGAGGAGGGCAACAATAATGGTATCTTTCTCACGTTCAGCAGCGCAAACAAAGCAATGCCTTGCCTGGCGTGTATATCCTGTCTTTCCTCCTATGAGATCTTCATCAGACCATAAAAGTCTGTTTGTATTTCTGAGAAGTAAATCTTTTCCACGTGCTGTCGAGACTTCTGCTACACGAGTTCCTATTATCTCTTTCAGTTTTGGATATCTCAATGCATACCGCATCATTATTGATAAGTCAAAGGCAGTCGTATACTGGTCAGGGCCTGGAAGCCCATGAGGGTTTATGAACTTTGTATCTTTTAATCCCATAGCCTCTGCCTTTCTGTTCATAAGATAAACAAACCTCTCCTCAGAGCCGGCCACAGCCTCTGCGAGGGCAACTGCAGCATCATTTGCAGATCTCATGAGGGCAGCATAGAGAAGTGTCTCAACGGTTACCTCATCCCCTTCCTTGAACCCTGCTTTTAAAGGTGAGACAAGAGATGCATTTTTGCTTATCTTTACAACATCCGAAGGGCTTACCCCTTCCATGACTACGATTGCCGTCATTAACTTTGTTGTACTTGCCGGAGGAAGCCTGAGGTTAGGATTCTTCGCATAAAGGATTCTTCCTGTAGATGACTCCATCACCACCGTTGCCCGGGAATTAAACTCATCAGCATAAGCAGTTGAACAGTGAAAAGTGAAAAGTGAAAAGTGAAAAGAATAAAATGAAAAATAATTTCTTTGTATCTTGCTTTTAACGACTGACGACTGACGACTAACAACTGACGATTGTTTCATATCACCTCACTTTTAGTGTTGCCAGGCTTAATAACGCCAGCATCATTCCTATGATCCAGAACCTCACAATTACTTTTGGTTCAGGCCAACCTTTTAATTCGAAGTGGTGATGGATGGGTGCCATCTTAAACAACCTTTTACCCGTGAGCTGAAAGGATGTCACCTGCAATATGACAGAGATTGTTTCAATGACGAAGATACCTCCCACAACTGCGAGGACGATTTCATGTTTTGTAATAACAGCAAGGGTACCGAGAGAACCTCCGAGCCCGAGAGAACCCACATCTCCCATAAAAATATCAGCCGGGTAAGAGTTATACCAGAGAAAGCCGAGAGAAGCTCCAAACATGGCACCACAGAAAACAGTTAATTCTCCGGTGCCGGGGAGATAGAGGACCTGAAGATACTGGGCTAACCCCTTATGCCCGGATATGTAGACGAGTGCCCCTGTAGCAAGAACAGCAATGGCAACAAGACCTATGGCGAGTCCATCTATACCGTCTGTAAGATTAACTGCGTTTGATGAGCCTACAATCACGATCGCAGAGAATGGTATATAAAACCAACTGAGGTCAAAGAGCCATTTCTTAAAAAAGGGGACACTCAGGACATCTGAGTATGGGTCCTTTGGATTCATGTAGAGAAAGATTCCTATGATGATCGCAAGGATTATCTGGTTACCGAACTTGTAAATTGCCCTTAGCCCCTTGTGGTTTTTCCTTGTGATCTTGAGATAATCATCAAGAAAGCCGATAAGTCCGAAACCTGCCAGGGAGACAACCATGACCCAGATGTACATATTTTTCAGGTCTCCCCACAGGAAGACTGAAAGGAGTATACAGAGAATGATGAGGATCCCTCCCATGGTAGGTGTACCTGCCTTGTTCATATGCGTCTTAGGTCCATCATCACGGATCTGCTGTGTCATACTCAATCTCCTCATTCTCCCAATGAGCCATGGTCCCAGGAGGAGAGAAAAAAGCATAGCAGTAAGTACGGCAAGGGAGGTCCTGAATGTGATGTATCTGAAAACATTCAGGGGAGAAAACCAGTCATGCAAATTGTATAAGAGACTATATAACATATGATGTCTCCAGGAGCCTTTCCATACGCATGCCCCGTGAACCCTTTATCAGAACAGTATCTCCTTCCTTGCAGATATCCCAGATTGATCCCCTGGCCTCAAGAGAATTCTGGAATGTATAGACTTTTCCCGGGAATTCTGATGCCACAGAGGACATCAAAGGTCCTATCGCTATGAAGATATCGACCGGAAGGCCTGACATCCATCTGACAAGCTTCGTGTGGGCCTCATCTGCATAAGAGCCGAGTTCCAGCATATCACCCAAAACGGCAACAGCCCTTTTTCCCCTGATTCTAACGAGTTCCTTTAGGGCCTCTTCCATAGAAGCCGGATTTGCGTTATATACATCACTGATGATTTGTCTGCCCTCTATATTTTTGACCTCAAATCTCATCGGGATGCTGTCAAAAGCATTTATGATATTCTTTATCTTCTCCAGTTCAATATGAAAGAGGTGACCAACGGAAACGGCTGCAAGGATGTTATAAATATTAAATCTTCCTGATATTTTCGGATGTACTTCAAAATACGTTTTTTTGCCGATATGTAAGAGAAAGCTTGCCCCCTTTTCATGCAGGTTAATATCTGTAGCATAAATTTCAGCATCATTGGTTATCCCGTATCTGACTATCTTCCCTTTAAACCCTGAGGCCCGGATACCTTCCATCAGGAATGAATCATCAGCATTCACAACAGCTACGCTTACATAATTCAGGATTTCAAGTTTTGTTCTCCTCAGCGTTTCCATATCTTTGAATCCCTCGAGATGGGAGGGACTGACATTCGTTAAAACACCATAATCAGGCAGTGATATTTCGCATAATTCCTGTATTTCACCCGGACCGCTTGCCCCCATCTCCAAAACAACGGCCTCGTCCTTTTCATCTATCCTGGATAAGGTGAGGGGAAGGCCGATATGGTTATTCAGGTTGCCTGTATTTTTCAACACTCTGTATGCTGAGCCCAGGATCGATGCGATCAGTTCTTTTGTGGTTGTCTTACCATTCGACCCGGTCACGCCGACAAGAGGAATGGCTTTTTTCAGACGAATGTAACGAGCTATCTGCTGAAGGGCCTTGAGCGTATTCTCCACAGAGATAATTGTTTTGCCTTCTATTGGTTCTGCCGGTGGAAATGTAACGATAGCACCGCTTCCTGTCAGCAATGCCTCCTGAAGAAAATCATGTCCGTCAAATCTTTCACCCTTTAATGCAATGAATAACTCGCCTTTTTGTATCGATCTTGAATCTATTGATACACCGGAAAAGGCATGAGCATTGCTGCATATAACCTGCCCGCCTGTCGCTGTAATGATATCTTCGATTTTCAAAACTCCTTCTATGTGTGCATCAATTTCTCTATCCGCCGGCATCGTAGGATAGTCTATTTTATTTTTCTTCTATTACACTCTCAAATTTTGAGTTAATTCTTTTAGCCGTCTCTTGACGACTCTTCTCCCGTAAAACTTTTTAATCCATTGCAGAAAAATCTTCATCTTCTCACCCCCATACATCCCGAATTTTCGTTTCTCTCCTGGATTCTTAATTTATCTTTGATCACCTCCTCGAGAATCTCTTTATCATTACATGGGTACCGTTTGCCTTTAATCTCCTGATAATCCTCATGCCCTTTACCTGCAATGAGAACGATATCTTTCTCACGTGCCAGACTAACGGCCTTTCTTATCGCTTCTCTTCTGTCAGGCACTTTGATGTAGTTGCTTTTTACTACGCCACTTTCAATTTCCCGGATAATATCAGAAGGATCTTCGGATCTGGGGTTATCTGAGGTCAGGATGACGAAGTCGCTGAGCCTTGTTGCCACTGCTCCCATCCGTGGCCTCTTGCCGCGGTCTCTGTCTCCTCCGCATCCAAAGACGGTGATGATGCGGGGTTGTATACTGCCCGGTGAGTCCTTGATAAACTCTCTTGCTGTGAATATCAACCGCTCAAGGGCATCCTCCGTATGCGCATAATCAATAACGCAGAGGAAGTTCTGACCGATATCGACCTTTTCGAATCTACCTCTTACACTCCCTGTTTTGCTAATGCCATCGAGAATTACCTGCCACGGTACCCCCAAAGATATTGATGCACCTGCTGCGGATAAGATGTTGTAAACATTAGGCAGGCCCATCAGTGGAGATGAGATATCATAAGTCCTGCTGCGGAATGATATCTTAAACTTTACTCCCTCGGAGGAAGTATGAATTTCTCTCGCTACGATATCTGCTCCTTCCTCAAGTCCATAAGTCAGTATCCTTTTTGCTTCCGGGTCATGTTCACCCGAGGCGGATTCGAGTTCCATCAAGAGTCTCTTCCCGTAAGGGTCATCGAAATTGATTACAGAGGCTCCGTCATTGCCGAGAAGTTCTCTGAACAATCTTTCCTTAGCCCTGAAATAATTTTCCATGGTTTTGTGGAAATCCAGATGGTCTCTTGTGAGATTCGTGAAAATAGCGACTTTGAAAGAAGCTCTGTCTACCCTATGCTGTTCAAGGGCATGGGAAGAGACTTCTGAAATGACATGTGTGCAGCCTGACGAGAGCATGTCTTTCAGCAGGCCGTGGAATTCTAATGACTCAGGTGTAGTATGCGGTGCCGGATAAATCTTTTTCCTGATCATATAATTAATCGTTCCGATAAGACCGACTGCTTTACCCCAACACTCAAGTATGGACTTGAGGATGTATGTTGTTGTTGTCTTTCCATTTGTACCGGTGATGCCTATAAGGGTAAGATGTTCTGATGGCATACCGTAAAAATTATGGGTGATACAAGCCAGGGCTTTTCGGGAGTCTTTGACCCGGATGTAAGTACTCTTCAGGTCTTCCATGTCTTTCTCCCCTACTACGGCAGTTGCTCCTTTCCTGACTGCCTCTGAAATAAAATCATGCCCGTCACATTTTTCACCCTTTATCGCTACAAACAAACATCCATCATCTACTTTTCGTGAGTCATAGGCAATATGTGTGATCTTTTTCTCCAGTGGCAGAAAAGCATTTATAACATCACATCCCTGAAGAAGTTCTTTCAAAGTCATCTTGCCACCATCAATGTGGTTTCATGAGGGATATCCTTCCTCGGTATATTGAGATATGAGAAGGCCTGGCTTGCGATCTCCCTGAATACCGGTGAAGCTACAACTCCTCCGTAGATTTGTCCCTTTGGTTCATATATAACAACAATGAGTGCAAACTTCGGGTTGTCTGCTGGTACAAAACCCACAAAAGAACTGACATATTTTTCTTTCGAGTACCTTTTTGTTTTTGGGTCTATCATCTGGGCGGTTCCTGTCTTGCCGGCAACCTCTTCTCCCTCAACCGATGCCTTTTCTCCTGTCCCTCCATCTACAACACTCTTGAGAACCTCTTTAAATATTTCGGCTGTTTTTGGAGAAATTATGCGTTTCTTTTCATTATCCATGAACGAAAAGAGCAGTTGGCCTTCAGGAGAAATTATCTCTGATACGACATGGGGTCTTACAAGGAATCCTCCATTTGCTATTGCAGAGTAAGTTCTCAGTATCTGTAGTGGAGTGACAGCAACCTCCTGACCGATTGGTATTGCGCCAAGGGATGTTCCTGACCACCTTTCCGGGGGATGCATCAATCCAGAGACTTCACCCGGCAGGTCTATCCCTGTTTTTTCACCAACACCCAAAAGTTTTGCATATTTGTAGATCCTCTCTTTTCCGAGCCTCATACCGATCATAATCGTGCCAACATTGGAAGACTTCTGTATAACCTCCTTAAAGGTCAGTACCCCGTGTTTGTGGACATCGTGAATTGTTTTTCCTCCTACCTCAATAGATCCCCTGCTGACATCAAAGAGCGTATGAGGCTTTACGATATTTTCCTCAAGTGCTCCAATCCCTGCGACAATTTTGAATGTAGAGCCTGGTTCATAGTAATCAGTAATAGCCCGGTTCCTCTTCTCAAAATCTCTTGCCTTTCCCGGGTGGTTAGGATCATAGGAAGGCCTGTTTGCAAGCGCAAGAATCTCTCCTGTATAGGGATCCATCATGATGGCCGATACTGCAGCAGCTCTCCACTGCACCATCGCCTTATCGAGCTCTCTTTCGACAATCCCCTGTAGTCCTTCATCGATAGTAAGCACTATGTTATTGCCTTTAGCTTCTTTATCTACTCCTGCTGAAAGCGTTTTTCCACTTGCATCTCTCTCGAGGAATACCTTCCCGCCTCTTGTTTTCAGGTACTTGTCAAATTGGAGTTCAACTCCTTCGAGCGCCTGATTATCTATGCCAACAGAGCCGACTATATGTGAGGCAAGTCTTCCTTTCGGGTAGACCCTTTTTGCCTCATTCATTAAACCAATGCCTTTAATGTTGAGACCTCTTACCCTCACGGCGATGTCTGGATCAAGTTTTCTTTCAATCCATGCAAATTTTCCTTTGTCAGGTATCTTTGTAAGAATAGCCTTAGGTTCTCTTGCCATGGCAGAGGCGAGTTTCTTTAAGCTCTTCTTATCGAGTTGCAGACTGTCGGGTTCACAGTAAAGAGAATCCAGATCCAGGTTCAATGCAAGCTGTCTTCCCTCTCTGTCAAATACGATTCCTCTTCTCACCTGGATGTCTTCAACCTTTACGTGTTGCTGTTTCGCCTTTTCTGAAAGAGATTCGTGATTAAGGATCATCAAATCGGTGAGACGTAATAGTACCACAAAAAAACTGAAGATGATTATTGAACTCAGAATAATATGCCTTTTTCTATTCAAAGCCTTTCACCTCTCCCATCAAGGAGCAACCAACTGTTTTTTCTCTAATGATGCCTTATGAGGGAGAGACCCCTTCTGCTTCTTCACATGAATTACCTTGACCCTGTCAGGGAAGATGAAGCCGCTGTTTTCCATGGCAGTTGTCTCAAGCCGCTCCAGGGATTGAAGGCCTGCCTTTTCAGCAAGCAGTAACCGTCTCTCTTTAATATGATCAGCTTTCATCTTTTCAAGGACGCCGATGTTATACTCTAAATTAAGAACACGTGACTTGAGCCAAACAAGACTGAACAGACCGGCGAATAACAAAGCAATACATGAGTACCTGAAAAGAAAAGATGTCATACTCTTCCTTCTGCCTAATCGTATCATATCCTCTCCGCTGCCCTCAGTTTTGCGCTTCTTGAAGAAGGATTTGATCTGATCTCCTCAGACCCCGGGGTCAGTGGTTTTTTTGTAATCACCTTCAGGGATCCCTCTTTTGAACTCCGGGCAATAAAATGTTTTACTATCCTGTCTTCGAGGGAATGGTAAGAAATAACGCATAACCTTCCACCCCTTTTCAGGATCCTTACAGAAGCATCGAGCCCTTTCTGCAGCTCGTCAAGCTCTTTATTTACTTCTATCCGCAGTGCCTGAAAAGTCTTTGTTGCAGGATGAACTCTTCCTCTTCTCCCATACACTCTTTCCACAATCTCCGAGAGTTCAGAGCAAGTATCTATTGGCTTGATCCTCCTTTTTCTGACTATTGCCTCAGATATCTTTCTCGACAAACGTTCTTCCCCGAATTCCCGGAGTATCCTTTCAAGTTCATTTGCAGGATATCTGTTCACAACATCCCATGCAGACAGAGCTTGTTCCTTGTCCATTCTCATGTCCATACGTTTATCAGAGATAAAACTGAATCCTCTTTCAATATCTTTCATCTGTATCATGGATATGCCGAGATCGAAAAGGATGCCGTCGACTTCGGTGATCTCCATCTTTTTTAAGCAGTTTCTCCATATCTGAAAAACTCCCTTTCCTGAGGATTACCCTTTTATCAGACAACCTCTCTTGGGCTATTCTCAGGGCTTCATTGTCCCGATCTATGCCTATGAGCTTTCCCCCTGTACCAATCAACGTGAGAATCTCTTCTGAATGTCCCCCGGGTCCGATCGTTGCATCCACGTATGTTCCACCCGGTATAGGGTTCAGTACCTTAATTGCCTCTTTCACCATAACCGGGAGATGAATAATCTCCACAGTTAGTCCCCGCTTGTGACTCTAAATGCCGTAAGCTGAAAGTTTTTCTTCGTAAGATTTCCTGTGTTCCATTGATGGTTCAACAAGGCTGTTCCATTCATCTCTGTTCCAGAGTTCAATCCTGTCTATCTGACCCACTATCGCAACATCTCCATTAATGCTTGCATCTTCCCTCAGGGCTGCCGGAATCAGTATCCTTCCCTGTTTATCCATCTCCACCTCAATGGCAGAGGCAATAACCCTCTTCATGAAAAACCTGATTGCTTCATCGTACCTTGGCTTACTACGCACCTGCTCCTGGAGCTTGCTCCACTCCTCAAGAGGGTAGATATAGAGGCAGCGGTCAAAAGGTGCATTCGTTATATAGAGCTTTGTGCTATAATTGCTTGTTATGATTTCCCGAAAAGCAGAAGGGATAATAATTCTACCTTTGGGATCAACTGTGTAATAGTGTTTTCCGGAGAAAGATGGCAAATTTGCCCTCCACTTTCTACCACTTTTCTCCACAATATAGAGCACTGCAAAAAAGATTGTCAAGAAAAAAATTAAAATTTCCTATATCCTGTATGTCTTATATTGAGGAATAACTAAATATAGGGAATATCTTTCAGGCTTTTGCCAGGGATAAGTTATCCAGATAAGCAAATAATCATGGAGAGAATTGATGAGAAAAAAGTACATCTTTGGTTCCTTTTTTGGAGATGAGAATTGTATGTTCATCAATTTTTCATTTGCAAGAGAATAAGCACAGACTGGCATAAACTTTTCTATCGGCAAAATGTATTTTTGGCTTGACAAAAGGATTTCTTCTTGATACTGTTATTCTCAACTTCTTTAAAACGTTCTATATGAAAGGGGGGAGGAGAAATGACAAAGGCAGAGCTTATCGATAAGGTTGCCTCAGGTGCGGGACTCAGTAAGGTAGATGCCTCAAAGGCACTGGATACTACGTTAAATTCCATTAAGGGAGCCTTGAAAAAAGGACAAAAGGTCACCCTTGTTGGATTCGGAACATTTTCTGTTGTTAAAAGGAAATCCAGAAAGGGCCGTAATCCCAGAACAGGCGATGTTATCACCATACCTGCTGCAAAGATTCCTAAGTTCTCAGTCCGGCAAAGCACTTAAAGACGCAGTACGATAAACTTTGTATGACATTATCTTAAGCATACGGAAAAGGGGCATATAGCCCCTTTTCTTGTCGAAGTTTTTTTAACTTACCTTATGCATATACGCATTTTAGAAGAAAAAGAAAGGAGGGGTTATGCTCGTTGAACTCAGTGTTATTCCCATTGGTGCCGGAAGCAGCATCGGTGACCAGCTTGCAGAGGTTTTAAAGATCATCGATGCAAGTGGCCTTGCATATAAGGTCAATCCTATGGGAACCGTTATCGAAGGTGAATGGGATGACATTATGAAGCTTATAAAAAAATGTCACCAGGCTGTTATGAAGACCGGCGAGAGGGTACTGACGACAATCATCATCGATGACAGGAAAGGAAAGCCGAACAGGATAGAGGAAAAGGTAAAATCAATAGAAAGGAGAATAGGGAAGTCTCTTAAGAAATAAAGGGAGGGTTAACCCTCTGTAAGTTCAGATTTGCTGTTTCGCAGCCAGCCTTGCCGATAGACTCTGTACGAACTTTTCCTCGTCTTCCCGCGACTTGAGATGTCCTCTGAGTCTTTCCTCGAGGAGTTCTTTAAGAATTCGCGAATAGAGAGGTCCGGGCTTGATACCCATCTGTTTCAGGTCATCTCCAGAGAGAATTGTTTTTACTTTCCTCAGTTCTGTCAGATACTGCGATATCACCTTCTGTTTCTTTCTCTCTTTACTTATTGCCATTGCCAACAGGATTGTTTCGATCTTGAGTTTGTTCAGGAGGTTATAGGTTTCCACAGGATCATCGAGCGGAAGTTTTTTCAGGACTTCCCTTGCAAGGAGTAAACCCCTGATGATCAAATCCCTGATTTTTGGTGGTGGTGATAAACGGTCTACAGTAGCCTTTACCTCTTCGTCTTTTAGTCCTGTCAACATGGCTATGAGAAACAGGATTCCCCTGTCGGTCTTTTCTTCGAGGAAGAGAAGATCAAACCAGGAGAAGGTCTCATGCATTGATTTCATGGTTGCATCAAGTTCCTCATTGAATACGAGGGTCGGATATATAACCTTTAAGAGGCCAAGATCTGACAACCTCTTGAGTGTCTTGCCCGGTTCAGTCTCCCTAAATAGGAGCAGGAGTTCCTCATAGAGCCTTGCTCCCGAGAGCATTTCAAAAAGGTTCATCTTTACCGCTAATTTTATGAGATTCTCTGTATGTTTACTGATCCTGAATCCGAATCTTTCTGAAAATCTGATTGCCCTGAATGCCCGTGTCGGATCTTCGATGAAACTGAGGTTATGGAGAATCCTGACTGTTTTCTCCCGCAAATCGCGCTGGCCACCAAAAAAATCTATCAGGAGACCGAAGTCCTGCGGATTTAATTTTATCGCCAGGGTGTTGATTGTAAAGTCTCTCCTGTAAAGATCTTTTTTGATTGATGATGTTTCTACTTTTGGAAGCGCTGCTGGTGACTCGTAATATTCAGTTCTGGCTGTTGCTACATCGAGTTTTACCTTATCTGTGATAACCTGGGCTGTATTAAACCGCTGGTGTTCTTTTACCCGTGCATTCAACCTTTCCCCTAACGCCTTTGCAAAGGTAATACCATCACCTTCGATTACGATATCAATGTCAAGATTTTCCTCGCCTCTTAATATGTCTCTTACTGTCCCTCCTACAAGATAGGCGTTGAATCCTTTTTCCTTTGCTACCTCCCCGGAGAGTTTCAGGATGTTATAGACCTCAGAAGGGAACCTGTCCTTCAGCAAAGAGGACAGGCTTCTCCCAGCAGACGGCTTTTCTTTTATGATCGTTTGCTCTATCTTCCTGCGCCTGAGGAACTCTTCATAGAGAGTCCTCAGCAGATCCGTCCTTGTGATTGCACCGATAATCTTCGCATTCTCGATAACAGGCATAAACCTCTCGTTTTGCTCTATCATCATTGTTTCTATCTCTCTTATCGGTGCGTTAGGACCAACGGTTATCGTATCTGTTGTGGCAAAATCTATTGATCTGCTTTTTCCAAAACCGTGATAAAGGGCTTTCTCGACAATCTCACGCGATATGATACCGATGTACTCTTCTTCTTTCAGAACCGGCAGGACATTTACCCCATAACGCGTCATCATCATCTCTGCCTCTTTGATGGGAGTGTCCCACTGAATAGTAATAACAGGGCTTGTCATGACATCAGAAGCAACCTTGAAGGGCTTCACATTTTTCAGGAGGAGGTCTGTCAATTTGTCCTCAAGGATTTCAAGAGATGCTTCTTTTACTGTGGCAGAGGCTGCTGTGGGATGTCCCCCGCCTCCGAATTCTTGCATCACCCTTGCTACATTGAGCTCAGGGACCCGGCTCCTGGCAACCATCAGTATCTTCCCTTCCAAGCTCAGGAGTATCACCACAGCATCAATATCTTCTATATCCATCAGCCTGTGAGCAAGGTATGCTGCATCTCCGACGTATGTTTCACGGGATGCTTTTGCTACCTTAATTCTTATCCCTCCTATAACCATCTCCTTTGATGACTGGACAACCTCATTCAGGAGCTCAAGTTCTTCCATACTCAGTTCCATTTTCAGAAAGCTCGAGACAATGTTGAGGTTTGCACCTCTTTTCAGAAGATATGCAACAGCAAGCACGTCTCGTTCCGTTGTAGAAGGAAAAAGCAGACAACCTGTCTCTTCGTAAATTCCCAGAGCAAGTATTGTAGCCTCCATTGGAGTTAAATATATTTTTCTGTTTTTCAGTATCTCTGCAAAGATGGTTGCTGTAGCTCCTACGTGTTCGATTTTCTCGACATCTCCCCGTATATCGCCCTCACTGAAGGGATGGTGGTCATAGATGTGTATTTTTAAACCTTTCCGGGAGAGCAATTCTGCAAGCGGTCCTATCCTGTTAGGTATCTTTGTATCAACAATGATGATACCCGTAACCTGAGCAAGATCAATGTCTTTTAGCCGCCTTATTTCTACAGGATGGAAAGCTTCCATGAAATCTCTCAACTTCTTTTCCTGTGATCCGGGAAAGACCATCTGAGCTTCAGGATAGAGCTTATGAGCAGCTACCATCGAGGCAAGAGCATCAAAATCAGCATTTATATGAGAAGTAATGATGTCCACAATGTATTTTAACAGATAAAGAACTACAGAGAGGGACAGATAGCAATCTGATCACGCCCTTTTTCCTTGGCAGAGAAAAGGGCGTCATCAGCAAATGTGATGAGGTTGTCAGGATTTTTGATCCTTATATCGGAACTGCAGGCTATTCCTATACTCACCGTAATTTTCTCACCGTCTTTGAGGGCATAGAACTTATGTTTCCGTATGATTTTACTTAACCGTTCTGCTTCTGCACAAGAACCCGACAGGGATGTCTGGGGCAGAAGCATGATAAACTCTTCGCCACCATATCGTGCAAAGACATCAGATTTTCTGGTATGTTCCCTCACGAGTTGTGCAAATTCCCTCAGGATTACGTCTCCTGCTCTATGACCATAGGTATCATTTATTTTTTTAAAGTTATCAATGTCGAACATCATACAGCACAAAGGCATCCTGTGCCTTTCAGCCCTGCTGAATTCCTCATCAAGCCTGTTGTAAAAGTATCGCACATTATAAATTCCTGTCAGGTAATCAGTTATAGCAAGCCGTTCGAGATCGCTCCTTTCTTTTGCAAGGTTTTCATAGAGGAAGGCATTATAGAGTGCATTGGCAGACGCATTGGCAATAGCAGTACAAAGCTTTTTTTCTCTTTCTGAAAAGGTTCGATCTGCTTTTGCGATGTTCAGTAATAATGTCCCGATAACTTCATCATGAAAGGTTATCGGTATCACCATAATCGAACGAATGCCCATAGGTTCTAAGATTTCTCTTTACTTCTTTCATCATGGGGTCTTTCAGTGCATCTTTGACCAATATGGATTTCTTCAGTGCTAATGCCTTTCGTATCTCCGGGTATTTCTGCAGGTCTATCTTCAGGTTTGTAATGTTCGGGTCTTCAAAGGTCGATACAACGGTTGCGTATCTCTTATTTTTGGTATCAGTACTGATCATAGAGCATCTCGTAACATGGATTATCTCGGATAATTTCTTGACCACAAGATAAAGTGCCTTTTGCGGGTCAAGGGTTGATGTAATAAAGTGGGTAAGTTCGATAAGTGTCTCAAGATCCTTACGTTTTTTATGGAGGGTCCCTAACCAACTCTTTTTTCTGATCGCAGATCTCAGTCTCTCCTCAAGATCTTCCTTATTGAAGGGGCCAAGAAGATAATACTCCAACCCTGATTTGACCAAAGAACGGATTCCTTTAACAGCATTGCCAGGTTCTATCAAGGCTATTATAGGAAATTCAACCTCAGAGGGTTTTATATATTCGAGGACATTGGTGTTGCTGATGATAAGGGCGTCAGGTTTTTTCTTTTCGAGTTCTCTGCGGAGGGTCTCTATGTTTTTATTTATAATAAAATGTGCTGTATAATCGTTTCTTTTTCTAAAAAAAGACTTCAGGAATTTCAGAATATCTCTTTCATTTTCATAGATGGATATTGTTTTTTTCATCCTGTTTTCCTTTGCAATTATCACAAATTTTCTCATATTTGTCCAATAGTTTTTATATTTGCATGAGTGACTCTCTTTCTGTAACGGGAATCACTATGACCTCTTAAGGCTCCTGCACATAGCATAAATTTTTAAAAACATCTTGATTTTCGATTTACTATAAAAGTAAATTACTAATGACTTCATAAGTAATGTCTCATGATTGTCATTCCCGCTTGTCGGGTCACCTCAGCGACTCGCCGGGGCGAGAATCTTTCCGAGAGAAGAAGGGTTCTGGATTCATCCGCCTGAGGCGGACAAGAGCCAGAATGACACAATGGCTGACTAATTACGGTTTTCTAACGAACTTGTTAGTAGTTTGTCAAAGGCAAATGATGGCAGGCAGTGATGCATAACTATTCAACGATACTATTAAACGGAGGAAGAAACGATGGAAGACATGGATCGGTATAATGAGATGAGCAAACACATAGGGAGTGTGGAAACCTTTTTTGATGTATTTCATGTTATAGCACAACACGGTTTATTGGGAGAGCTGAAGAACACCTCGGTAATCTATCTTCTTACGGAAGTGAGCGAGAAACTGGAAACGATCAAGAGGCTGCATAAAGAAACGTATGACAGATTACAGGGACTTAAAAGACAGACTGGTGTAGCGGGCTAAGCATATGAATACGTTAACCTTAATTTAATGAAAGGCCCTCAGGTTCCAGGGGCATATCATTAAAAAGTCTGCATGTCCCTCCCTCAATTAATTGATATCGGGTTTTTGTCTGCTCTTCGGGATTCCCTTTCAGTCATAACTGATTTGTCCTTTTCACTGTATGATGGAGCGGGTATGTTATTGATGCTGCCTGAAGGTGAAGACAAATTGACGGCTTACATGAGATCGTATAGCCAGGGCAGAGAGGAACTTGAGGAATTTATTCTTCATGGTATTGAAAAGGCGGCCATGAGAAAGGATTCCTTTCTGTTTAAAGGTCCTGTCAATGAGCACCGTCTATTTATTTCTGCTGGCATCGAAAACTTTAAAATCGTCTTTGTCAGCAATCCATTCTATTCGACGAGAGCAGAATTCGAGGAATTTTTAATCAAAAACGGGAAACATTTTGGTCTTTCTCCTGCGAACTTTGAAGCATGGATAGAGGCAGTCAAGATAAAGGATTGTTCAACGGTTCAGAACATGGCAGCACATATAAAACCCATACTTGAAATTTTTTTGCAGCGCAGCTATAAGAAGAATTTGAACCATAAGAGTTACAGATGGTCTAAGACTTTAACAGATGTGGCGTTCAGCACTCAATTGCCAAAAACTGCAGAAGAGGTTTACGTATTGGTTCTTGATGCGATCATGTTTCTCTTCAATGTTGATACCGTTTCTGTAATGATTAAGGACGGGAATCTCTTCAGGGTTTTTCTGTCCACAGGAAGGTTAAGGAATGACGTGAAAGCTCTCTGTGTTGAAGATCGTAACCAGATGATTTCTAAAGCCATTGAGGACCGCATGCCTGTATATACAGATGATGTTACAGAAATCCTGAGGCTTGGTTTTCCAGAGAAAATGACATCAGTACATATTTACCCGCTTTTGCACGGCAGTACTACTTACGGTGTAGTCGTCATATACAATTCCATTCTTTCAGCGGAAGAGTCCTGCAGCATTATGGAGTTCTGCAAGCTTATGTCCCTTGTACTTAAAAACGTCTCTCTTCAAAGCGATTACGATCGGTGTTCTACCGGTATAGGCCGGTTGCAGATGACGACAACACAACTTATTCATCAATTTCACAACCTTAAAGAGATTTCTGTTACTGATCCTCTGACAGGACTTTTCGGCAGGCAATACTTTCAGGAGCGTTTCATAGAGGAAATTCACCGCTCAGAGCGTTATGACATTTTCTTTTCTTTTGCGGTCGTAGATATCGATAATTTTAAGCTTATTCAATGACTCAGAAGGACACCTAAAAGGAGATAATATTTTGAGGGAGATTGCAAAAATAACGCATGGGTCTATAAGGGGGTATGACATCCTGTCCAGATTTGGAGGAAGAGAATTCGGCATTCTCATGCCACAGACAGCAAGCGAAGAGGCATTTATGGTTGCAGAGAGGATAAGAAAAAACATTAAAGCATTCCTTATGAAACGATGGACAGCATTTCCCCTTCCCGGCATAACAGTGAGCATCGGTATTTCATCTTTTCCTTATAACGGGAAAAGTTTCGATGAGCTTATAGAGCGTGCTGATGTAGCTCTCTGTAAAGCAAAGTCTATGGGTAAAGACAGAACCGTTATTTACAGCGATTAAAACTGTAAGTCAGACTCGGTCAGATACTGATCTCTGCATATGCGAAGGGTTAAAGTAACTTAATCTTATTATCAATTATCAAAGTTACGATTTCGGGGTCGAACTGCGTACCGGATCCCTTTTTGAGTTCATCGATAAGCTGGCTGTAAGAAAGGGCCTTTCTATAAGGTCTGTCGCGCATCATTGCATCTACAGTATCTGCGATTGCAACAATTCTCGCCGTGAGTGGTATCTTGTCCCCTTTAAGCCCTTCTGGATATCCTGTACCGTCAAATCTCTCATGATGATAGAGGATCACTTCGACTGTATCTTCAAGGAAAGGCACTGCGTTAACAATCCTGGCACCAATGTTTGGGTGTTTCCTCATCTCGATATGTTCATCTCTGGTAAGTAAACTATCTTTTCTTAAGAGCTGCTCACTTATTCCTATCTTTCCTATATCATGCATGATGGCCGCATGCTGGAGTTTCTCTTTCGTAAGCTTTGGAAATCCCACTCCTTCTGCTATTATTGATGATAATTTTGCAACATGTTCGGAGTGGTCAAACGTATAATGGTCCTTTGCATCTATTGCGTAAATGAGTGCTTTTATTGTCCCGTCATAATAGAGCATCAGATTCTGTCTTACAGACTCGATCTCCTGTGTAAGGTATTCTTTAGTGAGTAAAAGATCTTCATGCTCCAATTTTTTTGTGCTTAGGTCGCGCTTTTTCTGAAGTCCGCGTTCGATTACATTTATCACATCATCCTTATCAAAAGGCTTCGTAAGATAATCGAAGGCACCGAGACGCAATGCACTACGTGCCGAGTCAAGACTGGCATACGCAGTTAGAAGTATAACCTGTGTGTCAGGATATCTTTTTTTAATCTCCCTCAGTACCGTTATTCCATCCATATCCGGCATTCTTAGATCAAGAACCACCAGATCCATGGGATTTTGGGCCATGAGATCAAGCCCCTCTCTTCCGCCGGTGGCTGTAAAAACAGTATATCTGCCTTTTAAGACCTGCTGAATAGAATATCTCGGCATTAATTCATCATCTATAATGAGAATTTTTTCTTCGTTATTCATTTTCTATTGGAACCACAGTTTTTGATACATCAACAACGGGAAGGTTAATGATAAAGCTGTTACTCCCGTTGTCACTTTTTATGATGAGGCTTCCGTTATGCCCCTCAATAATCTTATGGCTGATGGGGACATTCAGCTCAGTCCCAAGGTTATCAATATCCAGAAGCGGTTTAAACAGGTCATCTTTTTCTTTATCCGTAAACTCTTTCCCAGTATATTTTATTACTATCTCCACATAAGGACTGCTATCCGGCAATACCGCGCTGAGTGTGACAAAAGCGCCTCCGGGTGTCCTTTCAACAGCGCTGGAGACAAGATAATAGATAGCCTTAGTAAGGATTTTTTTGTCAGCGTTAACAAGTACAGATTTATCCAGGTTTTGTTTTAAAAAACTATGTGCCGAGGGTATGTTCTTCAATATATATTCCGCAGATTCATCAATAATAAGATTCACGTCTTCTTTTTTAAGGTCATACTCGGACTTACCCGAAAAAATTATGAGTTTATCAATAAGACTGTCAATCTTATGGATTGATTGAAAAACCACTGTTGCATAAAAATTATTCAGTTCCTCATCCTTATATTTCTCATTCATTAACTGCGTATAAGTATAAATTGACGTCATAGGGTTTCTTATCTCATTGGCAAGCTTTGCCATAAGATCATTAACGGCCAGAAGCTTTTCCGTGCTTCTCTTCTGTTCCTCAAGTCTCCTGGAATCAGACAGATCGGTAAAGACAATTCCTGCGCCGATAGGGGTCCGGTTTTCATCGAGCAACCTGTAACTGTTTACCCCGATAGGCAGTTTTTCCTGGAGGATCTCTGTCTCATGACGTTTATACATGGTGCCTGTAACCATAGTCTCAAACAGTATGTCTCCCAACGGAGAAGGTATTTTCCTTAAATCGTAACCCAACATCTCTGAGGGATTTAGATTAAGAATTTCAGATGCCCGCTGGTTAAAAACAGTGATCCTTTCATCTTTATCAATGACAATAACACCGCTGGGCATACTGGAAAGGATATTCTTTGTAAATCCCTTCTGGTAGAGCATCTGATGATATAAATCTATATCCTTTACTGCTGCAGCGAGGTAATTGCAAAGCACATAGATGATCTCAAGCTCCTCCTTGTAAAATGGCTCTTCCGTGATCTTGTTGTCTATGTTAAAGATGCCTATCAGTCTTCCTTTATATGTCATGGGGAATGAAAATGCGCACTCCAGAAGTTCCATCTCTGACTTTATATTTAAGGAGGCTGTGTCAGCAGGATTGTTCGGTTTGCGCTTTATCCTGCCTGTCTTTGCAAGCCATGTCACAAGTGCACTGTCTTTTTTTAATCTGAGATTCTCAGCAATGTATGGGTCAAGCCCATAGTGGGTTTTAACATAAAATCCTTCTTTATCCCTGAGCATGACCGACATCTTACTTACACGGCTAATGTCCATTACAGAATCCATAAAGTGATTAAAAAGCCTTCTCATGTCAAAACTTACAGTAAGCACCTTTGCAAAATTGATCAGTACCTGTAAGTATCTCCCGGACAGAAACGACTCGAGACCTGCCGGTCCATAAAATGAACTCACCGGGGTCTGCAGATTGTATGTGCTATGTATTTGGGTATCGTCTTTTGATTTTTCAAGCAGGTTTGTCACATTTTTAAGCCTTTGCTTATCAAGGGCATGCGTAACCATTTTAGGAAGTTCTGTATGTACAGACTGAGTCTCTACATAACCAAAAACAGCCGGGGGCAAATTCTCAATGGTAAACTCGTCAAGTTTCTCCGGTGTAATAAGTATAACCGCATTATGGTCGAGTTTACTTAATAACTTCTCTAAAGCAGACAGCTTATATGAGACGGTGTCTATTAGAAGCAAATTAATCAGGAAATTGGCATTCAGATCCTCAAACTCCTCTAACGTCTTGAGGGGGTATATGGTATGCCTCTTAAGGGCTAATTTTACATCAGGAATAATTGCTTCATCTCTGTTACTAAGTAGAGCTAAGATTTCCACTTTCATTCCCATTTTCTTAATAGGCAGTGTTATTTTAAAAGTTGTTCCTTTTTTAAGTATGCTGTCAACCACTATTTTACCATAGTGGTCTTCGATAATCTTTTTAGTTATGGCGAGACCAAGACCTGCTCCTATTGTTTTTGTCGAGAAAAAAGGTTCAAAAATTCTGGTGACATCTTCTGAGGATATCCCGTCCCCATTGTCTGCAATTGATATGTCAACATTCTCTTTGTTTTGAATAATACCAACCCTTAAAGTTCCATCATTACGATTAACAGGAATAGACTGACAACCATTCATTATTATATTAGTGAATGCCTGTCTCAGCTTCTTTTCGTCTCCCAACACATTTATGTTGATGTTTCCATAATCCTTTTCAATAGTGATTTTCTTATTATTCAAGTTTGAGGTTTGCTCCTGGTTTCATCAATAATCCAGTCCATGAACTTGCCTATATTTAGAGTGCTCATTTCTGCAGGAGTCCTTCCTGAAGAAAAATCCAAGAAGGTCTTTAATAAGACCATCTATGCGGTTTGCACTATCTACAACAATCTTTGAGAAATTTTCCCTGAAATCTGTATCAGAGTATCTTTCAGGCAGCAACTGGGCAAATGTCTTTATGGAAGTAAGGGGATTTTTTATCTCATGTGCAAAGGTGGCAGACATCATGCCTATTGATGCAAGTCGGTCTGAGGTTAGTTTATCCATATAGAGTTTGGCATTCTTAATGGCAATTGCCGTCTGGTCAGAGATCAGTGTGGAGCAGTTTGATGTCTTCAGAAGTAAAGATATCTCCTGATATCTTCTCGCTGAGAACCATCAAGAGTTCTAAATTGTTATCAACAAATACGGGGACTACTGCTTCACCTTCAAAAGGTTTAAGATCGGTATTAACTTTATCTACTACTTCCTGGTTGATCTTATGAATCTGCGGCAGCTCCTCTCTGATGACAACATCATATGTTTTAAGGAGTTTGACTATCTCTGAGTTACCGTCTATTGCCATCTCACTTTCCTGCATTTTGTTTTCAGTAATGTTTGTTCTGACTTCAGGGTCTTTTTCTATATTTACTGTTTCTTTATCTCTTTGCACACTATCTTTTTCATGTGATGTGGAATATACCATTACAACTACATACTTCCCTCCGGGCACAAGAGAGAGAAAATAAATATTTTTTAAACCAAGAGCTGACAAAATTATGTCCCCGATGAAACTATATATCCTCCCAAGACTAAAAGATGAAGCAAGCTCATGACTTACTTTCTGAATAGTAGAGTAATAATCATATGTCTTTTTATAAAATGTTTTGTCAATAATTGTCTGGATTCTGTTTCTGAGAGGATTAAAAAGAAGTGCAATCAAAAGGGCAGCGATAGCTGTTATAGTAGATGAAGTAATACCAGCCAGATGCGATAAATATTTAGTTATTGCAAGCACTACCATGACAAAAGAGCCGACTAAAAGTCCAACAGAAAGAGAATAAACTGCAGTTTTTTTGAATACAATATTTATGTCCATGAGACGATAGCGAAGGATGGCATAAGTAGCGATAAGACAATATATTGGAATAGTAAAATTGCCGAAAGGATAAAAATTGAAACCAAGATATGGAAAAAATTAGATAATCCACCGGAGAATCCCAGGATTATAGCTATAAGGAAATATAAAATTTGAAGTTTTTTAATTCCCTTAGATATTAAGTAACTTTTGATTAGTTGATAAACTCCATAAGTTATTAGTCCTAACCATATAAAAAAAGAAATCACACCAATAGGACTTTTGGTATAAGCATAATGGAGTGTATTAAAGAGCAAATAAGTATTTGAGATGTAGGGTAGGTTAGTCGCTAAAATACTTAGTATACTGGATAAGATCCTTGGCACATAGGCAAAAATTAAATATTTTATATGAAGAAAGATTACACAATTCATATATCACGTGGAAGAAAAATATACCAATAAATAAAATGGGGGGATAATCTGATCTTCCAAAGTATTTAATGCCTGCTGGTACTATCTGTAAGCTTGTCCTATGAAAAACGCTATCCAACCCCAAAAATAGCTTACTGCAATATTGAAAAACATCCACAGCAAATGTAATCTGGATTTCTTAGTTTTTAATAAAATAATAATTACTAAGGTAGTGCATGTTACTCCTAACGACAATCCACCGAGTGAATATATACTGGCTGTGGTCTATTACTTTCTTTAACTTGTTTTTATACTTTTCTAAAGAACAATTTTTAAACATGGTTATCAAATTGTCTGATTTATTCCATTTTTAGCTGATACTTTAAAATATCTAAGCAATAGGTTAGCTACGTTTCTACCCCAAATAAAGCAACCAGGGGAATTCCACTCTGTCCTATCCCATTTGTCACCCACCAATGGCCCGATAAATATAAACCCTTTATGCTCGTTTGGCTGGGAATAGTTAATATTCTGGAATCGTACTTGATTCACTGCAGATGCCCATCCAAGAGAAGCACCTTCCAATTTGAAGTGATATTTGTGAAGTGTGCTGGGAGTAACAGTTTGTTTCCCTTTATCTTCATTGATTTCTGAATATTCCGGAATTATTTCATTATAGTTTCGAAAATAATCTTTTTATATAAATATTCTTTGTAATCTTCTTGTAATCTTATTTGTGGATATGACCCAAACCATTGCTCTCACTACACTTTTATCTTTAGGAGCAAGTTGTCATCAACGAGAGAGGGAAATGGCAAATAAGATATCTACATTAAAACCATTTCTGTTCTCTGTGGTCATATCTTTCGAGATTATAATATCTGTCTGTATCAAAACATCTCTCCAGATCATATGTAGAAAATAACCATGTAGAAAAATGTTTATCCATTAATTTTTCTAAATTATTATTCAGTCCTAAATATACTATAAATGCGGAGGGAGATATTGCTAACTGTTCCACTTTCTTTTTTTCTATGCATTCTGAAGATATTAATTCTTTAAAAGTAGTAGTGGCATCAGCATTTGAAACCACAAATCCAGTTTGAATAATTTTTCCTTCATTCAATTCTATGCCAGTAACTCTTTCGTTTTTAACTATAATTCTCTTTACCTTGTTAGATAATAATAATCCCCCTCCATATTCTGTAAACTTTGATGCTAATAAATCAGGAAAATTTTGAATACCTCCTTGTGGGTAATATCCACCATCTAAAATATATTCTCTGTATAAGAAAATTGAAGATAACGCAGAAGCTTTTGAAGGAGAGATCCCTAAATTACCAATGGGAATTGATAAAATTGTTTTTAATTTATAGTCTTGAAAGAATGCATTTAAGAATTCATTAAAAGTTAAACTCTTGGTTTTAGAAACCAAGGATAAAAGATCTTCTGTAAGAATAAAATCAAAGAATCTTTTTATACTTTGCTCTTCTTTAGGAAAGTGATTTATTAGTTCTTGTTTGGTTTTTTCCTTATCTTGTCTTATTAGGATAATTTCATTTGGTGTGATGATTCTTTCACAAGGATCATTTCTTAGAAAGTTTTATCTTATTAAGAAGTGAAAGATCTTGTAGTATGTTATAAATTACTCCGTCCCTTTCTCTACAGGATCCCAAATAATGTACCCCTACATCAAAAGTATATCCTCCCCTTTCGAAGGAAGTACAATAACCTCCCGGCTTATAATGTTGCTCTACTATTAAAACTTTTAAGCCTGCTTTAGCAAGATAACAACCACAAACTAATCCGCCGATTCCTGCACCAATAATGACTACATCATATTTGTCTTCTTTATGGTTTTTAAAATCTGTATAATTTGGTTTGCAATCATATTTTTTAAATATTGCTGCCGCATTATATCCTGCAAATCCACAGGATAATTTCATGGCAGTATCAAGGGGATAAGGGATTAGTTCCTTCACTAATTCGATGTTGTACTTTGGTTCAGTTTCATCATAATTCAAAGTCGGTGGAATTAAATTATTTTCCATGGAAAGTAAGAGAATGATGATTTCTAAAATAGCGCTGCCTCCTAAGTTATGACCGACATATGGCTTAAATGCCGTTATTAAAGGTTTTTTATGATTTTTACCAAAAATATCAGTAATTGCTTTTGCTTCATAACCATCCGTAACTTTAATTGCTACTCCGTGAGGATTAATTAAATCGATGTCGTCTGGTTTTAAGTTAGATTTTCTAAGAGAAGATTCTAATGTTCTTTGGATAAGTTAAGCTCCCTATTCTTGGCATAGTAACTTTCCAGCCTTCAAGAGAGAATCCCCCACCTAAATATTCAGCATAAATGTGAGCTTTTCTATCTAAGGCATGACTCAGTTCTTCTAAAACTATTGCTGAAGCTCCATCGCCAAGAACAATGCCATCAGCTTTTTTAGAGAAAGGCTTCATTTTTCCATCTTCTGCGTAAAGCCCCTGTTCCTTAAACCATAAATGTTTAAACATAGTATTGGCTACATCTCCAGAGGCAAGCAAAACAACGCTACTTTCACCATATTTAATTTGTCTTGCAGCGGATTCTAGAGGCAAACAGACCTGATGCACAGGCATTGTTTGTAAATAAAGAGTATCCATGAAGCCCGAATGCTTTAGCAACAAAATACAAATACATAAAAGTCTGAAGATCATAACCATTCTGAGCGAACTGTTCATATATATGTCTAAAAAGTTTATACTTGGAAAATTTATTATTTAAAGGATATTCTTCTATATATTGAATGGTCCCATAAATAAGCCCTTCACAAAACACTTCAAATCCCGGATGTTCAACTGTCAAGAACAACCCAATATTGTTGTCCTCTTTATCGTAAGAAAGTCCGCTGTCATCTAAAGCTAATTTTATAGACGCTAATAAATAGAAAAGGTCTTTATCTTCATTCCCTTTTTTCCATATTTTGATGTCTTCAATTATCTCCTCTTCAATGTTAAATTTTTCAATACCAAAACTATCTATTTTATGCAGATAAAATTTATCCCATACTTCCCCATCAATATTTATTTCCTCTAATTTTAAACCAATTCTTTTTTTTAAAATCCCTTCCCAGAAAACATCTTTACCGATTCCCGTTGAGGCTAAAGGACCTATTCCTGTTACTACTACTCTTTTTTCACCTGCCATAATATGAAATTGCACCAAATATTTTTAACATCTTAATTAAACTTACTGATTACCAAACAGGAGTTATTTCCTCCGAAGGCGAAACCATTATTTAAGGCAATATCTCACTCTCTTTATTTTTGCTCTATTAGGAACACAATCTATGTCACATTCTGGATCGGGAGTCTCAAAATTTATAGTTGGAGGAACTATATCTTCTTTAACTACAAGACAGCAGGCTAATGCCTCGATAGCAGATGCAGCTCCCATGGTATGACCGAGCATTGATTTTATTGAACTTACAGGAATTGTTTTATATCGTTCTTTAAAAACATTTTTAATTGCGGCACACTCAGTTTTATCATTGCCTTGTGTACCGGTCCCATGAGCATTTATATAATCTACTTCTTCTTGTCTGAATAGTCTGCTTCTTTTAAGGCTTTTCGTATTACTTTCTCGATACCATCTACGTGAGAGGCAGTCATATGAAAAGCATCACAACTAATGCCATAGCCTAATATCTCTGCATAGATATTTGCTTTTCTTTTTAAAGCAGATTCTAATGATTCAAGAAATAGGATCCCTGCTCCTTCACCAACAAGCATTCCCTTTCTATTTTTGTCAAAGGGCTGACATTTCTCAGGAGCCATTGCATAGAGACGATGAAAGCCACTGAATGCAAGTTTAGAGAATGAATCAGCACCTCCTACAATAGCATAATCTATATCTCCTTTTCTTATTAGATCAAATCCATAACCTATGGCATAGTTACCAGCAGCACAGGCTGTAGGAATAAGATAATTTGGTCCCTGAAGTTTAAAATAATTAGCAATATTAGCAGGCAAGTTATTCGCCGAAGACTGCAATATTTTTATTTTGCTTATCTTATCAACTCCTTCTTTAATCCAGGCTTCAATAGATTCCTCCAATGGTCTCTCACCCATAGTTGTTCCAATAAAAACACCGATTCTTTCTTTATCGTTATTTATCAGTGATAACCTGGAATCCTTTAAAGCCAGAGATGCAGCAGCAATAGCCATTTGAGATGTGCGGCCCAAAAATTTAAGTTTTCTCTTTGAAATAAACTCTTCAGGGTTAAAGTTTTTTATTTCACCACCATAATGACATCTGAATTCCTTAGTATCGAATGAAGAAACCCTGCTTATCCCTGATTTGCCATTTATTATGGCTTTCCAGAAGTCATCCTTGCCAATCCCTACAGATGAAACTACTCCTAAACCTGTTACTACTATTCTTCTTTTATTCATTCTTTTTAATCCCTAAAACAAAATTGGCTTTAGCCACAATCCTATCGCCAACTCTCGCTAAAGCATCAATCACTGCTGCTTCATCTATAATCTTTACATTATTTGTCTCTAAAATAAGTTTATCACCTGGGAATACCGGCGATAAAAACTCTGCCTTGACCTTGCCTAAATAATAATTTGGATGTGTTTTAGCTATCTCTGGCTTACAAATGTAATAAAGAATTATAGAAGCCTGTGCCATTGCCTCTATTATCAAAACGCCCGGCATTATTGGTCTGCCGGGAAAATGTCCCTCAAAAAAAAATTCATTATCTTTGATATTTTTAGACAGCTATGACTTTCTTAGTGCCATCAATCTCAATTACTTCATCAATAAAAAGAAATGGCTCCCGATGTGGCAAGATAGTTTCAATTTTTTCTCTATCCCAGTGCATGTTAAGGCTTTTTCAGGGTGTCTTGTATATTCAATTATCTGTCTAAGATTCCTGATATTTGGGATATCCTTTTCGGGTATAATAATCCTGTATTTCTTCTCAAAAGCAGCTACTATCTCGATTGCCTTTAATGAATCTATCCCTAAATCTTTAAAAAAGTCTGCATCAGGCGTAAGTTTTTCAACAGGTACCTCAATAATCTCTGAAACTAATTTCTTTACTTCTTCTTCATAGTTATTTTTCATATGCCCCCTTTTGTTTAATGATATTTTGATATAACCAGTGAAGCATTGCTTCCACCAGGACCGAAATTATTAATTAATACATTATTTATTCTTGCCATCCGTGATTTATTAGCCACATAATCAAGGTCACAGTCATCATCTTTTACTCTATAGTTAATCGTTGGTGGTATAAAACCATTAACTATGGTGCCTATAGAAGCAGCAATCTGGAGCAGACCACCAGCACTAAAAGGCTCTCCTATCATTGATTTAATAGAGCTCACAGGAATATTGTAAGCAGATCTGCCAAAAACATCCTTTATTGCCTTTGTCTCTAATCTGTCCTGTTCAGGAACAGAATTTGCTGAAGCACTTATATAATCAATATCTGTAATCCTTAATCCGGAATCTCTAATTGCTTTCTTCATGCTTTCTCTTAATCCATTTGCTTCCGGATTATATTTACCCATCTTATAGGCATCAAAACAATTACCTGTACCTTTAACCTCAGCATAAATATTTGCCTTTCTTCTTTTAGCATATTCCTCATCCTCTATCACTATAACCGCTGCTCCTTCACCTAATATGATTCCATTTCTTCTTTTATCAAAAGGGCAGGATAATTCTTCACCTTTTATGCCGGCAAGAAAACCTAACCTGTAAAATCCAGTAAAATTTGCAAGAGAAAGACTCTCCACTGCTCCTACCAGAACTGCCTTAATTCGTCCCGATTTGATAAAATCTACGGCGTATTTCAATGCGTCTATGCTTGAACTATAACCGGTAGAAACAGTCGTATTAAATCCCTGAATATTGAACCGGATTGAAACCTGGCTTGAAGCAGCATTTACTACTGTTCCGGGGAAAAGGGCAGCATCGGTGAAAAGAGGTCCTTCCTTTATTGCTTCTTTTCAAATTCAGCAAAATTCCAGAGAGAAGATAAAGTAGTTCCTGTGCAGACACCTATGTCATCCGTATTTTTATAATTAATGGTTAATTTTGCATCCTCTATTGCTAATTTTGCAGCAGAACACAGTAGCCTTGTAGTTCTATCAAGATTCTTTAAGCCCTTAGAGCCTAAAAAAACAGAGGGATTGAAATTGTTAATCTCACCTGCTAATTTACACTTAAACCCGTTTGTATCAAATCGGCTAATCGGCTTAATCCCGGACTGACCCTCCTTCAAAGCTGTCCAGAATTGTTCTTTCCCTATACCATTTGGAGCAATTACTCCTATGCCCGTTATTACTATTCTTTTTTTATTCATTTACCTCATGAGATAATTTAAACCATAGCACTACTTATTCCACCATCTATAACTATTGTCTGACCTGTAATATAGTTTGCTTCATCGCTTACTAAAAATTTCACCACTTTTGCCACTTCTTCCGGCCTGCCTAACCTGCCTAATGGTATCTGTTTTATTATCTGACTTTTATAGTCTTCTCTTAAATCTTTAAGCATATCTGTCTCAATAAAACCGGGGGCAACCGCATTAACCCTGATATTATAGGATGCAACTTCTTTAGCAAGAGATTTGGTAAACCCGATTATCCCTGCTTTAGAGGCAGCATAATTGGTCTGTCGAGACATACCCATGATTCCGCTTACTGAGGTAATATTTACAATAACGCCACTTTTCTGTTTGATGAAGGTTATGATCGCGGCTCTGGTAAGATTGAATGTTCCATCTAAATTAGTATGTATTACTTCATGCCAATCAGTAAGTTCCATAAGAGCAAGTGCTTTATCTTTAATAATACCGGCATTATTTACTACGATATCTATGCCACCAAAAAGTTCTTTAGTCTTATCTACCCATAATTTCACAGCTTCATAGTCTCTGATATCCACCTGAAATGATTTAACGTTGACATTCAAATTTTTTATTTCTTTTTCCAGATCCTCTGCATCTTTTTTACTTCTTAAAAAATTAAAACTAATATTCGCTCCTTCCCTGGCTAATTCAAGGGCAACAGCATACCCTATCCCCCTTGTGGCGCCGCTAATAATAACCGTCTTATTCTTAAACGGCATTTCTGGAATAAATCTTTTCAAATAATTTTTCCATAATCTAAAATAAACAATAATCCTTTTAATATCAAGTCTTTTCTGCAATTGTGTCAAGAAGTAATTGAAAGTAGATATCAGAACAGATTAAAAGTGAAGTAAAATAAGGTATGTTTCAATATGTTCCTCTTATGATCTCAGGAACCTTTCGAGAGGAAGATATGGAAGCTATCTTTTATTTTTCTTCAACACCTTCATGAGAGAATCATAATTCAATGTGTTCAGAATATTTTCCTTTTCAAGCCAACCCCTTCTTGCGATAGAGATTCCGTAAGTCATAAAATCGAAGTGATGAATGGTGTGTGTATCGGTACTTATCGCCAGTGGTATCCCTTTCTCTTTAGCCATTCGTGCATGTACATCATTGAGGTCCAGTCTGAGAGGATAAGCATTTATTTCGATGGCAGTACCGGTTTCTTTAGCAGCTTTAAGAATCGAATTCATATCAATATCATAAGGATCTCTTTCACCAATTAGTCTGCCAGTTGGGTGGGCGATAATGGAAACATGAGGATTTTTCATAGCAGATACCAATCTTCTGGTAAGCTGTTCTTTCTTCTGCTTGAAACCTGAATGGATTGAAGCAACAACGATATCAAGCTTTTTCAGTACATCATCAGGAAGATCTAATTGCCCGTCACTCCTTATATCCACTTCGATTCCAGCAAGAAGTTTGAATCCCTTCAGTCTTTTATTGAGCGAATCTATCTGTTTTTTCTCCTCCAATAATCTCTCTGCGGTTAGTCCTCTTGCGATACCAAGGCCCTTCGAGTGATCCGTAATGGCTATGTAGTGATAACCTCTCTTTCGAGCTTCAGTTATTAACTCCTCAAAGTCATGACTCCCGTCACTCCATTTACTGTGGACATGCAGATCACCCTTGATATCTCCAGGCTCAACGAGTCTCGGCAGTTTTCCCGATAGTGCAGCCTCTATTTCTCCTGTATCTTCCCTTAACTCCGGAGGTATATAAGGAAGACCCAGAATCCGGTATACATCTTCTTCTTTTTCTCCCCCGAGCCTTTTGTCATCTTTTTCCCTGAATATACCGTATTCATTTATCTTGAGTTCTGCTCTTACAGCCATTTCTCTCAACCTGATATTATGAGCCTTGCTCCCTGTGAAGTATGCAAGGGCGGCACCAAAGCTTTCTTCTTCAACAACACGGAGATCAACCTGCAAGTCTTCATGGATGATAACACTTGATTTTGTAGGCCCCTGCATGAGGATTTCCCTGACATGGGGCAGGTGAACAAATGCCTTCATTACTTCTTTTGGATTTTCTGATGTGGCGAGTATATCTATGTCCTTGATAGTCTCCTTCCATCTCCTTATGCTTCCTGCTATAGTGAGTTTTTTCACAGGTGCATTCTTTTTCAGATGCTCAAGAATGTCATTGGCGATAGGGAGGACCTTTCCCAGTGGCTTTCTTTCCAAACCCCTTTTCAACATCTCGATGCCTTTGAGTATGTTTTCTTCTGTCTTTTCCTTTATCCCTGGCAGTCCTGTGAGCTTGTGATCCCTGGCTAACTGTTCGAGGGTTTCCAAATCTTTAATGTTTAATTTTTCAAAAAGAAGTTTTGCTGTTTTGGGGCCGAGACTTGGTACGGAAAGGAGTGCGCTGAGGCCCCCTGGTACTTCTTTCTTGAGGTCTTCATAAAATTGGAGTTTTCCTGTCCTGACGTATTCTTCTATCTTGCCTGCGAGGTCCTGACCGATTCCGGGAACTGTCAGAAGTACGTCGTTCGATATTTCTGCCACATCTTTAGCGAGTCCCTCTATATTCTGTGCAGCACGTCTGTAAGCTCTTATCCTGAATGGATTCTCACCTTTGATTTCAAGAAGGTCAGCGATGTCATTGAAGATTTTTGCAATCTCCTGGTTTTTCATGAGCAAAGTATAACACTTACCCCATCTCTTCTATAATTGCTGCTGCTAATAGCGGGAACATTATTTCGTGGTGGCCTGTGAGGGCATAAGCAGATCCTTTTTGTTGGGTAGGTCTTTTGAGGACATTCTCTCTTGGCCTGTAATGCTGAATAAAGTCCATGTTGACTGTTGTTATATCTTCAACCCTGTTGCCGAGATTCCTTGCCACTGTCAGAGCCTTTAAAAATACCTCTGGCATAATGACGGCAGAACCGAGATTAATATAAACACCTCCGTCAAGGTCAGAGACAACTGAACAAAGAAGTCTGAAATCCCTGAAGCTACCTTCTCCAATAGCACAGCCATCTGCATCAGGGTGCATATGAATGATATCTGTTCCTATGGCAACATGCACGGTTGCAGGGATATCAAGCTCGTAAGCAGTAGCGAGGATGCTCTTTTCTTTAAATTTGGATCTGCTTTTGGATATCATCTCACCAACAGACTTCCCGATCCCGTATTCTTTTTTTGCACCGGTTGCTATTGCCTTATTGAGATATCTCCCTGTTTCCTTTACCATGCCAAAGGTTGCTTTATGCAATTCTTCACTAACATCCTCAGATGTGTGGCCTATGAAAGAAAGTTCAAAGTCATGGATTATACATGCACCATTTGTTGCGATTGCAGTAATAATATTTTTTTTCATGAGATCTATGATGATCGGTGACAATCCTACCTTTATTGGATGGGCGCCCATACCAAGGATTACAGGCCTTCTGTTTTGGCGTGCTCTCACAATTGCTTTGACAGTGGATACAAAGTCATTCACAGCGAGGACAGGGGGAAGTTTACTGATAAAGCATTGTATGGTATCTCCCTTTGACGATGGTGTTGCGAGGACGGAAAGAGAAACTTTACTTTTTCTTTTGGTTATTGAGTAAGTTTTAACCTTCTTTAATGATACAGGTCTATATTTTCCCATCTAAAACTATTTTCTCCTTTTATCCTCTGTATCAATAAAACAGCCGGGAAATTTTTTAAATAAATCTTAACACACTGGTACCCCATCGTCAAAGACGATAAGAAAGTAAGGGATTAACCTCCCCGTATCACCCTCCCCTTCATCCCCTCCCGTCAAGGGAGGGGAGATAATTAAGCCCCTCTCCCTGGAGGGAGAGGGCAAGGGTGAGGGGGTGTGGTTTTACTTATGAACTCCTTAGTAAAGTATTATTGTCCCTACGAACAGCAATCTGATAAACTTCTTCATGATTATTAACCAGCAGGCCGTAAAAATAACAAAGAAGTTCGATATGTCATGCTGAATTTATTTCAGCATCTCTTCAGGACTGAGACCCTGAAACGAGTTCAGGGTGACAAAAAAGTACTTTTTCAACTGTTGGTCAATTTATGAATCTTACCTTAGAAAAGAAACTGTACCAATTAATAATCAGCAGGCTTGACGGTAATAATATTCATTCTCATGCCTATAGCGCAAAATTATTTCAGCTTGTTGAGAAAGGAATTGGAGGTTTCATAATCTTTGGCGGGAAGAGAGACGAGATAAAGGAGTTCGTTATCCAAATTCAGTCACATGCGGAGATCCCCTTATTCATAGCTTCTGATGTTGAATGTGGAGTAGGGCAACAAATCCTTGGTACAACCTTGTTTCCCTGCCAGATGGCAATTGCGGCTGCTGTTGATAAGAATAGACCAGGAGATATCAGCATTTTTGAAGATTCTCTTAAGGCCATTGCTCGCGAAGCGATAGATGTCGGAATTAATATGCCGCTCATCCCTGTTCTGGATATTAATCAGAATCCTGACAACCCAATTGTCTGCACGAGGGCCTTCTCTGACAATCCCGAGGATGTAACATGGTTTGGCATGAAGTATATAAAAATATTTGAGGGTTCAGGGCTTATAAGCTGTGCCAAACATTTCCCAGGACATGGGGATACGGCTGTAGATTCTCACTTATCCCTTCCCGTTATAACCAAATCTTTTGAGGAATTACGTTCTGTTGACCTTATGCCTTTTTTGAAGGCTGTCGAAGCAGGAGTCAGCAGTATCATGGTTGGACATTTAAGTGTACCGGAAATAGATTCGAAACCGGCAAGCCTCTCGGAAAAAATAATCACTGATTTGTTGAGGAAGGAAATCGGTTTTAATGGTTTAATACTCACGGATGCCCTGAATATGAAGGCCTTGAAGGATTTTGAAAATGTTCCGGCACAATGTGTAAAAGCAGGTGCTGACATATTGTTACACCCCCTTGATGCAGACCTGACAGTCAAAGAACTTCTATCCGCTATTGAATCAAAAGAAATTACTGAAGAACAAATAGATGAAGCAATAAATCGGTATAGCGAAGGCAAAGATGAAAATCCAAAGCGCGAGAAAACAAGAAATTGATTATCAACGTCACAGAATGCTTTCATCACAGATTACTGATATGTCCATAACACTCTTGAAAAATACCGAAGGGTTGCCAATTTTAGATCCAGATGAAGACCCATATCGTTTTAGCAGGAGAACATAAGTTTTTTGAATCTACTCCCTTTAAGAACTATTTCACAAATGTCTCAACTATCCCCTCCCCCATCCCCCTCCCTCAAGGGGAGGGGGTGAGGGGGAGGGTGGAAAATTTATTTTCGGGACGAATTGTCTTATTCGCTATTTTTACGAGTGTCGCCGCCTGGAAAGGCACCTCAGGAATAGATGATGCTGAAAGGAAGATGATTTCAGAACTCATGAAAATCGCAGAAACCTCAATAGTAATCTCTTTTGGATGCCCCTATGTTTTGCGCTATTTTAAGGAAGCCGATATCCTCATTGCTGCTTATGAAGCGACAGAGCAAACCCAAAAGGCTGTGATAAAGTGTTTACAAGGAGAAATGGATTTTCAAGGGGAGGCTCCCTGTTAAAATTTGACATTACTCCCTATCTTCAGGTATTCCGCAGCAGACGTGTTGCTGTCATAACATTTCTTGGCTTTTCCTCAGGACTCCCTTTAGCTTTGACAGGTGGTACCTTGCAGGCATGGATGGCAGTAGTCGGAGTTGACCTGCAAACCATAGGAATTTTTTCATTGGTCGGCATTCCCTATGCAATAAAATTTCTCTGGTCCCCCTTGATGGATCGTTACGTCCCTCCGTGGTTTGGAAGACGCCGGGGATGGATCCTCATTACTCAGGTAATGCTCATGTTTGGTATTGCAGCAATGGCTTTTTATTCTCCCCTGCATGTTCCCTGGGTGTTAGCTATCCTTGCTCTTTTTGTGGCTTTTACTTCTGCCTCACAGGATATCGTGATTGATGCATACCGGACAGATGTCCTGAAAGAAAGGGAGCGTGGAGCAGGGGCTGCTGTTTTTGTCATGGGTTATCGTATTGCAACGCTTGTCTCTGGTGCACTGGCACTTATTCTATCCGATCATATCGGCTGGCAGAACACATATTTATTCATGGCGGCTGTCATGTTGATCGGCATTATTTCGACACTTGTGGGGCCAGAGCCGGAAGAAAAGGTCGCTCCTCCTCTCAGTCTTCAAGAGGCAGTTGCAGGTCCGCTGAAGGAGTATTTTTCAAGGAATACAGCCATCCCTTTACTCTTTTTAATAGTGCTCTACAAGTTAGGGGATGCCTATGCAGGTGTTTTAACAACAGCCTTTCTTATAAAGGGTATCGGGTTTTCAGCAAGCGATGTAGGGACGATAAACAAGGGATTTGGCTTTGTCTCGGTGATTATAGGTGCTATGCTTGGTGGTTCGTTGATGGTGCGGCTCGGCCTGTTTCGTTCTTTGCTGGGTTTTGGCATATTGCAGGCAGTGTCCAATCTTTCATTTATGCTTCTTGCATGGATAGGAAAAAGTTACGGGATGCTGGTTTTTGCAGTTGGTTTTGAAAATTTCAGTGGCGGCATGGGTACAGCAGCCTTTGTTTCACTTCTTATGGCAATGTGCAATCACCGTTATACAGCAACGCAATATGCACTGTTGTCCTCTCTCGCAGCCCTCGGACGTATATTTATCGGCCCCACCTCTGGCTTTCTGGTTGAGTCAGTAGGCTGGGCAAGTTTCTTTTTCATTACGGCCTTAACGGCTTTGCCTGGACTGGTGCTTTTGTGGCGGCTTCGTCAGGAGGTGACAGGTCTGGGGGATAATAGGCAATAAACACTATGTCATTCTAACTGGTGCATAAAATTCTTATCCACCAATCGTCATTGTGGGCAATATAGAGAAAGAACTGGATTCATGATGCCTTTTCAAGGCGCTCCGCGACCCAGACTTTGATAATTGATTGTCGAGGCACACCTAAGCGTTTTGCTTCTTTATCCAATAAGTGAATCATCCATAAAGGAAAATCCACATTTATTCTTTTTTGTTCCTGTTTAAGTCTTCGAGCTTTCTTTACATTAAGGTGCCTGGAAATATCCTCGCCTTCATCAAATCTCTTGTCAAATTCTTTAGCTTTCATAGATATCAACCTCCTCATTCCGTGAACGTCGTACGGAAATAATCCTTATCTTCTCACCTCTATACGTAATAACCCCTGACCAATGTTTCCCTGAAATCTTCCCGATTACCAAGTATCTCGGTTCATCGCTGGTTTTCACAGGGATCTCGATTAAATCAGGATCATCCCACAGCGCCTGGGCTTCGTAGAAGTCAATCCCATGTTTTTTCTTGTTGCTGTCGCTTTTTGGGGAGTCAAACTCAAATTCCATAGTATATTAATTATACCTTATTTATACCTAATTGCAATCAGACATTTTTTGATTCTAATGCCCGAACTATGCGGGCTATTAGCCGCCAGCTGGGGTGATTGTTAGCTGCGGTTACGAGTGTATTTCCTTTTTAAATGGTAGCTTATACCTTATTTCTCGCTGATTGGATACAGTTTACATAATTTACCTATTTTTACCATTTATACGCAGGCTGAAGAAATGCTGACGAGTGCTATCAAAAATGATAGTATAACCTATGGGCAGACCTAAGAAATTGTTTGCGAAGGTTAAGAATAATATTACTATCCAATAAAAGTATTTTACAGCGAAGAAGATAAGGGTTTTATTGCTGTTATTCCTGATCTGCCTGGGTGCTCAGCCTTTGGAGAAACCGAGGAAGAGGCATTGAGAGAGGTGAAGATAGCTCAGGAATTATGGATAAAGACCGCAAAGAAAGAAGGAAGAAAAATTCCGCGGCCTTCATCAGAAAATATATACAGCGGTAAGATACTCGCAAGGACGCCGAAATCACTTCATAAGGCGCTTATGGAAAAGGCAAAACAAGAAGGCGTAAGCCTTAACCAGCTTGTAGTCTATATATTGTCAAGGGGATTGGAAAAGCGTGCAAATCCGATAAAGCCCTGAATCGTTGAAGCTGACAAATTTCCCATATTATACCAACCCCGTTTTTTGTCCATATTACCACAAAATACGGGATAAGGCTATTTTAAACGGTTTGATTTTATTGCTTTTTTAATTTTCAAGGCATACGGATTGTGCTATATTTACATCATGAATCTGAAAAATAGAGGGGCTGTATAATTATTGTTGGGCCGAAAATAGGGGCAAATAAATGAAGAAAATATTGAAGATTAGCGGCATATTTCTCTTTGGCGTCCTTGCCGGCGCGATCCTAATGAATCTCCTTTATATGTTTATGTGCGGCCTACTTATCGCCACATGATACGAACGGAAATAAAAACGGATCAGCAATTCTTGGCAAGCCGCGCAACTCGTGAGGGCAATAAACTCGAAGCCGCTATGCACAGGTGGTTTGTTTTAGAAATGGATTCGGAAAAAAGCCGTCATGAAAAAAGCGATAAAAAAGCGGATTCTTCATTCCTATTCCTTTTTTATATGACTTCCCTGAGAATGATGGAAGACTCAAATACAAAACAAGGAACAAAAGATTACCGAAATGTTGTCGAAGGTATGGAGCGCGCATGGTTAGCCGCTGCTCTCGAAGACATTAATGAAAAGCAAGAGGCATCAAAACAATGGGTTAAAGCCCAAACATTGTTAGGGGAAAGCTCAGTCGAAAATACGCAGAAGCTCATTCATAATATACTGGAAAAGGAAAAGACCGCTACATACATTGAGGGCGAGAAGATGATTTTGGGAGACACAAACCAGGCCCAACAAAAAAATCGAGGCGACAGGGAATAAGCTCGGCGGGTTTTCAGAGGCTGGTTACCCCTGCGCCTCATTTTCAGCGTTCGGCGAACATGGCGGGCGACAAATGAAAATATCGCCCGCAGATTATTAATAACAGCATTAATAAAAAAGACAACAACAATGAAATCACCATCAAAAGATTAATAAAAACATCGTGTGTCCGCCGAATGCGAGGATGAGTAATCCTGTGTTCGGCAATAGAGGACGCCGAACAAGAGGATCGACCGCACAGTGAAAACGTGCGTTCATCCTCGCATTAGACCATTATAAAAGGGGAGAAAGATGACCAAGAAAATCATAGAAAAGAAACAACTTTCATCTAAGCCGGTACCTCCGAAGAAAATATCTGTTTTGTTATCTCACCAATAGGCAAAGAAAGCCAAAGCTTCATTCTGACTTTAAAGAAGTTCTGGATTATATTATCAAACCAGCCTTTGAAGAATCTGGATTTAATCATAAAGTTGTACGCGCTGATGAAATCGATCGTTCTGGTTCTTTTATTAGAGACATACTCGAAAATATATATTCATCGCATATCGTCATTGCAGACCTGACAGGCCAAAATCCAAATGTCTTTTATGAACTTGGCGTTCGTCATAGCCTGCGTCCAAGGACGATATTAATTGCTCAGAATGTTGACGATATTCCCTCAGATTTAAGGGAATATCGAACCATTATTTACGATACAACTGCGAAGGGCGCTGCCGCATTTAGAAAGCGCATTAAGGGAATTCTTAAATGAAATCCACAAAGAACCGGAGCGCCATGATAATCCTGTTTTAGATAGGCTTGGCAGCATTATTGAAAACAAACTCGCTCGTGTTGAATACGAAAGAAACTCACTGAAAGAGGAACTCTCCAAAATCTTAAGTGGCAGAACTGCACCTGTTGAAAAGCAACCGCAAAAAGGTGTGCGAAAACGATTTGAAAGACTTCTCAGTCTTAAAGGCGCGTGTAAGGCAGAACCCCTGCGGAGGGAAGTTTCTCAAGAGGGACAGAGAACTTTTCATTGCCTACAGAGCAAGGCAGTTTTAAACTTTATTTTACTTAAACAAAGGGGACAAAATTGTCGGTTTTTGGTATGTCTCTATGAGTGATGGCGCTGTAAATATAGATGAAGAACTGTCTGACATAAGGATATTATTGGAAGCATGCTCGACCGGTCAAAATGTAAAAATTGAATTTATACTTGTCTTCAGATCCGATCTTATAAATAAAGACGAGTATCAAAAAAAGTTTAAAAAGATGAAAACCTTTATCCCCGATGCTCAAAGGAGCAACTTCAATTTAAACCTGCTCGATCCTTCTGAGCTTGAAATTTGGGAAAAAGAACTTGGACTGAAAATATAAGCAAAAACATATTTAACCTTTATAAGGCCCCGCACTGTCAATAGAAAAAACGATCCTAATCGGAAATTGAATAAATTATTTCCTCAAATGTATTAGATTGCGCAGTAAGCTCTGACTTGGTTTCCAAAAACGGCGTCAATGAAAGATCTGCACAAAAAGTTAGCGATAGCATTGGGTGATTTGATTGACCGATTAAAGCATCCGAATCAGACAAAATATCCGAACCAGAAGGTTTTTCTTGTAAAAATCGAAGATTATATCTATTCTGTGCCCTATATTGAAGATGATGAGAAAATATTTTTAAAGACAATAATACCAAACAGCAAAGCAACAAAAAAGTATTTAGGAGGGAAAAAATGAAAAAAGCAAAATATTTAGATAAAGAAGAAAGAGAGTTGGCCCAGTCACTTGAAAAAGAAGAATGGGTTTCCGACCTTACTAAAAAGGAAAGGAAACAATATGAGGAGTATGCCCGCTATAGCCTGAATAAACAAAAGAGGATTAACATTAGAATGAGCGAACGGGATTTAAAGAAAATTAGGGCAAAGGCAATCGAGGAGGGAATTCCTTATCAATCCCTTATTTCAATGCTGATTCATAAATACAATGAAGGCAAGGTATCAATTAATCGATAAATAGCCCAACAAAAAAATTCAGCGGATTGCTGATAGCCACCGCTGATTTTAGTCGTAAAGCATAATATATGAAACGTATTGTTTATCACGTAATAATTCCTGCCATCATGCCGGCTCTTTTCTTGTAATAGCTTCGATACCTGTTGAAGTACTGGGATGTCGTACACGGGGGTTAATTGCGCTGCTGATTGCTCTTCTTAGTGGTATGGCAGCATTGGGTGCTGCAATCATAGGGCTAAGGGCAGGATGCGAGGCGATGTTTATGCTATTTGGTGGGTGGCAAGTTCACTGATTTTGACGTTACCGGTTATTGCTCTCATCATTCTGGCATAGTGATCCTGAGAAATTGCTATTTCCTGCTTCTGAAAACAAGTATCCCTGGTTTATCAGCCATATAATCTCTAAAATCCTGATCAACTACTTTTCTATATTCTGTGAGAGATGAAGCGTGTCTCAAAAAAAAGTCATTCTCCTTTTTAATAAAAATCCCCACATGGGAGACATCTAACCCTTGTTTTTCAGAATAGATACCGATGTAATCACCGGTTCTCAACTCACTAGAATAGCATCGTCAATCATATCCACTGGAAGATATGTAATTAGCCTGTCTTTAAGTTGTATTCCGGGAAGGTAATATGATCCGTCCTCTCTTTGATTTAATAATTTCATGATGCTTCTAACTTTCTTGCCACCAATTTGCAAGGTCACGTCATCTATAAAATTTGAATTGAATTCACGCCAGTCAGTAAAGAAATGATTTCTGTTTTTGAAACTGACCTCTCCTCCCCTGTACCTCACTTTTCTAAGATTTTCCCTGAATTCATCGAACGAGAATGAACGCCTCATTGATTCGACGTAATCGAGAAGGGTGAAACAGTCAACACCTTCGAGATTGATAACAAAGACTTCCGGAGTATTTATGTCGCCGATTAAAGTGGATTCCTGATACGGCGTTCCGAGAAACTGTTTGGAAAGATAGTCTATTCGGAGGCCAGTGTCATTGATTTTGGAAGATTCATGTACAATGGCGTCCAATTTCTTCCGATGTCCATTTACCCAAGAAAGAATGAATTTCTTTGTCAGGGGGAGAGTGTTTTTCCATAAATAATAGAAACTATAGCAGATTAATACATTAAGAAAAAAGAGATGGTGGTTGATACTCTGATATAATGATAAATTACGGTATTAAATCTATACCTTGGAGGAATATTCAAGAGTGGAAGAGGATCTCTCAAAACTGAAGATTGAAAAATCGCCAGTTTCAATCAAGGCAGGAAGGCGCAAAAAACTTATTTATTTCATAG
>CAWCKM010000053.1:0-56786 GCA_963796125.1 Nitrospirota bacterium
CTTCCCAGTTCAGAATAATCAGAAAATATTCGATCAGGTTTAAGGCCGTTATATTCCTGAATTTCCTGTCCGAAATAGATGAACTGCATTCCTGCCTTCTTAGCACCAACAAGATCTTTACGAAGGTTATCGCCGATATAAAGAGACTCCTCGGGCTGTAACTCTGAGTTTCTTCATCGCTTCCTGAAAAAGCTTCACATCAGGCTTTTTGTACCCGTAGTGTGATGAGAATATTTTATGCTGAAAGAATCGGTCAAGGCCAAGCATTTCCATTTCCGGTTCTGCAAAAACCCACTGCGCATCAGAGATGATTGCTATTTTCTATATTCTCCTTTCACCTGTATGAGTGTTTCAAAAAGATGAGGAAACAGTCCAATTGTCTGATCGTCAATGACCTGAAAAGCATTGCTGTATCAACAATAACGCTTTTGGGATACCACCTGTTGCCATACCTGTTCATGATTATGGAAAATATCTTATATATATCAACCTCCGGATAAACCTCCGCGGCTTTTCCTGAATTGTTGTTCAATTTCTCCAAAATACACCTCTTTCAGTTACCTCCGTTCTAACTTGTACGAAATGGTATTGAAGGTAACGCGAGAGGATCGCATAAACCCACGGGTCTTGCTCATCTGTCCTGATGTCGATTAATGTCCCGTAGAGGTCAAAAAATATTGCCTTTATCACCTGACCTTAAGCCCCCATTTCAGGCATTCCATCGCCTCATGGGCAAGCATCTTCCGGTAGTCCCAGCCGAGGTAGTTATTTCTTGCTATCCTCAGTTCTGTAAGTGCCATGTAAAAAGGATTGCGTACTGTTATTTCCATGAATGCCTTTTTGGGATTCGGGAAATGGGATGCATACCTTTTAAAAAAATATCTGATGAATGGCTCGGCTTCATAGGGGTTGCCTGTCCTCCAGAGGAAGACATGCTTCAGTTCTCCGCAAACCATTCCGATGTCAAGAACTGCATCAGCATTTTTCATCCTTTCGAGATCTATGGCAACCACATCCCCGCCGGCAGTAAAAAGGAAATTGGTTGGTGTAGCGTCGCCATGAACGATTACATCCTTTAGCTTTCGGAGCACCGGCCTGTTTAACCATTTCTCTGCCAGCTTCAAATACTGGTTCATTTCGAGACCGGATATCACATCCTGTCTCCTCAGTTTCTGCACTATTTTGAGAAAATAGCCGTATGCAGCATGGAGATTAACATCATTGCCTGATTTGGTTTTTGAATGAAGGGCGTAAAGAAAGGAAGCGAGCATCGAAAGCCTCTTTCGAAGAGAGTCTTTATCGCCTCTGTAAATTGCCCTTTTCAGATAATGGTCAAGGTCTTTCCCCTGGATAAACTCTTCTACCAGAGCCAACCCGATGCTTTCTTCTCTGCTTATAGGACGCACAACAAAGTTCGGATGTGCATTAAATCCATACCGCCTGATTGTATGCAGATTGTCGTATTCCCCCTTTATCCTCAAAACTCGTTCCTGCTTTACATCGTCAAGCCTGAAGAATTTACCCACAATGGCGATTCTGCTCTTTTCTTCTGTATATTTGAAAACCCTGCGCTGAGAAATCCTGTCGACGTGAAAGACTGGCTCCCTGACATCAGGGAACACCTTGGTAAGAAGAATTTCGTAGAGGGGATCAGAATAATCTAATGTGCCAAGATACGACTCGTTCATAGCAAACTCTGTTTCCAATGGTTGAAATTATTCCCCCTTTGGAAAAGGGGGATGGAGGGGGATTTTAAGTGCAAATAGTGACGATTTATATTTAATAAATCTCCCCTTACCCCTCTTTGCCAAAGAGGGGTATTAAACCTGCGAAAAAGCAAACCGGGAAGTTCAAAGGATCTTAAATAGCTTTTAAGATGTTGGGAGATTAATACCATAACTTACATCTTGAAATTCATAATTTATTCTTACTTTCTGAGCGGACTTGATATTTTCTCTTCCACCACTTTTCAATCTCAACTGCAAAAAATATAACAGAGGCCAGTCCAAGTGATATAATAAGTTCATCTAAATCGAGGGGCGCTGTTTTAAATATCGGATTAAGAAATGGAACATATATTGTTGTCATTTGAAGAGTAAAGTCAATATAGACTGCACCAAAGAGGGGTTTATTTGACAATAACCCCATCTTGAACAATGACTCCTTTTCTGACCTTATGGCAAGGACATGGCCAAGCTGTGTAAGACAAAGTACAGTAAAGACCATCGTCTGCCAATGAGCATGTCCTGTCTTTAATAGACCACGCCTGAACAAAAAGAACAATGCCAGCCATTAAGAGCCCGACCCATATGGCGTGAAGTCCCAACCCGTGAGCAAATATACTCTCCTTTGGATGTCTTGGTGGTCTCTTCATTACATCACCTTCTGCTGGTTCAACAGAAAGGGCAAGGGCAGGAAGCCCATCAGTCATCAGATTTATCCAGAGTATATGGATTGGCAGAAGTGGTATAGGCAGGCCAACCAGTGGCGCAAGGAAAACGTCCATACTCTCCCCTGAGTTGGTTGATAGGAGGTACTTTATGAATTTTCTAATGTTGTCATATATCTTTCTGCCTTCCTTCACCGCTTTTACAATGGTCGCAAAGTTGTCATCGAGTAATATCATATGTGATGCTTCTTTCGAAACATCCGTTCCTGTTATTCCCATGGCAATTCCAATGTCTGCCCTTTTTAATGCGGGCGCATCATTGACCCCGTCTCCGGTCATGGCAACAAATTGACCTTTATCTTGAAGCGCTTTAACTATCTTCAGTTTCTGTTCAGGTGCGACCCTTGCATAGACTCTAATTTTTTCCACTCTCTCTTCGAATTCTTCCATCGAGAGTTCAGCCAGCTTTCTTCCCGTAATAATAGACCTCGAATCATCATCGAGGATTCCAAGCCGTTTCGCTATTGACCTTGCGGTTATGGGATGGTCGCCTGTAATCATCACCGGTTTGATCCCGGCTGTCTTACAGAGGGAAACAGCCTCTTTTACTTCTTCCCGCGGTGGATCCATGAGGCCGACGAGACCCAGTATGATTAATCCCGTTTCCACATTCTCAGGGAGACACATCAGCTGGTAAGGCTCCCCAGTGTCTCATGGCAATACAAAGCACTCTCAGACCGTCAGCAGCCATTCTCTCATTTATCTTGAGGAGTTCTTTTGTATCTACACGTCTTAAGCCATCCGACGTTAAAATGTTAATTGAGTTCTCAATAAGGGCATCAATCGCCCCCTTTGTAAAAGAGATAAATCTCCCCCTGCCCCCTTTCTAAAGGGGGGTGAGGGGGGCTTACGTGGAAGGTTGTCATACATTTTCTTTCCGAATCAAATGGTATCTCAGCAATTCGTGGAAAATCCTTTATAAGTACATCCTTTTTAAACCCTGAGGTTTCAGCAGCCATATAGAGGGCTATCTCCGTTGGGTCGCCCATAATTTTGCCATCTTTATCTACCGTTGCATCATTGCTTAATGCAAGGGCCGTAAACAAAGTCTGGAGTGGTGAGTTCGGAGTATGGAGTGAAGATTCTAAACTCTGAATTTCTATGTCTGAACCATGTATTAATTTTCCATCTACATAAATTTCCTCAACAGCCATCTTGTTCAAAGTGAGAGTGCCTGTTTTATCTGAACATATGTATGTCACGGAACCAAGCGTTTCAACCGCCGGAAGTTTTCTTATCAGTGCATTCTGCCTGACCATTTTTTTAGCACCAAGGGCAAGAGAGATGGTTACTACTGCAGGAAGTGCTTCCGGAATTGCGGCAACTGCAAGACTAATCGATGTCAGGAACATAAGTACAGGAGCCTCCCCCCTGATGAGCCCCGCAATAAATACTACGCCACAAATAGCAAGTACGGCTATCGCAAGTCTCTGTCCGAACCTCGCAAGCCTTTTCTGAAGAGGTGTTTTCACCTCTTCTTCTTCTTGGAGCATCGTGGCGATCTTTCCTAATTCTGTTTCCATGCCTGTAGCTACAACAATCCCAATACCTCTGCCGTAAGAGACGATAGTGCCTTTATACACCATGTTTTTCCTGTCCCCGAGAGGAATCATCTCATCGTGAAGGGCCTTGATATGTTTTTCCACAGGGATAGACTCTCCGGTAAGAGTTGCCTCTTCCACTTTTAACTGGGCTAACTCAATAAGCCTCATATCCGCTGGTACAATCTTTCCTGCTTCAAGGATTACACGTCACCAGGAACTAACTGAGAAGCAGGAATATTTGCCGGCATTCCACCTCGTCATGACAGTTGCAGTCGGTGCTGCCATCATCTTCAGCGCCTCCATCGCTTTTTCTGCGCGGTATTCCTGGACAAATCCGATAATGGCATTAATGACAACAATAATGACTATAGCAATGGTATCTGAAAGTTCACCGATAATCCCGGATATAAGTGCAGCAGCAATAAGGATAAGGATCATGAAGTCCTTAAACTGGTCAAGGAACATCATGAAGGGAGTCTTCTTTTTCTTCTCCTTTAGTTCATTTAAGCCATATGTCTCAAGCCGTTTCCTGACCTCGTCTTCAGAGAGTCCCTGAGGAGAAGATTTCAATTCTTCAATGATATCTTCTACTTGTTTTTGATGCCAGCGCATGATCGTCTTATTCAAACCCTATCTCAGCATGTACAGAAACAGCAAATTAATCATACAGAAAAATAAAGACCTTTGCCGTAATAAACAATCATCGCGGCAAAGGTCTCGCTTGTTAGATTTCCTAACGAGTGGTACCGGCGTACCGTTCCGGTAAACGTGTTGACGATAGCCACTGATTCAGCTACTCCCCTTTACTTACTGGTAAGTTATCCGAAATAAGAAGTTATGTCAAGAGCAGAAATATCTTTCTCATTCTTCTAATCAAGGATGATTGCCCAGAACCTTGTCAAGCTTTTCTTTAAACAGTTTCGGATGGGTCCCTTCCCAGTAGATCTTGCCGCAACTCACTGCATTTCAGAAAGTTATGGAAATTCAGGAAAACAAAATCGGGAACTGCATCCTTTATCTCTGTTTTGTCCGGAAGTCTTGATAGCTGCCCGTTGCAGGAAACACACCTGCCGAGAAGATAGAAGTCTTTCAGGTTAAGCGCTCGTATCACCTCGAGGAGCTGCTGAAAGGAATCGTTAGCTCTTATGAGAAGATAATCTTTAATTCCTTTTATCTTTACAAGACGCGTATCTCTCGTTAAGATGACCCTTCCCTGGTCTTTTGCAATCCTGATGATCTGCGTGTCGTTTATGTCGTGATAGTATAGTGTATCGAACCCCAAAAGCCTCAGCCATCGTGCGAGTCTTCCGAGCATAACATCAGCAATGAAGCGTTGACTTCCCTGTTCTTCCTCATCCTTCACATGAATCTATTGTCTCAGCCTGCTGGGGTTCAGCAGAATCAAAAATTGAAGATCGCGTTTCACAAAAGTATTCTTGTACTTTGTCATTCCTGTGCCGGCAGGGATTACTCTTCCCATGATCACATTCTCCTTGAGTCCCCTGAGCTCATCAACAGCACCATTGATTGCTCCCTCTGTGAGGACCCTTGTTGTCTCCTGGAATGAGGCAGCAGAAATAAAACTGTCTGTGGACAGAGATGCCTTTGTAATACCGAGGAGGAGAGGCTTCCCCTGTGCAGGTTTTCCGCCCTGCGCTTTCACTTTTGCATTCTCTTCCTGGAACTGAGGCCTGTCCACCTGCTCACCGGTAAGGAACATTGTGTCACCCGGGTCTTCAATCCTCACCTTTTTCATCATCTGCCTGACAATAATTTCTATATGTTTGTCATTGATGGAAACACCCTGGAGCCTGTAGACCTTCTGTACCTCATCGACGAGATACCGCTGCAGTTCTTTCGGTCCGAGGATGTCAAGAATATTGTGAGGATTCACAGCACCGTCCATGAGTGGTTCCCCAGCCCTTACCCAGTCACCCTCATGAACACTGACGTGCTTGCCTTTCGGTATCAAGATATTCCCTTACCTCATCTCCACCCTTCACAACAACAACGCGCATCCCCTTCTGTGCACCTCTGAACTCTACCATGCCACCTATCTCTGCGACTATTGCCTGTTCCTTCGGGCGCCTCGCCTCAAAGAGTTCAGCAACCCTGGGAAGTCCTCCCGTTATATCCTTTGTCTTTGTAGTCTCCCTCGGAATCTTTGCAAGTATGTCTCCCGGATACATAGCGTCATTCTTTTCAACGAGTATATGTGCACCTGAAGGCAGGAGATACCGCGCAAGATTGTTTGTCCCCGGAATCTTTGTTGTCCTGCCCTGTTCATCCTTGATCGATATCCTCGGTCTCATGTTTGCAGGATAGTCTATGATGACCTTGTGAGAAAGACCTGTTGTCTCATCAACCTCTTCCTTTACTGTCTGCCCCTCAACAATATCACCGAGGGCCACTTTTCCGCCCATCTCTGTAAGTATGGGGGTTGAATAAGGATCCCACTCAACAAGCCTCTGCCCGATTTCAACCTTCTGACCATCCTCAACAAGGAGCTTGGCTCCATAGACAACAGAGTATTTCTCTTTCTCCCTGCCCTTTGGATCGACAACAGCAATGCTCCCATTCCTGTTCATGACAACAGAGAGACCTTCCCGGTTTCTTACTGTGTTGATATTTATGAACTTGATGATCCCGGGATTCTTACTTTCAAGCACTGTCCGTTCCACTACTCTCGCAGCAGCGCCACCAATATGGAACGTTCTCATGGTAAGCTGAGTGCCCGGTTCACCAATGGACTGGGCTGCAATAATGCCTACTGCTTCACCGATCTCCGCAGTTTCACCCCTTGCGAGATCCCTGCCGTAACACTTTGCACAAATACCGTACTTTGCCTGACATGTGAGCACAGACCTTATCTTGACTCTGTCTATTCCTCCTGCATCAATAACCTTCTGGGTGAGTTCATCATCTATTTCCTGATTCCTCTTCACAATCAGCTCCCTGGTCATAGGGTCTTTGATATCCTCTGCAGCTATTCTTCCAAAGATCCTCTCCTCCAGAGGCTGTATAATTTCTCCTCCTTCTACAAGAGATGAAACAACAATACCTTCAGTCGTCCCGCAGTCATCCTCGGTAACAATAATATCCTGCGAAACATCAACAAGCCTCCTCGTCAGATAACCGGAGTTTGCAGTCTTCAACGCTGTATCAGCAAGTCCCTTCCGCGCACCATGTGTAGAAATAAAGTACTCAAGGGGAGATAACCCCTCTCTGAAGTTTGCTGTTATTGGTGTTTCTATAATTTCACCGGAGGGTTTTGCCATCAAGCCCCTCATACCAGCAAGCTGCCGTATCTGGGCAGTGCTTCCACGTGCACCTGAATCGGCCATCATGAAGATGCTGTTAAAAGATCTCCTTTCTTTGATTTCTTCTTCTGAAAAAGGCTTGCCGTCTTCAGCACCGAGTTCCTTCATCATCTCATCTGCAATCTTCTCAGTCACATTTGCCCATATGTCAATTACTTTGTTGTAACGTTCACCATGGGTTATAAGACCTTCGTTATACTGTTTCTGAACCTCTGTTACTTCCTTTTGCAGCTACGTCTATAAGCTCTTGGCTTCTTTGATGGTATATGCATATCATCCATGCAGATGGATATGCCGGATTTTGTTGCATACTGGAAACCAATTTTCTCCAGATTGTCCAGAAAGACAACCGTTTCCCGCCTGCCAGCCCTTTTATATGAGTACTCAATGAGTTTGCCAATTTCTTTCTTTGTAATATCCCTGTTAATCATGGCAAAAGGAATCTTTTTCGGTAGAATCTCGCTGAAGAGAACTCTTCCGGCTGTTGTCTCCACATACTTCTCCGTCAATTTTTACCTCTATTTTCGCATGCTCGCTTAATTGCCCGGAATCATAAGCTATCCTTACATCTTCAGGATTTGGGTATCTCCCGATCATCTTTGCTCTTAATTTTTCAACAGGATCTTTAATTTTCTCTATTTCTTCCCTGGCAATTTTTCCACCTTTTGCGCCCTTTTTGTCCTTCGTGAGAAAATAAATTCCGAGGACCATGTCCTGAGTTGGAACAATGATAGGTTTTCCATTAGCAGGAGAAAGGATATTGTTGACAGACATCATAAGAACTCTTGCCTCTATCTGAGCCTCTATCGAAAGAGGGACATGAACAGCCATCTGGTCACCGTCAAAATCAGCATTAAAGGCAGTACAAACGAGGGGATGCAGTTTTATAGCCTTTCCTTCAACAAGAACAGGATCAAATGCCTGGATTCCAAGCCTGTGAAGTGTTGGTGCCCGGTTAAGGAGTACAGGGTGTTCCCTTATTACCTCTTCGAGGGCATCCCAAACCTCAGACTGCTCTTTCTCTACAAGCTTTTTCGCTGCCTTTATCGTGGTGGCATGGCCTTGTTCTTCAAGCTTATGGAAAATAAAGGGTTTAAAGAGCTCCAGTGCCATCCTCTTTGGAAGACCACATTGGTGAAGCCTAAGATCAGGGCCCACAACAATAACAGACCTGCCTGAGTAGTCTACACGTTTACCGAGGAGGTTCTGTCTGAATCGTCCCTGTTTTCCCTTTATCATATCGCTCAGAGACTTGAGGAGCCTTTTTGTCGTCGTCTTCAGAATTTTACTTCTTCTCCCGTTATCGAAGAGAGCATCAACAGCCTCCTGGAGCATCCTCTTTTCATTCTTGATAATGACACTTGGTGCTTTCAGTTCCATGAGCCTCTTGAGCCTGTTATTCCTGTTGATGACCCTTCTGTAGAGATCGTTCAGGTCGGAGGTAGCAAAACGTCCGCCCTCCAATGGTACAAGAGGTCTGAGATCAGGAGGAAAAACCGGTATGACATCCATAATCATCCATTCCGGTTTATTACTGGATTTCCTGAAAGCCTCAACAACCCTCAATCTCTTTGTAAGCTTCTTCTTTACACCGAGGGATGACGCCTCCTTCACTTTCATCTTAAGTTCCGCAGCAATGGCCTCAATATCGAGCTTCCTCAGAAGTTCCCTGATCGCCTCTGCACCCATCCCTGCCTTGAATCTCGAACCATACTCGAGGGTCTTCTTCTTATATGCCTCCTCATTGAGGAGTTCCTTCTCTTTGAGTGGCGTATCTCCGGGATCAGTTACTACATAGTTTTCAAAATAGAGCACCTTCTCAAGATGCCTCATTGTCATGTCGAGCAATGTCCCTATTCTGCTCGGGACTCCCTTCAGGAACCATATATGAGCCACCGGGCTTGCGAGCTCGATATGTCCTAACCGTTCACGCCTCACCTTTGACTGAACAACCTCAACCCCACATTTATCACACACAACTCCCCTGTGCTTCATACGTCTGTATTTACCGCAGATACACTCCCAGTCTTTTACAGGTCCAAAGATCTTTGCACAGAAAAGACCATCTCTTTCAGGCTTAAATGTCCGGTAATTGATCGTCTCAGGTTTTTTAACCTCACCGTAAGACCATTCTCTGATCTTTTCAGGTGATGCGAGTCTTATCCTTATGGCCTCAAAGTCCAAAGGGTTCTTTGGTTTTTGAAAGATTGAATAGATATCTTCTGCCAAACTTAATCTCCCTTCTCCTTTTTCTCCAGAAGCTCTACATCGAGTCCGAGACTCTGGAGTTCTTTTATTAATACATGGAAAGATTCCGGGATCCCCGGTTCGAGAGTTGCATCTCCTTTTACAATAGCTTCATACATGTGTGCCCTCCCTGTAACATCATCACTCTTAACGGTCAGAAATTCCTGGAGTGTATAGGCTGCACCATACGCCTCAAGCGCCCATACCTCCATTTCACCGAGCCTCTGTCCGCCAAACTGGGCTTTCCCTCCAAGGGGCTGCTGAGTAACAAGTGAGTAGGGACCGATTGAACGGGCGTGCATTTTATCATCTACGAGGTGATGGAGTTTCAGCATGTACACATATCCGACAGTTACTGGTTTATCAAAGAGCTCACCAGTCTTGCCATCACAGAGCGTTATCTGCCCGTTTTTTGGAAGACCAGCCTTCCCGAGGTAATCTTTTATATCAGACTCTTTTGCCCCCTCGAAAACAGGAGTTGCTACATGAAGTCCCAGGGCTTTTGCAGCCCAGCCAAGGTGTGTTTCGAGTATCTGCCCGACATTCATCCTTGATGGGACTCCCAGAGGGTTGAGAACTATATCAACAGGTGTTCCATCAGGCAAATACGGCATATCTTCTTCAGGGAGTACCATTGCAACGACACCTTTGTTGCCATGCCGGCCTGCCATTTTATCACCAACCTGTACTTTCCGCTTCATTGCAACATATACTTTTACAACCTTATTTACTCCATGAGGAAGCTCGTCACCGGTCTTTACCCGGTCGATCTTTTCATCATACCCCGCTTCAAGATATCGGACGTATTGGTTCGTCTCATTATTCAGAACCTCCATCTTCTCCCGAACAGAAGAGTTCTCTATCTTGATGCGCATCAGATGTTCATCCTTTATCCTGCTGAGATGATCAGCCTTCAGTCTCCCCCCTTCAGGGCATATAACCTCTTTGGTTTTCTGGTCTTTCACATCCTCGGTGATCTTTTGTCCAAGGAGGAGTTCTCTCAACTTTTTGACCTTCTCCTCCTTTATAATCCTTACCTCTTCTTCGAAATCCCGTTGTAATCTCTGTATATCATCTTCTTCTATGCTTTTTGCCCGTTCATCCTTTTCTGTCCCTTTTCTTGAAAATATCCTCACATCAACAATGGTTCCTTCTATCCCCGGTGGGACATAAATGCAGCTTTCCTTTACTTCTTCTGCCTTTTCACCAAAGATGGCCCTCAGGAGTTTTTCTTCAGGCGTGAGTTGCGTTTCTCCTTTCGGTGTAACTTTACCTACAAGAATATCCCCTGGTTTAACTTCTGCACCGATACGGATAATGCCGCTTTCGTCGAGATCTTTCAGCGCCTCTTCTCCGACATTGGGAATATCCCTTGTGATTTCTTCAGGCCCCAGCTTTGTCTCTCTTGATTCGAGCTCAAACTCTTCAATATGAACTGATGTAAAGACATCATCCTTTACAAGCCTCTCACTAACAAGGATTGCGTCCTCAAAATTGTACCCGCCCCAGGGCATAAAAGCTACAAGGACATTCTTGCCAAGGGCGAGTTCCCCGAGTTCGGTAGAAGGTCCCTCAGCAAGGATGCTGTCGTGTTCAACAAAATCACCAATCCTTACAATCGGTCTCTGATTAATACAGGTTGCCTGATTAGACCTGTGAAATTTTATGAGGTTATATATGTCAACATTTCTACCCTCATCGGAAACCCTCACGACTATCCGTGATGCGTCAACACTCTCAACAACACCAGCCCTTTTTGCCTGCACAAGGGCACCGGAATCCCTTGCTGCAACGTCTTCCATGCCTGTACCTACAATCGGGGCTTCGGGTTTTAAAAGCGGTACAGCCTGCCTCTGCATATTAGAACCCATCAGGGCTCTGTTTGCGTCATCGTTCTCGAGGAAGGGGATAAGAGATGCAGAAACTCCTACAATCTGCTTTGGCGACACATCCATGTACTGTACTTCCTGCGGTGATACCATCCGGAAGTCCCCTCCAACCCTCGCAGAAACAGTCTCTCCAAGGAGATTGCCTTGTTTATCCATGGGAGATGTTGCCTCAGCAATAATATATTTTTCACCGTCTATCGCTGAAAGGTACTCAATCGTTTTTGTTACCTTTCCATTCACGACTTTTCTGTAAGGAACTTCTATGAATCCAAAATCATTCACCCTTGCATATGTGGCAAGAGAGGTTATGAGTCCAATATTCGGGCCCTCTGGTGTCTCTATCGGGCATATCCTCCCGTAGTGTGTTGGGTGGACATCCCTGACTTCAAAACCGGCTCTCTCACGGGTGAGACCGCCGGGACCAAGGGCAGAAAGCCTCCTTTTATGGGTAATCTCGGAGAGGGGGTTTGTCTGATCCATAAACTGGCTGAGCTGGCTTGAGCCAAAAAACTCTTTGACAGCTGCTACCACGGGTTTGGCATTGATGAGGTCATGGGGCATTGCGATCTCAAGGTCGGTGAGCGTCATTTTTTCCTTCACTGCCCGCTCCATCCTCACGAGTCCTATCCTGAACTGGTTCTCAAGAAGTTCCCCAACGCCTCTGACTCTCCTGTTCCCGAGGTGATCTATATCATCAACTTCACCCTTTCCTGTCCTGAGTGCAAACAGATATCTTACAATCTCTATGATGTCTTTATCAGTAAGCACCCTTTTTTCGAAAGGAACGTCAATACCAAGTCTTTTATTTAATTTCAGGCGTCCAACAGGTGCAAGGTCATATCGCTTTGCATCAAAAAACAATCCATTAAACAACGCCCTTGCAGCATTTAAGGTGGGCGGTTCACCAGGTCTCAGTTTTTTGTATATCTCTACAAGGGCTTCATCCCCTGTACTCACGCCATCTGTCAACAGGGTATCTCGGAGGGAAGACAGATAGTTGACATTATCTATAAAAAGCAGGCTGAGAGTATCAATCCTGACAGAGAGAATCTTCTTCAATGCATCTTCGGTAATCACCTCATTGCCTTCGAGTATCACCTCTCCTGTTGATGGATCTATGATGTCCTTCAGGGTAACCCGCCCGACAATCTCTTCCCGCGAGACGAGTACCTCCTTGATCCCAAAGGCATCCATTTTTTTAATAGCACCTCTCGTAATCTTGCTCCCTTCCTTAACGACCAGCTCTTTTGACTGAGGGTCAACAATGTTCTGAGAAGATTTAATCCCTACGAGAACTTCACTGACAGGGCGTGTAAATTTATTTTTCTCTATCTTTATAGTTTCGATGGGATAGAATATTTTCAGGAGGTCTTCATTCGTATAACCGAGGGCCTTAAGAACTATCGTAGCCGGAAGTTTTTTCCGCCTGTCTATCCTCACGTACAAGATATCTTTTGCATCAAACTCAAAATCGAGCCACGAACCTCTTGAGGGAATCACCCTTGCAGAATAGAGGAGCCTTCCGCTTGAGTGTGTTTTCCCCTTGTCATAACTGAAAAAAACTCCTGGTGACCGATGGAGCTGACTGACAACAACACGTTCTGTACCGTTAACGATGAACGTCCCTGTATCAGTCATTAAAGGCATTTCACCGATATAGACATCTTCCTCTCTCGATTCCCTTAATCTCTTGTTGCCCTTCTGCTCAACCTCCCAGAAATTGAGTTTCACTTTAATTTTCAGTGCAGCCGCATAGGTAATTCCTTTCTGAAGACAGTCACGGACACTGAACTTTGGTTCGCTTACGATATAACCCAAAAACTCTATCGAGGCTGTTTCATTGTAGTCCATTATCGGAAAGACACTGAGAAATGCAGCCTGCAGCCCAGACTCCTCCCTTCCGTCAGGAGGGATATCTTTCTGTAAAAACTTATCAAAAGACCTCTTCTGTATTTCTACAAGGTTAGGAACTTCAAGAAAGAGAGGTACCTTTCCAAAGCGTAATCTTTCTCTTAAAACTATAGCCATACTTCTCCTTTTTTCTTTCTTAGGTTGGGAATCAGGTCAGATAAAATATTCAATATTAATGGGTTTAGTTTTTTATTGTATCAAAAATTGTATAGTTTTTTCTCGCAACCATTCTTTGAGGACTCGAACTCTTTTTGGGTTTGGGATTAGGTGAGACATGCCGTCTTCAGAAACCTAATCCCCAACATCAAGTCCTATTTAACTTCTACTGTTGCACCTTGTTCTTCAAGTTTTGCCTTTACTGAGTCAGCTTCCTCTTTGGAAACACCTGTTTTAACAGGCTTGGGAGCCCCATCGACAAGGTCCTTAGCCTCTTTGAGTCCGAGTGAGGTAAGTTCTCTTACAACTTTTATGACCTGTATCTTCTTTTCACCAGCAGCAGTGAGGATGACATCAAAACTTGTCTTTTCCTCTGCCTCTGGTGCAGCCGCTCCAGCAGCAACTCCTGGCATAGCAGCCATGGCCATTGGCGCCGCAGCAGTTACACCATATCTCTCCTCAAATTCTTTTATAAACTTTGACATCTCAAGAACCGTCATCGTGTCGATAAACTCAAAAACTTCTTCCTTTGTAATAGCCATTCCTTATATCCTCCTTATATTGTCAGTAGCTATGCAGTTAGTAACAAGCAGCCAAGGGAGAGAAAATAATTTTGCTCTTCCTTAACTACTAAGCTGCTGACTACTAACTACTTCTTTTAATTTTCAATGCTTCCATTGCATGGATAAAACTATTAATTGTGGCACTGAGGGCAGCTCCGAATTTACCAATCGATGCTTGCAATGAACCCGCGATCACGGATAGCAATACCTTCCTCGAAGGTAGTTCAGCAACAGCCTTTATATCATCCGGCATGCAGAGCTTTCCCTCGATAATCCCGCTCCTGACCTTTAGCTTTTCATTCTTTTTTGAATACTCGAGTATCCGTTTCGCTGTCATCACAGGGTCATCGTAACTGATAACGATGCCGACAGGACCCTTGAAAGAGTCCTGAGCAGCAGAGACGGAAGTCCCCCGAGATGCAATGGTAGCAAGGGTATTTTTAACTACCTTGTACAGTATACCTTTTTCCCTGAGGAGACTCCTTAAATCTGAGAGTTCAGCAACCGTCAATCCACGGTAATCAGTAAAGATCAATGCCCTTGCTTTATTAAACTCGTCGTTAAGCTCTGTTATGACCTGCTCTTTTTTGCCCTTTTTCAGGTTATACCCCCTTCCCCAGAGATGCTATATCAACGGTCACCCCCGGTCCCATAGTTGATGAGATGGATATTTTTTTCAGATACTTTCCTTTGCTTGTTGCTGGTTTAGCCTTGACTACAGAATCAACCACAGCCCTGGCATTATCAAATAGTTTCTGATTATCAAAAGACACTTTCCCTATCGAAACATGGATAATCCCTGCCTTTTCTGCTTTATATTCAACCTTCCCTGCCTTTATCTCTTTAACTGCCCTCGATATATCAAATGTTACTGTACCAAGTTTAGGGTTTGGCATAAGTCCTCGTGGGCCGAGTATCTTTCCCAATTTCCCCACAAGACCCATCATGTCAGGGGTAGCAACAGTCTTATCGAAGTCAAGCCATCCCTTGCTTATCTTCTCAACGAGGTCTTCTGCTCCGATAATGTCTGCACCTGCATCGGCAGCCTCTTTCTCTTTTTCTCCCTTTGCAAACACCAGAACCTTTACTTTTTTGCCAATGCCATGGGGGAGGACAACAGACCCCTTGACCATCTGATCTGACTTTTTTGGATCAATACCAAGATTGAAAGCTAAGTCAACAGTCTCATCAAACTTTGCATAGGACGATTCTTTGACGATGCGTATTGCCTCATCAAGAGAGTAGTCCCTGATTCTCTCGATTTTCTCTTTTGCTGCCCTTATCTTCTTTCCCTTTTCCATTTTCCACCCTTACTCTATTATTTCAATGCCCATGCTTCTCGCAGTACCTTTGATTATCTTTTCAGCCTCATCAAGTGAATAGGCATTCAGATCCGGTAGTTTCTTCTGAGCTATTTCCTTGACCTGCGCTGAGGTTATTTTTCCAACCTTTTCCTTATTGGGTGTGCTTGACCCTTTTATGATCCCTGCTGCCTTTTTCAGCAGGTCTGACGCAGGTGGTGTTTTGGTTATAAACGTAAAGGAGCGATCCGCATAAACCGTTAATACCACAGGTATTATGGTGTCTCCCAGCGCCTGAGTCTGTGCATTAAAGGCCTTGCAGAATTCCATAATGTTGATACCATGTGGACCGAGGGCTGGTCCCACAGGTGGTGCCGGATTCGCCTTTCCTGCAGGTATCTGAAGCTTTACTTGAGCAGCCACTACCTTTTTCTTCGCCATTTGAACCTCCTAAGGGTCGTAGACCTTATGCCTTTTCTACCTGAGAAAAATTAAGTTCTACAGACGTTTGCCTGCCAAATATGCTAACCATAACGTATAGTCTCCCGTGGTCTATATCAACGTCTTCCACATAACCAACAAAATTAGTGAAAGGACCATCGATGATCCTAATCTGCTCTCCCTTCGAGAATTTCGTCCTGACCTGTGGCACAGGCCCTTTTTCAATCTGCTGAAGGACAACCGCAACCTCCTCCTCAGAAAGGGCAACCGGGGTTGTGCCACCAACAAATCCGGTGACTCGCGGCGTGTTCCTGACAAGCTGCCATGTCTCGTCATCCAGTTCCATCTCAACAAGAATATACCCGGGATAAAATTTCTTGTCGCTCTCTCTCTTTTTGCCACCTTTGAGTTCTATGATCTTCTCAGCAGGTATGAGAATCCTCGTGATTTTGTCCTGGAGTCCTTTTTTATCTGTCCTCTCTTGTATCGTAAGCTTCACTTTTTCCTCATATCCCGAATAGGTGTGGACAACATACCAGTTTTTAGCCATTTGTCACCGCAGCGCAATCCCGACCAGTTTTGAAAGGCCAAGGTCAACAAGCCCAAGGAATATTGAGATAACCAATACAGTGACGATAACAACCCAGGTCGAACCCATGAGTTCATCCCGTGAAGGGAAAACTACTTTCTTAATCTCAATCTTTACCTCTTTAAAAAATTCCTTAACTTTATTTACCAATTGCATTAAATATATACCTTTTTAACTTTTACCGTTCCTGGCAGGCCAGGAGGGATTTGAACCCCCAACCCTCGGATTTGGAGTCCGATGCTCTCGCCGTTAGAGCTACTGGCCTATGCCTTTATCTCCTTGTGTACTGTATGTTTTCTGCAATGCCTGCAGTATTTTTTCAACTGAAGTTTATCCGGAGTATTCTTTTTATTCTTCATGCTTGAATAATTTCTATGCTTGCACTCTGTACATTGAAAAAGAATTATATCACGCATTTCCTGATTTCCTCTTCATCTGTGTTTTCACTCCCGTATTTCCGTAACAACACCAGCCCCTACCGTCCTTCCACCCTCTCTGATTGCAAACCTTAATTCCTTCTCCATCGCTATTGGCACTATGAGATCTATCAACAGACTTATGTTGTCTCCAGGCATCACCATCTCTACCCCTTCAGGTAGTTGCGCTACTCCTGTCACATCCGTCGTCCTGAAATAAAATTGAGGCCTGTATCCCTTGAAAAATGGTGTGTGCCTCCCACCCTCTTCCTTCGTCAATACATATACCTCTGCCTTGAACTTCGTATGAGGCGTTATGCTCCCAGGCTTCGCAAGAACCATCCCGCGCTCCACTTCATCCTTACCCGTGCCCCTCAGCAATACCCCTATGTTGTCCCCGGCTCGTCCTTCATCCAAAAGCTTCCTGAACATCTCTACTCCCGTGGCTACCGTCTTCCTCGTCTCCCGTATCCCTACTATCTCTACCTCTTCTCCTACCTTGACTATCCCGCGCTCCACTCTCCCCGTTACCACGGTCCCGCGTCCGGATATCGAAAATACATCCTCTATCGGCATCAAAAATGGCTTCTCTATCGGCCGCTCAGGTGTCGGTATGTAACTGTCCACCGCATCCATCAGTGCCTGTATGCTCTTGTATTCCTCTGCACCCATATCCGTGCTCGTGCTCTCCATCGCCTTCAACGCACTGCCCCTGAGCACCGGTATCTTGTCGCCGGGAAATTGATACTTCGTCAACAACTCCCTCACCTCAAGCTCTACTAAATCCAAAAGCTCAGGATCATCTACCATGTCTACCTTGTTCATGAATACCACGATGTACGGTACCCCTACCTGCCTCGCCAATAATATGTGCTCCCTCGTCTGCGGCATCGGCCCATCGTTGGCCCCCACGACCAGGATCGCTCCATCCATCTGCGCCGCACCCGTTATCATGTTCTTTATGTAATCAGCATGCCCGGGACAATCTACATGCGCATAGTGCCTCTTGTCCGTCTCATACTCTACATGTGCCGTCGCTATCGTGATCCCTCTCGCCTTCTCTTCAGGTGCATTGTCAATGCTGTCAAATGATCGGTACTGTGCCATGCCCTTCATCGCTAAATATTTCGTGATCGCCGATGTCAGTGTCGTCTTCCCATGGTCTATATGTCCTATCGTCCCTACATTTACATGGGGCTTTACCCTCTCGAATTTAGCCTTTGCCATATATCCCTCCTTGTTTCAGTTGTTAGTTCTTTATGGACGTCAGTTTCAGTTTCGAAACTAACAACTAATCACTGCTAATTAATCACTGCCGTTCTGGAGCCCATGACCGGGATTGAACCGGTGACCTCATCCTTACCAAGGATGTGCTCTGCCAACTGAGCTACATGGGCATTAACTACAGTTGCATGTGAAAAGTTTAACGTTACCAGTTTTAAATCTCTTTTGCCTATTTCCATTAACTTTTAATTTATAACTCTTAACCAACAACTGCAAAATTTGTCTTAAAAATTTTGCTCATGGAGCGGGAAACGGGATTCGAACCCGCGACCCTCAGCTTGGAAGGCTGACGCTCTACCACTGAGCTACTCCCGCACCCCTAAAAAAGTCAAAAGTGAAAAGTTATAAGTTAAAAGCTTTAAGAAAATCCATTCTTAAAATTCTTCACTTTTCAACTCTTAATTTTTAACTCTTAACTTCAAAATTTGCTTTGCAAATTTTCTAATGGAGAGGGGAGGATTCGAACCTCCGAAGGCTGCGCCGGCAGATTTACAGTCTGCTCCCTTTGGCCACTCGGGAACCTCTCCTCTACAAGTTATACCTATGGAGCCACCGAAGGGAATCGAACCCCCGACCCGCTGATTACAAATCAGCTGCTCTGCCTGCTGAGCTACGGTGGCTTCATAGTTTTTAAAAATGCTATGGGCTGAAAAAAGGAACACTAATCCCTTAAAAATTAATCCAGTAATTTAACAGGGAATATTATAAAATGGTCAATTGCAAAAATGCAAGGATAACATCATTTATTTGCATTTTCCTTTTTCAAATTCATGCTTACAGATTCTTTGTCGTAAAATCTCGAAAGTCAATATGCCTGCAGCAACTGAGACATTAAGGGAGTTGATCTTACCCATCATGGGAAGACTGATCAGGACATCACAGGTTTCTCTCACAGTTTTCCGCAGTCCCTTGCCCTCAGAGCCTATTACAAGGGCCAAGGGTACTCTTAAATCTGTCTCCCATACAACCTTAGTTACACCTGCCTCAGTACCCACAATGGTAATACCACGCTCTTTCATATCTTGCATTGTATGCTTTATATTGGTCACTAAGGAAACAGGAACATATTCCACTGCACCGGCAGAGGATTTCGAAACCTCGGCGCCGAGCGTAACCGACCTGTGGGATTGAATAATGATGCCATGAACACCAGCAGCATCTGCTACTCTCAGGATGGCGCCTAAATTTCTGGGATCCTCTATGAGGTCAAGGATTATGAACAGAGGCAACTCTCCCTTTCTTGACGGAATTTCAAGTAATTCTTCAATGCTGATATACGTCTTCGTTAAGACCTGTGCTGCTATACCCTGGTGCCCCTTCGGGAAATGTGCATGGAAAAACTGGATCTCTTTCTGCTTTAACAATATATTCTTCTTCCTGGCCTCTCTTTCAATCTCAAGAATCCCGGAAGAATCTTTTCTGCCTGAGGAGAGAAGAATAACCTCTATCTTCCTCCCTGCCTTTATTGCCTCAAGAACAGGGTTCAGGCCGTAAATCCATTCCTTACCCGACTTTGACTTTCCAGTCCGTTCTTCCATCCTTGTCTTCAAGGATAATTCCTCTCTCAGCGAGTTCTTTTCTGATTCGATCTGCAATATCCCATTCTTTTCTTTTTCTTGCATCCTCCCTTTCTTTAATCTTATCGAGGATGCCATGTTCAGAAAGACCTATCTTCTTCACGGTCATCACTGCACGGTACCATTCCTGAGGGTGCCTGCCAAAAATATTCAGTACCTTTCCAACTGCGGAAAGAAGATCTTTCGCCTTCTGCAGAAGTTCCCGACCCCTTTGACCAGAAGGGTTGCTGTCGAGAAATTTGTTGACGTCTCTTGTAAATTCAAAGATATGGCCTATTGCGAGAGCAGTATTGAAATCATCATCCATGGCTTCTTCAAATCTTTCATGAAAGTGGAGCACTCTCTCTTCAAAGCTTTTTTCAGCATTGAGGGAACCTCCTCTTGTATGACCCTTTTCAGTGAAATCATTAATCCTGAGAATTGTTGAATAGTACCTGTCTAACGATATCTCAGTTTCGCGTAACTGTTCATCAGAGAATTCTATGGGACTTCTGTAATGCGTTGACAGGAGGAAGAGTCTGATAACCTCGGCGTCAAATTTATCGAGGATTTCCCTGATGGTAAAGAAATTACCAAGGGACTTCGACATCTTCTCTTTATCAATCGTGATAAATCCATTGTGGATCCAGTACCGGGCAAAGGGTTTTCCAGTAAAAGATTCTGACTGGGCAATCTCGTTTTCATGATGGGGAAAGATTAAGTCTGCACCGCCTCCGTGTATATCAAAACTTTCACCGAGGTGCTTGATAGACATAGCAGAACACTCGATATGCCATCCTGGTCTCCCGGCTCCCCACGGGCTATCCCACGAGGGTTCACCTTCCCTGGATTTTTTCCATAAAGCAAAATCCATTGGGTTTTTCTTCCTCTCGTCTACTTCAACTCTCGCTCCTGCTATCATCTCTTCCTTTTCCCTCTTGGATAACGCGCCATATGCAGGCACCTTATCAACCTCAAAATAGACATCTCCGTCAATCTCATAGGCATAGCCTTTACCAACAAGTCCCTGTACAATATCAATCATCTCTTTAATGTGCTCGGTTGCTTTCGGCTCTATATCTGCCCTCTCAACTCCGAGGGCATCCATGTCCTTGCAATACTCCCCGGTATATTTCCTGGCGATGTCAGCCCACGAAACTCCTTCCTTCCCTGCTCTGTTGATGATCTTGTCATCAATGTCGGTAAAATTTTTGATAAACGTTACTTGGTAGCCTTTATACCGGAGATATCTTCTGATAACGTCAAAAACAATGGCACTCCGTGCATGTCCTATATGGCAGTAGTCATAAACTGTCACCCCGCACACATACATTCCTGCCTTGCCCGGAGTCAACGGTACAAACTCTTCCTTCCTGCCGGAAAGGGTGTTATAAATTTTCAAGTTCCATCCTTCTTCTTACATCCGTGTCGAGAATTATACTACAATTCTCAGACATCCCGTCTTTGACTCAGATTCATGATATGCATCATATGCTTGCGTGACACAAGCTTTGTGATATGATACCCCCATTATGAATCAAAACAAGATCGATCCCTCTGATATAAAGACTATGATTGCTGATTACATGGAAAAAGGGTTTCTTGAAAACATCATCGATATGTTTAAACATGACGCAAGTTTGTATGCATATATCGGTGAATTGATGAGAGATGAAAGACTTATTGTACGAATCGGGCTCTCTGCCCTTGTCGAAACATTAAGTAAAGAGGATCCGGAGAACATAATAATGGGAATTCCTTCTATTCTTCCTCTATTAAAAGAGCAAAACTCAGTTCTTCGAAGCGATGCTGCCTATTTTCTCGGAATGATTGGGCATAAAGATGCCCTGCCCTATCTAAGAGAAGCGACGTATGATGAAGACGAAACCGTGAGGACCATTGCAAAAGAATCGATTGAGGAGATTCAGTCTATATCTTAGTATCAAAAGGTCTTAAAGGGCATGCTACTTAGGCAATTTATATAATTTATCATTAAAATAGAATGCTTGGCTATCTGAGTCAAACTATTCTTTCGCTTCCAATGAAATTTTAAAAATCAACTTTTATGTAAAATTTCTGTAATAATAGTAGAAAGGGCAACAGACATTCACAGGAGATAACAGGAGATACAGGATGAATATTAATGTGAAGAATGAAAAACTCAGCAGATGGATTAAGGAAGTGGCAGAGCTATGCCAGCCCGATGCACTATACTGGTGCAATGGTTCTAAAGAAGAGTATGTCCACATGATAGAACATTTGCTAAGAACCGGGAGTGCCATTCCGTTGAAGAAACGCCCCAACAGTTTCCTATTCCGATCCGACCCAAGTGATGTGGCTCGCGTTGAGGACCGTACTTTTATTAGCACCTCTTTGAAAGAAAATGCAGGCCCAACGAACAACTGGATCGCGCCTGATGAACTTAAAAGAACTATGTTGGCTTTATATAAAGGCTGCATGAAGGGTCGTACCATGTATATAATCCCTTTTTCCATGGGGCCCATCGGTTCCCCTATCTCTAAGATAGGGGTTGAGGTAACAGACAGCCCATATGTAGTCTGCAACATGCATATCATGACCCGTGTCAGTTCTCGTATTATTGAACTACTCTCCACAGACGGAGAATTCATACCCTGTCTGCATTCAGTAGGTGCTCCGCTTTCCAAAGGTGAGAAAGATGTTCAGTGGCCATGTGCCCCGATAGAGAAAAAATACATTAGCCATTTTCCCGAAGAGAACCTGATCTGGTCTTATGGCTCAGGCTATGGTGGCAATGCCCTCCTCGGAAAGAAATGTCTGGCACTCCGTATTGCCTCTGCAATGGCCAGGCGTGAAGGCTGGATGGCAGAACATATGCTGATCCTCCGTCTTACCAATCCCGATGGAAAACAGTACCACATTACAGCCGCTTTTCCCTCTGCCTGCGGGAAAACTAATTTAGCAATGATGCAACCATCAATTCCAGGCTGGAAATGCGAATGTATCGGTGACGACATTGCGTGGATGAAGATAGGCTCTGATGGCCGTCTTTATGCCATAAACCCTGAAAGTGGTTTCTTTGGAGTAGCTCCAGGCACATCGTATCAAACGAATCCCATGGCAATGGCAACATTAAAAGAGAACATAATTTTCACAAACTGTGCCTTGACCGATGACGGAGATGTCTGGTGGGAAGGCATGACAGACGAAGAGCCGTCACACACTATTGACTGGAAAGGACGTGACTGGACTCCTGGGGGTACCGAAGAGGCAGCCCATCCGAATGCACGCTTTACTGCTCCTGCATCCCAGTGTCCGGTAATATGTAAAGACTGGGAGAAGCCTGAGGGCGTTCCAATAGATATTTTCATATTCGGCGGTCGCCGCGGCAGTGTTGTACCTCTGGTTTATGAAGCATACAACTGGGATCACGGAGTTTTTATCGGAGCCACCGCATCCTCTGAGACAACTTCTGCAAATATAGGTGCCATCGGCAACCTCAGGCGCGATCCTTTTGCCATGAGGCCGTTTTGCGGCTATAACATGGGCGATTATTTCCAGCACTGGCTAAATATGGGTGACAGACTAAGGGATAAGGCTCCAAAGATATTTTATGTAAACTGGTTCAGGAAAAGCCAGGAAGGAAAGTTCTTGTGGCCCGGCTACAGTGACAACAGTCGTGTATTGAAATGGATGTGCGAGCGTGTAGATGGAAAGGTAGGAGCCCAAAAAACACCTATAGGTTTATTGCCGAATGATGGAGATTTAGATCTCAGTGGTCTTGATATAGCACCTGAAGATATGAGGGAACTCATGAGCATAGACACAGATGCATGGAAGGCGGAGATACCCGATATCGAAAGGCACTTCTCCCTGTTTGATAATCGTTTACCGGAAAGGCTGAACAAACAACTTCAGGAATTTATACAACGCCTCGAATAATTATTTCGGTTTACCTTCCAATGGAGGATCAATCTTACCATGTCTAAAAAGACTTTGGTTAATGTATTAGGTGTTGTGTATGCGCACACAAAAACCAGTGACGGAGGTGAGCTTTATTTAACAAGATTCGCTGAAAAATACCAGAAGCATTTCGACATAGATAACTGGTACGAACCAAGTTGGTTCAACAAATACAAAATAAAACTAAAAGGGACAGGTTCTGTCTACAGGGTACCGACAAAAGAAATAGATGGTAAAAGCCTTGACATCGTAGTAAAGAATTGCCGGGTTGGAGAAGATGTTCCTATAGACACTCATACATTGCAGGAATTTTGTGATGCAGAATTTAACAGCCCTTGGGAAGAGTTTTCTCTGGTTACTGAAATGCGAGAGGACCACTATGGCCCGAGAGATCTGAAAATAAATACACAGCATCCTATGGGAATCTATGTCCCTCCAGAAAAGATGCAAATATGGCAGAGTGGAAGGTCAAAGGCTAAAATTAATCGGATTCGTGCAAAACATCCGGGTATAGATCTGGACATTCTCAAACAATACAAGCTCATTTACGAATGGATAGAAGGCAAGAATCTTCTTGAAGTTTTTGAACACATAAAAGTTGATGATAGTGCACTCCTGCATCATCTCATGACAATAAATAACAAGGTTATATTGGACCTGAATAAAAAAGGATATTTAGTAGCCGACATGAAACCAGAGCATATTATCATAAGTGGACATGATTCAAAACAATTAGAAGAAATGGGAAGGGCTCAGAGAGGTGATTTCCAGGAAGATCAAATAAACTACCTGTATCAACTTATCAATACGGGCACCTATTCAATAGTTGACTATGAACTGCTGCTGCGCACTTCTGAATACGAAGAAGAGGTAAAGCATTCCAGAAGGCATTCCTACTTAGATGATCAGAGGGATCGTTTTAGCCCGACCCCCCTTCCTGACCATTTAGCAGCTATGGAGATTTTTGGTGTGCCATATATTTATGGCCATGCAGAGAGTACCGGTGGAAACCTATGGGTTGTAGGGAAAAATGCCCGATTATTCGACTATTTCCTCCCTGAAAGGTGGAGAAAAACTCCTTCTATAAGATTGTCTGATACGAAAGAAGTATTCTATACACTCACAAAAGACAATATTCATCTTGTCTGGAAAACGTCAAGGGTAGGTGAGATGCCAAACGAAGATGAAGAAAAATATCAGTCAAAGATACGCGAACTCGGCATAAACAGCCCTTTTGAGGAATTTGCTATTGCTCATACATTGAATCAACTTGGAATACCATGTGTCTACGTAAGGGCTATATACATGACTGGTACATCTAAGATAGAGGCATCGTCCGACCTGAGAAAATATGAATCACACAAAAATATTTTAGATCCGGAAGGCAATCCCATACTTCAGGAAAATCATAATTATATTACCATTAGGGGTTACTACAATGGACCTGATCACTGGGTTGCCGAACAGACAGGTATCCTCTATGTGCCTTTAGATCTTTCGAGGGCTATAAGAAAAGGCTTTATAGATGAATCGCAATGTCAGTTCCTAATGGAAAGGGTCAAACAGAATCTCAAGAATGTAAGCTATGATGGATCATTATTAAAACCTAATGACCTGCTATTAGCGATCGATCGTAACGGAGAAATAGCGGAAGATAATTCTGGCAACACATTAGTCATCGTCTGCAATTTCGAACGTATATGGAAGTGTTCTGATAAGAACGTGGCCTGAACAAACTTACATTAACCAAGTGGTATCTGTATTCCAGAAATAAGCGATTGAACGTCTTAAATAATTTTCATCACCTGCTGATTTTACTTAATGCATACACGTTATAGGATGTTCTCAGTTCACGAATAAATCAACAGTTATTAGAAACCTCACAAAGGGTCAATTAATTTAAATTATTTCATTCATGTTGCCTTTTTTTGTTTTCCATTATAATATTTCTTATGCATTCACATGCCGATTATGTCCCTCTCCATCTGCACACAGAATACAGCCTCCTTGATGGTGCAATAAGGATAAAAGAGCTCGTCGAACAGGCTGAAGTTTATCGGATGCCGGCGGTTGCTATTACAGACCATGGCAACCTCTTCGGTGCAGTTGATTTTTACAGGCGCGTTATCAAAGCTGGCATTAAACCCATCATTGGCTGCGAGGTGTATATATCACCCGGAAGCCGTTTCGAAAAGAAAAATACCCCCAATACAGATGAAGCCTCATTCCACTTTATATTGCTCTCGAAAGACAATACTGGATATAAGAACCTTGTATCTCTTGTAACAAAAGCATACACGGAAGGATTCTATTACAAACCACGGATAGACATAGAACTCCTCAAGCAACACAGCGAAGGGTTAATAGGGCTGACATCGTGTCTGAAAGGCGAAGTGCCATACTATTTGCAGAAAGGTATGGTAGATAAGGCAAAAGAAAAAGCTCTAAAGTATAGAGATATTCTTGGTCCGGAAAATTTTTATATCGAATTACAGGATAATGGTCTTCCGGAACAGGAAGAGGTCAACAGAAAACTCATCAGCCTTGCAAAAGAACTCCATATAAGCCTCGTAGCCACAAATGACTGTCATTACATGAGGAAGGAAGATGCAAAGGCCCATGACATCTTGCTCTGCATTCAGACTGGTACAACCGTGACAGACAAGAACCGTCTTCGTTTCAACTCTGACAGTTTCTATTTCAAATCACCGGAAGAAATGAAGCATGTTTTCAAAGAAATCCCGGAGGCAGTCATGAACACGAGGGCAATAGCAGAGAGATGTAATGTTGAATTCAAGCTCGGGTTAAATCTCCTGCCCGTATACACGCTTGAAGGAAAACAGAGGCCAGACACCCTCCTTGAGAAACTATCCCTGGAGGGTCTTATTCGTAAATGTGGTACGGAACCAAAAGAACTCTATAAAGAGAGGCTCCAGAGAGAACTCGATATTATACAGAAGATGGGCTATGCATCATATTTCCTCATTGTCTGGGACTTCATAAGCTATGCGAGAAGGAAGGGAATCCCTGTAGGTCCGGGAAGGGGTTCCGCAGCAGGGAGTCTCGTGTCATATTGCCTTGGTATTACAGATATCGACCCTGTTCAATACAATCTCCTCTTTGAACGCTTCCTGAACCCGGAAAGGATAAGTATGCCCGACATAGACGTTGATTTCTGTAAAGACAAAAGGTCAGAGGTCATTCAATACGTTGCAGAAAAATATGGCCACGATCACGTTACACAGATCATAACCTTTGGAACAATGGCAGCAAGGGCTGCCATAAGGGATGTTGGCAGAGCCTTAGACTTCCCTTACGCAGAGGTAGACAGGATCGCAAAACTGACCCCGAACACCCCGCACATCACGATAGAAGATACCCTGAAGGCAGAGCCTCAACTCAAGGCCCTCTATGATACCAACCCGAAGATCAAAGAACTCATCGACATTGCAATGCGACTCGAAGGCCTCTGCCGGCATGCATCTACACATGCTGCAGGCGTGGTCATCTCTCCAGAGCCGTTAACAACCTATATGCCCCTTTATAAAAACCCGGTGGATGGTACTATTACGAGCCAATTCGATATGAACGCCATCGAAAAAATTGGCCTCCTCAAGTTCGATTTTTTGGGGCTTAAAACACTTACGGTGATAGAGAAAACCCTGAAATATATAGAGGCAAATGGCAAAGAACTTTTATTAAAGGATATCTCTTTCGATGATAAAAAGACCTATGAACTTCTGAGTTCTGGCCACACGACAGGTGTCTTCCAGTTTGAGAGCGCCGGCATGAGAGATCTTCTCGTAAAAATGGCTCCAACGAGGTTTGAAGACCTCATCGCAATCGTTGCTCTTTACAGACCCGGGCCTATGGGAAGTGGCATGATAGATGACTTTATAAAAAGTAAAAAAGGCCAGATTCCCGTTAAATATGACCTGCCGCAGTTAAAAGAATTCCTCAGTGAGACTTACGGTATCATCCTCTACCAGGAGCAGGTGATGAATATCGCAAACAGGCTTGCAAATTTCACCATGGGACAGGCAGATATCCTCCGGAAGGCCATGGGGAAGAAAAGACCCGAAGAGATGGAGAAACTGAAGGAAGCCTTCATTCAGGGAGCAAAGTCAAGCAGAATTAGTGAAAAAAAGGCCATACGACTTTTTGATTTAATGGCAAAATTTGCAGAATATGGGTTTAATAAATCACATTCAGCAGCGTATGCGCACATTGCCTTCCAGACGGCTTATCTCAAAGCCCACTATCCTGTTGAGTTCATGGCTGCAAACCTGAGTGCTGACATGGACAATACGGACAAGATCGTTAAATCAATCAATGAGTGCCGTGAAATGGGCATATCAATACTCCCACCTGATATCAACCAGTCAGGACAGGAATTCAAAGTGATAGGCAATTCAATTCGGTTCGGCCTCGAGGCTGTAAAAGGAGCAGGGGCAGCTGCCATAGAGTCCATCATCGAATCGAGAGAGAGAGAAGGGCTTTTTACCTCAATAGCAAATTTCCTGCAGAGAGTTGATTCGAGGAAGGTGAATAAAAAAGTTATAGAAAGCCTTATAAAAGCAGGGGCTTTTGACTCACTCGGTACCACGAGAGCAGGTGCAATGGGAATCATGGCAGAAACTTTGCATGCAGGTGGCCGGTCAAAAGCCCTCGGCCAGCAGAGTATCTTCGGAGGAGTTCCTGAAGAAATTTCAGAGGGTGACCAGGAGTGGGATGAACTTGAACTCCTCAAGTATGAGAAAGAGGCTCTTGGATTTTATATTACCGGACATCCTCTTACAAAATATGGAAAACAACTCGCTCAGATTCATGCTAAAAAAACATCGGAACTTGAAAATACATCCGATAGTGAGGAAGTTCAGGTCGGCGGTATTCTGAGAACTATCAAGAGGATCCAGACAAGGGGGAAGGCTGAAGTTATGGCTTACTGTGCAATTGAAGATGCAGAGGGGAGTATCGAAGTAATCGTCTTCCCTCAACTCTACAGAGCGAGCCTGCCGATCCTTCAGAAAGATACCCTCCTTCTCATAAAAGGTACTGTGGACAAGACAGAAAAAGGGATAAAGATTGTCTCTACTGCTATAGCGAGGTTAGATGAACTCGAAATGAAAAGCAGCAAAACAGGCAGGGTGGAGATACGTTTTCAGCACCCACCGTCTGATAATGCAAGCCTCCAGAGACTCAGGTCTTTATTATCGAACTGTGAAGGTGAACACCCACTCTATCTGAGGATATTGTTGAAAGATGTCGAGACCCTCATATCCACAGCAATAAAAATTTCGCCTGACAATGAAATGATAACCAGGGTGGAAGAGATTGTTGGGAAAGGGTCAGTGAGATTTACATGATACGATCCTATCTTGAATTTGAAAAGCCTATTGAAGAACTTGAAATGAAGATAGAGGAACTCAAACGTCTTTCAAACGGCAAAGATATCGACATCTCTGGTGAAATAAAGAGACTTGAAAAAAAGGCAAAGGATCTCCGTTCAGAGATCTTTTCAACCCTCACGCCATGGCAGAAGACATCTGTTGCACGACATCCGGACAGACCTTATACCCTTGACTATATCAACCTCATGACGGATGACTTTATTGAATTACACGGTGACAGGAGGTTCTCTGATGACCCTTCAATTGTGGGAGGCCTCGCAAAAATAAGGGAACAGACAGTAATAATCATAGGCCATCAGAAGGGACGTGGGACTAAGGAAAGGATTAACCGTAATTTTGGACAGCCTCATCCTGAAGGATACAGGAAGTCCCTCAGACTGATGAGGCTTGCAGATAAATTCAAAAAACCCGTAATCACTCTTATCGATACCCCTGGTGCATATCCAGGGATAGGGGCAGAAGAGAGGGGTCAGGCAGAGGCTATTGCCGTTAATCTTATGGAAATGTCGAGACTGAAAGTACCAATCATATCAATCGTCATAGGGGAAGGCGGAAGCGGCGGGGCTCTTGCCATCAGTGTTTCTGATCGTTTATTCATGCTCGAGCATGCAATCTACTCCGTGATCTCACCGGAAGGGTGCGCTGCAATACTCTGGAAAAAAGGCGGTGATATCGGAACAGAAGATTACTCACGTGTGGCTAACTCATTGAAGCTGACTGCCCAGGATCTCCTGCGTTTCAAGATTGTAGATGACATAATTCCTGAGCCCCTTGGAGGTGCTCACAGAGACCCCGAGGGAATGGCCCAAAAGATGTCGGAGCTTATTTTAAAGACTATCGAAGAACTGAAGGGCAAAACACCCGGAAAGCTGATTGAGGAAAGATATAAAAGACTCAGGAGAATTGGAAGTTTTCAGGAAGTCCCATAGGATGTCTTCCAGGCAAGATCCTCCTGTAAATGTCTTCATTCCCAATTTCTGCTAAAGGATTCATGAAGGTTGCAACCTTTAATGTAAATTCCTTGCGGGCACGATTGACGATCCTCCTTGATTGGATAGAGAAGGAATCTCCTGAAATCCTCTGTCTTCAGGAGACAAAAGTTCCTGACAGCGCCTTTCCTGAAAAAGGATTTTGAGAACATTGGTTATTCTGTAATTTTCAGAGGTGAGAAGACCTTTAATGGTGTGGCGATATTGAGCAGAATTCCCTTTGAAGATATCCATTACGGGTTTGAAGATGGTTCTGAAGCAGTCCGGCTAATCTCTGCAAAGATAAAAGGGATCACTGTCATCAATACCTATGTCCCTCAGGGTTTTCACCCTCTCTCAGAAAAATTCAGAGACAAACTCGATTGGCTGCAGAGGCTCTATTATCATTTTAAGGAGAACTATAAGCCCCGTATGCCTATTATCTGGACAGGCGATTTCAACATTGCACCGGAACCAAAAGATGTTTATGATCCTGAACTCCTGAAAGGGCATGTCGGGTTTCATCCAGATGAACATGCTGTACTATTGAAACTTAAGGAATGGGGTTTTATTGATGTCTTCCGGCTACACAATGCAGAGAGCGGCCAATATTCTTTCTGGGACTATACCATAAAAAATGCCGTCAAGAAGGGAATGGGATGGCGTATTGACCATATTTGGGCTACAAAAATAATTGCTGAAAAATCCGTCAAGGCCTGGATTGATATGAATCCGAGGCTTCTGCAAAAACCCTCTGATCATACGCCGCTTGTTGCTGAGTTTAAGATTCTTTTATGATACGATATTTATCGAATGACTTCCCTTGCGTATAGCCCACTTCGCACTATCGCCATCGCTGACTCTGGAAAAGCCTATCATTGCGACAGTAGAAGATCTGGAAATTCTGGATATTTACTCCTCAAAGTTTGTTATCCGTAAAACAGCTCCAACTTCTTTCACATGCTTACTAAAGTCTTCAAGAAGACGTTTTAAAGACAGTTCCTGTTCTCCCTGATATACCAGAGACATCCCGATTACTTTATCCTGCCTGCAAATTCCCGGTCGAGTTTTTACTCTCAACTGTTCTGCCAGGGGTAGAAGTTCCCCAAGGATTTCAGAAATATTCTGATAACGCGCAGATGGTTCTTTCCGGGTTGCTTTCTTGAGAAAGGTGTGCAATTCCTCCGGCACACCATGAATTGTTGAATGCATGTCCGGGATATCCTCTTGCAGATGCGCGTTTATCAAGGTTCCCACATCATCCCCAACAAATGGTGCGCGGCCGGCAATCATTTCATAAACAGTTATGCCAAGCGAGTAGATATCTGTGCGCTCATCAACAGGGTCCCCTCTGATTTGCTCGGGTGAAATATAAGAAAGGGTTCCGGGGAAGAGGAAATTAGTGTTCACACATCCGCGGAAACAGGCCAGTCCGAAATCGAAAAGTTTTACCTGACCATCTGACAGAATAAAGATGTTCTGTGGATTGATATCCTGATGGATAATCCCCTTCTTATGTGCATATTCGAGACCAAAACAGATTTGGATAGTAAAGTCTACTATTTTTGAGAGGGATAGTTTCATGTTTTTTACCAGATGCTTTAGAGGCGCACCGTCAAGATATTCCATAATGATGAAGACTGTCTGGTAACGTTCTTCGATATCGTATACTTTGATAATATTCGGATGGTTTAATTGAGCGATGATGTTGGCTTCATTACGGAATGCCTCCAGGAAATCCTGATTCATAGCCATTTCATGCTTGAGCATCTTGATGGCTACAGGTATATTGAGCAGTGTATGATTGCCTTTGAAGATTAACCCGGAACCACCATTGGCAATTCTTTCCGTTACCATATATTTACCGATTTTTCTGTCATCCATCACTTTTGAGGTACTCAACCGGTGAGCAATTACTTCGGACAAGAAAATTTCTGAGGTCCGGATATTCCATGTGACAGTGTTTCAAATTGTTCTTTCCCCATACTCAACAAATCCGTATCAGTTTCAGCATACACATGCGTACTTCTCAGTTCTTCATCAAATAATGCCATCTCACCGAGTATATCGCCTGGCCCACGCTGATCTATTTCAAAAAGCATGTCATTTTTCTCCTGAGTCAGAAAACATGTACCTTTCAGAATGAGATAGAAGTTGTCTCCTGTTTCTCCCTGTGTGATAATCCTTTCGCCTTTCTTTACATGGAAAAATGTCATGCTTTGTAAAAACTGGTATGCAACATCCTGAGGTAAGGCATCAACAAGGTATGAACAGAAATGAAATTGTAATTTATTTTGGGTTCCCGGTTCTGTTGAAGACTTTAATGGAAACACAGGAGCCATCTTCCCGAGATTTTCTTCAGGTAGTTCGATTTCCAGTAAATAGCACGCTGCTTGAAAATAGGAAGGCTCTATTTTGTTAATCTTCAGATCTAAAAACATTTTCAGATGTTTATCATATTGCCGATTTAATACAAAGATGCATTTTACCTAGTACTGTATATTTTAGCTATTCTTCTTCAGTTTTTTAATACTGCACAGAACTGAAAAGACTGGGCTGAACAGCCCGTCTTTTAGTTTAACTAGGAGGGCTCTATCGAAAAGCATCTTCTCTATAATTCTCTTTTACTGTTATCCTGCTACTTGCCTTTATCGTGTGGCACAATCACTTCAGTAGTGAAATTGTATGACCCTGAGCAGTCTTCAGCAGTAACCGTGATGATATATGTACGTTCCCTGAGCAGATTCCTGTTCTTTCACTACGCAGATTCACAGCTTAAAGCACCGGTCTATTTCAAAATCTGGCTCAAAGCTATTCTCACTGTATATATTGCCTTCCCTCTTTATTACGTTCTACGATTGTTACAGGGTTAATTTCAGGAATATATCAGGAATACGAAATTCAACAGTCGGGTTATGTCCCATGAGGCTGGATGCATCAACAGTATACCGGAACCATACGGTGATTAGGTGGCCACAGGATAGCTTTTGATGGATATATGGTACCAGTAATGGGACGATTATCGCAGGGGTCACAGACATCTCCAATACCATCTGCATCACCATCAGCTTGGTCACTGTTAAAATCTTCCGGACAGTTATCTATATCGCCACAAATTCCATCTCCGTCCCCATCATTGTCTGGATCAAAGGGACAACCGTCACATTCATCACCGATTCCATCCTGATCTGTATCCTCCTGCCCGGGATTAAAATTTTCTGGACAGTTGTCATTGTCATCTGGTATTCCATCATTGTCTTCATCACTTGAAGCCTGCCTGAATACCTGTATTCTGTTATTGCCTGTGTCAGACACATAAATTTCTCCTGCAGGACTAATGTTTATGCGAAAGGGTGAAGTAAACTTCCCTTCCTCTCTGCCACAGCTTCCCCATTGGGTAAGGAGAATCCCTTCAGGGGTAAACTTTTGTATGCTGCAATTCGCCCAGGAAATAACGTAGATATTGTCCAAGGCATCAATGGCTATACCAGCAGCATAGACACTCGGCCACTGGGTTAAAAAGTTTCCGTTCACGTTAAATTTCTGAATGCGCCAATTATAACTGTCAGCAACATAGATATTCCCCTCAGAATCAACAGCAACATCATAAGGGTATCTGAATTGACCAGTTGTCGTGCCATATTGCCCCCATTGAGTAAGTAAGGTTCCATCTGAAGAGAATTTCTGAACGTTGTGGCTTTGTGAATTGGTCACATAGACATTGGTAAAAGGATTACCAAAGGGGTCAACAAAGGAATGAACAGCTATGCCGGAACCAAAGGAACCTTTGAGCCCAAATCTATTGAGGAATCTGCCATCCTGGTCAAATTTCGCGATGCCATTTGTGTCAATAACATATATGCACCCGGTTGAATCAAGGGCTATATCATAGGGAACAGTACATTGTGAGAAATTAAATGAACCACAGGATACCCATTCTGTAATAGGCATTCCTAAATAGTCAGACTTTTTCACGAGTTTGTGGCTTCGATCTATTACATAAATTTTCCCGAGGAATCAAAGCCTGTACCTGAAGGCGAGGAGACTGTCCATTGTCTTATATAAACCGGTGGGTCCTCGACAAATTCAGCGAAAGCAATAGCCGATGCAACCAAGACAAATGCACTTAATAAGAATATTATATTTTTTGTGAATCTCCTTGTCCTGTACATTTTGCACCTTCCTTTCATTATGTGTGCCTGATCAGCACCATCCTTGTTTATAAAAAACCAAAAGCCTACCCCGAAAGGTAGGCTTTTAAATCTCCACCAGCCACTTCGATAACCCCTCTTTCCTTTATCTCAGGACAGGTGGTTTTGTGTCGCCCAATTCCTTGAGCTTTACCCTTTCGGTGGCATTACCATATGTCAGTTGATTTTATTTCATTTGGACCTTTTTACTTCTCGTTTATACATATAAGCATATCATGTACTGAAACGAAAGCAGTGATTAACATTACATGCAGGGAAAAATTAACCCAGAGCACGATAACATGCAGCGATGTATGGAAGTATACTTGGTGAATCCGAAAATCTTTGAAAGTACTTTAGTGACTCTTCATAACGACTAAGATTCATGTAACTGATGCCCAGGCAAGTAGCTAAAGATTCATCCTCCGGGAATTGCATTACTCCTTCTGAGAGTATCCGTACTGATTCTTCGTATCTTCTCTGCTTTTGCATGATAATCCCTAAACCGAGAAAAGCCCTCTGATTGGGATAATATGACAAGGACCTCTCATACAGCCGTTGGGCAACTTCTTCTTTTGAAGGTATGGCTTCAATCGATGCAAATTCCCCGTGGCTAAAGGTCATAGCAAGTCTCGAGAGAAAATCAGCATGGGTTTCATACAGGGCTTTTTCATCAATAAGTTCTATCGCATCTGCAAACTCTGGCAGATAGCGGAAATAATCGGCCCTGAGTCTTTGACCGAAGGCTAAAATCATATCCTGTGATAACCGGGGATCTGTCTCAAAGTACATGATATCTTCTATCTTCTCTAACCAGATGTCATCGCCTACCTTTGTCCTCCGCTGAAAGTCCTCATATAAAGCAGTACCGGGAAAGATATCAAGAATATAAAAGATAGCGCTCATGGGTTTGATCTCGTGGATCAGTTCTATTGTTTCCTGTATGGTCTTCTCGCTTTCTCCTGGTGAGCCATAGATAAAATAGGCACGCGCTAAAATACCATAGCTAATAGTCATGGCAAACGCCCTCTTGATGTCATCGGTCCTGATATTCTTGTTTAGAGCAGCCCTGATCTTTCTTGAGCCGCTCTCCACACCATAGCTTATCTGGATACAGCCCGCCTTCCTCATCCAGTAAAGCATCTCTTCATCCACATGATTGACCCGTGAGATAGCAAACCAGGTAATCTTCAGGTTCCTTTCAATGATCTTTTTACAAATCTGGATCACTCTGTCCGCTCTCATGGTAAAGGTATCATCAGAGACATAGAAAAAATTAATGCCCTTGCTGTACAAATTCTCTATCTGCTCCACAAAGTAATCCGGTGAGTGGAATCTGACCCTGCGGCCCCAGAATTGTGGAGACCCGCAGAAAGTGCAGTCTGGAAGGACAGCCACGGGAAGAAGAAAGGTGCTGAAACTCAAAGTATTTTGACGGCATTGGCAATTGATCCAGGTCATGAACCGCCTCTGCATTGTTCGTCTTAATGACCTGCCCGTCTTTCCGGTAGGAGATCCCTTTGACTTTCTCTGCGCCTTCGTAATCCCCCTTTTCAATGCACTGTATGAGATTGAGAAAGCTGTATTCACCTTCTCCCAGCACAGCAAAGTCTATTTCCTCGAAATGTTTCAGGAGATGCTTCCATAAGAAGGTCGTGCCAATTCCCCCAAATACAATTTTCACCTCCGGAAGGATTTGCTTTGCAATTTTTGCGATATCAATGCCGCCCCATCGGTTTGCATGGACGATGGAGAACCCTATCACATCTGGTATTTTCTCCTTCAGTGTCTCCTCGATCTTGTGGGGGGTCTTGTTGATGTCATGCCAGTTCAAGATTTCTACGTCATAACGATTTTCTTTTAAGAGGGCACCAATATAGTACAGGCCAATAGGCACCACCCGCACATCTTCTGCCTGAAGCCTGTCATCAAGACAATAGGGATAAATGAGGAGTATTTTCACGAGGCCTAATGACTCACTTCCTTGTTTAACTTTTCAAGCAGCCTGATAAATTTCTGGTTGTATTTCTCTTCATGCTGTGACATAAACTCTGATAACCTTGCCTGCACTGCTTCATCAACAGAATAAGCTGCCTGCAGGACGGTCCTTCCATCAGGTGTTCTCACCGGCCGAAGCCTCAATTGAGGGTTTTGTTCTATCGCTTCCCTCAATTCCTCTTCTGCTTTATCCTTTCCATCCTGATATTCCTTCTGCAAGACTTTCACTGAATTCAACGTTTGCTCAATGGCCGGTACATTCTGTTTCACCTTGAGTGTTTCAATCGCAAGGATACCCTCCTTCCTTTGCTGAAATTCTTCAGGTGTGCTTCCCAATCCAAGGGAATCTACCAGATATTGCTGTGCCTCTTTCAGGAGGGAAGGTTTGCTCCCTTTCAGTTTCTGCCACAACCCATCCCGATCAATCTGCCCTTTGTAAAACTCTGTCAGTATCGATTTTATTTTTTCCTGGTTTCTTATCCTTTCTTTTTCTTCCGGCGTCAGTTCTCCTATCGCGGCTGCTTTTTCCATCGCTTTTTCAAAGGCACTTTTTACTTTTCCCATTGTTGTTTACTCCCTTCTCTGGAAAAACTATTTTTTATTTTAACGCTTCTTTCCTGCAACTGCCATCCGAGGTTATTACTTATAGAACTTATTAAGATTTTGCGGTAAGGAATCAAAGAGATTTTTATTAAGTTATTCCTCTTCTTGTAAACCCCTTGGGAAGAAGCTCGGAGATATGCAGTTCTTCTGTATCTTCATGACCCTGGAAAATAACTATGGCATCCGGACCGAATTCGGAGATTACCTGTCTGCAGGCTCCACAGGGAGGACAGTCACCGCCAGTTTCACTTACAACAGCGATGGCTCTTATTCTCATATTGCTTCCTTCCTGTGCAACAGCCGAATAGATCGCTACCCGCTCTGCACAGACAGTAAGACCATATGATACGTTCTCAATATTACACCCGCTGAAAAGACCGCCCTTTTCCGTCAGTACTGCTGCCCCGACCCTGAAGTTTGAATACAGGGCATAAGCTTGCTTTGCAGCATCGCCTGCAGTTTTTAAAAGACGGGCTCGCTCATCATTTGTAAGACATGCCTGCCCCATGATAGAGTCCTCTTGTGATTAAGATTTTAACACAGATGACATTCCAGATGATGACAAAAATCTGCTAAAATACAACGAACAACACGCAGCAGATCTGCGAGGTATTAAGGCTGTCATCCCGACTTGCGGGAATGACAAAAGGAATTACTTAAAAAACCTTTTCGGATGAAAGGCAAAGTCGATGAAGAAAATATTTATAGCGTGTATAGCCTGTTTCCTGCTTATCGCTAACTGCCAGAAAAAAGAAGAGCCAAGGGTTCAGCCACCATTTCCAGCAGGACCTGTGCAGGGACAGAATGAAATCCCGCTTCTTCAGGAATTGGTGAAAAAGGATCCAAAGAACCTTGGTGCATGGGTAAAGCTTGGCAACATCCTGATGGATTCACACCGGTTTAATGAGGCGATTGAGGCATATCAGGAGGCCCTCAATCTCGATCCAAAGAACGTAGATGTAAGGGTTGACATTGGCACCTGTTACCGGAATACCGGAAACCCTCAAAAGGCAGTCGAGGAATACAGAAAAGCAATAACCATTAACCCAAATCATCTGAATGCACACAGGAACCTCGGTGTTGTCCTTGCCTTTGACATTGGTGATAAGAAACAAGCGGTTAAAGAGTTGGAGGAATACCTCAGACTTGCGCCAAACGCCCCCGACGCAAATCAATTACGACAGGAGATAGCAAGACTTAAGGCAGCTCCGTAGTCATGTTCTCAAAACACCCCGGCATTCCCTCAAAACCCGGCGTTTACCTTTTTAAGAATGAAAAAGAACGTGTCCTGTATGTAGGCAAGGCAAAAGACCTGAGTAACCGCCTCAGGAGCTATTTCCAGAAGTCATCACACCTTGACCCGCGCAAGGCAGCAATGATGAAAAATGTGAATGATTTTTCATTTATTGTCACAGACAGCGAATTCGAAGCCCTCGCGCTCGAAGCAAACCTGATTAAACAATACAAACCAAGATTCAATGTAATTCTGAGGGATGACAAGAACTATCCCTATTTAAAACTGACGGTCAATGAAGAGTGGCCAAAACTTGAGGTCGTAAGAAGGATCAAAAAAGACGGAGCATTGTACTTTGGCCCCTATGTCCCGGCAGGCTCGATGTGGGAAATCCTTACCTTTATCAGGAGAAATTTCCAGATAAGGGGATGCCGGTACTCTCTCGATAAACCTATGCGGCCATGCATTCAGCACCAGATGGGAAGATGCTCTGCTCCCTGTGCAGAGGAAATCAGCAGGGAAGAATATCTGAAACTTGTGAATGAGATCATCCTCTTTCTCAGGGGGGAGAAAAAGGGACTCCTTGAAGAACTCGAAAAAAAGATGCTGAGGTTTTCAGAGGAAATGAGGTTTGAGGAGGCTGCTCAGATGCGGGATCGAATCAAAGCCCTTCAGCGGGCCTGGGAATCGCAGAAGGTGGTAGCTCCTGAACTCGGAGACATAGACATCATAGGATACTACAAGGCAGACAGTATGGTTTCCTTTGAGGTCTTCTTTATCAGAAATGGTATCATGATTGGATCAAAAGACCTTGCCATGAAGAATATCGAAAATCTTCCGGACAAAAAATTAATGCATTCATTTATTTCGCAGTTTTACTCAAAAGAGATCATTCCTCCCTCGGACATAATTACACCTTTTCTTCCCGCAGGAGTAAAATCCCTTGAGAAATGGCTCAAGCAGAGGAAAGAAGAGGCGGTAAAAATATCAGTCCCTGAGACAGGAAAGAAAAAAGAGCTTCTCCTCATGGCATCAGAAAACGCAAAGATCAGAATGAGAGAGAAAAGAGAGACAACGATTGAGGACCTCCTCATGGAGATAAAAGAAAAACTGGGCCTTGAGAAATCACCTGATGACATAGGCGCCTTTGATGTATCAACGATCTCCGGGAACGAATCAGTCGGTGCCTTTGTATACTGGAAAGGTGGAGAGTTTAACAAAGACCTGTACAGGAGGTTGAGGATTAAGACTGTTCAGGGTATTGACGATTATTCAATGATGGGAGAAATCGTTGAAAGGATCATTAAGAATTTCGATGGGAACATGCCTGACCTCATTATTATTGATGGCGGGAAAGGACATCTCGAAATAGCGAAAAGGGTTCTTGATAAAAACAGAGCGTTATTTCCTGAACTTCCTATGATAATCGCCATTGCAAAAGATCCGGACAGGGCTTTCATGCCGGATTCTGAAGGGCCTGTTGACCTGAATGACGGGACGTCCTCCTCCCTTCTCCTGAAAAGAATACGTGATGAAGCCCACAGATTCGCCATAGGGTATCATCGGAAACTAAGAGTGAAAGGACTTATGGAGTCCCCTCTTGAAAAGATCCCGGGAATTGGGAAGAAGAGAAGGCTTACTCTTCTGAAACATTTTGGTAATATAGAAGCTATAAGAAATGCAACCTTTGATGAAATAACAAAGCTAAAGGGCTTCCATAAAGGAATCGCCGAGAATCTCTTATATGCATTAAGGAGGGCATAATGGTACAGATATTTTTATTGATCCTCTTTCTTCTTCTGCCTGTCTCTTCAGAGGCAGCGTATACAATTTATCTCAAAAACGGTTCTGAAATCAGCGGGGTCTATTCCTATGAGAAAAAGGGCGGAGAGGTAATCATCTATTTCGGTGGTGGAAGTATGGGGATTCCAGAAAAAGATATCGTAAAAATTGAGTCGACAGAGGCACCTGAAAAGGACTTCTCTAAAGAAGAAGTAACCGTACCGGAAGCAGAAAAAACTGCTCCTTCAGTACCTCCTGTACCTGCCGGAGAGCCTGCGGTGAGTGAAACAGCAGACAGGGCAAGTAGACTGCAAGCTGATTTAGATGCTATCAATGCAGAACTGGGAATCATTGAAGGTAACGAATCCACGTATAAAGGCTGCTCTGGAAGAAAGAACGAGCAGCAGACAGAATTGGAATCCGTATCAGTACCGCTATTTACAACAAGAGGTAGAGCCACTCCAGCAGGAACTCTCAACGATACAGCAGAGAAAGGGAGAACTCCTTCAGCGAAAGGCCTATATAGAAGGCGAGATGAAATCTCTTCGATAAGATGCACCCCAGCCGTTCAGATTATTCTCAAATTTCGTATGCATAACTGATGACATGGTATTAGAATGGAACAAAGAACCCCCTGGGACACGTTAATGTATGTCATTCCCGCTTGTCGGGTCACCTCTGCGACTCGTCCGCACTCAGGCGGACTCGCCGAGCCGGGCGAGAATCCTTCTTAAGAAAGATTCTGGACAAGCCAGAATGACAAGTACAGGAGATTATGGAGACGTTGTGAATATCTATATTTCAGGTTCAATAGCATATGACAGGATTATGGACTTCCCCGGAAAATTATCAGACCACATCCTGCCGGATAAAATACATATCCTGAATGTCTGTTTTACTGTTAACGGGATGGTAGAAAAATTTGGCGGCACAGCCGGAAACATAGCTTATACACTGAGCCTTCTTAACGAGAGGCCGGTTTTAATTGCAACTATAGGCAAAGACTATGAAAGTTATTTCGACTGGCTGAAGAAGAACAATATTTCAGAAGAGGGGATAAAAATAATTAGAGAAGAGTTCACTGCCGGGGCATATATAATAACCGACAAAGCTGACAACCAGATAACCGGATTCAATCCTGGAGCGATGAAATATCCATCAGGATATTCATTTCATAACGCTGACTCTAAAAACTCAATAAGCCTGATTGCCCCTGGAAACCTTCAGGACATGGTCGAATATGCAAGGATATGCAAGGAAAAAGGCATTGATCATATATGCGACCCGGGTCAGTCTCTCACCCAATGGGAAGGGAATGCCCTTAGAGAGTGGCTTGATGGTTCACTGCTGTTAATCTCCAATGACTACGAACTTGAGATGATTATGAAGATAACAGGTATGAATAAAAAAGGACTGTTAGGTCTGACAAAAATTATTATAACAACCCTTGGAGAGAAAGGATCTCTTATAAGCAATGCGGAATTTGATGTAGCCATCCCGGCGGCAAAAGTTCATAACGTTGTTGACCCTACAGGCGCAGGAGATGCTTACAGGGCGGGGTTGCTGAAGGGAATTGTTTTGGGCAGAGACATTGAAACTTCGGCGAAAATGGGAACTGTTGCAGCCGCTTTTGCAATAGAGAAATATGGTACCCAGGAGCATCACTATACATATGAAGATTTTATTGAAAGATACAAAAGCAACTTTGGGGAGTTGTGAATGTATGTTATAACAAATTCCAATTAAGTGTCATTCCAGCTTGTCTGGAATCTTTCTTTGATACTAAACATATACAGCACTCATAAAGGATTTAAAGAAGGATTCCGAACAAGTCGGAATGACAGGAAAAACTAAGACCCTCGATCATGATCAATGAAGAAGCATTAAAAGCCTACCTCAAGAAACAATTCACAGATATTATTCAAGTGGATATCAGAAAGCTCGGCTCAGGTGTTCAGGGTTCGGGCTTTCTTATAGAAATGAAAACCCAGAGCGGCATCAGATCATACGTTGTAAAGACACTCCTGTCCGAAGGTCTGGGGCATGACTATCCTTCTGATAGGGCGGCTGTATTCCTTCTTGACCTTGATGAGTACAAAAACCTGCCCAGGCACGTGAAGGGCATTGATGTATTAGCTGAGATGGAGGACGGTTCGATAAAGTCCATCGGCGGCGGAAGAGAATATTATCTGTTAATGGAGAGAGGAACGGGCAGACATTATTTCAATGACCTGACTGAATTCTCTCATAAAGACAGGCTCGAAATTTCTGATATCGAAAAGATAGAGGCAATGACCTCATATCTTGCAGACATCCATTCTGTAAAGAAAGATTCAAAGACCCTTTACTGGCGGAAGCTCAGAGATACAGTTGGCCATGGAGAATGCCTCATGGGTGTCTTTGATACCTATCCGGACGGTACCCTTCCATATAATGAGATGGCAGAGATCATCAAGAAGTCTGTGGATTGGATTGCAAGGCTAAAACCAAAATACAGAAGGCTTTGCCAGATACACGGTGATTTCCATCCGGGGAATATTTGGTTTCAGAGCAGAAGTCAGAAGCCAGAAGTCAGAAGTCGCAGAATCCCCAGCACCAGGCAGATTCGCTCTCACTCGCAGTCACCGAGGCGACCGGGCGTAAGGGGGCGATTTGATATTGACTTCGTATTGCTCGACAGGAGTCGCGGTCCCTGGGGAGATCCTGCAGATGATGTAACAGCCTTAACAATCAACTATATATTTTTTTCAATAAAACATCATGGTTCTGTAAAGGGCTCTTATCTCGAAGGGTTGAAAATGTTTTTTGAAAAATATGTAGCGTTAACAGGCGATGAAGAACTCTACAGCGTTGTCGCTCCCTTCTTTGCCTTCAGAGGCGCCGTCGTTGCAAATCCTATCTTTTATCCGGAGCTGACTCTTGACCAGCGAAAACTTATCTTCAGGTTTGTTAATAATGTTTTGGATGATGATAAGTTCAGACTCGAAAAGGTTAATGATTATTTAGGGTAAAGAATTTTGGGCTACTGTAATCCCGAATTTTTTTAGACTTTCTTTCAGAGCGCGCAAAGGAAGGCCCACTACATTTAAAAAATCTCCATCAATTCTTTCAATAAAAACTGATCCAAGCCCCTGAATTGCATATGCTCCTGCTTTATCCAGCGGCTCTTTTGATCTGACATATGCGTTTATCTCTTTTCTGCCGAGCTTTTTGAAATATACCTTAGTTTCCACTGATCTCGATAATATTTTTTTGCTGGCAGTATCCATAATGGTAAAGCCGGTGATTACTGAATGTGCTTTTCCATTCAGCATATTCAGCATCTTCTCAGCTTCTTTGTCAGTATGGGGTTTGCCGAGCAGTCTGTTTTTGAAGACGATAAATGTATCTGCAGCAATGATTATCGCGTTTTTATATTTATGAGCGACAGTTTCAGCTTTTTTGCGCGACAGGAATTTTGCTAGTGCGCGAGGTTTTAGCGACAGATTAATATCCTCTTTATAATCACTCGTGCAGACAGAGAAATTAAGGCCTGTTTTTCTCAGGATCTCTTTTCTCCGCGGTGATGCTGATGCAAGTATTATTTTTCTCATAGCAAAAATATTAATTTTCGTAAGAACTAAACGTACTGGCCGGCTGCATAGCCGGACGACCAGGCCCACTGCAGATTATAGCCTCCGAGCTGTCCTGTTACATCAATAACCTCTCCGATAAAATATAACCCCGGGACCTTTTTCGCCTCCATTGTCTTGGATGAGAGTTCATCTGTATCAACTCCGCCAAGAGTGACTTCCGCACTGTTATATCCTTCCGTACCTGCCGGTTTTATCTCCCAGTTTTTAAGATGTCCGGAGATGCCTTCAAGTTCTTTATCCGCATACTGGCATAAGGGTTTTGACTTAATATACAATTCGCACCATTTGTGAATAAATCTTTTGGGGAAATATTGAGTCAGCAGGTTCTTAATTTGTATCCTGCTTTGCCGTTTTTCAATAAGTTTCCCATAGATATCAATGTCTGGCAGCAGATCAATGTGAATAACATCACCTTTCTTCCAGTATGATGAGATCTGGAGTATAGCTGGCCCGCTCAGTCCCCTGTGGGTAAAGAGGATATTCCCTGAGAATCCTTTATTATTGCAGCTTACCTTAGATTTGACAGAGACACCGCTCAACTCGCTGAAGATCTTTAGGTCTTTGCTGCTGAACGTCAGCGGGACAAGTGCCGGTTTCGGCTGGATAATACGCAGTCCAAACTGCGCGGCTAATCGGTGGCCAAGCCCCGTTGCCCCGAGATTGGGATAGGAAAGACCGCCTGTTGCTATAATAAGGGATTCTGATTCAATTACCCGGGAATTCGTTTTTACGCTGAACCTGCTTTTTTTTGTAATTTCCTCAATCTTGCAGTTCATCTGGAATTGAACCCCTGCCGAATCGCACTCCTTTCTGAGTATGTCCACAATCTGCCGGGAACTTCCGGCGCAGAATATCTGCCCGTCTTCTTTTTCACGCCAGCTAATGCGGTGTTTTTCAATCAGGGTGATAAAATCCCGTGGTGTGAACCGGGCAAGGGCAGATTTGCAGAAATGAAGGTTAGCGGAGAGGTAGTTATCCGGCTGAATGTTAAGGTTTGTAAAATTACAGCGGCCTCCGCCTGAGATGAGAATCTTTTGGCCGACTTTCGATGCGTGGTCCAAAATGATGACCGACCGTCCCCGCTTCCCCGCCTCAATGGCACACATCAGTCCTGCCGCACCAGCGCCTATAATAATCACGTTACTGTGCATTGTCTTTCTATAATACACAAAAAAATATCATCATATGGAGAGTGTGAAGAAATTGGGGTAAGGTCTTTATTCTTGCTGTCAAGGCATGGGCTTGGTATCTTCTTAATAAATTAGACTCCGCAGGAAAATTGAAGAAACATGGGAAAAGACGGTGGGCTCGATACGTTTTGCCCAAATAGTCTATTCAAATTCTATTCAAAATGTTTTTTGAATAGATATGTTTTTAGAAGTAAATTAGACATATTTTAGATGTATTTTAGATAAAGCTATCCTGTAACTTATTGATAATAAAAAAATTTGTATAAACAATTTAGAAGTAAATCCACATCAGGTAGATGAAGTCATTATTGAAGATATTTCTCAACCTTCCGGAAGAGTGCCCTCCTGCTTATACCCAAGACCTTTGCTGCCCTGCTCTTGTTGCCATTACATTTTGTGAGGACTGCTTCAATATGTCCTTTTATAATATCTTCAAGTGACAAGGGTTCGGTTTTCTTCTTTTCCTGGATTTCTCTCATATTGGGTGGAAGGTCAGTCAGTCTTATGAATGATTCAGTAGTCACGATAGATGCCTGTTCAAGGACATTCTCGAGCTCTCTTACATTGCCAGGCCAGTCATAGGACAGGAGAATTGCCTGGACCGGTCTTGAAAGACCGAGTATATTCTTACCTAACTTTTTGTTAAGCTTCTCGAGAAGGAAACGGGTGAGAAGGGGGATATCATCCTTTTTATCGCGGAGGGGTGGCAGCGAAATTGTTAAGGGCGTAATCCTGTAAAAGAGATCCTCCCTGAATCTTCGATTTTTTACTTCCTCTGCCAGATCTTTGTTTGTTGCAGCTATCACCCTGCATTTTGCCTTTAATGTCTGGTTACTGCCGACAGGTAGGGTTGTTGATGAGCTAATTTCGCGTTTTCCAGATTGGCTCCAAAACCCTAAAAATATTTTTTAAGAGAATTTTTTTACAATCAATGCAGCCAATGCCAGCTGTTGCGCATCCCACTCCAACTTCTTCGACTTCTTCTATTGAGGAGAAGATCTTGTGAAGCTGATATACCGGTGACCGCTCAGGGTTCCCAGGGTCTGTCCTTTTTACCCTTGCAGGATCAGTAACCATGGTCATAATCTTTCTTTCTACATCTTCTGGACTGTCTGACAGGAATATTGCGTTATCATAACTCTTGGACATTTTTCTTCCATCAACACCTACTAATTTTGGAAATTCTGTAAGCAATGCCTCTGGTTCAGGAAAAATTTCCTTATATAGGTGATTAAAACGCCTTGCAAATTTCCCGGCTTATCTCAAGGTGAGGGACCTGGTCAATTCCAACGGGGACATATTTTGCCCGGTAGATGATAATATCAGCAGTCTGAAGAAGGGGGTATCCGAGGAATCCATACGTGGATAAATCTCTATCCCTGAGCTCCTCCTGCTTTTCCTTGTAGGTTGGAACCCTTTCGAGCCAGCCAATGGGTGTTATCATTGAGAGGAGCAGGTGAAGTTTATGCTCGAGAACCCTCGACTGTAAAAAGATCGTGCATTTTTCAGGGTCAAGGCCTGCTGCCAGAAAATTTATGAGGATATCTTTTGTTGACTCCTTTTCGATGATGGGTCTTCATATCCTGTGGTGAGGGCATGCCAGTCTGCAACAAAGTAAAAACAATCATATTGATCCTGAAGCTTTACCCAGTTGCTCAGTGCACCCACCAGGTTCCCGAGATGGAGCTTACCACTTGTCTGCATGCCGCTTAGACTCTGTCCTTATTCATGTTTTTGTCCAAATCTCCTTAGCCAGGCGCGATCGCCGCCCGAGCGGCCGAAGTCGCCCCCGGAGTCATGAACCGTCACAAACACGCCGCCGCGCCGGGTGAACGCGTTCGCCACCGTACGTGCTGCCTGGAAGACCTGCCGCACGGCAGTCCCGGCGGCGTCGGCGGCGCCATCGCCCCCGAGTCCGGCCAGAACGATGACCGCCTCGGCCTCGGGCGGCGGCACATCGACCAGCAGGGCGCGCGCGCCGAACAGCGCAGCCAGCTCCTGCGCGACACCGTCCCCATCGCCGACAATATGGATCTCCTTGCAGGCAGCGAGGCCCGCGAGTCCGAGCCCGGGGGGCGGGGTTGCGACGACCTCCACCTCGAAGCGGTTCAAGCACAACCCCCCTGTTTCCACGCACTCCCGGGCCTGCCCCGCTGCGATGGCCGGTAACTCGCCCTTCTCCGGAGCCCGCTGCTGAAGATGATCGAGAACGTCGCCGAGCGTGCGCAGCGCGCTCACCGTCGCGGGATCGACCTCCGCCTGACCGGGGAGTCGCTCTTCCAGGGCCGAGAGAATCTCGATCCGCTTGATCGAGTCGATGCCCAGGTCGGCCTCCAGCGCCATCTCAGGCCGCAGCAGATCGACCGGGTAGCCGGTCTTCTCGGCCACGACGGCGAGGAGCGCGGCGAGGAGTCCCGCTGAGTCCGGCCCTGAAGACCTGCTCCCGGCAGCCGCCTCCGGGATCACGACGTGCGAAACATGCTGGGCGGAGGGGTGGCGCGAAGGGGAGGTCTCCAGCGGCGGAGCGAAGCGAGGCCGGGAAGAAGGATGTGCCAGCGTCGCTTCTCCGGCCCGCGATCCGATCGCAGGCCGAACGAGACCGTGAGCCCCCGAGGCAACGGGGGACGATCGATCAGAGAGCGAATGGTCGAGTCCGAGGAGGTCCGCAGCGACAGGACCCCGCAGCCCGAACGGGGACGCCTTTTCCTGCGAAAACGGTGCCATCCCGGGGATGGATGGAAAACTCAAATCAGCGGCGGGCAAGCCCGCTGCCTGCGCCAGCGCGGCGCAGGAGCGCTCCACCGACTGCAGGAACGCCAGGTGGGTCTGGGTCGTCGCCTCCTGCCACGCCGTGTGCGCGGCCGCTGTCTCACGCTGAAGTTCGCTGTACGCCGCGAGCCATGTCCCCTGTTCGCCTTGAAGTACGGCTGCCGTCGGCTGCCGCTCCGATACGGGGACTGAGAGCTCCGCGTTCGGAGGCGGCAGAGCCGCTGCGCCGCCGGCGGGCGGATACGGCTTGCCGTAGTTCGTCCCGCAGATGTCGATCGCTGAGGCGGGACGGCGGATTTCCCGCGGATCCGGCAACGGCGCGAACGAGTCCCAGAGCGGCGCCAGGTCCATCTCGTGCCCTGCCGCGAAAAGCCGCGCGAGGCCCCGGTGAAATGCCGTGGCGGCATCCGTGCCCGCGCGCGTCGAGGTTGATCGCGCGGTGCGGGCGGCCGGCGAGTATCTTCCCGACGAGCCCCGTGAGCACCGCCCCCGGCCCGATTTCGACGAACGTCCGCGCACCGCTCGCATACATCGCCTCGACCTGCTCGACGAAGCGCACCGGCCGGGCGAGTTGCACCGCGAGCAACCGGCGCATCGCGGCCGGATCTTCGGGATAGGGCGCGGCTTCGGCGTTGGAGAAGACGGGGACCGCGGCCGGCTCGAAGGGGACCGACGCCAAAAACCTTTCAAAGTCGCCGGCTGCATCCGCCACCAGCGGCGAATGAAAGGCCGTCGCGACCGGCAAACGCAGCGACGGCAGCCCGTCGACCCGCAGTTGCGTCTCGAACCGCTCGACGGCGTCCGTCGGACCGGAGACCACGACCTGGTCCGGCGCGTTGTGATTCGCGAGCACCACCTCGGGATGCAGCGCGAGCAACGCCCGCACCTGCTCGGCGCTGGCCCGCACCGCCGTCATCGCCCCCGGCGCCTGTGCGGCAGCCGCCATCAGTTCCCCGCGCCGCAGCGCCACGCTGAGGAACGTCGGCGCGTCGAAAACCCCCGCCGCGTGCAAAGCGGCGACCTCGCCGAACGAGTGCCCGCCGACGCACAGTCGGACGCAACCCCGGCAGCTGCGAGCAGGTTCAGCTGGGCCAGCGCCGTCGCGGCGAGAGCCGGCTGAGCCCACTGCGTGCGCCGCAATTGTTCCTCCTGACGCGACCGCTCCTCGTCGGTGAACGCCGGCGGCGGGAAGACGATCGTGCTGGAGCCGCGCCGTCCCCTCGATCGGCAGATCGGCCGCCAGGTCCCAGGCGGCAAGCGCCCCCGGATGGAGCAGCGCGAGCCCGGCGCCCATTCCCGGGTACTGGCTCCCCTGCCCCGCGAACAGGTAGGCCAGACCGCCCGCCGGCGACCCGACCCCGACGTGGATGCCGGGCAGGTCGATCGCCGCGTCGGGGGTGCGCGAGAGCGCCTCGACAGCCGCAGCGATTTTCTGTCGCAGATCCTGCTCGTCGGCGGCGACGATCGCCAGCCGCACCGCCGCACCCGCACGCCGCGCCAGCACTGCGTCGCGCGGGCCAGCCACGGGAGAAAACCGGCGCCGCCGATTTCCAGGCCGCTCAGCTCGCGCACCAGCGCCCCGGTCGTCGCCGCCCCGAAGAGCACCAGTTCGGACGGCGCGGCCCGACGCCGCAGCGCCCTCGGCGCCGGCCCCCGGTACTCCTCGAGCGTCAGGTGGAAGTTGCTGCCGCCGAACCCGAAGGAGCTGACCGAGGCGCGCCTGGGATAGTCGCTGCCCCTGACCCAGGGGCGGGCCGCCGTGTTGATGCAAAAGGGGCTCTCCCCGATCGCGAGCTTCGGGTTGGGGCGATTGACCTTGATGGTGGGCGGCAGCGCGCCGTGCTGCAACGCCATCACCGCCTTGAAGAGACCAGCGGCCCCGGCCGCCGCCTTCGTGTGCCCGATCTGCGACTTGACCGAACCGAGCGAGCACCACTGCCGGTCCGTCCGCCCCGACTCGTCGAAGACGGTGCGCAGCGCCTCGAACTCCGCCAGGTCCCCGGCCGTGGTGCCGGTCCCGTGGGCCTCGACGAGTTCGACCGTCTCCGGGCCGTAGCCGGCGGCGGCATAGGCCCGCCGCAACGCCAGCGCCTGCCCCTCGGCGCGCGGTGCGTAGACGCTCTTGGCGCGGCCGTCGGAGGAGCTGCCCACGCCGCGCAGGACGGCGTAGATGCGATCCCCGGCGGCCTCGGCGTCGTCCAGCCGCTTGAGGGCCACCATCGCCAGCCCCTCGCCGAGCATCGTGCCGTCCGCCTCGTCGGAGAAGGGCCGGCAGTCGCCGGTGCGCGAGAGCGCGGGCGTCTTGCTGAAGCACAGGTACATGAAGATGTCGTTGAGCGTGTCGACCCCGCCGGTGATCACCAGGTCGGCCTGGCCGAGCGTCAACTCGTTCACCGCCATCGAAACCGCGGAGAAGGTGCTCGCGCACGCCGCGTCGGTGACGCAGTTGGTGCCCCCGAGGTCGAAGCGGTTGGCGATGCGACCGGCCACCACGTTGCCGAGCAGGCCGGGGAACGTGCTCTCCTGCCAGGGGACGTAGCTGGCCGCAATCCGATCGCAGATTTCGCTGACCTGCGACTCGGGGATGCCGGCCTCGCGCAGGGCCTTGACCCACACGGGGCGCTGGAGCCGGCTGGCCATGGTGCTGAGCAACTCCTGTCCCGAGGTGACGCCGAGGATCACGCCGATGCGCTCGCGCGGCAGCGCGGCGAACTGGCCCCGCGCCGCGTCCTCGAGCACCCGCTGCGCCACGATCAGCGCGAGCAGCTGCACGGTGTCGGTCGCGGGGACGATGCTCGGCGGGACGCCGAACCCGAGCGTGTCGAACGGCACCGGGTCGAGGAAGGAGCCGCGGCGCGCGTAGGTCTTGTCCGGCGCGGCCGGGTCCGGGTCGTAATAGTCCTCGATCAGCCAGTGGCTCGGCGGGACGTCGCGGATCAGATCGCGGCCCGCGAGGATGTCGCGCCAGAAGCCGTTCTCGTCGGCGGAGCCGGGGAAGAGCGCGCTGACGCCCACGACCGCGATGGGGACGCTGGCTCCTGCGCCGATCGCTCACGAGGCACTCCCGCGGTTTGTGCGGCACATGGTTCAGGCCAGGGGACGCGGCGCGACGTCGAATGCGCCGAGGGGAACGGGGACGCCGCAGGCGCGCAGCTGCTGGGCGCGTGTCACCGCGATGGCGCCCTCGAGCAGGTTGCGCCCGATCTGGGCCACGGTGCGCCGGGACGCCTCCTCGAGGAACGAGCCGCGCACCCAGTCGTTGAACGCCCCCATCGCCGGCCCGCACCAGATCTGGTAGTCGGCCCGGCGCGCCGGGTCGTCGGCGATGGCCCAGCGGCTGGACTGGCCGAGGTACCAGCGGAAACAGAGCGCCATGCGGTGTTTCGGGTCGCGGCCCGCGCGTTCGTTCTGGCGCGGGTCGCGCGCCGCCCAGAAGCGTTCGGTCTGCTCGAGGACCGTCGCGAGCGGCAGCAGAAAGATCTCCTTCTCGAGGCGCTCGCGCTCGCCCGCGGGAATCTCCTCGAGGGAGGCGTGGGACTTGTAGAGTTCCCGCAGAGCGCCGGGCGCGGGCGGCAAAGAGCGTGCCCCGCTTCAGAACCTGCACCTGAGCCCCGAGTTCGAACATGTCGGCGGACGGCGCCATCGCGACATCGGCCACCCCCGCCTGCGCGAGCAGCGCCCGGCCCGATGCCCCGAGGCCGGACTCCACGGCCGCCTGATTCACCGACCCCGTGAGCACGTAGGCCGCGCCCAGCGCGAACGCCGCGGCGACCGCGGAGGGGGTGCCGAGCCCGCCGGCGGCGCCGAGGCGCACCTGGCGGCCGTGGCCGTGCTGGGCGGCGAGGTCGGCAGCCGCGCGGGCGATGCTCGGGAAGATCGCCGACAAGGGCCGATTGTCCGTGTGCCCGCCGGAATCGGCTTCGACGGTGATATCCTCGGCCAGCGGCACGCGCCGGGCGAGGTCGGCCTCCTCGCGCGTGAGTCGTCCCGGCCGCGACCAGCGCGTCGAGCATCTCCTGCGGGGCCGGGGCGAGGAAGAACCGCGCCGTCTCGGGACGCGAGATCTTGGCGAAGAGGTGGTGCCGCCGCTGCACGCGTCCGGCGGCGTCGGCGGTGAGCCCCGCTGCGGCATACCGCACCACGGGGAGCGTGAGCCTCATGAACGCCGAGGCCGAGACCCGCCGCACGCCCCGCCGCAGGTAGACCTCGACGGTCGCATCCTCGAGCGCCGACTCCTGCGGGGAGTGGATGAGGTTCGACCCCCACGAGGAATCGGGCCCCAGTTCGCGGGAGAGTTGCGCGACCGCGTCCTCGATGCGCGCGGGGTCGAGCCCGGCCGCCCCGAAGAACCCGAGAAAGCCGGCGCGCGCCGCCTCGACCACCATGCGGATCGTCGTGAGACCGTTGGCCATCTCCCCGACCACGTACGGGAAGCGGACGCCGTGCACTTCGCAAAAGGACCGATCCCCCAGCCACTCGGGGTAGAGGGCGGGGAGAACGGCGGTCACCGTGGCGTCGATGGAATCCGGCGATCCAGCGACCGGATCGGAGAGCAGGACGCCGAACCGGCCCTTCTGGTTATCGAGTATCGACGGTAGCCGGGCTCGCGGGGGCTGCCGGCGGCCTTCGCGAACGTCGCCGCGGCGAATGCGGCGGGACCGGTGCGCACCGGGGTGCCCACCAGCGGGATCGTCCCGGGAGATGTCATGTTTGCCAAGACTCAGACCTGCTGCCGCGCACCCGCATCTCCACCTCAAACCTGACAATCCTCGCCGCGCACAGGACATTTACCCGTCACCGACACGCTCGTCATCCGGGGTGCCGAGCTGCCCCGCCTCGTCAGGTCGCACACCTGCCGGGGATGGGATTTTACTTCGATTACATGGGCTTATTCAAGGAACGGGCCCGGTCCGGCGTTGCGGACGCCGCGTTCTTGACAGTTCAACACCTTGAAAGTACAACGCTTCGAGGTCGGTCGAAAAGCTGTGCCACGCCCCGCAGGAGGTGATGAACCATGGTCAAGAAGATCCGGCACGCCGAGGAGGACGAGCTGCTCAGCTCGATCTACGGCTCGCGCAGCATGTCGCAGCCGCTGCCCAAGTACCAGCTGCCCGAGGGGTCGCTGCCCGCGCCGCTGGCCTACCAGCTGGTGCACGACCAGCTCAATCTCGACATGAAGCCGGACCAGAACCTGGCGTCGTTCGTCACCACCTGGATGGAGCCGGAGGCGGAGAAACTCATCCTCGAGAGCATGCGCTTCAACCTCGCCAACGAGGAGGAGTATCCCGCACGTCATCCAGATCGAGGAGCGCTGCGTGCAACATGCTCGCGCGCCTCTACCACGCCCAGCGCCACCAGGAGGCGGTCGGGGTCGCCACCATCGGCTCGTCCGAGGCGGTGATGCTCGGCGGCCTGGCGCTGAAGTGGCGCTGGCGCGCGCGCCGGCGCGCGGCGGGGCTGCCCGCGGACCGGCCGAACATCGTGATGGGCGAGAGCGTCCAGGTCGTCTGGGAGAAGTTCGCGCGCTACTTCGACGTCGAGCCGCGGTACATCCCGATCGAGAAGGGCCGCTACGTGCTCGCGCCCGACGATGTCGCCCGGACCGTCGACGAGAACACGATCGGGGTCTGCGCGATCCTCGGCAGCACGTTCACCGGCGAGTTCGAGCCGGTCGAGGCGATCAGCGACGCGCTGGACCGGGTGCAGGCGGAAAAAGGCTGGGACATCCCGATCCACGTCGACGCCGCCAGCGGCGGATTCGTCGCCCCGTTCCTCTACCCGCACCTGAAATGGGACTTCCGGCTGCCGCGGGTGGCCTCGATCAACGTCTCGGGACACAAGTACGGGCTGGTCTACCCGGGCCTCGGCTGGGTTCTCTGGCGCGACAAGGCGGCGCTGCCGGAGGAGCTGATTTTTCACGTCAATTACCTCGGCGGCGACCTGCCGACCTTCACGCTGAACTTCTCGCGCCCCGCCACCCCGGTGATCGCCCAGTACTACAACTTCCTGCGCCTCGGCCGCGAGGGCTACACCCGGATCATGGAGAACCTGAGGCTGGTGACCAACCACCTCGCGGAGAAGATCGAGGCGACCGGTGTCTGCACCGTGCTCGGGAGCCGCGAGGCGCTGCCCCTGGTGCCGTTCACGGTGCGGGCGGATGCGGGTTTCACGGTCTTCCAGCTCTCCGACAAGCTGCGCGAGTTCGGCTGGTTCCTGCCGGCCTACACGATGCCGAAGAACGCGACCGATGTGGCGGTGATGCGGATCGTCGTGCGCGAGAACCTCAGCCGCGACCTGGCCGACAGCCTGCTCGCCGACCTCGGCCGGGCGATCGCGGAGTTGCGGGGCGCCGAGACCGTCCGCCACCACGGACAAGCCGGGGCACAAGAGCAAGCGCCCGTGTTGAACTGGATCGTCTGGGGCCTTTCCGCGCTGTTCGTGGTCTTCAACTATCTCCAGCAGGTGGTCCCCGGCATCGTTGCGCCGGATCTCCAGCGCGAGTTCCACGTCGGCGCCGGCGAACTGGGGAGCATCGCGGCGCTCTTTTTCTACGCCTACGCGCTGCTGCAGATCCCCGTCGGGTTGACCCTGGATCGCTTCGGGCCGCACCGCCCGCTCGCGGCGGCGGTGTTCGTCGCGGCGCTCGGCAGCGTGCTCTTCGCCGTCTCCACCGGCGCCGGGATCGGCGGGCCTGGCGCGCCTGGTCATCGGCGCGGGGGCGGCATTCTCTTTCATCGCCTCGCTCAAGCTGGTGTCGAACTGGTTCGCACCGGAACGATTCTCCACGCTCGCCGGCATGACCAACACCGCCGGCATGATCGGCGCGGCCGGCGGCGGCGCGCCGCTGGCGCTCCTCGTCGCGGGGATCGGGTGGCGCGCGTCTCTCGGGCTGCTCGGTGGCGTCGGCCTCGCGCTGGCAGTGCTGATCCTGCTCTTCGTCCGGGATCACCCACCGAATTCCCCGACAGAACCGACCCGACGGAACTCAATCCGTCCGATCACGGAACTGCGGAGGGGTGGCGCGAAGGGGAGGTCTCCAACGATCGCAGCGGAGCGAGATCGGTGGAGGTCCGCAGCGACAGGACCCCGACGACGGGAACGGTTCCCGACTCCATCAGAATCGTTGCGCACGATCCTCGCCAACCGCAAGCCTGGATCAACGCCCTCTACGCCACCGCGATCAGCATCGTCTTCGTGGCCTTTGGAGCCCTCTGGGGCGCCAGTTACGTCGAGAAGGCCTGCGGCGTCTCGAGATTCGCAGCCTCGGCCGCGGTTTCGCTGCTCTTTCTCGGCGCGATCCCGGGAAGCATGTTCTTCGGCTGGTATCTCGGACCGGATCCGGAGCAGGAAAGCGCCGATGCTCGCAGCCGCCGTCGGCGGGCTGGCCTGCATGTGCGCCCTGCTCTACCTGCCGGGGCTCTCCTTCACCGGCCTGCGGCTGCTGCTGGCCGGCCTCGGGTTTTTCTGCAGCGCCAATATCGTCTCGTATGCCGTCAGCCACGATATCGGTTCGCCCCGTCAAGCCGGCCTGGCGCTCGGCTTTCTGAACACCTGCTTCTATGCCGGCAGCGCGATCTCCCAGCCGCTCGTCGGCAAGCTGCTCGACCTGCGGTCCGCGGCACGGGGCGGCGCCTGGCATCGAAAGCCTGACGGCCGGGGACTTCCGCTTCGCGCTCTCGAGCGTGGTCGCCGCGCTGCTGCTGTCGCTGGTCGCCGCGCTCCTGCTCAAGGAGTCGCACCCGGGGGCGAGGAACGTGACGCTACTGTACCATCCCCGGTGCCGTAGCGAGTTCACGTTCGGGGATCATTTCTGTTCTGAGCGCCGCCGACCGGCGGTTCATTGTTTCATTTCAAGGCCACCTTCATCAAAAGCTTCAGCTGTCCAAGACCGCCCTTTTTGTTCGCCAAGACTTTGTCGTACAGGTCCTCTGTGTTCGCGGGAGGCAGCGGCTCGGCATCTTTCTTTTGCAGGAAGATCGCCTCCGACGGACAGGTCGGAACACACAGAGCCACAACCGATGCACCTGCCCGGGTCGATCTTCGCCTCGCCGGCACTTCCGGCAAGAGTGACCGCGCCGACCTGGCAGCGGGAGACGCAGGTGCCGCATTGCGTGCACGCGGCGGGAGAAACCTCGGCGCAGTAGGTGCTCGCCCAGAAGTCGACCGGGTGCGGCAGCAGCTTCTGAATGGAAAGCATCCCGCAGCAGCAACCGCAGCACGAGCAGACGAATTCCGGCTGCCGGGTGTTTTCCGGCTGCAGAACGAGACCGTCTTCCTCGTTCTGCCTGAGGATCGCGAGCACTTCTTCCCGGGTCACCTCCCGGCAGTGTTTGCGGCGAAGGACCATCCTGGCCATGTCGCCGAAGGCGAGACAGGTCTCCTCGCGCGAGACCTTTTTGCACGGCTTCTTCCGCATCGCCTTGCTCCTGCGGCAGATGCACGGAAGCACGACGAATGGTCCCGGCGAGGCGTCGACAACGCTGCGGATCTGATCGTAGGTGGCGACGGCGTGTTCGGCGGGGATGCTCTGGTTGATCGGCACCGTCCGCATCTGGGAGGGTTTGACCGCCAGGAACGCCGCCTGGAAGCTCAGGCTTTTGAAATAGTCGTGGGATTCGACGAGAAACGCCCGGGAGGGCGCGCCGTCCTGCTGCTCGTACATGCCGACCACCAGCGGGATGACGTACCAGTGGTCGGTCCCGCCCTTCTCCTTCCAGCCGATGGCGCCTTTCGCCAGCATGCTCTCGAGCAGGCGCTTGGTCTGCTCCGCCGAGAACGACGCGTCCGCACGCTCAAGGATCTGAGTCGTAGGCATCGGTTTGTAGGAGAGGTCGAGAGCGACCCTGGCTTCGTCGGGAGTGAACAGTCTCTTGAGCAAACGGATATCGGCCCCCGACCAGGCCGCCGGGAAGCCGACTGCCTGTTTGTCGAGATGCCTCTGCAAGCGGCGGTAGATATTTTTCTCCATCAGAAGGTGCCGGGATTCTCGGGCGGCAGTTCGCTCTCGTCGAAGGGGAGCACGCCGAGCTCGGTGAGCACCGATTCAACGCCTTCGAGGACACCCGCGGCGGCGGCGGGCGGGATCTCGGTCTCGAGCGCGCGATCCAGGACCCGGTCGTAGCGCTCGTAGTCGAACGTCCCGCTCAGGACGGCGGATCGCACGAGTGCGGCGTAGGGCGCGGTCGTCCAAGAACTCCTGCGCCGTCGCCCGCACCCGCGCAGCGCTCGTCAGAGGCGCAGAACCACTCCATCGCGAACGACAGCGCATCCGAGAGTGTCGTCACCCCTGCCGCGTCTTCCCTGTCGCAGCCGCCGTTTCCCCCCGCGGACGTGCAGCCGCGCGCGCTGGAGGGCTGCGCGCTCCGGCCCCAGGGCCCCGGCGTCCATCAATCCGAAGT
>CAWCKM010000054.1:0-7593 GCA_963796125.1 Nitrospirota bacterium
GCGTTATATATCGTTGATCGATTTAAGTTCGCTCTATAGGGAAAGGAACAGGAAAAGATTAAATTAAAGTCTATCAATTTCCCCCTTTGTTACATATTAGATTAGATAGTAGACAATAAGTATTCGTTGTAAGATCGAACCCCCACCAGCCTTCCCCTTAGTAAGTGGACGACTCGTAGAGGAGAGGGTGAGAAGGGAAGCATTACGAAAGCAGCTTTGCCATCCAGTATTCATCAACGTAAGTGTTATTGATAAGGAGGGAATGTTTCTTTTTTCCTTCTATCTCAAACCCCATCTTTCTGTAGAGGGCGAGGGCTGCCTCATTATGAACCATTACGTTTAACTCAAGACGGTGGATGTCCTTTCTCTTTGCCCATTGTTCCATTTCCTCAAAGAGCTTCGTTCCTATTCCCTGTGAAGTGAAACCCCGAAGGATTCCTGTGATGATATAAGCTGTTTGTCTGTTCCTCTTATACCTTCCTCCGCAGGCTGTTAAATAGCCAATCAATTTGACCATCATTTTCAGCGACAAAGATGGTTTGATTGTCCCTCGAGAGGATGTCTCTTATCTCATCCTCTCTGCTCTTCGATTGTGGTAGGTCTTTCACCCGGTTCGAACATCATGAAAAGTGTCTCGGCATCGACCTTCCTGCAAAGACTTAAAAACTCCTCTGCATCACCCTCTTTTATTTTCCTTGTGATTATCATGGATCGTTGCGTGAATCATCCATTTATTATCTCTTTTTTAAAAGGTGCTTATTAAACCATTCAGCCGCCAGACGAGCCACTTCCTCAAGTGCACCAGGCTCCTCAAAGAGATGCGATGCACCGGGAATAATTCGCAACTCTTTTTCAGCTTTGATAAGATTATACGCCTGTTGATTGAGCTGGATGACAATATAATCATCTCCGCCGACGATGAAAAGAGTCGGTGCTTTGACATATTTAAGAGACTTTTCTGCAAGATCAGGGCGACCACCGCGTGATACAATTGCACTTACTTCTGATGTCGGCTCAGTAGCTGAAATGAGGGCAGCCGCTGCTCCTGTACTTGCTCCGAAATAGCCAATCTTGAGCTTATTGGTTTGTGTCTGCTCTTTTGACCCAACGGGTAACTGATGATAGACGTCTTGCCAGCAAGGGAATGTCAAAACGATTTTCATAGATCATGTCCTCTTCCCTGGTAAGTAAATCAAAAAGCAGCGTACCCAGAACGGCTTCACGGAGTACCTGTGCCACATACTTGTTTCTCTTGCTGTGACGGCTGCTGCCACTGCCGTGGGCAAAGATTACAAGAGCCTGTGAACCCTGGGGAACATCCAGAGAACCTTCGAGGACAACAGAATCTGCAGGAATGTGGACAAGTTGAGGGAGTTGTTACTAACCATGTTAATCCCGTAAGCATTATTTAACTCTCAATGAGCCAGGTTGTCAAGGATGTTACAATATATAAATGGACCTCAAGAAACAACTCAACCCTTCTCAGTTTGCTGCCGTTACAACGATTAACGGGCCTGTTCTTGTCATTGCCGGTGCAGGTTCAGGCAAGACGAGGGTTATCGAATACCGCGTTCTCCATCTTGTTCAGAATGACATCAGCCCGAACTCTATCCTGCTCCTGACGTTTACAAGAAATGCAGCCCGTGAGATGATATCACGTTCTTCCAAACATGACCCCCGATGCAAAAACATTGAAGGAGGAACGTTTCACTCTTTCGGGTACAGGATATTAAAGAAATATGCAAAGACCATGGGATTTCCTGATACGTTTACAATTCTGGATGAGAGCGATGCAGAAGAGGCTGTCCACAGGTGCTGCACTGAACTCGGATTTTTCGAGAAAGAAAAGAGATTTCCACGGAAAAACACTTTAAAAAATATCATAAGCGTCTCTGTCAATAAATATATTCCTGTCAGTGAAGTGTTAAAAAAAGAATATCCCCACTTTCTTGAGTATACCTCTGAGATAGAAACTCTCAGAAAAAAATATGCAGAATACAAGATTAATTCCAATTATCTGGATTACGATGACATGCTTATCTACCTCAGGCTTCTGCTTGAAAATGATGACATCAGAGACCGTCTTTCCCGGAGATATATATTCATCATGGTTGATGAATATCAGGATACAAACAAACTCCAGGGGGACATTACATTTCTTCTGACAGAAAAGAACAGGAACATAATGGTTGTTGGTGACGATGCCCAGAGCATTTATGGCTTCAGGGGCGCTACCCATGAGAATATTATGGCATTTCCAAAGAGGTTTCCTGAGTGCAAGATCATAAAACTGGAGGAGAATTACCGGAGCACCCAGTCTATTCTCGATGTAGCCAATGCTGTCCTTGAAAACATGAAAAACAAATACTCTAAATGCCTTGTATCAGCGAAGAAACTGATCGGGGATAAACCGCACATCCTTTACTTCAGGGATGCATACGATGAAGCTGATTGGATAGCAGACAGGATCAAGGAGCAGAGGGATGAAGGAGTTCTTTTTGGGCGTCAGTGCGTGCTGTTCCGTTCTTCCTATCTCTCAATACCTCTTCAGGCTGAATTAAGCAGGAGGAATATACCCTTTGTCGTATTCGGGGGATTGAAATTCTATGAAATGGCCCACGTGAAAGATCTAATGACTCACCTGAAGGTGCTTGCAAATCCTAAGGACCAGCTTGCCTGGAACAGGGTTCTGATGCTCATTGACGGAATAGGTCCTAAAATAAGTGGAAGGATACTGAAAGAAATCCTCGCCTGTTCATCTCCCCAGGAGATCTTCGAAAAAGTCTTCCAAAGGTACCACAAGGGTTTTAGTTATTCAGAAGGCATGGAGCAGCTTGAAACAGCATTGAGAGCTGCCTCAGATACGGCATTACGGGTTGGAGATAAATTCGAGATAATCCTCGATTACTATCACCCTGTCCTGAAAGACAAATTTGATGACTGGCACCTGAGAGCAAATGACCTGGAAACCTTACGGCAGATATCGACGAGATACGATTCATTGGAGGAACTTCTGGTAGATTTCACTATTGAGCCACCTGAAAGAGGCATCTGGAGGGTAGAACCTTCAACACCGGAAGAGGAAAAGCCTCTTACCTTATCTACAATACATGGAGCAAAAGGTCTGGAATGGGAATGTGTATTCCTTATCGGGCTGATGGATGGAGTACTGCCTGTTGCTTTTGCCCTGGATGATGAAGATGAGATTGAGGAAGAGCACCGTCTCTTCTACGTGGGTGTTACAAGGGCGAAAAACCGACTTTATCTTTCTCTTCACCACGAAGGAACCAGAGGCGGCATAACCCAGTTTAATAAAATATCTCGTTTCCTGGACTTTCCCAATGTCTTTACCAAATTAGAGCCCGTTGGCATGCCAAAACAGAGAATGAAACATATAGACTACAGGGATGATGAAGAGGAAACACCTTTTTATGACAAAGAGTACCTCTACAGAAGGATTATGGACTTTTTAAAGTAGGAAATCATGAGGATTCACATGGGTCACAGTATCAGAGTATCACGGTGATCAAAGTATCACAGTATCTGGAACTTTGGCTCTTTGATACTTTGACTCTTTGATACTTTTACCTGGACCCCTTGAATCCTTTTTTGTTATTTAATTATTGAATGGCTGAAATTATTGAAGACAAGAATCTGAGAGACAAAACATTCGTCTTTCAGGACAGGGAAGATGCTGGAAGAAGGCTCTCTGCATTTCTTTTAGATTACAAGGGCACTGACTCCATTGTTCTTGCAATACCGGCAGGAGGTGTAGCAGTTGCGAAAGAAATAAAGGATGCCCTGTCCCTTCCCCTTGACCTGCTGATAGTTCGGAAGATTCAGATACCCTGGAACCCGGAGGCAGGGTTCGGAGCAATAAATCTCGATGGGTATGTGATATATAATGAAGACCTGCTCCGTTACCTTAACCTTCCCGAGAGGGTTATCGCTTCCCAGGTTGAAAAGACAAGAGAAACTTTAGGGAAACGCAATTTATTATTTAGACAGGGGGGAGATTTTCCTTCTCTTAAAGACAAAACAGTAATCCTTGCAGATGATGGTTTGGCCTCAGGATATACCATGGTTGCTGCAATCGAGTATACAAAGAAAAGGAACCCATCCAAAATAGTGATAGCTGTCCCAACAGGCTCCCGGAAGACTGTCAAAAAGATTTCTTCTTTTGTAGATGTTCTCTACTGTCTTAATGTAAGAGAGGACTATCCTTATGCAGTTGCCGAGGCATACAGGAACTGGTATGACGTGAGTGATGAAGAGGTGTTGAGGATAATGAAGGAGTCTTCAGAGAGGCAATAGATTGTTGAGACAAATCCGGCAAAGAAATTCTTAGTCCCTATTTTCAGTCAGAGATCAAAATTGTCAAACAATTTTGCGATTATGGTGTTGGATATCACAACACCCTTACGGGTTAGTCTGCATGTATCATCTCTCACCTCGATATGACCGCTATCGATCATTTCCCTGCAAGCAGGCAGGATATCTAATCCTTCGTTTTGAGCACGTTTAATGCTGATTCCCTGTGTTTTCCTGAGCCCGAGAAATATCCATTCCCTGAGACTATCCTGTAATGTAAGGTATATGGTATCCTCTTCAGGGATAACATCCCTGCTCAACTGATTTATGTACGTATGAATATCCTCAACATTTCTTGATCTCACCCCGTTTATAAACGAATGAGACCCTGCACCTGCGCCGATGTATTCGCCTCTGTCCCAATAATTGAGATTATGGATGCATTGAAATCCCGGTTTTGCAAAGTTCGATATTTCATACTGTTCATAGCCGTTATTTGCCATGCTGTCGATTGCATAGTTATACATATCGAGGATTGAATCTTCAGAAGGCATTTTAAGGTTACTAACGGGGTGTAAAGGGGGATTACTTATTAAATCGAACAAGATTGTTCCCTTTTCAGGCGTTAGTTCATAGGTAGAAATATGTGCAGGCGAACACTCAGCAGCCTTTGAAAGCGATTCACACCATGAATTGAAGGACTGGGTGGGAATTCCGTATATCAAATCAATAGAAAAATTCCTCAAGCCTGCTTTTCTGATAAGCGTTATTGACCGTAACGCTTCCTCAGATGTATGAATTCTGCCGAGAACTTTCAGTTCCTCATTATTAAATGACTGTACGCCGATACTCAGCCTGTTCACACCAAGAGAAAGGAGCAAGTATATTTTTGATTCAGAGAGCGTACCAGGATTTGCCTCCACGGTAAGTTCTGTGCAGGGAGAAAGGTTGTAATTATCTTTTAAGCATGAGAAGATTTGTCTGAAGCATTCATTAGGCAAAAGTGAGGGAGTGCCGCCGCCGATATAAACCGACTTTAATTTTCCCGCCAAATGTTTTTTGAGAAATAGCTCTTTGCAGAGCGCATGGGTGTATGCATATGCTGTCGATTCATCATAAGGCACAGAAAAGAAATCACAGTAAATGCATTTTTTAATACAGAAAGGGATATGGATGTAAATTGAATCAGCCATTTAGATGTTCTTCAGACTTTTCTTTGGCTGAGACCCCTCTTTGGAAAAGAGGGGCAGGGGAGATTTTAAGAATTACAAATACCACCATATTTTTTCAAGAACACCTTAGCACACGGCATGTTTCCTTTAAATGCCCCCTCACCCCCTTTTCCAAAGAGGGGCATATCCACACAATTCACTGAAGAACCAATTAATTCCCTTAAACTTGTGATTTCACTATTTGATTTTCAGCACTGCCAGAAATGCCTCCTGGGGCAGTTCGACCTTACCAAACTGCTTCATCCTCTTTTTCCCCTCTTTTTGTTTCTCAAGCAGTTTTCTCTTGCGGGTTATATCGCCGCCGTAACATTTTGCGAGGACATCCTTTCTGACCTGCCTGACGCTCTCTCTCGCAATAATTTTATTACCGATTGCAGCCTGAATAACAACCTCAAACATCTGGCGCGGAATGATTTCCCTCAATTTTTCTGTCAGCTCACGGCCTTTGTAATAAGCCTTATCTCTGTGGACTATCAAAGAGAGCGCATCGACGACCTCTCCATTCAGAAGAATATTTAATTTGATAAGATCGGATTCCCGGTATCCGTTGAATTCGTAATCCATTGACGCATATCCTTTTGAGAGAGATTTTAACCTGTCATAGAAGTCCCAGAGAATTTCGTTCAGAGGGAGTTCATATTCCACCCTGATTCTGTCTGTCGCGATATAGGTGAAGCTCTTTTGAATTCCCCTTTTTTCCTGACAGAGATCTAAAATCGGACCTATGAAATCAGAGGGCATAACAATAGTCGCAAGGACAAAAGGCTCTTCGATGAGATCGAATCTCTCAGGAAGAAGAGCCGGGTTCTCAATGTGCAGAACCTCTTTATCAGGTTTTGTTACCCTGTATACAACTGTTGGTGCTGTACTCAGAAGCGAAAGATCAAACTCGCGTTCGAGTCTCTCCCTTATAATCTCCATATGAAGGAGACCTAAAAAACCACACCGGTAGCCAAACCCAAGGGCAAGAGACGTCTCCGGTTCATATACGAAAGACGAATCGTTCAGCCTCAGCTTGTTCAATGCATCCCTGAGAGCTTCGTATTGATGCGATTGCATCGGATAAAGGCCGCAGAAGACCATCGGTTTGATATCTTTATATCCCGGACAGGGTTCTTTTGCAGGTGCCTCATCATCTGTTATGGTATCCCCTATTTTTGTATCAGTAACCTGTTTCATTCCTGCAAAGATATAGCCGACTTCTCCTGCTGAAAGCATTTCAACAGGCTTCATCTTGGGTGTAAAAATCCCCACCTGGGACACTTCAAAAACGCCTCCGGTTGCCATCATGCGGATATGTTTTCCCGGCATAACACTTCCGTCAAAGAGTCTTACAAGGACAAGAACACCCTGATAATTGTCAAACCATGAATCAAAGATAAGGGCTTTGAGAGGTTTCGCATCGGTTCCTTTTGGAGCAGGAATCTTTTTCACGATCGCCTCGAGAATTTCCTTTGTCCCTATTCCTTCTTTCGCACTGGCAAGAATAGCATCGGAACAGTCAATGCCAATGGCATCTTCTATCTGGTCTTTTGTTTTCTCAGGGTCTGCTGCGGGAAGATCTATTTTATTGATTACCGGAATTATTTCGAGATTATGCTCCACGGCATGATGCGCATTCGCAAGAGTCTGGGCTTCAACACCCTGGGAAGCATCAACGACAAGGAGTGCACCTTCGCATGAAGCAAGGCTCCGCGATACCTCATAAGAAAAATCGACATGTCCGGGTGTATCTATAAGATTCAGTATGTAATCATTCCCGTCATCGGCAACATAGTGAAGCCTTACTGCATGAGCTTTGATGGTGATACCCCGTTCTCTTTCAAGGTCCATTGAATCAAGAACCTGGGCAGTCATCTCCCTTTCACTGAGTGCACCGGTATATTCCAGCAGCCTGTCAGCGAGGGTCGACTTCCCGTGATCGATATGGGCTATGATTGAAAAGTTGCGTATGGATTTTGTCATAACCAGAATTTTTATTCTATCATAAAAAGTTCATATGATTATTTAATGAATTGATGTTATTCTCATTTCTATTCATAACCGCAGC
>CAWCKM010000055.1:0-22611 GCA_963796125.1 Nitrospirota bacterium
AAGCTTCTGTTTCTATCTATGATGCTTTCCCTCGTAAGCTTTTCAATTATCTCCTTCTTCTTGAGTGCCATTTCACCGAGGGTATAACGGGGGTCAATATCCCTTATGTTCAGAGATAACCCATGCACTTCGTGGTAGGTCACTCTTGCAAGCATGAGAATCTTCATTCCAGCTTGGAGTTCTTGCCCTGTTGAGTTACGGAAATTAACACTGATTTGCCTGAAATCTCTCGCCCATATGATAGCTCTCATCTTTGCTGCTGTCGCATTTTCCTGCTTTTCAACAAGTTCACTAGCAATGCCCCGAGTTAAGGTGACAGTTGATTTGACTTAATTCAGCGGTTACCCAGTATTCATCAGGAAGGGTGGAGTCAATGGTTGATTTGATGAGGTATGTAAGTTCTCTGAGAGTTAAAAGTAATCCATAGATAGTAGTATAAGACAGGTTAGATGTTTCTTTCACCTGCTAATCAACAAATCTATGAAGACGTTAATAATAATGATTACCAAAGAAATATTCAGCTTTGATTGAGTCATAAGTCAATGCCTGATACCATTCTACTGGTAGTAGAATATTCTGTAACTTAGAGACGCTGAGTTTGCATTTTTAAACGATTAGTATAAAATTTAATAATGGATGACGATAAGACAAAAATGTTTGATAGGTTTAAAAGCCCGCAGTGGAGAATTGTTATCGCTGTACTCCTTATATTTCTTTTTTTCTATATGTGGGGTCAGTTTTTTAGTTCAAGAACCAATGAACTGTATAACATTAGTTACAGCCAGTTTATTGAACAACTTAACGTCAATAATATTAAATCTATCACAATAAAAGATTTGCTGGTGAGCGGCGAGTTCATTAAAGAAATAAATATTCAGTTAACAGGCCAGAAAAAAACTGCAGCAGTGAAATATTTTCAAACATTTCTGCCTTCTTTTCAGGGTGAGGGACTCATTGCAAAGCTTCAGGAGAAGAATGTAGTCATCAATGTAGAGTCTTCTGAGAAGAAAGGTATTTTATGGCAAATCTTAATGGGTATCTTGCCATGGGCAGTTATTATCGGGGTGTGGATCTTTATCATGAGACGCTCTCAGCAACAGATTCAAGGGGGAGCCGGCGGCCTCTTCTCTTTTGGTGCAAGCAAGGCTAAACTTTATGATGTGAAAAAACCCAGTGTAACATTTAAGGATGTTGCAGGGATGGAGAATACAAAACAGCAGCTTAAAGAGACAATAGAATTCCAAGACCCTACCAAATTCAAAAGACTTGGTGCAAAGATCCCCAAGGGGGTACTTTTAGTTGCTTGGGACAGGAAAAACTCTGCTTGCACGTGCAACAGCAGGCGAGGCTGGAGTCCCTTTTTATAGTATCAGTGGGTCTGAGTTCATAGAAATGTTTGTAGGGGTTGGAGCCTCACGTGTAAGGAACATGTTTAAGAAGGCAAAAGACTCTCAGCCGAGTATTATTTTCATAGATGAAATTGATGCTGTTGGCCGTACCAGAGGGACAGGCCTTGGAGGAGGACACGATGAAAGGGAACAGACGCTCAATCAGCTTTTAAGTGAAATGGGACGGATTTGAATCCCATGAAGAGGTTATAGTTATGGCAGCGACCAACAGGCCGGATGTCCTTGACCCTGCACTTCTAAGGCCTGGAAGATTTGACAGGCATATCGTGATTGACAAGCCAGGACTGGAAAAAGCAGGCAAGAAATCCTTGGGTTCATGTAAAAGAATACATTCGGGATGATTTATGTCTTGAAGTTATAGCAGAAGATACTGTGCACTGTGCTGATATTGAAAACCTTGCGAATGAGGCTGCACTGATTGCAACAAGGAAAAACAAAGAGAAAATAGATATGAGCGATTTTGAGGAGGCGAAGGATATTGTTTTGATGGGCGCTGTAAGAGAAGAAACTATTAGTGATACAGAAAGAAAAATAACAGCATATCATGAGGCAGGGCATGCTTTTGTTGCAAGGGAATTACCAGGAACAGATCCTATTCACAAGGTCAGCATTATACCTCGGGGAATGACAATGGGTGTAACACAACTCCTGCCTGAAGAAGACAGACATTATTATCCAAAGACATATCTTATGAACAGATTAAGCGTGGCACTTGCTGGAAGAGTTGCAGAGAAGATTGTTTTTAATGATACGAGCAGCGGTGCACAGAATGACCTGAAGGAAGCAACATACCTTGCCGAGAAGATGGTAGCACAATGGGGTATGAGTGATAAAGTCGGCCCTTTAAACCTCGGAAGGGGTGAAGAACATCCTTTTTTAGGGAGAGAACTTGCTCAGCCAAAACGTTACAGCGAAGAGATGGCATGGCTTATGGATCAGGAAATAAGAAGGTTATTAACTGATGCCGAATCAAGAGCAGAAAAGAGATATTGAAGAAGAATAGGGGTGCTCTCGAATGTTGAAGCAGAGGCACTTATAAAAGAGGAGGTTCTTGAAAGAAATGATGTGGAGAGGATAATAAAAGAATCGAAATAAAATCTATGTATGGGTCGGGTCAGGCTTGCACATATGCATTTAGCCATGTGTGCGAAGAAGCCAAATGCAAGAACGCAAGCCTGACCCCGCCATCCCCCGATATCTGTTAAGAGCCTATCCCCTCATGAAATTCCCTGTTTACCTCCTTTTTCAACAGATATCTCTGACTTTCCGTTAAAGAATTATCCCGCGTTAGTACCTATCTAATCTTTAGGAAACTCGACTTTCAATTCCCCGTTTTCCCAGATATATCTTTCAGGTAAAGGTGGGTTTTTTTGACTAAGTTTTTTGTCGCTGTGATGGAAGATAAAGACAAACAGCACCGAACAAATAGCTATTGTTAAAAAATAAAAGATGATTGCTAATGTTGAGATAGATAACTGGCTTATGATGCCGATGAAAATTCCAACGGCAAGAACAATGGCGTATTTTATGGAAAGGGCCCTGGAATCTTTTAATGGATCCCCTCAGGTTTTCTCTTTTTACCTTTTTCCAGTTTTCATAGTCCTGTAGCCATGCTTCATTGAGTTCTTCGTTAATTTCTTTTGCTTCTTTTTCGTCTATCCGAAGTTCCGTGGAAATGGCGACATTCATATTGCATCCTCGGTGTTTATTGTTTAAATCTAACAAAAAGCATGCTAATTATAGGTCAAAACCAACCTTTCTATAAATAAAGGTTTTGCTCTTTCGCACGTTTTTTCAGTTGAGCAATTTATATTATTAATTTATATCTTGGAATCTTAAGAAACAATCACCTAACAGTTTTAAATTATAAAGATAATGGTACTAAGGGTTGTTCAAACTAAAGTATTAATATTAAATGTAACTCAGGCGAAATTCACTGAAGATTAACTGCTAAACTCACGGTTTATCAGCCCGAAAATATGAAATTTATCTTTTATGCAGTAACAAATCGAGTCAGGATCTCGCAAGGAGTTGCTTTCTATTTGAACTCTTGCTCTCTGATGTATATTATCAAGGCGTTTGTTTCAGGAAGAACTTCCTCTACGTCAAATCCTTTTAATAATCTTCTTGTAAACGTCTTTTCTGTTAATAATAGCGAATATCCATACTTCATTTCTCTCAACCTTGTAGACTACCCTGTAATCGCCGACCCTTAGTTTCCAGTATCCTTTGAGAGTTTTTCTGAGCGGTTCTCCATATTGATGTGGAGATATTGATAGGCGTTCTTCTATTGCCTTCTTGATACGTTTTTTCAGAGTTTCATTAAGTTGGGGAATGTCGACGTCTCGAACGTCTGGATGATATCTCAGCTCAAAGGTCAATGCTACCAGACCTCATCATGTTTTAGTGACTTCTTCCTGCTGAAAGTTTTTTCTCTGGTTTCAGTTAGTTGAGAAAGGGCAATATCCTCCTCAATTTCCAATGCTTCCTTTACGAGGTCACGCACCTTCAAGGATAAGGAAACCCCATCTCGCTCGGCAAGACGTGCGACATTGTTATATAAGGGCCTTTCAAGGACAACGTTGATTCTGGGATTTTTTGTTGGCATAGAGATTCACCTCCTTAGTGCTACACTTATGATACACTTTCATGTTTATTTTTTCAAGCATCCAATTTCTCTGTGAAGTGTCACAGGAAAGCTTGAAATGCCTAAGTTTTTAGGGAACTCCATAATTTCAGCCTTACCATATAGTAAAGCCACAGGAGGTGGGATTTTAGAAAATAATAGGCCTCTTCCGGGATACTCTCACTCCTGATATCTCTGATGACTGCCGGGATATCGATTGATAGGGGACAGCTTTCTTTACACTTCCCGCAGGTAAGACAGAACTCAAGTTTCTTGTTGGGTTCTCCATTTGAAAGGCTGTGACGGGCAAGACCCTTGCCTCCCAGGTCTTTCTCTTCTGCGAAGTAATTCCCAACTGTATTGTACATAGGACAATGGAGGAGACAGTTCCCGCAATCAATACAAAAGAGCAATTCACGAAATCCTTTTTCAATGATCTCTGTCCGTTTGTTGTCAAGCAGTATGAGAACTACCTCTCTTGGGGAATGAACACCTTTGAAGAACTTCTTTTCAACATCAGCAGTCTTGCTCACACCACTCATGATCTCAATAAAGGATGGAACAGTGGCTCCGGTAGCATTGTACGTAATTATTTTGATCATATTAATTGCATCCTCTATTGTCGGATAGACTTTATCGATTGCTGAAATAATTATATGTTTCTCTTTGCGTATGACTTCAGCTATGTTGCCTTCGTTGTGCACCAGCACGATTGAACCTTCTTCTGCTGTAATAGCGTTTGCACCTGTTATTCCAATGCGTGACTTCTTTAGGTGATCTCGAATTTCTTTTCTCATAAACGTGACGATTTCTTCAGGGTCTTCGCCTATTTTTGTGCCATAGAACTTTTGAAAGTCCTTCTGATATCTTTTTCGCTGATAGATGCGCAATGGGGCCAGTAGGGTGAGAGGGTTTTTCTCTTAGAACCTGCAGTATCCTGTCTCCTATGTCTGTCTCTATAACCTCAATGCCCTGTGCTTCTAATTCTTCTGTGAGCTTTATCTCTTTTGTCACATTTGATTTTGATTTCACAACTATTTTCTCGTTTCCTATTTCTTTAAAACGAGTTGATCATATTAACTGCATCATCTCTGTCTTTTGCTAAAAATACTTTTATCCCATTTTCCTGGACTTTTTTGATTGCTTTACTCAGAAGTTCCTCATTACCAACAGACAGTTCCCTGACGATTTTCAGTCTTTTGATCTTCTCACTAAAATCTTCAGGGGTATTCTTTTCCTGCCTGTCCCTCACGGATTTAAAGGCTTTTCTCATTGAGATTATCTCATCAAAATTCATAAATTATTCTTACTCTTTTCACTTTTCAATATGCAAATGTAAACTGGACTTTGATGATGTGATCAGTACCTTTATTGAGTCTGCAGGAGTTCGTTGTGCTTCTGGTATTCATCCAGACGATTTTTCTTTTAGATCAAGCTTTAACCTGTATCCGACACCAAGCTCATTTATCAGAAAACTTGGTCTTGCCGGATCGGCTTCCAGTTTATGACGTAGCTGTGCCATATAGACTCGTAAGTATTGGGTCTCCGTCAGATAAGGTGGGCCCCATACCTCTTTTAGTAGCTGTCTGTGGGTGAGAACTTTTCCAGCATTTTTAATGAGCACAGTCAAAAGCTTATATTCAATAGGCGTCAGGTGAACTTCTTTCTCATTCAAAAAAACTTGTCGACGTGCAAGATCGACTCGAAGATTACCAAGAGTAAAAATAGATTCATGTTGCCCGGCTTCCCGAAGCGCCTTATGGCGCATGGCAACCCGAATCCTTGCCATGAGTTCCCCTGCACCAAAAGGTTTTGTCAAATAATCATCAGCACCAGCATCGAGCGCTTTGATCTTGTCCTGCTCCTGTTCACGTGCAGAAATTACGATTATGGGAACGTCGCTCCACTCTCGCAGTCTTCGGGTCACTTCCAACCCATCAATGTCAGGCAGTCCCAGATCAAGCAATATTATATCCGGCACACGCGTGGCGGCCTGCATAAGACCTTCTTGTCCGGTTGAAGACTCAACAAGCCTGTACCCATGACCCTGTAGGACTATCCGCAATAAACGCAGCATCTGGGGTTCATCTTCAATTAAAAGAATCAGACCTTTATCTTGTGAATCTTGCTATCGTTATTATTACTTTAAATTTCAGATATCTTCAGGTTCAGGCAGCGACGGTTTTCCGCCTATGGGCAGGGTAAAGCGAAATACTGAACCGCCTCCCGGCCTGCTTTCAGCCCAGATTTGCCCTCCGTGGGCATTAACAATCGCTTTGCAAATGGTTAGCCCAAGCCCGATCCCGCCTCCGACTGCAGCACGGCGTACGAATTTCTCAAATATCCGCTCTTCGTCTCCCGGCGGAATTCCCGGACCACGGTCGGCAAGTTCCATTACTACATCATTGCCCTTGACCTACTGCCGAAAGCTCAAGGGGTGTCCCTTCGGGTGTGTATTTGATCGCATTGTCCAGAAGGTTCATGAGGACCTGCTCAATAAGCAGCGGATCAAAAGGGACGAGCGGAATTTCCGCAGGAATTCTGGTTGTTACCTGACGACTTTGAGCTTGTCGGCAAGACGGTTGAGCACCACTCCGACAATTTCTTCAAGTGATTGCCACTCCTTTTGAACGCTTATCGCTTTCGCCTCAAGGCGTGTCATATCCAGAACATTGCGGATTATCTGGTTCAGGTGTTCTGCCTCTTCGAATATGGTCTGAACAAGCTCCCGGCGGCTTTGTTTATCGAGAGTGATATCTTCTTGAAGCAGAGCTGTTGACGAGCCGGTAATCGCTGCGAGCGGTGTTCGCAGATCATGGGAGACAGAACTGAGGAGCGTACTTCTCAGGGCTTCGGTTTCGGCCTTCAAAAGCGCCTGCTGAGCCTCTTCGGCAAGAAGGGTTCTTTCAATCGCCATTGCTATCTGGTTGGCAAAGCTTTCAAGAATATGGATCTGTTCCTGATCAAACATCGTCAACGGAGGGCCGGGCAGTATGCCAAGTACACCTACCGTCTTCGAAGAGGTGAAAAGAGGCAGATAAAGCGCGCTAGCACCAGGGAGGGTGTCTGTACCCAGTCCTGCCCGCTGTCTGTGATCGAAGCACCAATGGGCCACGCTAAGTTCGTTCTGCTCAAGGGCAAAGGTCTCGGGGCCAGTAACTGTGACAGTGAGGCTTCCTTTTTCGTCCGGAACAAGAATGACAACCTTGCTTGAAAAGAGTTCGCTTATGTGCCTGATAGTAACAGCGCTCAACTGGGAAATCCCTCTTTCGCGTACCAGCTCGCGGCTAAGATTATAGAGTGCGGCTGTTCTCCGTTCGCGTTGCCGTGACGCTTTTACCTGCCCACGAATTCGAAGGGTAAGCCTGCTTATGACAAAGGCCACAACGAACATGACTATGAAGGTGAGAAAATATCGCACGTCATGGACGCTGAAGGTGTAAAACGGTGGAATAAAGAAAAAATCATAGACGGCTACACTTAGGAAGGTGGCCAGAAGTGAAGGGCCCTTTCCTGCGCGGCTTGCCACGACTACTATCCCCAGAAGATATACCATCGCCGCATCTACGACAGTGGCATAAGGGCGCATCAGGGCGGCAATCCCCGTGCAGATAGCAACGGTACCTATGCTTAAGAGCCATTCCTTTATGTTCGACTCTGGCTTTCCCGGTTTTGCAACAAGCCTCGGCATTGGTACTCCAACTTCGCCGGATATGACATAAACATCTATGTCTCCGCTACCACGTACTACTTCATCAAGCAATGAACCGAAAAGTTTATCTTTCCACCGGGGATGTGTTGGCTTACCGATAATGATTTTGGTGACATTACGGGCACGGGCGTAATTCAAAATTTCCTCGCTCGCCTTATGTCCGGAGAGAGTAACAGTTTCTGCTCCGAGACTTTCAGCCAAACGCATATGGTCGGCAAGCTGCCTGAGATCGCTTTCCGACGGTTTCACCGCTGTCGGAGCCTCGACATAGACAGTGATCCAGTCAGCTCTGAGGCCGGCAGCCATTCGCTTGGCTGCCCGGATCAGCCGGATTGAACGAGGATTCGCACCTATACAGACCATGATCCGTTCAGCAGCCGGCCATACTTCTCTTACTCCTTTGATGCGCCGGTAGTCTTGCATCTGTGCATCCACTCTTTCAGCAGTTCGGCGCAGAGCCAACTCTCTCAAAGCAAGCAAATTTCCCTTGCGAAAGAAATTTTCTCTCGCACGCTCAGCCAAGTCAGCTACATACACCTTCCCTTCTCTGAGCCGCTGCAAGAGTTCCTCAGGAGGAAGGTCTATAAGTTCTATTTCGTCAGCACGGTCAAGAACAGAATCGGGCAAGGTCTCCCTAACGACTATCCCTGTAATCTGTGCGACAACATCATTCAAGCTTTCCAGATGTTGCACGTTCAGCGTGGAGTAGACATTGATTCCAGCATCGAGCAGTTCAAAGACATCCTGCCACCGCTTTTTGTGACGTAACCCTGGAGCATTTGTATGTGCCAACTCGTCTATTAAGATAAGTACTGGTTTGCGGAGTAACGCTTCATCAAGATCGAATTCCGAGAGAGTGGCACCTCTGTATTCAATCGAAAGGCGTGGGAGTATTTCCAGTCCCTCAAGAAGTGCTTCGGTTTCAGGACGGCCATGGGTCTCTGCAAATCCCACTATCACATCGATCCCCTCGGCCTGCTTCTGGCGGGCTGCTCCCAGCATGGCATAGGTTTTACCAACTCCAGGAGCAGCGCCAAAAAATATCTTCAATTTTCCCTTGCGCTCGCGTTCCTCTTCCTTCTGTACCTGCTGCTAAAAGCACATCAGGACTTAGCCGTCGTTCTTCCATTCTTTGACCCCATAGCTTACTTGTATTTTCGCACTTTTCAGAAACGCAAGCAATAAACCATCATAGTGACTAAGGATTGCACATACCTGCTGAGATTACAAGGCATGAAACATTTCCCTTTTTCGCAATGTCGTCAGGCCTGATCTCTCCTTCAAGGACCTCAGCCTTGATATAGGTTTCTCCGATATAGGACAATACCTTAATTATTCCTACCGGATTTACTTCGCATGATGGGCTTATTCTGTAAACGGTAAGGATATCGTTGGCATGGATGGTCTTTCTTACATCATCTGTGCCGCTATGAAACAGGTACACTGTCTGGCCTGACCTTCATGACCGTTTCGCCCCTGTCCTGGCGATGGTATAGGGGAGGCGGATAAGAGACAGCAAAAACGGTCAAAGGCGCGCTGACAAACGTGAAAAGCAAAATCACAATGAGGATTATGGCAATCTTTTTTTTCATGTCTTATTATCTCCTTTATTTATTTTCTGCTGGAGTTCATCCAGCGCCAAATTCAACTTAAGGACATTGACAGTCGGCTCACCGAGAATACCGAATTGTCTCTGATCAGTATAAGCTACGATTAAGGCAAGAACCATATCTTTATCTATTCCGCGGATCCTCGCCACCCTCTGTACCTGATATTCAGCAGCATGCCGGACTTATGTGCGGATCAAGGCCGCTGGCGGATGCGGTAGCCAGGTCTGCGGGTACTGATGCAGAGGCTTGCGGGTCAGCATCCCGCAGCGCGGATATCCGCGCTTGCGCCTGTTTTACCAGATCTGGCCTGGTTTGAGCCATATTGGAACCGGACGAAGAGGCTGAATTATAAGGAAATGGTGAGGTTGCCGACAATCTTCCCCAAAAATATTTGGGATGGTCAAAGGGTTGACCGATGAGGGAAGATCCAACTGTCCTGCCATTTCTCAGAATAATGCTGCCATTCGCCTGAACCGGAAAGAGCAGTTGTGCAATGCCGGTTACAGCAAGGGGATAGAGTATTCCCGTTATTACGGTAAATACAAATATTGAGACTATTACCGGTCGTATTATTTTTAACATTTAGTTACCTCACGCCAGATGCAAAAAGGTTATGATCATATCGATCAGCTTGATGCCGATAAACGGAGCAATCAGGCCTCCGAGACCGTAAATAAGAAGGTTGTTGCGCAGCACAACACCGGCACCGAGCGGGCGATAGGTGACTCCGCGCAGGGCCAATGGTATCAGAGCAATGATAATCAGTGCGTTAAATACGACTGCTGATAATATGGCGCTCTGAGGAGTTGAAAGTCTCATGATATTGAGTGCTGCAAGTTGCGGATAGGTGACAACGAATGCAGCAGGCAGGATCGCAAAGTATTTTGCCACGTCATTGGCAATACTGAATGTCGTCAGCGTGCCGCGTGTCATCAGCAACTGTTTGCCGATCTCTACGATCTCGATCAGTTTTGTGGGATTGGAGTCGAGATCGACCATGTTGCCTGCTTCCTTGGCAGCCTGTGTGCCAGTGTTCATTGCAACGGCGACATCGGCCTGTGCGAGCGCAGGGGCGTCGTTGGTCCCGTCGCCGGTCATGGCAACCAGTTTCCCTCCTGTCTGATGCTTCCGGATTAAGTTCAGTTTCGTTTCGGGCGTGGCCTGAGCCAGGAAGTCGTCTACCCCTGCTTCGGCAGCAATCGCAGCGGCGGTAAGCGGATTGTCGCCCGTAATCATCACCGTCGAGATTCCCATCTTCCTGAGTTCAGCAAACCGCTCCTTAATGCCTCCTTTCACAACATCGCTGAGACGGATGGCTCCAAGCACTGTCTTTCCATCGGCAACCACCAACGGAGTCGACCCCTCGCGTGCCACTTCTCCGACCACTGCTCTGATATCAGGAGGAAAAATTCCTCCCTTGCTGTTTACATAATTTTCTACTGCATCAGGAGCACCTTTTCTTATCTCCCGGCCATCCAGATCTACACCGCTCATACGGGTGTGGGCGGAAAAGGGGATGAACTTCGCACCAAGCTTCTGGATATCCCGCTCGCGCAGACCGTATTTTTCTTTTGCCAGGACAACGATGCTCCGGCCTTCCGGTGTTTCATCAGGCAGTGAGGCAAGTTGTGCCGCATCTACCAGAGTCCGCGTTTCCACGCCTCCTGAAGGAATGAAAGCGGTTGCCTGCCTGTTGCCCAATGTTATCGTGCCGGTCTTGTCGAGGAGAAGCACGTCCACATCACCAGCTGCTTCCACAGCGCGGCCGGACATGGCGATAACATTGGCCTGGATAAGCCGGTCCATTCCTGCAATGCCGATCGCGGAAAGAAGTCCGCCGATCGTTGTCGGTATAAGGCAAACAAGTAGCGATACGAGCACAACAATCGTGACCGGGCTTCCCTGGTCTGGCTGCTGTAACGCTGAAGATCGAAAAAGGGAGCAGGGTTGCTACAGCAAATAAAAAAATGATGGTCATTCCGGCAAGCAGGATGTTAAGAGCAATCTCGTTCGGTGTTTTCTGCCGCTTTGCCCCTTCAACCATCGAGATCATCCGGTCGAGGAAGGTCTCGCCGGGGTTTGCCGTGATCCGTACGATTAGCCAGTCCGACAGGACGAGCGTTCCGCCGGTCACAGCAGACCGGTCGCCGCCGCTTTCGCGGATGACCGGTGCGCTTTCGCCGGTTATGGCGCTTTCGTTTACCGATGCAACGCCGACGACTACCTCGCCGTCGCCGGGGATAGTATCTCCGGCTTCCACAAGAACGAAATCACCTTTCCTCAACTGGGAAGAGGGGACAGTGGTCATCTTTGACATCCCTTTCTGGTTGCGAGAGCTTTTTTGCCTGTATCTCTTTACGCGAGGCGCGTAATGCCTCAGCCTGGGCCTTGCCCCGGCCTTCGGCTACCGATTCGGCAAAATTCGCAAAGAGTACAGTAGCCCAGAGCCAGATTGAAATATGGAGAATAAACCAAGGCGACTCCGTGCCATGCACGAAAAGAGACCTAACGAAAAGAAGCGTCGTCAGGATGCTGCCCACCTCTACCACAAACATAACCGGATTGCGGACCTGGTTCAGCGGATTGAGTTTTATCAGCGAATCGATCAGCGCCCGCTGGATGATCCGTGCATCAAAAAGGATGCGGTGTTTCTTTTTATGTATCATTAAATAGACCTCCTTGCTACTTGTAGAGCATCAGGTGCTCGGCTATCGGTCCCAGCCCAAGGGCGGGGAAGAACGTCAGTGCGCCGACAATAATGACCACGCTTGCCAAAAACAGGATAAAGAGAGGCGTATGCGTGGGCAGTGTGCCTGCGCTCGGCGGCACATATTTTTTTGCAGCCAGCGAGCCGGCTATGGCGAGTACCGGTATCATGGTCCAGAACCTTCCGAAAAGCATGGCTATGCCACCCAGGGTGTTGTAAAACAGGGTGTTGGCATTGAGACCGCCAAAGGCACTGCCGTTATTGTTTGACATTGATGAAAAGGCGTAGAGTATCTGTGAGAACCCATGCGGCCCCGGATTCGAAATGCTTGCTACACCGGCGTCTGTAACGGATGCAATAGCGGTCCCGATGCAGGACAAAGCAGCAAGGGATCAGGATGACCATCGCAGCCATTTTTACTTCAAAGGCCTCGATCTTTTTGCCATAGATACTCCGGTGTCCGACCGACCATGAGACCGGCAATAAATACGGCCACAATGGCAAAGGCGAGCATGCCGTACAGACCGGAGCCGACGCCGCCGAAAACGACCTCTCCAAGCTGTATCATAACCATTGGCACCAAACCTCCCAGCGGACTGAACGAATCATGCATCGAATTGACAGAGCCGTTTGATGCAGCGGTGGTTGCCGTGGCCCAGAGAGCTGAATTCGCAATGCCGAAGCGCACCTCCTTGCCTTCCATGTTGCCGCCGGTCTGGAGACTGCTTGCAGTTTGATCTACGCCTGCAGCAGTAAGAAGCGGGTTCCCGGCCTGTTCACTGGAGTAACATAAGATCAGGAGCGGGATAAATATTACAAACATGGTAGCGAGTAATGCCCAGCCCTGACGCTTGTCGCCGACCATCCTGCCAAAGGTATAACAAAGCGAAGCCGGAATAAGCAGGATCGCCAATACCTCCAGGAAATTCGAGAGAGGTGTCGGGTTCTCAAAAGGATGAGCTGGAGTTAACATTGAAAAAGCCGCCGCCATTTGTGCCGAGCTGTTTGATCGCGATCTGAGAGGCTGCAGGACCCATCGGCAATGTCTGTTCGGCAACCTGGACCGGCTCCGTAACTGGCTTTCCATCAGCATCAAGTTTGGGATTGTCATATGTGATCGTCTGCAGGAGCGGAACTTTCTTGTAGGGACTGAAGTTCTGCACCACTCCCTGCGATACAAGCAGCACGGCCATTATAAGAGAAAGGGGAAGCAGGATGTAGAGAGTAGAACGCGTAAGATCTACCCAGAAATTGCCGATTGTGCTTGCTGTTCGCCGAGTGAATCCCCGGATGAGCGCAACAAGGACGGCCATTCCCTGAGCAGCTGAGACAAAGTTCTGGACGCCGAGCCCCATCATCTGCGACAGGTAGCTCAGAGTCGATTCACCACCATATGCCTGCCAGTTTGTGTTGGTGATGAAACTGACCGCTGTGTTGAAGGCCAGATCAGGCGCAACTCCCGGAAAACCTTGTGGGTTCAGCGGCAGCATCTCTTGAAGGCGTAGAATCATATATAAAAGGAAGAAAAAGGCGAGCTTAAAGAAAATCGCAGACCCTGCATACGCTTTCCAGGACATTTCGTCCTCCGGACGTATTCCGAACATGCGGTAAATCAGCCGCTCCAGCGGACCGAGGATATAATCGAGCCAGCATGACTCTCCTTCATATACCCTTGCCATATAACTGCCGAGTGGCTTGACAAGGGCGATAAGAACGGCCAGATATAAGATTAGCTGGAGAATTCCATTTGCTGTCATGAGAATATCTCCGGCTTCAAAAGTGCTATTCCAAGATATATCAAAAGACCCACGGCAATGATGCCGCTTATCCAATAAATGGTTTCCATAGTGACCTCATCATCTCCATTCTCTCCATTTATTTTCTTACTTAACCTTTTCCACAAGTTGCAACAGCACCCAGGAAAGGGCGAAAAAAACTACAGTGATTCCGATATAGATCAGGTCCATGCACACCTCATTTTTTAGAGTGTATCAGAATGAAAATAAAGATAGTGCAAAAAATAGGCTTATCGATATAAAAATTCTGTTAAGATATGATGCCGATTGAAAGCGGATTTTATGAAGTCCTTTAATAAATTTTACACCCTGCGGTTTCTGCCGCAGTTCCTTATTTCTGTCATTCTGGCTTGTCCAGAATCTTTCTTGCGATCCCGAACAAGTCGGAAGGATTCCCGACAAGCGGGAATGACACTGAAAACAAATGTTCAATTTCTGACGCCCTGCGGTCTCTGCCGCAGGGTTCTTTACATAACAGGAATTTTTATGAGAGTTTAGCCATGTATACGAAGATACTTGCCGCAGTCAATGAACATCTGAATTCAGAAATCTCCGCGCGTTATGCACTGAATCTTGCAAAGGCATGCGGGGCGAAATTATATATCTGTTTCATTGTTGAAAAAGGAATGCATCGTTCGATGTTAGACCGTGCAGAAGATGCAATGAAAAGGCTTTTTAATGAAGCAATGAATATGAATATGCAGGTTGAAAGTATCACAGAGACAGGGGAACCCTTGAAAGAAATTGATAAGGCTGTCAGGCATGAGGGAATAGACTTAGTTTTTGCATCCACGAGAAGAGAGGACGTAGAGAAAAGATTCTATGCAGGGACTGTGGCACGCAGCCTGTCTCTTCATCTTCCCTGTTCTGTAGCACTTGTCCGTGTTGTTCATATGGGGAGGGTACGTCCGAAGAATATCCTCCTTCCTCTAAAGGCAAAAATTAATCGTGTAAAAGAAAGAGCCTTTTTTACAGCAAAGATGGCAGAGGGTTTTGAATCAAAAGTCTTTGTCTTTCATGCAACAAAACCCATAACGAAATTCTTCCATGGTGAACTGCATCTTACCCCTGTCGAGTGGGGGAAAAGAGTGCCAAACGATATCGCAGACTTTATGGAATATCTCAAAAAATATGAGATAGCATATGAAGGGAGAATTACTCCAGGCGCTATAGGAAAAGGAATAACAATTGAAGCCGCTTCAAAAAGACATGACCTCATCATAATGGGTGCCAGTGAACGAAGTCTTCTCAGTTCCCTCCTGAAAGGCAATCCTGTGGAAGATGTGCTCAGAGAAACGCCTTGTGACCTCATAATACTCAGACCAAGGCATGAAGATTAATAATCTCGCGAAGGATGAAGTCCTTCGAAGTCTGGTCACATCAGAAAATGGCCTTACCGAAGAAGAAGCAAAAAAGCGATTCCTTGAATTCGGCCCGAATGAGATTCAGGAAGTAAAGAAAAAACCGCTCATCCTCAGATTCATCAGTCAATTTACTCATTTCCTTGCAATTCTCCTCTGGATAGCTGCAGTCTTGTCTTTCCTGTCTGAGTACCTCCATCCGGGAGAAGGTATGCTTCTGCTCAGTGTTGCAATCATAGGGGTAATAGTCATAAATGCCGTATTTGCATTTATTCAGGAATATCGTGCAGAAAAGGCACTGGAGGAGATGAAAAAACTCCTGCCTTATTATGTAAAGGTATTAAGGGATGAAAAAGAAAAAGAAATTTATGCAAGAGAGATTGTGCCAGGTGACATTGTAATGCTTTCTGAAGGTGATAAAATCCCTGCAGATGCAAGACTCATAGAAACAGTTGAGCTAAGGGTGAATAATGCTCCTCTTACAGGTGAGTCGGAGCCTGTGACAAGAGTCTCGGAACCCTCTGAAGGAGAGATTATTAATAGTCCTAATATTGCGTTTGCCGGCACGACAGTTATCAGTGGATCGGGAAAGGGAGTAGTTTTTGCGACAGGAATGAGGTCTGAGTTTGGAAGGATTGCTCAGCTTACAGGCACTGTTACTTCAGGCCTCAGCCCGCTTCAGAAAGAGGTGGTAAAGATAACAAAGATCGTGACAGCCATTGCTGCAACCACGGGCCTGATTTTTTTTGGAATTGGTTTTATTATCGGGAGGACATTCTGGGAAAACTTCCTCTTTGCAATTGGGATTATCCTTGCTAATGTTCCTGAGGGATTACTCCCGACAGTGACTCTTTCTCTTGCCATGGGGAGTCAGAGGATGTTAAAGAGAAAGGCACTGATCAAGACCCTTACCTCTGTTGAGACTCTTGGTTCTGTTACCGTCATCTGTACTGATAAAACAGGAACCCTCACCCAAAATAAAATGGCTGTAAAAAAGATAGATTCTCTGGGAGAGCTTGCAAAGACTGAGAGGCAAAAACCTTCGCTGCTTACTATTGCCCTTCTTTGCAACAATACGAAAGAAGTTGAAGGCAATTTGAAAGGGGAGCCAACTGAGACCGCCCTCTATAAAGCGGCTCGCGAGTCAGTAGGCCATATAGAAAGTAGAAGAATCAAAGAGTTCCCCTTTGACTCTGACAGGAAAAGGATGAGCACAGTAAATTCATTAAATGGTAATACGTATGTCATGACCAAAGGGGCACCTGGAGAGTATTTTCTGCTATCTGTAGTCACTGTCTTATGGACGGAGAAATTGTTCAGTTTGAAAATCCTCTCAGAGATAAGGCAGTTTCCCTTTACCATTCCATGACAGATGAGGGTTTAAGAGTGCTTGCCTTTGCATACAAGAAAGTAAAGAATGGTGAGGAGACTATGAGAATGGAGGATGCAGAGAAGGAGATGGTCTTTTTAGGATTGATAGGTCTTGAAGACCCTCCAAGGCCTGAAGTGCCGGAAGCAATACGTAAATGCAGAGAGGCAGGAATAAGAATCATCATGATCACAGGTGATGGATCGAGAACCGCTCTTGCCATTGCAAAAGAAATTGGTCTTGTAAAAGGAGACCCCGCAATAGTGGAAGGCGATGAGTTTTTACAGATGTCAGATGATGAATTGCGACATATCCTGTCGAAAGAAGAAATAATATTCTCGAGGATGTCACCAAAGCGTAAACTGAGAGTTGTCAATATTCTCAAGGAGGAGGGTGAGAGGGTTGCTGTAACAGGGGATGGGGTAAACGATGCGCCTGCCTTGAAAAGAGCAGACATCGGGATTGCCATGGGTCTTACGGGAACTGACGTTGCCAAGGAAGCCGCAGACATGATACTCCTTGATGATAATTTCGCTACCATTGTAAATGCTGTAGAAGAGGGCAGGGCTATCTTTGAAAATATCAAGAAGTTTATCATCTATATCTTTGCCCATCTTACCCCCGAGGCTTTGCCATACATCCTTTTTGTTTTGTTCAGAATCCCTCTTCCCCTGACAGTTATGCAAATTCTCGCAATAGACCTCGGAACAGAAACAATCCCGGCTCTTGGACTCGGAACCGAACCGCCTGAGGCTGATATCATGAAACGTCCTCCCAGACCAAAAGATAAAGGACTCATAGACCGCAAGGTTCTTTTTAACGGATACATATTCCTCGGACTTCTGAGCACTGTCGGGGTTCTCTTTGCTTACTTCTTTGTCCTGCATATTGGTGGTTGGCATTGGGGCGTTGAATTAGCAATTGATAATCCCCTGGTTCATCAGGCTTCAACAGCTACATTTCTGGGGATCGTCATCATGCAAATTGCAAATGTCTTTGCCTGCTAGAACACAGAGCGATTCTGTATTCAAGGTTGGAATCTTCAGTAACAGCATAATCCTCTGGGGTATAGCAATAGAAATATCCTGAGTGTCTTTATCATATATCACCCCTGGGGGAATAAGATATTCTCTACAGCACCAGTTCCGTTACACAGTATGGATAATCCTGATTCCCTTTACAATTCTTCTCTTTACTGCGGCAGAAGTGAGAAAGCTGATAGAGAGAAAGGTGAGAAAGGGTCTTTACCATAAGAGTTTGCCTTACATCTCAACCCGTGTAATAACACCGTGCAGTTTATGTGGAAGGGAGTTTGTAAAACTGCACAAAGGCAGGACTAACCTCTTAATGATTGAAAATATTTTCCAGATGGGATTTCTTGTGATGATATCCTCAAGCCCATAGAATATAGACCTTTTCATCCATTCCTGCTTCTCTCAATAGTTCCTCAACATCTATAACTTCCATGTATCCCTGATATATCTCGAATGTTCTCAAACCAGGTGCGAGATCGTCCATAAACTGCCCCTTAACGCCGAATGGCTCATCGCTTCTAACAAAGGAGATAAGGATGTTGTCCTCATAGAGGATATTGTTGTTGAACATTGTCCGGACAATATAGGGTGGAATCTTTTCCTTTTCCCTTTAAAAAGAAAAGGGCAGTTCCTTTGATCTTGCTTACGCTCTTGTATAAGATCTGTACTTTCTCAAGAAAGAGTCTAATCCATTGGCTTAAGGACCTGTAGAGTTTCTTCTGTCCGGAAGTGTAGATCAGTATGGATTGTACTTAAGGGAATAGAGCGCTATTATGATTGACCAGTAGCCGCCGTGAGGAATCTTTATAGTATTGGATAGAAGGAAAACAATATCAACAAGGGTTACTAAAAAGATACGAGAGCTAAAGTTATTTTACCTCTTAGATAAAAGATCCAGGTCATCATAAATACCGGTGAAAGTCATGGTGCCTGTAACAGCAAAACCATAGGCAGCAGCAAGGCGCTGGGATTCCCTGAACTCAAACATGACAAATAAAACACAAACAAGCAAAAACCAGTTAACAAAACCGATGTATATCTGCGATCTGAGTTCTGCTGATGTATAGTCAACCTTCAAAATCGGTACTACACGTGTTGTTATCCCTTGGTAGAATATGGAGAATGTTCCACTGATCATGGACTGGGAAGCGATGACTGTGGCAGAAGACACTGATGAGAAGGAAGGGGAATAGAGAAGTTGTGCCTGACTAAAAATCATTTCAAAGAGAACATTCTTTGTTTCTGGATGCTGGATTATAAAAGCACCTTGACCAAAGTAATTGAGTAAAAGGGCGGTAACACAAAATACCATGCATTGGTATAGGTTTTCGGCCGAGGTGTCCCATATCGGCGTATAATGCTTCTCCACCAGTTGCACAGAGAATGACCTCTGAGAGTACAAAAAAACCAGCTATCCCGTGCTCCAGCAGAAATCGAAAAGCATAATAAGGGTTAACAGCTTTGAGTACTGAAGGTACTTGCAATATCGATACAATACCGGAAACAGCCAATGCTAAAAACCATAGAAGCATTATAGGTCCGAACGCTCCTGCAACTTTTTCTGTACCCCTTCTCTGGAAGAAAAACAAAATGATTGCAATAATACTTGCAATGAGGATGAGGACTTCCTGACGGGTGTTTTCAAATCCGGGTATCAGGAGTGTGCCTTCAACTGCACTGAGCATACTTATTGCAGGAGTGATTACACCATCACCAAGAAAGAGGGATACTCCGATGAAGGATAGAATCGTGACAAAAGCTATCTTTCTGCGTGATCTTAACAAGAGAGGGAAAGCAGTTCTTTGAGAACAATGGTGCCACCTTCACCCTTCTCTCCAAGACTCATGGCAAGCCATGCATACTCTATGTGCACAAGTATTACCAGACTCCAGAAAATGAGAGAAAGAACGCCAATTATATTGTCGACTGTTGGTTTCATAAGGAGAATTACGGTAAGGTATATATGGGGCTTGTCCCTATATTCCAAGACAAGGCCAAAAGATTTGACAATGCCCTTAGAAGATTTCAGAAATTCCTTTGTAAAAAAAGACTCTTTACTTGTTACAGGGTTGTTCATTGGAATCGAAGTTTAATGATTTGGGTAAATATTTTCAAGCAATAACATAACCCTATACCCTTTTTGCAACAAATCGAGAGGTCTATTTCAGGAAAGGATTACTGCAAATGTTCTGAAAATGCACGGAATGTCTTGTTGCGACTTAGTTCTTGGAGTGCAGACCTTCGAGGGCTTTTATAATGTCTTTCTCACCAGTAAAGCTCTTCTTTCCTCCATTCGATATGACGCAGGTGGGGGTTGCGCTGATTTTGTCTTCCTGGAAATAACCGTTGAAAAACTTGAATGTTGTTCTGGCATCAAAAGGTTTAAATCCTATGTTTCTTTTTTCAGATACTCTTCTAACTTTCCTTTTTCTGTTACCTTTTTCTTTGCAGCCTCAAATAAGACTGCTCTTGCACGAAGAGCATATTCGAAGTCCTCTTCTTATTGAGGATATATAGGAAATATGTGGCATAGAGGGGGTGACTGTTTGTGGATTGGTGTATCAATAAAGGTAATGGACACCGAACCCTTTTTCACTAAAGCAGTGATCGTCTTTTCCAGTTTCGGTTCAAGGGAACTGCAGGGTCCACAAAAATAGTCGGCAATAAAGTTCTATCCTGTGTCTTACCAGTACCAAAAGACGGAATAAGAATTTCCTCTGGAGAGAGGAATAACTGCACCCTGGAAGAAGATGGGAAAAAGGATAAAGCCAAGAATCAGAGAGGCTGTAATGAAGATCTTCTTGTCTTCGTCAAAGTTCAATAAAAAAAGGATAACAATGACGGTCCCAAAAGCAATACAAGAAGGACAATATGTACTATTCTTTATCTGGAAAGCGACAAGTTGTATTTCTGCTCCCATACCGACAGATAGGAGAAAAAGGTTGAGGAAACTTTTCCTCAGGAGACTCAAAAGTAATAAGAGGCCCAATAACAAATTCCAAAATATTTCAGGTCTACTGAGAAAATGCTGCCTGTCAGGAATGAACATGATCCTTCGCACAAGCCAGAGAGTAAGCAATCTGCTATGCGACGAGAAGAAAGAACAAGATTCACCCAGTGCTTTGAAGTAACAATCTTTTTAAAGTAGCTTCAAGCTGCATGAATTATTATATCAAGTTCCATGCTCAAGATGTAGTCCAGAAATGTAACAGAAAGACGGTGATGCTTATATATCCATTCATATTGAAAAATGCTATATCGAGTCTGCTCAAGGTCATCCTCCCTGACGAGGGAATGCTCATAAATAAACATGCCTGCGACAATCAACATCCCAAGCCAGTAAAAAATACCGAGTTTGAATAAGAGACCTGAGAAAAGGAGCAAAAGCAATGTTACAAGATGAAAAATTCTTGCCATGAACAAAGCCTTTTTTATACCGAACCGCTTTGGTATGGAATAAATACCGTAGGATTTGTCAAACTCAATATCCTAAGAGCATAAAGTGTGTCAATGCAGTTAGAATATAAACAGCAGCAGTGATCGGTAATATCTCTGCATCGAATGTGCCTCTGATGCCATCGGATGCTCCAAGGGGTGCTGCAGAGAGCGCCAGTCCCAAACAAAATGGGTAGCCCAAAGGCCAATCTTTTGTGCAGATGAATACAGGAAAAGCACGGCTACAGCAACTGGTGAAAGCTTCAGGCACAGAGGATTCAACATATAAGCAGCTAAGAGAAGAACTGCAAGGATACTGTGGTAAATAAGACTGCTTCAGATACCATCATGACCCCTCTCGGGGTTCTCTGTTCCTTGTTCTTGGATTTGCCTGATCAATCTTTCTGTCGATGATCCTGTTCAGGCCCATGGCTCCTGACCTTGCCCACCATTGCGAGTGTTATCCAGAATATCTTTCCAGGAGGAGGTATTCCTCCTGCAGCCATGATTGCACCGGTGAAAGCAAAAGGAAGGGCAAAGACAGAATGAGGGAATTTGATCATCTGCAGGTAGAGAAGTATCTTTCCGGCAATGGAGCCCATCAGATGAACAATCGCTCTCTTTGTAGTTTCATAAATATTACACCCTGTGGTCTCTACCGTATCCTTATGCTCCTGTCATTCTGGCTTGTCCAGAATCTTCTTGCGATCCGAACAAAGTCGGAAGGATTCCCTACAAGCCGGGAATGACACTGAAAACAAATATTCAGTTTCTGACGCCCTGCGGTCTCTGCTACAGGGTCTTCATCAACTCACGAAACGAAGATAGTCCTGGAGTTCTGAAAGATGGCAATGGCTTCATCTTTGAATTTGAGATTGCCTTGTAAATGAGATATTTAATGCCGAACCTTTGTGCTGTTTTTGATACTTCCAGAATATCATCGACAAGAATTGTTTTTTCTTATTAAAGTGAAGATTCTGCTGTGCCTTTTTCCAGAATTCAATTTTCTCTTTTGGAAACCCGATTTCAAATATGTTATCGCACCTGTGAGGTACTTGCCGAGGTCTGTCTTCTTCAGCTTGATGTCGAGCACCTTGTAGTGTGCGTTCGTGACGCTAGACGTCTATCTTCCGGGTTTTCAGCATCTTCAGAAAATTCTCTACGTGGCATGGACTTGATCAGATGCCGTATCTGCTCTTTTAGGGCCGGGATGTCGAGTCCGAGCTTCTGTGACCAGAAATCAATGTCAGTCCAGTTCAGAGTCCCTTCGTGGGCCTTGTACTTTTCGAGGAGTTCTTCTTTTGCCTTCCCGAAGGTGATGTTGTTTTTTTCTGCGTATTTTTCCGGGACCAGATGTTCCCAGAAATAATCATCGAAATACTTGTCGAGGAGCGTGCCGTCCATGTCGAGCAGGACACAGGTGATATCTTTGAAAGGGATAGAAAGCATATAAGAAACTTTTACAGTTGGCCTTTTGTAGTCGGGATACCTTTAATCCTTGGGTCGATGTATACAGCATTTTTCAGTGCTCTTCCCAGAGCCTTGAAAATTG
>CAWCKM010000056.1:0-15913 GCA_963796125.1 Nitrospirota bacterium
TCACAGGTGCACCGCCAGGCTATGTCGGCTATGAAGAGGGAGGACAACTCACTGAGAGGATTAGAAAAAGACCGTACTCTGTCGTGCTTTTTGACGAAATAGAAAAAGCACATCCTGATGTCTTCAATATTCTCCTCCAGGTGCTTGATGAAGGTGTACTTACAGACAGCTTTGGAAGAAAGGTCAATTTCAAGAATACGGTAATCATAATGACTTCAAACGTAGGTGCACGGATAATCGAAAAGGCGACCCCCCTTGGTTTCCAGAGGAATGAAGCCGATCTTGTATACGAAAGGATCAAGGAGAATGTGCTTGGTGAACTCAAGAAGACATTCAATCCTGAATTTCTGAACCGCGTTGATGAAATAGTTGTCTTTCATCCACTCGAAAAAGACCATTTACTGTCCATTATCGACTTGCTTGTGGAAGAAACAAACAGGATGCTCATTGAAAAAGAGCTTGTTGTTGAAGTATCACAGGAAGTAAAGGAGTGGATAATAAAACGCTACTACCAGCCCACTTATGGTGCACGACCTATGCGCAGAGCTATTCAAAAAGAGATCACAGATCCATTATCCGAGGAACTCCTCAAGGGAAGCTTTAAAGGCCTGCACAAGATACATGTTGTCCTTGAAGGTAATATGCCGGCATTTGTAGCAGCCGAGGAAACCTCCATTCTCTCCGGCGTCAATTGATCTTGATGACCGAACCCGGAATTGAAAACTAAAACTATCTGTCATCCTTATAAGCCTTCTTGTTCTGCTTTCCTTTCTTTCTTGTTCAATGTCAGCGTAGTCAAAGGCAGCTAAAGTCGGCGAACCAGTTTCTGATGTCACATTAATAGACGACACGGGAAAATAAGCTAAAGCTTTCTGAATCTGAAAGGTTCTGTGGTTTTCGTAAATTTCTGGGCTTCATGGTGTCCGCCATGCATTGAAGAGATGCCATCTATAGAGGCATTATTCAGAGTCTCTGTCAGGAGAGCAGAATTTTAAAATGATCACGATTCTCTATAGAGACGATATGGATCGGATATCGAAATCTGCCAGAGAACAAGGTTATACCTTCCCGATATACCGTGATCCGGACAGTTCTGCTGCACAACAATTTGGCATCACAGGTGTACCGAAACATTCATAATCGATAAGAAAGGAATACTGAGGGACAAGGTAATTGGTCCCTACAATTGGGATTCTGCAAACGTTCTGCAACACTTCTTCAGCTCATCAATGAGTAATTCTTATTTTTCATAGGTCAATCCAATTGATGAACATTTCAGTTTTTTCTTTGCGAAAGAATTCTACCCCTCTTTGTCCCGCCCGACGGAAGGGCTCGCGGGCAAGTAAAGGGAGGTGGGATATCTGTCTGTGTAAGGATGGGAACAATCAAGCCTCCGGAATCAGCACTCCTTTTTGTGAGCACTCTTTACTACAGATGCAGACGTATTCAAGCAATCAAAAGAAATACTTGAGAATAATTTTGGAGACATTCTCTCTGTAAGCCCTTCCCTTACATGGGACTATTTCATCCTATTACAAAGACGAAATTGGCCGGCCTTTGTTCAGACAGATCATTTTCTTTAAAAATCTTATAGACCCTGCATTGCTTGTTGATATAAAGATAAAAGCCAATGAAATTGAATCTGATTTTTCACTGGATGGCAGAAGACAGATTAATCTTGATCCGGGCTATCTCACTCTCTCCAAGATAGTCCTTGCGTCAACAAAGAACTATGCCCATCGTCTCTATCTTGGTAAAGGTATCTATGGCGAGATAACCCTTATTTATAGGGACGAAACATACAGTCCATACCTCTTTACCTACAGGGATTATCAGGATAAATCACACATTGATATATTCATGCAAGCAAGAGAAATGCTAAAGAAGATACGGGTTAACTGTGTTTCTTGAGTTTTCATAGTTTCTTTGGTTATAGACTCAACAAACTTGCTAATACAATAATAAGTAAAGTCTCTTGTATGTCATTCCCGCTTGTCGGGAATCCTTCTTGAAAAAAGATGCTGGACAAGCCAGCATGACAGAATAGTTACAGGAAGGTAACCGTGCGTATGGTCTTATTAATACAAACACGTTAAGTAAAGTGTCGTTGCGGAGTGAACGACAAAGCGATATTTGCTTGTTATAAAGTGGATGCCACGCTCTCGACGTTGGTCACTCGCAACGACAATGTAATAGCATTTGATGCGTTTGTATTGAACCTCGTAAACATGATGTTGAACCATATTCTGAAATACAAGTTTTGCCTCATAGTTTAAAATACTAAGTTGCTTATTACAACTTTAATACAGAAACTAGATGCGAGGACAATGTATGAATGATCGAGAAAAATTAATAGAGGACAGCATAAAGGTAGAAGAAGAGATCGAGACAATAGCAGCTCAGCGGAATAAAACAAAAGATATGGGAGTTTTACCTCGTAAAAGAAAAACAGTTTAAGCCGAAGAGATAAAAACAGACCCCGAATTCAGGTTGACCCTGGGTGATCGGGAATGAAAGTAGGTATAGATTACGGTTATAAACCTGCCTTCAGCAAGTTTCATGGTGATACAGTGCAGTTCCAGCTCTCTCGAAGCATGGGAAAGATATGTTACCTGCCTTCGCAAGGGTCGTAAAGGACTACCAGATTCCCTATGCGGTAGTCACTGATGGGGAAAAGGCACTGATAATCGATGTGCTTGCGGGAAACTCATTGGTGACTCCCTTGAGTAGCTTCTCAACCATGAAGAAGCGCTGAACAAGATGAAGGATTTTAAGAAAATACCATATCCTGTCAATAGACTCGAAAAGGAAAAGCGAATAGTCTACGCCTTCGAAAGCATCAAATGCCCGCACGGTGAAAGATTCTAAGGAGTAAAGTATCTTCCGTTTCACTCCCCCTTTTCCGAAAGTTTCCTTCCTTCAAATCCCCCTTTTCTAAAGGGGACGGAGGGGGATTAATAAAGAAAATTCCTTGACATCGCAAAAGCTCAAATCAAATAATTAATGCAGGCAACTTACTATATTTCCAAAAAGGGTATCATTTATGGGCAGAAACAACAATGAAGGATCTACCCGTAGAATAATAGAAAATATGGGATACGTTCCCAAAACGATATAATGATTAGAGAAGAACTAATAGAAGGTGTTGTCAAGAGTTATAATCTCTTTAAAAGAAAAACTCCGTAATTCATTAAAAGAAGAACAAATCAATATCGAAAAAATTAATAGGTTACTAATTGGATTAAACGAAAACAGAAAAATAATTAGACAAATATTTAAGGACAACCCTTCTGAAAGTATACAAACCCGAGTAAGAAGGGAATTAATTAAAGAAGTTCGTAATAATAATGATCCTTATGTGAAATCTCTTAGAAAGACTTGCTGAAAAAATATTTGAAGGTCTGAGAAACATGACATCAACGCTCTTCAAGTTAATCTTTTGTTGGATGGCTATAAACATACACCTCCTTCATATAAAATGGGCGAAGATGACTTGCCAGTTATGAAGGACGAACACAGACCGGTCATAGATGAAAAGCTAATTAGAAGAATTCAGAATGAAGGAACCCCAAAGCTCTTGGAAGACCTTATCAAACAAATCACAGAGGAATCACTGAAGATTATAATGAGGATTGGCTGAATGAGTTTGCGGATCAATATGATTTGCCTAATTTTCCATTACGGCGTATTGACAGCCGGGGCGATAATACACGGCAGGGAGATTCCTTCTAAAATAACAAGTCTGTTTGATGAAATGAGAGACTGTTACATGTTTGGTCTTTATAACGCACAATTATATTCTGTCGAGCAATTTTGGAGGAATGTCTTAAACAGCATTACAAAAAAACAAATCCTAATATCCCAATAGAAAGACATAGGAAATTTGCAGGTGAATGAATTATTAGAAAAAGTGCATTTACCCGAAGAATTTAAAAATGAAGCCGTGAGATCAAGAATAAAAGCTAACAAAATTTTACATAGAGCACAAATTCAAAATACATCTGGAATTCAGGAAATAGCATTATCTGCTGTTAGATCTACGACATTAGTTGTAGAAAAACTTTTTTACTGATATGGAAGTAGTCTAATTTTAAACAATTCTAATCAACAATCAAAGGGAGACATCTTGAATAAATGTCCACAACAACAACTACCATGGGACAAAAAAACCGAAGTCAAATTGCTTGGACTTTTTTGCATCGGAAACGTTGTTCGGCATCGGCTGCAATCTTAGTTTAAAGAACAGTTTGATCAATAGATGATTGTCAACGACTTCATAAAAGCAGCATCGAGCGAGAAGGATTCCGCATTGCTCGAATCCGACTGACACCCAAAAATCGAAGTGTTTATGAGCTATCCGGCAAATTGAATTGTATGCTCTCTATTCATTATATCAGCCATCCACCTTATCGATGGGGAGTGACGGCCAATGTTATAGAAAAACTAAAAACTCAGTCTAAGCCATGGGGGTGGTTCTTTTTTATGACTCCTACGAGACCGGATATCTGCTATCGTCCTATGACGTTATCGACTACACTGCAAATGTTTGGCCATTAGCTGGAGACGGAGATTACAAACCGGCCACTGGAAGTTACTTGTCCAAAAACATGCCGTTTAAAACACTTGATGAATTTTTCGGTCAGCTTGCATCTATGCTTTCTACGTAGGGTCAAAGGACGGATAAGGGGTCATAAAATAATAATTAACAGGTACATTTTCTAAGAGCATGAACGAACTGAGATGGACAAAAAGTGAGAAAATCGTTGCAAAGCGTGCATTTGAAAAATGCTACCAAAAAGAGTGTGAGGCTCTATTAACCAAGTTGAAAGAGAGGATAGCAACTGCTGATAAGCCTTCAGACATTTGGTTGATTCATGATTTTTTGACTGAAGAACTGAAGAAGATTGACGACAAATATGATTACAGGTATTCCGTTCTTATCTTCTGTTCGCAAGGCTCCTGAAGGAAGGATGGCTCCAGGAGTCTGATCTCGACGGAATAGAGGAGGATAAGATTGAAAAGATCAAGTACTTGGCGAAGAGGTATAATAAAAACAAAATAGAATAGCAGGGTATTTAAAAATGAGTGATGAAATTCATGGTTTCTATAATGATGACGGCACAAAAATAAATCCGGAATTGGTTCCGAAACCAGGTCTCTGCATAACATGCAAAAAGGATGACGCCGGTGGAAAAGAGGAAATACTTTGTATTTTAAACCGGATAGATCAAAAGGATGAGAAACATTTCAAGTGTTATGCCTATGAGCCTAAGAGCCTCTGACAAAATTAAGGAGGAAGGAAGATGAAAATTAGGTATTTTTCGGATACTGATACAGCACTTATTGAATTCTCAAATGAACCAGTCGCGGAGACAAAGGAAATATCGGAAAACCTATATATCGATTTAGACAGCAAAGGTAATCTTGTAAGCATGACCATTGAGCATGCAAAAGACAAGGCTAATATTTCAGAAGTATCATATCTCCAAATGGATAAAATCGTTGCCTAACAAGTCGATAGTGTACTGTGTCCGTGATACCTTTTACTCATTATCATTCTGACCTGATCTTAAATCAAGTTTCTTTGCTTCTGGATTCCCGCTTTCGCGAGAATGACAGCAGGAGCATTGCGGTTTTGATGATATTCACTAATACCCCTCCAACCTCCCCTTGTAAAGGGTAGGATTTTAAAATTTACCACGGCCTCACTTGCGTGTCATTGCTTTTTTGTGATACATTAACGTAATACATTTATGAAGTTTAAAAGGAGAAGGCCATGCCTGTCAGTGTAAGACTGGACAAAGAGACTGAGGAATTACTCGAAAAGGCTGCAAAACTGTCGAGGACATCGAAGAGCGCCGTCGTGAAGAGATCTATCAAGGAATACTGTATGCCTCTTGTAAAAGAAAAACAGAAGAACCCTTCGGACATCATCAAGGAACTTATCAAGGACCGTCCCGGCAGCGGGAGAGGGGATCTTTCTGTTAGGGGAGAGGAAATTCTCAGGGAAATGCTCAGAAAGAAGCACAATGATCGCCGTTGATACAGGACCAATTGTTGCGCTCTTTGATAAAAATGATAATTACCACAGTGTCTGTCACAATATTATCAGAACTCTAAAAATGCCTCTTGCGACAACCGTCCCTGTATTGACAGAAGCATTTTACCTTTTGAGTTTCTCGTGGCAATTGCAGGACGACCTGTGGGAATTCATTGTGGAGGGCAATCTGCAAATATACAATCTGGATAGAGACTTAATGAAGACATGCAGGGAGTTGATGAAAAAATATCATGACCTCCCCATGGATCTTGCCGATGCCTCCCTGGTTGCTGTGGCAGATGCTAAAAACATCCGCACAATTTTTACTCTCGATAAGGATTTCAAAGTTTATAAGACAAAGCAGAATAAACATTTTAAGCTGCTGCCAGGAAATTAAAGGCAATCACCCTCTCCTAACCCCATAGGGGGAGGGAACTATAAGGTAATCACTGTGGCAAGACCACAGGGAGTTACAATTGGCCACAGTCCTACCTTCTATATACCATTTTAACTACCATTTTAACTACATTATTGACAATTAATAATTATGTAGTTAAAATGTAGTTAATTATGGCTGTCGTCAGGAAAACCTTAGAGGAAAACTATATTTTTTTTGTCAGAGAACTTACGCGTATCAACGAGGAAATCAGCAAACTGCCAAGAGGAAGCGTCTCTGCCAAGAAGATCGGAAAATCAACATACTATTATCACCAGTGGAGAGAAGGAAAACAAGTAAAGTCTGTTTTGCTTGGGTTAGAGTCTTCGTCAGACTTAATCAAAGACATTAACAGAAGAAAAACGTTAGAAAATCAAAGGAGGGATATATTAGAAAACATAGCGGTTATTGCTAAGGCTATCGATATCCAGGGTGTCACCGCCGAAGAGATAATGAAAGTATTTTCACAGAACGATATAAGAGTCACGCTTATCGGTTCGTATTGTCTTTCCGCTTTGAGAGAGAATATGGGATTTCATTTGCCGACTATTAAGACGCAGGACATGGATTTTCTTGTAAAAGTGCCTTACAAGGGAAAAGAGGTAGACATCGAATCAGTTCTTAAGCCCCTTGGTTTCTCTATAGGATTTAATCCTGATGGATCTACGTACTTCACCAATGGTGTTTTCAAGGTAGAATTCCTGATCCCGGAGAAAGGTAAAGGGATAGACAAAGCTATTTCGATTAAACCTCTGAAGGTTAAGGCTACGCCTTTAAGGTATCTTGAAATGCTCTTCGACCAACAAGTCAAGATAGAAAAAGAGGGCTATACATTTCTAATACCAAGTCCATGGATATTTGCATACCACAAAATTTTAATCTCAAAGAAAAGGAAATCAAGCGATAAGAAGGAAAAGGATATCTTGCAGGTGAATGCAATCTTACGGGAAATATTTAAAAGACCTGAAATGGTCAAAAAGGCTGTATTATATCTGGAAACCTTGCCTCCAAAATGGAGAAAAATATTCAGGACTTATATTGCAGAACATATTCCAAAAGTCTCATCGCAAAAAAGAACTTATGAATCACACTAACACCAGATTATCCCGGTGTATGACCTCGTCTGAGTATTTGTAGCCCAGGACTTTTTCTATCTCGGATGTCTTCTTGCCTTTAATCCTTTCGACTTCAGAGAAGGAATAATTCGTCAGACCTTTTGCAATGCGGTTCCTTTTTGCATCAAGACAATACACTGAATCACCGATATCGAATTCGCCTTCAACCAGGACAATGCCGGAAGGGAGGAGGCTTTTCCCTCCCTGGATGATAGCCTTCACTGCGCCATCATCAATAATAATGTTCCCTTTTGCACGACTGCTGTAAGCAATCCATCCTTTTCGTGAAGAAAGTTTTTCCTCTTTTGGTTTGAAAAGGGTACCAGAATGTTTCCCTTTGAGAAGTGAACAGAGGAGTCCCTCTTTTCTACCGTTGATTATATTGACGGTAACACCGTGGTTGAGTGCCTTCTTTGTTGCGAGAAGTTTTGAATACATGCCCCCTGTCCCAACAAGGCTTCCCGGACCTTTAGCCTTTGCCTCAAGTTCAGGAGTGATTTCTTCGACGTATTCAATGATCTTTGCATCAGGACAAACCCTCGGATCATCGGAATATAATCCGTCAACATCGGAAAGAATAATAAGCCTTTCAGCCTCAATGAGGCTTGCAACAAGGGCAGCAAGGTTGTCATTATCACCAAATTTGATCTCTTCTGTGCTGACAGTATCGTTTTCATTGATGATGGGAATAACACCATATGCAAGAAGAGTCATCAGGGTATTTTTTGAGTTTATGTATCTCCTCCGGTCTGAGAAATCATCCCTTGTTAGAAGTACCTGTGCAACCTTCTTATGAAATTCGCTGAAACTTTTTTCATACGCCCACATGAGGCTTGACTGCCCGATAGCTGCCGAGGCCTGTTTCAGTTTCACCTCTTTTGGCTTTTCCTTGAGGCCAAGCTTTTTCATCCCTGCTGCGATTGCTCCTGAAGAGACTACAACAACTTCATAACCAAGATCTGCAAGGCATGCTATATCTTTAGCAATTAAATTGACACGCCTGGTATCGAGACCTTCTTTCGCATCTGTAAGTATATTGCTTCCTATCTTTACGACAATTCTTTTCATACCGTACCTTTTCTTTTCTCCTCTACTTTCACCGAAAGATACGCTAAAAGCTCCTTGATTCCTTTCCCCGTAACTGCTGAAATTTCAAAGAAATCAATGCCATTAGTTTTGCAGTATCTTCTTAGTCTGTCAAGTCTCTTTTTGTCGGCAATATCAAGTTTTGTAGCTACAACTGCCTGGTATTTGTCGATGAGAGAAGGACTATACAATGCAAGTTCCCTGTTGATCTTCCTATAATTATCCACGGGGTCTTCTACAGCCATAACTGATATATCAACTAAATGCAGAAGGATTGATGTTCGTTCAACATGCCTGAGGAACTGGAAACCGAGACCTGCTCCCTTATGTGCACCTTCTATTAATCCCGGAATATCAGCAACAACAAAACTTCTGAAGTCTTCGAGTTTTATCACACCAAGATTTGGCACAAGGGTTGTAAAGGGATAGTCAGCTATTTTTGGCCTGGCAGATGAGATAACTGATATGAGTGTCGATTTCCCTGCATTCGGCAGTCCTATTAAACCAACATCCGCAAGGAGTTTTAACTCAAAGATCAGCCATCGCTCTTCACCACTTTCACCCGGCTGTGCAAACCTTGGAGCCTTTCTGACAGGAGTTGCAAAGTGTGCATTCCCAAGCCCTCCCCTTCCACCTCTCGCTGCAATATAATAACTCCCATCCGTATCGAGATCTGCTATTATCTCTTCCTGATCCACCTCTTTGATAACTGTACCCACAGGCACATGGATTATCAGGTCTTCACCATTTTTCCCATGCATTTTCTTCCCCATACCATGCTGACCACGACCTGCTTTATATTCACGTTTATATTTCTGGTCAAGCAAGGTATTGAGTTTACTGGTTGCTTTTATGATGACATGGCCTCCCCGCCCGCCGTCACCACCATTAGGGCCGCCTCTGGGTACATATTTTTCTCTCCTGAAGCTGACGCATCCCCTCCCGCCATCCCCGGCTTTTACATGTATCTTTGCGTAATCAACGAATTGCATAACACCTCAGTTAGATTAATGCAGATGTTGTGAAAAAATTTATTTTTCGATACCTCAGTGTACCTTTAATAATAACTGTTGGAATATTTTTGTGAATGAACAAATAAAGATATCTCAATAATCTTATCGAGTTATAACAGTCTCACAGCATAGTAAAGACCATCATGTCTTCACCTCAGCCCTTCATCCCCTCCCGTCAAGGGAGAGGGGATGATAATTAGCTCCTCTCCCCTGAGGGAGAAGGCAAGGGTGAGGGGGTGTGGTTTTATGATTATGGCTCCTCGACGATAAATAAATTTCTGAACAATGTCTGGTACATGACTTTCATACCTGAACACGCACCCTCTCGCACCCGGCTTTAATGTATCTTTGCTAATCAACGAATTGCATAACACCTAGTAAGACTAAAGCAGTGTTGTCAGAATAAAATGTATTTTTCGATACTCGTTAGTGTACCTTTACTAAGACGGCTATAAGTAAAGCTACATAGATGTCATTCCCGCATGTCGGGAATCTTTCTGAAAAACCAGAAGGATTGCGGACAAGCCGCAATGACAGAAAGTGATAATGATGTCGCCTTACTAATGAACTCATTAGTAATAACAAAAAAGGCGGGCCAAAGGCCCGCCTCATGTTTTCAATTTTCAATGCTTTCTATTGGACTGTTGGTTGTTCTACCGGATAAACACTTATCTGTAATCTCGTCCTGTCTTTCCTCTCGAAATTCACTACCCCGTCGATCTTTGCAAAAAGGCTGTCATCTGAACCTTTGCCAACATTGAAACCGGGATGGAATTTTGTGCCCCTTTGTCTTACCAGTATATTACCCGCACGGACAAATTGTCCGCCAAATCTCTTGACCCCAAGGCGTTTAGACTCACTGTCGCGCCCATTCCGTGAACTACCCACGCCTTTCTTATGTGCCATGCTATCCTCCCAAAACTATTTCTTTTATCTTCAGAGAAGTATAATGCTGCCGGTGTCCCCGGAGTTTTCTGGAAGACTTACGGGGTCTCTGTTTAAAAACCAATACCTTTTTTGCCTTCCCTATATCATCAACGGTAGCCAGAACCTTCGCACCGCTGACATAAGGAGAACCATATATACTCCTGTCATCCTGAGAAACCATAAGAACCTTGTCGAGAACAATTTCGGAGCCTTTCTCATGAGAGAGTTTTTCTACTCTCAGGGTATCACCAGGGGTAACCTTATATTGTTTTCCGCCACTTTCAACTATTGCATACATAGCTATATAAAATACCATAAGAAAAAAGAAAAAAACAAGAACTATGATTTTTCAAGGGCATTGAGGAAATGCTTCAATAATTCCCTGTCTTCATCAGAAATTTCAATAAACTCAACCCCCATTTTATATTTAGTTAGATTCTCGAAGGGAATCTCTACACACGTAACAATCCTGCCTTTCATGTTCACCGTTCCTTCATTCAGCCAAAATTCCATATCGTGCGTAGAGTCAGGGTCAAGAGGATGCTCTGTTTCAATCTCCATTCCGGATATGCTAATCTTTTTCAGATCAAACCCATACGGATAAGCAACCTTTATGTTATCAGAGGCGACGAGCTTATACCTCACTCCTGATCTTCTCTCAGGGGTCCTCACTTTGTTCTCTTCGATAAAATTCATGAGTGTGTCTGCCTTTTTTTCCATGATGCCGACAAATTTCACCCCAGCCTTATATATGGGAATTAATTCCCCGGATCTTCTCTTCTCTGAGCGGGTTAACTTAGACCATGTCACGAACCCGTTTACGCTTAAAGGAGTACCTTTATAATCAATCCTGAATCTGTATTCTCCGTTCACCTCAAGCCTGTTTGTTGTCTCTATGGCTGCCCCGTCAATACTGATATTAATGACATTCAGGTCTGAAAGATAATGCACATTGCCACGGACTCCTTCAACAGCATATCTCTTGTCTGTTCTCCTCTCGACAAATCTTTCTTTCATAGTTTTCCCCTCAGTATAATTCCTGCATATCCTATCAACTTATAATTATTCAAGGGTATCAAGGAAATGCCTTAGTAACTCCCTGTCTTCATCAGAAATTTCAGTAAACTCCACTCCCATATGATATGTTGTCGCATTCTCTGATGGAACCTCTGCGCACGTAACAATCCTCCCGGTAAGAGTCACAACTTTTTCGTTCAGTGCAAGTTCCATCTCATGCCTGGAGTCAGGATCAAGAGGATGTTCTGTTTCAATCTCCATTCCGGATAGGCTTATTTTCTTAACAAAATACTCATAAGGATAACCAACTGTTATGCTCCGGGCTGCAGCGATCTTACACCTCACACCTCCTAACCTTCTTTCAGGTGTTTCCACTTTGTTGTCTTCGATAAAGCTCATAAGTATAATTGCCTTTTCATCCAGGGTATCAATGAATTTCACCCCGGATCTATAAATGGGAACCAGATCCCCTGTTTCTGTCTTCTCTGATTGAATTAACTGTGACCAAACCACAAGTCCTTTTGCGCGTAACGGGTTGCCTTTATAATCAATTTTAAAATTGTACTCTCTGTTCACATCAAGCCTCTTTTTTGTTTCTATAGCTGCTCCGTCAACACTAATGTTAATGAGCTTCAGGTCTGCAAGAAAACGCACATTCCCCCTGACTCCATCAACAGTATATCTCTTGTATCTTCTTCTTTCTCTTTCGCCCATAATTATTCCCTGAATGAATTGCTGTTTTCCTACCTTAGTACAATTCCTGCGTATCCGACAACATGTTCATAATCTCCGCTTACCTCTGCAGAAGTCATATATTTAATCAGCCGTGCAGATTGCGCACCGAGTACTTTTGCAGCAAAAAGCATCACCGTAACAGGAATATACCCGCACATGGATATCCTCTCTTTTTCAACTGTTTCATAGAGACCTTCAGGATCAAGAGACAGTATCCGATCTATAGCTTTTCTATCTTTTTCTCTTGCAACATCATCAGGTATATAATGGCTCATGTCCGAACTTGCCACAATGACGACAGATGAACCGATATCTTTTACCGCCCTTGCTATGCCCTCCCCGATGACCCTGCACTCCTGAACAGAAGCAGAAAGAACAACAATGGGTACGATCTTTGTATCTTTTGAGAAATAGGCAATAAAGGGGAGCTGGACCTCAAGTGAATGTTCAAACATATGCGCCTTCGTATCTTTTGTCACAAGAGGGACATACATGGAAATCTTGTGTGAAATTTTTTCATCAATACGGAAAACGCCCGTCGGAATCTCCCATTCACCCGATGCCATCAGGGATACCGGTGCACCGAGACCTGTGTGATTGGGACCTATGAGAATAACTGTCTCAGGAAAATCTATAGAAGAATAAACTGCCCCTGCTACAGGGCCCGAGTATATTAAACCTGCATGGGGTGATACAACGGCTATTACTTTTTCCCTGCGCGCATTTTTGTCAATATAGTTCTCAACCTGTTGCTGTAATTTGGATGAGCTGCCATGATAAAATTGACCAGCAACTGCAGGGGGCCTTTTCAAAATGCTTCCTCTTCCTCCGTTGATGAGGGATACTCTCTGTCAGCCCTGTTCAGAAATCTTGTACAACTTGAATTAAAGGTAAGATTGACTTTGCCTATGGGACCGTTTCTCTGCTTTGCGACAATGACCTCTGCCTCTCCTTTATTGGCCGGTGTATCCTTGTTGTACACCTCATCCCGGTAAAGAAAGAGTATGACGTCGGCATCCTGTTCGATTGCACCTGATTCTCTGAGGTCTGCCAACATAGGAGTCGGTGGTCTTCGCTGCTCCACGCTTCTGTTCAACTGGCTTACGGCGATAACCGGAACACTCAATTCCTTTGCCAGGGCCTTGAGTGAACGGGATATGTCAGATATCTCCTGTTCGCGTCTTTCGAAACTTCCCTTCCCTCTCATCAATTGCAGGTAATCAACAATCACCAGACTGAGTCCGTGCTCCATTTTTAATCTCCTTGCCTTTGCCCTCAGTTCAAGCACAGTTATACCTGATGAATCGTCTATAAAGATCGGTGCGCCGGTAAGTTTACTTGCCGCACCCGTTAATTTATGCCAGTCTTCTTTCTTAATGAACCCTTTTCTGATACTGTTTGAGTTCACCATTGCCTCAGAGCAGAGCATTCTGAATGCAAGCTGCTCTTTTGCCATCTCAAGACTGAATATGGCAACCGGTTCCCTCGATTCAAGACCAACATGCTGTGCAATATTAAGGGTAAACGCAGTCTTTCCCATTGAAGGTCTTCCCCCAACAACGATGAGGTCGCCTTTCTGAAAACCTGTTGTTAGTTCGTCAAGGTCCCGAAAGCCTGATGGAACACCCGTAATCGCCTCTTTTTTATCATAGAGATGTTCGATCATCTCGAAACTGCTTTTGATCACCTCTTTCAGGGTAATAAAAGATGCCTTTACCCTCTTGTCCGATATATCAAAGATAGACTTCTCTGCATAATCCACCATCTCCTCTGCTTCCAGATTGTCTTCGTAAACTTTGCTTGCAATCTCTGTTGCTGATCTCAGGAGGCTCCTCAGAAGGCCCTTCTCCCTCACTATCTTTGAGTGATACTTTATGTTCGCTGCTGTTGGAACCATATTCACCAAAGACGAAAGATAAGATACACCTCCTACTGCATCCAACTCATCGCTTCTCTTCATATAATCAGTCAGAGTTATAAGGTCTATAGGTTCATTCCTGTCAAAAAGCTCTACCATTGAATGAAATATCTTCCGGTGTGACGTTTTATAGAAATCATCAGTTCCAATGATCTCTAATGCTTTCGGTAACGCCTCGTTATCGATCAGGATAGCTCCTATGATGGACTGTTCTGCCTCGACATTCTGCGGAGGTAATCTGTCTATGTGTGATTCTACTTCTTTCATTCCTGGATAACTTCAATAGTGAGTGGCACTGATACATCGGGATGAAGCTTGATCTGCACAGAATAAGAACCAAGTCTCTTTATCGGTTCTTCAAGGACGATCTTCTTTTTCTCTATTTCAACCCCTTGGGTAAGGAGTGCCTCAGCAATATCCATCGTTGTAACTGAGCCGAAAAGCTTTTCCTCCTCACCCGCCTTTGCCTTGATGGTAAGTGTTAGAGCTGAGATTCTGGAAGCAAGGTCCTGTGCTGAATCTTTATGCTTCCTGGCTTTTTCCTGAATAATCTTTTTTTCATGTTCAAGTGAGCGTATATTTTTTGTGCTTGCTTCGACAGCAAGGCCCTTCGGTACCAGATAATTTCTTGCATATCCGTCTGCCACATCCACAATCTGTCCCATTTTTCCAAGCTTCTTGATGTCTTCTTTCAGAATTATCTTCATATGAACCTCTCTTCGGTAGGAATTTTATTAATACTACAATAGGAATTCAAATTATGCAAGAGGACGAAGGAACGGATACAAAATCACGATATCTTAAATGGTTCAGGTATAAAGGTAATGATGAAAATGAAGAATCCGAGCCATCCGAGAAATCTTCTTTTCCCGTCCAGAGGAATTTCACTGTAATAGATAGGAGGATGTCTCAGTCCGAGAATCAACAAAACAATTGCCCAGAGAGCCCATCCCTCCCACAGGAAAATGCCGAGAAGAAACAGTATGGGAATAAGTGCTTTTGAGAGATAGGCATGCCTTTCTCCAAAGAGTGCATAGGCAATATGTCCACCATCGAGCTGTCCAATTGGCAAAAGGTTCAGGGATGTCACAAAGAAACCTATCCATCCTGCAAAGGCAACAGGATGAAGAAGCACGTCCTCGGAACCGGGTTGATAATCGAGAATCAACTGAGAAAGGGTGGAAAAAAGCAAAGAATCCCCCAGACTGAGAGCATCCTTTGTTTCCTGAACCGGAACCACTCTGGAGAGGGAAAGTCCTATAACAGATACTATGACCGATACAATAAACCCTGCAAGAGGACCTGATATACCAATGTCCAGAAGTGCTTTTCTCGTTGTTACAGGGGATTTCATTTTAATAAAGGCTCCAAAAGTCCCGATGAGTGTGGGAGCAGGAATAAAATAAGGAAGGGTAGCTTCTACGTTGTGTTTTCTTGATGCAATGTAATGCGATAATTCATGGGCCAGGAGAATTGACATGAGAGTGAATGCAAAGGGAAGTCCTTTATGAAACTTTTCCGGCTCTTCGAGGACATTCACTCCCGACTGAAGTGCCCCTGCAAGAACGGTTGTAAGAAAGGTAATAATAAAGAGAATAAGATGTAATAAAAGCCTCTTTCGCGTCA
>CAWCKM010000057.1:0-4400 GCA_963796125.1 Nitrospirota bacterium
CGGCATGGCTGCTGCTCACATTCTGAAGGATAGACGCGGAAGAAATATGATTCTCATTGGTAAAGACACAAGGCTGTCAGGCTATATGATAGAGAGTGCTCTCACTTCAGGGATATGCTCAATGGGAATGAACGTGACCCTTGTTGGACCCTTGCCGACTCCGGGAATTGCCTTCCTTACGAGGACATTGCGACTGGATGCCGGGATCGTCATATCAGCTTCCCATAATCCTTTTGAAGACAATGGAATCAAGTTCTTTTCTGCAGAAGGGTTTAAACTTCCTGGTACGCTTGAGAAAAGGATCGAGGAACTCATACAGGATGACGGGCTGCACAGGAACAGACCAAAGGGTGCGGAAATAGGGAAGGCTTACAGACTTGATGATGCAGGAGGGCGGTACATAGAGTACATCAAATCTACTCTTCCGAAAGGCATGACGTTTGAAGGGATGAAGATTGTTGTTGATTGTGCAAATGGGGCTGCCTACAAGATAACGCCATGGCTGTTACGCGAATTAGGGGCGGAGGTCATATCGATCAACGATAATCCTGACGGGATGAATATCAATGTGAGCTGCGGATCATTGCATATTGAAAAACTCCAGAAGGCAATAAAACAACATGAAGCACATATCGGTATTGCACATGACGGCGATGCAGACAGGGCAATCTTTTGTGATGAGAAAGGGAAGATGGTTGACGGAGACCAGGTCATGGGTATGTGGGCACTTGAGATGAAGAGAAAGGGAATGCTGAAAAACAATACCGTTGTATCAACCGTCATGAGTAACTTCGGCTTCGAGGAGTATCTCAAAAAGAATGAGATACAACTAATCAGGACAAAAGTCGGTGACAGGTATGTGGTGGAAGAAATGATCAGGGGAGGATATAACCTCGGCGGTGAACAATCAGGACACATCATCTTTCTTGACCATAATTCAACAGGTGACGGTCCTCTTACGGCAGTACAGGTCCTTCACCTCATGAAGAAAAAGGGTGTTCCTCTCTCAAGACTTGCATCGGAGATAAAACTGTATCCACAAGTTCTCATGAACGTTGATGTCGAGAGGAAACATGATATCAAGACCATACCTCAGATCCAGGAAGCAATAAAGACAGCAGAAAAAAGGCTTTCCGGCAAAGGAAGGATACTCGTAAGACCCTCGGGCACAGAGCCAAAAATAAGGGTAATGCTTGAAGGGAAGGACCTGAAGCTGATAACCAGGCTCGGGAAAGATATCGCAAAGATCATTAAACAGTCCCTTACCTAAATGCTTTTTCTCTTCTTCCTCGCAGGTGTGGCACTCTTTTACTCTTACGCTTATTTCCCTTTCCTCACCCTTTCTGTCGGCATATTGTGCTTCTGTCTATCTGTTCTTTAGGAAAAAAGCTTCTTCTGATATTCATCATCCTTCTGGGGGTAACCTTTTCATTCTTAAGATTTGAACAGGAAAAAGATATATCACACATTGCTGGCAGAGAGGTTATAGCAACAGGTACTTTTCAATCTTATCCGGTAAAAACGGAAAGCGGAAACTTCATGCAATTTTTCGATATCAAATCGGCTGTTGATAACAAGAGTGGTGAAAGATACAGAGAATTTATCGGGAAAAAAGTCACCCTCTTCGCAGACAGGGAGTTTCGCTCAGGATCAGAATACAAAATACTGATTCAGATATTCAGGGAGAGAATAAGACAAAACCCGGGAAGTCTGAACAGTGATGAAATCCATGCAGGGCTGCTCAAAGTAATTGAGCCTGTAAACAATAGCCCATCTTTCATCTCACGGATTCAGGAACTGAGATACAGGTTGAGCACATACTACAGTGAACATTTCAAAAAAGACTCGGCTGCCTTTGTTTCATCCATTACCATTGGTCAAAGGACTCTCATGAATGAAGATCTCAGAAATGCTTTTAATGTAACAGGCCTTGCCCATATCCTCAGCATCTCAGGCACTCACTTCGGATTGTTCTCCGTGTTTCTGTTCAGCATCTTCAGGTTCACTGTACGTGCCCTGCCCTATAAAATCTTACAGAGGATTACTATCTACCTTACTCCCTCACAAGCAGCTTCAATACTCACTTTTCCCTTTATGCTCGCATATTTTGTTCTATCGGGAGGGAGCATCCCGGCAGTGAGATCTTTTATTATGATAAGTCTCTTTCTCCTTGGACTTCTGATAGGGAGGAAAGGCTTATGGCTTAATGCTCTCCTGTTTGCAGCATGTGTGCTGACTCTCTGGGACCCAAAAGTCATCCTTGACCTCTCATTTCAGCTTTCATTCCTTGCTGTTCTCTTTATTGGTTTTGCAGTTGAGACAGGAGAGGATGAGTCAAAACAGGAAGATACGTTTTCAGAAGAAAAGAAGTTCCACCAGGTTGTGAAGAAATGTACCAGGTACCTTCGGAACGCCCTTTTGCTCACCCTGTCTGCATCAATAGGAACAGCTCCACTCGTCGCATACCATTTCCATTATTTCTCAATTATTTCACCTCTATCGAATCTGCTCATTGCACCTCTCATAGGATTTATCCTCATACCGCTTTCACTCTTTTCATCCTTCCTGTTTTTGCTTACCGGCCACTATGTATTTGCTCCGGTAGTATCAACAGTCTCGGATATGAGCATTCGCCTTGTACTGCTCTTTTCAGATATCCCTTTTGCTGATATAAAGATGCCGGCCTTTCCGATCATTGTTGTTTTACTCTTTTATACCGGATTTCTTGTCTATTTCCTTTCAGGGAAAAAGAGATATACTCTGATAATTCCCTTCCTGCCTGTACTCCTTTATTTCCTGTTATCTCTATCAGGTAAAAGAGAGCTTGCAGTCACCTACCTCGATGTTGGTCAGGGAGATTCAGCGGTTATTGAACTTCCCGACCGGAAAACAATTGTCATAGATACAGGCAGGACCGGGAGAGAAACAGCTTCATACCTGAAATATAAGGGCAAGAAAGTTGTCGATGCGCTTGTCCTTTCGCATATTCATCCTGACCATACAGGTGGACTGGATTACCTGATGAAGAGATTTGAGGTCAAAGAACTCTGGGATAACGGAAAGATGATCTTGCCGGAAAACGTTATGCCATATATAAAGGATAAACACAGAATACTTCAGAGAGGAGATGTGCTTGAAAGAAAAGGGCACACCATATATATCTTTCATCCCTATCCTGAATTCTATTCGCTCTCTGGAAATGAATATGTTGGAGCCAATAATGATTCCCTTGTTATAAGAATAGCAGGCAGTAATAGCTCATTCCTCTTCGCCGGTGATATTGAGGAAGAAGCAGAGGAAGATCTTTCTTCTCTTGGGAATTTTCTGAGAAGCGATGTCATCAAAGTCCCCCATCACGGCGGAAAGACATCGGCATATAAACCATTCTTTGAATTGGTCTCTCCTGAGGTCGCTGTTATAAGCATTGGGAGGAATAATGCCTTTGGCCACCCTCATGATGAAATGATAGATACTTTGCAGGGAGTCAGGATATTCAGGACAGACACCGATGGAGCCGTTAAGATACAGGAATCAACTCATGGTCTTAAGATAAAGACATTCAAAGACTTTCAACTTGAGAGAACCGGGTCATTTACTGCAGAGCTTCAGAACATCAAGCGCCTGTTCCAGACATGGTAACCTCAGCCTCAGAGAATATCTTTTCAGAAATTGCAAATATATTTAGTGTCATTCGTGTTGGAATCCTTGACTTGCGGATTCATAATATTAGCAACAAAGCGAATAAGAACCCCGGCAAGACCGCAGGGTTAAAATTCAAATTTTCAGCCTATAAAGGAATAAAAGACAGCCCTGTTTCTTTCAGTATATTTGTCACTTTGCTTTAAATTTATGTTAGTATTTATGGTAGCAAACTTATTTAACTAAAAGGAGGTATATATATGCCATTCATCGAAGTTGAAGGTAAAAAAATTGAATTAGACAGTGAGGGCTTTCTTGTCAAGTTTGAGGACTGGAATGAAAAGGTAGCATGCGCCTTAGCAGACAGGGAAAACGTGAGCAATGTCTGTCCTCTGACAAAAGAAAGGATAGAGATTTTTCAATTCATGAGAGAATTTTATAAGAAGTTTAATGCCTTTCCATTAGCCAGATCTATCTGTACAAACGTCCATACAAAGGAATGTAATTTAGAAAAATTTCCAGATGGGAGCGTAGCCTGGAAAATTGCAGGACTTCCGCGACCACCAGATTATCTTCTCAGTGTTTTTCAGGCTTGTGGATCGTAAACCTTAACGGAGGTTCCACTCTCTTCTTCAGTGCGTTGATTCGTAATCGGGATGGTCGTGCATGATCGCCATGCGATTCACAATAAAACGATAGGCAAGAATCAACATCGTTACCACTCCGACGGTCAGTGCAATCTCCATCCATTTCGGGTAGTA
>CAWCKM010000058.1:0-18291 GCA_963796125.1 Nitrospirota bacterium
TGTAGAAAGGATCGTATTTTTCTCTATGTTCTTGAACGCATGGGCCGGGGAACTTCCGCCAATCAAAGCAATTCCTGCAATCGCTGCACGCTTTAAGAATTCCCTTCTGTCGATTCCCATACAATCCTCCGTGTTAGTACTTTGTTTCTTTGCTCAGGATAAGATAAAAAATTATAAATATGAACATGGCCAGAACGGCTACCGCATATACATAGCCATGATGTGAAAAAAGTTGCTCAAAGATGTACAACATCTTTCTCCTTTCTATCTAACAGTAATTCGTTGCGGCTCTAAGGAATAACTGGACTGTACAGCTTTCTTCTTATGACATTCTTCACATTTTCTGGCTTTTTCAGTTTCATGTAGTTGTGGCAACCCATGCATTGGCCGTGATAGGCAGCTATCAGTTTCGGCCTGTTTCTGTTCTGTCTGTCAAATGACATACTGTGGCAGTTTCTGCAATAAGGAGGACTGTCCTTTTCAACTTCAGCCTCTGCACGGCTTTGATGATGGCAGCCCTCGCAGATTGTCTGCAATTTTCTATGGAAATAACTTCCCAGTTTACTGTCATTAGATATCTTTACTAATTTCTCGATAATCTTAAGATGAGGAAATTTTGATGGTTCATATTCCTTTTCCAGAATTTTTACGTTACCTCTTTCTTTACTTTTTCTGTATCAAGCCCTGCGATTGAGAGTTTGACGCCGGAGAGAATCTCTTTCTTACCTGTATGGCAGATATTACACGTCTCTTTCTTGGGACCTTTTGTTTGTATATCCATCATCGGCAGTAAGGCCATGACAGCCTGCACAATCCTTTTCGGATTTCTTCATGTTATGGCACCCGCTACAGCTCTGTTCAGAAAATACATCATGATATGCATTCGCAATATTTATCCATTTCCCTTCAGGACTGCCTGTCAACGTATGACATTCTTTACATGCATTTAAGGTTTCATGATGGCAGCCTCGACAGGTCTTATGACTCTTTTCGTGAGATTTATGATCGAATGCTACACCCTTCATTTTTGCATTTTGGATATTTATGAAGGCTGTTTCTTTTTGCCATCTGTCAGGGCGAGGAACTTTCTCAAGTTCAGCAATTGTTCTGTATTTTCCTGTATGACATTTTACACATTCAGTCGGTCCTGCTTTTTCATCTTTCTTCTTCTCCTGCTTGAGCTCTAACTCTTTCTCGTACTCTAAATGGCAGTTCAGGCACTGTAGGTGAGAAGCTCTCTGTATATCGAGTCCTTTTTTTGCTGCAACTCGTGTTATGGCAGTTAATTTGGGCCCCTTTTCTTTTCAAGTTCATGACAATAATAACAGGACTCCTCTGTGCCTTTTTCATATACTAAGGCAAGGTTTCATCCTCTTCATTTATATCATATGTATGATGACAGAGGCTGCAATCATCTTTGCCTATCTTCTCTCTCAGTTTCTTATCATGTTTATCATGACAGTAAAAATCAAATTCGAATACCGGATATTTCACCTCAATCGATTTCTCTTTCTCTTTATGGCAATCTCCACAGGTAACAGGACCTGTTTTTTCCTTATCTTCTTTATACCGCTTTTTATGACAATCGATGCATTCATCATGGTAGGCATTCATGACTGATGTCTTTATCTTTTTTCTTCAAGTTCCTTAGGAAAATCAAATACAAACTCTTTCCACTCATCAAGGGGATGACATGTATCACAGCCCTGTTGTTCTTTCTTAAGGGCTTCCACATGTTTCTGATGATTAAAAATAACCTGTGGACGTTCTAATTCACCGAAGATTTCTGTATGGGCAATGCCAATCTTGTTCTCAGGTTTGATCTCCTTTATCGGTTAACTTCTTCTTAGAAGCAACAGGGCCTTCAGTAGAATAAACACTATGCAAACCACTAACAATAAAGAGCAGAAGACATATACATAATTACAAAGAATAATATCTTTTTCTTCATACCCCTTTCCCTTTCCGGTTTATTTACCCTGCTTTTAATTCCTCAGGAATTTCCATCGTATTAACCAATATTTCATCAAAAAACATATTCTTTACACCAAGATTCCAATATTTGATTACATCTTTAATACCAGTGCTGCAGTTATGGCATGGAGTAATCACAATCTTTGCACCCGTTGCCTTAATCTGTTCAGCCTTTACTCTGTTTCCTTTAGCCTTGTGGGCAGCCCAATTGGACAATGCAGCCAGCCCGCCACCAGCATTACAGCAGAAATTGTGCTCCCGGTTCGGGTACATCTCTCTGAAATCCTCACACGTCGCATTGACAATGTATCTGAATTTGTCTGCTGCCCCTGCCCTCCTGATAATATTACAGGGGTCCTGGAGAGTGACAGGCTCTTTAATCTTTTTCTTATCTATCTTTATCCTTCCACTCTTGAGAAGCTCATAGTAAAATTCACCAGTCTGCATCACTTCAAAGGGGAGTTCTTTGTATCCCAGCATCGGCGGTGCCACAAAACTTGTGGCAAAACGTGGATGCCCTCACTCGGTTAATACCATTTTTTTAATTCGTAGTCGAGCTGCATTCTCATACAGTCCCCGCACAATCCTCTGCATTGTCACAAAGTCACGTAGAAACATGGGCATGTTGCTGCTGTCCCAGACATCTTTTCCAGGCACTGTCCAGTCAACACCTGCAGCATGCATGATCTTCGCTGTACGCTCTATATGGTAAAGTCCTGTCTTGGGCTCAGCACCAAGAGGTAACCACATAACCTCTGCACCCTCTTTATCAATAGGAATGCGCAGATTTTTAAACTCCGCCCCTACCTCCTCCTCCTGCCACTGCATGGTATCAATCCAGTCATTCTGGGAATACCAGACCTGATTCAACGTAGCAGCATGGGCATGATCCTGGTCCATCTGGCGCTGGGGTACTACCCCAAGAAGGAAACAGATACGACGGACCATTCCGATGATAAACGTTATATCTAATCCGTACGGGCAGTACATACTGCAGCGATGGCAGATGTTGCATTCAGTGAATACGATCCGTGCGCATTGTTTTATGAATTCTGCATCAACCTTCCCATCCCTTTTGAGCATCTCCCATATGGTCATCCTCATCTTCGCTACCGGTGCATAGGTCGGGTCTTTATCGTTGGATAAATACCATTGGCAGGCCTCAGAGCATAGCCCGCAATGAATACAGGTCTCAAGTACCGCTTTTATCCTCGCAGAACGTCCTGTCAAGAACCGCCTTTATTGTCTTTTCTATCTTCTCCGGAGTAAGTCTCTTTATTGATTCATCAAGGCCTGGATCAGGATTAGGCTCTCTGATATATTCCTTAAATTCCCTGCTTACTATCTTTTCCTTAATCGCTTCTTTAACTGCCATTATCTATCCTCCTATGCTTTAAACCCTTACCAGTCTCTTGAATGCCAGAGGGCAAATTGAGAACCCATCCATGACCTTGTTAAAAAGAAATAAAACATATGAGCCTAATCTGGTAAATGGAATTGCTATCAACATAATTTCTCCAAAAAGGATATGGAGATTTACCATGGCCTTATGCGGAAGAAGCCACTGGTGATACGCAAGAAAACCGGTCAAAAAAGGCAAAAAAGAAATAGCAAGTATTAGGTAATCTGAAGAAAAAGTAACAAATTTGACCTCAGGAGCAAAAATCCTTCTGAGAAAGAAGAAAATACATGTGACAATAACTATAATGGTCATAATGTCTGCTATGCCTTCAGGAAGTGTCCACCATGTTATCCCCCAGGATTCATACCAGAGGATGTTATGCGAAAGGAGAAATATAGGAGTAAAAACCAGACAGATATGAAAAAGAAAAGTTACAATTGTAAACACAGGTTTCAATCTCCAGTCTTCTTGAAGCAAAGGGAATAAGCCAGTGAAGAAGGGATCGAAGAGTAGCTTTCAGACTTATAAAAGGCAAAATCACTTTTTCTTTTTTTGCCAGATCAATCAAAGTGTATACTCTGTAAATACTTCCTCCGATAAAGACAATAAATGCAATCCATACTAAATAGAACCTTAGAAAATTATATAGTGCTGTACTTGTTAAAAATTCCATATTTCCCCTCTATGAATCAGATTTCATTTACAGGCACTATCCGGCGGTAATATTTTCCTTTATCTACAGCCCGTATCAAGAAGTTTTTTCCCATCAGGGCTGAATACAGGGTTCCAAAGCGATTCATAATCCTTTCTTCCCAATTTTTCCGTCAACAACAACAAAATATTTTCCATTTCTTTCAGCCTTGGCTGCCACCTTGTCACCACCAGGACTAAAAACAGGATCCCATACATTGTCGAATGTTTCTGACCATGGAGAGCCATCTACAGCAATTGTCCACCTATTGTTATTCTTTACTGCAGCTGCAACCCTTTTCCCATCGGGACTGAACACAGGAGATAATACTAATTGATTGAAATACAGTATTCCACGGTGAACCATCTACTGCTACTGTCCAGTTTCCAACACTGACTGCAACAACAGCAGCTAACTTTCTGACCATCACGCAGTGAATACTTGTCTCCATACCTGAGAAAAATTACCCCATATTGGTTTACCGTTCATTGCAAGTGTCCAGCCTTTGGGTGTCTGCACAGGGGCAATCAACATCAGCACTTTCAGGCTTAAAGATTGGCTCCCAAACAGTACCAAACACTTTGCTCCCAGGGTTTCCATCCACAGCAATAGTATATTGAGACATGTCTGTCATTACAGCTGCTGCCACATGGTTGCTGTCATCACTAAAGACAGCACCCCAGAGATTTAAAAAAGTGTTTTCCCAGGGAGTTCCATCTACTGCAACTGTCCAGATCTTGTTCATAAAACCAACGATATCCAACATGGCAAGTCTTTTGATCTGTACATGGGATGCGGTCCTTTTTCCATCAGGACTTATAGCAAGATCCCTTGCCTCAGGAAATGTATTCTCCCAGGTTTTACCATTTAAACAAACTCCACTTGTCATCTCTCCTGTTCTTATATTGACTGCAATACTTTTCCCATCAGGGCTTAGCGTAAGATTCCATATATAATCAAATTTTTCCTCCCACATCTCATGGTCGACAGCAACAGTCCATTCATAGTCTCTTGAATACAAGTGAAATTAATTGATTATCTGGATTGAATTTAAGCGAGTATACCCTCTCAAACGTTTCTTCCCATGTTTCTCCATTCACACAGGTGGTAAATTTTCTGTCCTGGTTTCTAACTACAGCGGCTATTTTCTCGCCGTCATCAGAAGGAGATAATTCACGGATTCTATAAACTTCTTCTTCCAATCATTTATATCTACTAATAATTTTTCTTTTGTTTCCCAATCCCAATTTGCTGAACTATTCATGGTTTTCCCTTTTCTCTCAGAGATATTTTATCTTAATAGATGTTAAAAATGCATATAGTAAAAAGCTCAAATCTTAGAATTCTTTTAAAAAAGGATTACACTATTTAGATGTAACGGTTAGCAAAATTATCATAGTCCTGCAAAAAAGTCAATAATTATTTATAAATTTATCTAAAATTTTTATTTATAGACTTCTTTAATATTTAAAGATTTATATACTGGGAAAAACTCTTCATGAAGAACCCTGCGGCAGAGACCGCAGGTGTAATAGTTATAAAAATGCAATAAAATGTCGACCCGGTATAGAACACGTGGAACTGGTAGGTATCAGAAGATAATAGAGGCACCTGTACTTTTCGGTGATTTATTACCTCTCGAAGAAAGTATCTGGTGATTTATTGATTATGATTATTGCGCAAAGAATGCAATATCGTCTCTGCACCAGGAAAACACTTTCAAAACAAGAGGAAAGCAGGGAGTACTTACTTCCGCGCGGAAGACAAATCATACTGGGATCTGGCCTCGCTGTAGGAACATATTGACAAGGTTTCAGGGTTATGTATTCAAAACCTCTGTTAGTACGGATGCGTTCCCAGTATTACTTCTTTATTGAATTTTGATTCGATTTTCTCTTTCAGGTCTTCAACGTCAATCGGACAACCGGCGGTTTGAGTCGCCACCTTTATACAGGTTCCCAAATGTATTGCATCTACATCCCGTTCAAATAATTTACACATTTCCATGAGCAGCTTTACTTTTGGCATTATTACACCAGGGCAACCACCACAGTCGTCCATACTGATAACTTCTACATCAAAATCTTTCCAGCGCTCATACTCCCCGGCCCTCTCTGATATTCCCTTGAAACATTTCAGACAGCCTCCCACACAACTGACACCTTTGATATTCTTGCATGCCAATATTGCTATCTTCTTCTTTTCCTTTGCCATATCTCAACCTCCTATACTTTGATGTCATTCAGAAATCCCTCTTACCTCCCCTTCATCTTAAGGGGAGGTATAAGGCAATCAAGGAGGTGATTGTATTAGTGACCACATCCACCGCCATGTCCATGGCCTGCACAGGTATTCTGGGGAGTAAATTCAGGAAGACCACCTTCTTTCAATAAGGCAATGTTCTCCCGAACGGTTGGAGCCTGAGCCTGGAATACCTTAATACCGGAATGATTTAAGATGTTCAATGCTCCCATTCCTATTCCCCCGACAACCATTGCGTCAACGTGCTGGTTGTTAAGCTTCTTGAGCGGATTACATGCACCGTGCTCATGGTTTTGATCTTTGTTATTAACGGTTGTAATCTTACTGGTATCTGTTTCGACGATCACAAACGTCGGCGCTGAGCCGAAGTGCCCGTACACCTCGCTCTCAATCCCATTCACTTCTGCTACTGGAAAACATACTTTCATGTTTGTTCCTCCTTTTGTTTAGTCTCAATTTTCAATGCCTTTCCTTTTATGAGGCATTCAGAAACCTTCTTATGAGCATTATTCAAGATTCTTCCAAACGTCTGTCTTGAAATTTTCATCTTTTTCGCTGCGTCCTCATGATAAAGTTCCTCATAATCAGCAAGCCTGATAGCCTCTAACTCGTCTATGGTTATAGGTATCTCCTCAAGCTCTATGAGAGGAATACCCCTTGGCTTAAAATAAGTAGCATCAGGTTTACATTTGACACACCTGAGTTTCTTAGGCCTTGCCATATTTTTAATTATAAGCAAATGCTCATAATTAATCAAGAAGCTGTTTTTCTTTATTTGATTTTTTCCCATATTTGAATAATCTCTTCAGCCGTTTGATCACTACAGTACTCTACAAAAGGGATACCGTTAACGATCGATTCAACTATTTTTCTGGAATATGGTAGTTGCCCGACAATTTCCAACCCCGGTTGTTCACAAATCCGTTTGAGTTCCAGCGCGTTCTCCTGATTGATATCATATTTGTTGATCACTACTTTTGTAGGAATATCAAAATGTTTTACTACTCGCGCAACCCTATCCATATCATGAATCCCTGAAAGGGTAGGTTCTGTAACTATCAGACATATATCTACACCCGACAAAGAAGCAATCACCGGGCAACCAATCCCAGGAGGGCCGTCAATAATGATGTAATCACACTTTTCTCTTTCTGCAAGATCTTTTGCAGCCTGTCTGACCTGTGAAACCAGTTTCCCTGAATTTTCTTCAGCGATCCCAAGCTTTGCATGAACCATGGAACCGTATTTTGTTTCTGAGATATACCAGTCTCCGGAGATATTTTTTTCCATAGTAATTGCCTGCTCTGGACAGACAAAACTGCAGATAGTGCACCCCTCACATGCTAAGGGATCAACCAAAAAGTTCCCGCTGATCGCATCAAAGCGGCATACACTTCTGCACTCTCCACATCCCTGACAGAGTTCTCTATCAATGTTTGCAGTCTTTCCACTACGAAATTGATGCCGTTCTTTTATTTCTGGATGCAGAAGCAGATGCAGGTCTGCTGCATCTACATCACAGTCTGCCATGACCTTGTTTTTTGCCAAAGCTGCAAAAGACGCTGTCAACATAGTTTTTCCTGTCCCGCCTTTTCCGCTGATAACAACAATCTGTTTCACTGTATTTTCCCCTCAAGCCAGCCAATTTTTATATATTTCATCTGGTTCAAATTCAGGGACATACGGGTTTATATCCAAAAGTGGTTATCCCAACAGGTTTAATTCTCATAATCTTACAGCTCTTTTCATATGATTTATGAGATCGAACATATCCTGAAATCTCTCTTTATATTCTTTCTTTTCTCTTACCAAGGGAATTCCATTCGAATATAAAAAGGCGATTTCTTTATCAAAAGGTATGCGCATAAGGATCGGAATGTTGTTTTTCTGGCAATACAAATCTACCTTGTGATCTCCGATATCTGATCTGTTTATTACTATGCCGAATGGAATGGAGAGCTTTTGCACGACCTCAACGGCCAGGATCAAGTCATTCAGACCAAAGGGTGTCGGCTCTGTAACCAGTACGCAAAAATCACTTCCTTTTACCGATGCAATAACAGGACAGGAGGTTCCTGGAGGGGCATCTATGATCACAGTTCTCTTCGGGTTAATATATTCTTTGACCTGCTTGATAAGCGGGGGTGACATTATTTCACCGATGTTAAGCCTCCCGTGAACAAATTGAATATCTCCACAATTTCCTATTTCAACAATTCCTATTTCCTTATTCTCCTCTCTTATCGCTTCCTGCCGGACATAAAAGACTGCATCCGCCACACCCATGGCAAAGATGGGGGAATATCAAAACGCTTCCTTTTCTGTTTTCATCTCCTAAGAAAACCGCAATCGCATTATAAGCACAGACCTCACGACATTTGCCACAGTAGTCACACTTCGACTCATCAACTATAGGAATAGGTATGGTTGCTGGTATACTCTCTTTGATTTCAGGTTTTAGAAATATATGAGCGTTCGGTTCTTCTACATCGCAGTCCAGAAGCTGCACATTGTTGAGAGATAGGGCAAGATTAACCGCTACAGTCGTCTTGCCCGTGCCGCCCTTCCCACTTGCAACCGATATGGTCACGTAAAAGATTCCTCTCCGAAGATCAAAATTAACCGCGGTGCCATCACTTCTCACCTTTAGGCAAGGTGAAACTGAAGGTGCTACCTTTTCCCACGATACTCTTTACCCATATCTTCCCTCCGTGAGCCTCTATTATTGCTTTTGCTATGGCAAGCCCGAGGCCTGAGCCTCTTGAATCTCTGTTCACACGATAAAAGGCATCAAAGATATAAGGGACGTGCTCCGTTGGTATCCCAACACCTGTATCAATCACCTGAACCAACACTTCCAGATTCCAGTCACTAAGTTTCACCTCTACTTCGGCCTTCTGTAGTGAGTATTTCACTGCATTATCAAGCAGATTTGCAATGACACGGTCTATCATTGCGCTGTCTGCGCTGGTCACAGGAATAGAGCTATTCGAATATTCAAAAGAAATTTTTATGTCCTTTTTATCTGCCTCAGATTTAACTGCTTCTATTTGATGGATGATGGCATCTTCAATGTTAAAGGCACTCTTTAATGGTTTGTATTTTTTTGCCTCAAATCGCGAAAACTCAAGAAAATCGATTATCAACTCTTCCACTTTCTGTAATTCCTCTTTAATGATTTTCAGATAACTTATTTGGGGCTCTGTGAGCAGACCTGCTTTCCCTGAGAGCAGTCTTGATAAAAATCCCTCGGCAGTAATGACAGGATTTTTCATATCGTGGGCGAACATAGGGAGGATGTTTTTCCGTTCTCTTTCCAGTTTTTTGATTTCTGTAATATCCCTGAATAGTTCGATCCCGCCGATGAAATTTTGATCTTCATCAAAAAGAGGCGCTATTGAGGCAACTATAGTAATTATTTCACCGCTTTTTTGCTTTATGTTTGTCTCCACTGCAGCCGTCTGCTGTTTTTTCTGAAGTGCGTATTGAAACAGTGGGCATGCTTCCCTGTCAGGAGTGCTGTGAAGAATCTCAAGATGAGATTTTCCCATTACTTCATTCTTCAGGTAACCGGTAATTACCTCAGCTTGAGGGTTAAAATCGCTAATCACTCCTTCTTCGTCAACCAGAGTAAATCCCATGGGAAGACTGTTTTTTATGATCTCAAAAATTTGGCATTCTTCAAATTTCATAATGGAATTCCAGCATCATTTATCACATGGCCTTGTTTCACACGGAGTAGATTTCCCGCAGCATGTCTGCTCCTTGCCGCATTTTGTGCCATGGTTATCATTTGTACTATCTGACTTTGTGCCTTTCATAATAAACCCTGATCCTCCCGTGATAATTCTTTGAGCCCTGGATTTACACTCGGGACACAAGACCCATGGATCCTCGTTCATTGAATGGTAAACTTCAAATATGTTTCCGCATTGTTTACATTTATATTCATATGCAGGCACGAAACCTCCTTATAAGTCAGTATCAGTTGTTATCCAAATGCAGCAAGTTCTGTTTCCTTTCCACTGCTATTCCCTCACCATTGCAGCACCACATTTCAGGCATTTATTGGAATAACAGGGCACTCCAGCCTCATGCACTACTTTTTCACCGCAATGTGGACAAACACAATAACCACCTGGCCCTGCACCTGATCTCTTTCCAGCCATTCGACCCTGATCTCCACCTCTGCCTATACCTCTTCCCTGGCCTTGTCCGCTTCCTCTTCCGATAGACAACTTAATCACCTCCTTTATCTCTTTGCCGGCATGCCGGAATGCGAGACAGTGCTCGGGCCTTGTGCTACCGTAAAAGTCACCTTTCTTATATTTTTCTATTGCCTCTTTAACACTTCCTGATATACCTGTAATGACCTCGATACCCACTGCCTGTAAGGTTTGGAATGCATTTGGTCCAACATTGCCTGTTAATACCGCTTTAACATTTTTGCTTGCCATCAATTGGCCGGACTGAATTCCAGCACCTCCCATGGCATCAATGTTAGGGTTTTTAACAGCCTCAAACTCTAAAGTTTCCTGTAGTCCACAATAATAAAGTACTGGCACCTGCCGAATCGTGGATCGACCTGTGAGTCTAAAGTATTACCTTGAGAACTAATGCAAATTTTCATTCTGTTATGCCTCCGTTATAAAAATCCGTATGTGCGTATTTTTATTCACTGATGCTGACTAACATTTTTGCCTCCGAGAACAAATAGTCATTGCGAGCGACAGGTTTCGATCAACTCATGCAGGAAGGGGATTCCTGGAGGTAGTCATCCCCGCGCCCGCAATGACATCCTGAGAATATTTATTCGCTCTCCTGCTTCTTGCCCCTTTCCAATGTATCGATCCGGTTTTGGATCTCTTCGAGTTGCCTTTTCAGGAAATCGGCCTGGTCTTGTAATACATTTATTTCGTCTTTGGCTGTAAATTCCGGCTGTACAGTGGATAACCATATCCGTCCCTTACCCATCCCGGTAAGACCAGTTGTCCGGTACGAGCATCTCCAGCCACGACCTCTACCGAGACCACCCGGGACCCTCCTGTCCTGACCAAACCCAGACCCTCCTCTTCCCGGAAATGGATTCGCTGAACCAGGCATCCCAAAACCAGCACAATAACCCATGGCTCTTCCTGTTCTTGGCCCTAATCCGAGAGGTCCTGTTCTGTCTCTAAATGGCATCTCTTATCACCTCCCTTACAAAATGTTAATGACAACCATTATCACTAAAAAAGAAAAAAATATTACTTTTTCGCCTGACATTTTTCACAAAGACCATAAAATTGGATAAGATGGTTTGTAATCTTAAATCTGTATTTCTTTGAGAGTCCTTTCTCTGTCCTTGTAAGCAGCTCTATTTCGTCATTGATAAAATCAGTGTAATCAATGATCCTTCCACAACCAGTACAAACTAAATGATGATGGTGCCCAATACTTTTTTGACTCTCAGTTAATTCATATCTGGCCCTGCCGTCGCCAAAATCGAACTTGAAAATCAATCCATTTTGAACAAGCAATTCGAGCGTACGGTAAACCGTTGTCAGTCCGATAGCAGGGTATACCTTGTGTACCTGCAAATATATCTCTTCAGCGCTTGGATGTTCAGACGTCTTACTGAGTACATCAAGAATCGACTGTCTTGGAATCGTGAGCCTATGGCCACATCCTCTTAATTTCCCGTGTATCCACGGAGGCCCTGTTCCATCTCTCAAGGGCATTTTATAGCTCCTTTATTGATAATGATTTTCATTACCATTTTATCTGAACTGATGGCATATGTCAAGGAAAATTTTTTAGATAAACTTCATCTAAATTTTGCGATTCAGAACTCTTAATAACCAAAATCTGGGAAAGGATATAGCACCTCTATGCATAGGCATGTGTTCACAGGATTAGCGGATAGGGGTTGTGAATTCAGACTCTTTTGGACTGCAATGATGTAATATATAAAACGAAATGTCCAAGGCGTGTCAGAGAAGGGAGATAGATTTATCCACAGTACTTCGATATCTCCTGAAAGGAATACCATGACGGCAGAACAAAAAGGAGGAAAATGAGATGGGAATCGAACTTTTGGATACCGTCGGTCTTAGGTGTCCTCAGCCGATCCTGAAGATAGCAGTAAAAGCAGCAGACATGAAACTCGGAGATATTTTGGAGGTAATAGGAGATTGTCCAACCTTTGAGCGGGATGTTCGTGTGTGGTGTGAACGGCTCAATAAAGTTCTTCTTTCTATAAAGAATGAGGGAGGGTATCGAAAAAGGGTACAGATACAGTTTTAGGATTGAAGAAATTTCTGTCTTCATCCTTAAAAATCTGCTTTAAGAAGTCCTTATTCACAGGCATCGACAATCGACACTGGATCAACACTGGATCCTATTGACAATTCTAAAAAGTAGTATTAAATTAAGCTAAAAAGCAGCCTAAATCCGTTGAGAAACGGATGCGGGGGAACCACTATCGGGGCGTATTTCCCGGGATAACTGGATAGGGCACTTCCAAGCCCGAGCCCGACAGCTAACCTCGTAGGCATTTGGAAGGGCAATGGACAGAAGTTCAAACCGCTGCGTTGCCGGCGGTTTTCTATTTCTTCTCCTTTGCCTTCTAAGGAGGAGACATGTTTAACGGGAAGTTCCACTTACGGGGGATAATAAAATCCCTTGGCCTTGTATTTGGAGATATTGGTACAAGCCCTATTTATACACTGACTGTTGTCTTTCTGTTTTTAAAACCCACAGAACAACATGTCATGGGAGTTCTATCCCTTATTGTCTGGACCCTCATTATACTGGTAACCATAGAATATGCCTGGCTTGCTATGAGTCTTGGGAAAAAAGGTGAGGGAGGCACTATTGTTCTCAAGGAGTTACTTTCCTCTTTATTAAGATCACGCAGGAAAACGGCATTTGTTACATTCCTTTCCTTCATCGGGATTTCTCTCTTTGCCGGTGATGGTGTAATTACTCCTGCAATAAGCATCCTCAGTGCTGTAGAGGGTTCACTGCTTATTCCGGGATTTGAAATACACGCTCAGAATACTACTTATTATTATCGCCGGTATTATCGCAATAGTTCTCTTTAGTTTTCAGAGAAAGGGTACTGAAAAGGTTGCAGGGGCATTCGGGCCTCTGATGGTCATGTGGTTTTCATCATTGGCTGTTTCAGGGATTATTTCGATACTTTATGTACCCCTCAGTACTTAAGGCTCTCAATCCATATTATGCATTTCGGTTTCTTTGGGAAAACGGTATCGCAGGGTTGTTTGTACTCTCAGGAGTTTTTCTTTGCGCCACTGGTGGGGAAGCTCTCTATGCTGATATGGGACATCTCGGTCGGAAGCCTATTGTACGTGCCTGGCATGTTGTATTTGTGGCTCTTGTTCTTAATTATCTCGGTCAGGGGGCCTTTCTCATGAAACATCCGGAAGCCAAGAACGTGCTTTTTGAGATGATATTTAATGAGGCATCCTTCCTTTATGTCCCTTTTCTTCTCCTTAGTATTATCGCCACTGTTATAGCTTCGCAGGCAATGATTAGCGGCATGTTTTCTATAGTCTACCAGGGAATCACAACACATGTCATACCCATGTTCAGAATTGAATATACCTCAACTGAATTAAGATCTCAGATATATATCAGCTTTGTAAACTGGTTCTTGCTCATTGCTGTCTTATTTATCATATCCGAATTCAGGGAATCAAATCAGCTTGCTGCTGCTTATGGCCTTGCAGTTTCAGGCACAATGGCCCTAACCGGTTTTATGATGAGCTGGATATTTTATTTAAGAGGAAAGATGTTGTATTTTGTTATCTCATTGCTTGTAACCTTTGCTGATACCGTTTTTCTGCTGTCGAATACCTATAAAATACCTCATGGCGGATATTGGTCAATCATAATAGCCTCAATCCCTTTTAGCATGATCATGATATATACATCCGGTCAAAAGAAACTTTATCGGTCCCTTAAGCCAATAGATTTAGATGTCTTCCTTGAGAGGTACAGACTTGCATACAGGAGCATGAGTAAGATAAAGGGAACTGCCCTTTTCTTTTTACGGGAAAAAGAAAAAATTCCACCTTATATTGTCCGCACAATGCTTATAAATAATATCCTGTATGAAGACAACATTCTTGTCTCCATTGTCAGAAGTGATGAGCCATTTGGCGTTATTGGACAGTTTATGGATGAGCTCGCACCTGGTTTGAGGACATTCGAGATATATCAGGGATACATGGAAGTTATAGACGTTGAAGAACTATTGAAAGAAGCAGGAATTGATGAAAAGTCTATATTCTATGGGCTTGAGGAAGTCATCACACGAAATCCTCTCTGGATGATATTTTCGGCCGTTAAGAAATTATGTCCAGCCTTTGTGCAGTTTTACAAACTTCCCCCACATAAACTTCATGGTGTCATTACAAGGGTAGAGATGTAAAAGTACACTCTCATGATTAGGTCTCTTTTCTCACCTTTCTCGTTATCAGTTTTCTCAGTTCTGCCGCAGCGAAAGAGTAGAACTGTAAAGGGATTAGGATTAACCATACTGTTAAAGGAACTGGTGCTGTAGAGAATATTTTATTGCCCCATGGATGATATATGATAAAGACACTCAGGAGTATTTCTATTGCTATACCCCAGAGAATAATCCTGTTACTGAAAATTCCAACCTTGAATATCGAATCACTCTGTGTTCTGCAGGCAAAGACATTTGCAATTTGCATGATGACAATCCCGAGAAATGTAGCTGTCGAAGCCTGATGAACCAGAGGATCATCAATTGATAATTCAATACCCCAATGCCAGCCACCAATATGCAGGACAAAGAAATAGGCAAAGACAACCCCAACAGTGCTCAGAAGTCCAAGAAATATGTATCCGTTAAAAAGGACCGTTCGGTCTATAAGCCCTTTATCTTTTGGTCTGGGAGGGCGTTTCATGATACCAGCCTCAGGTAGCTCGGTTCCGAGGCCAAGAGCCGGGATTGTTTCTGTTCCAAGGTCTATCGCGAGGATCTGCATGACTGTTAAGGGAAGTGGAATCCTGAACAATACAAAAAGGATATACGGCACAGCCTCAGGCGTAAGATGGGCAAAGATATAGATGATAAACTTCTTGATATTCTCAAAGATTGTTCTGCCCTCTTCTACGGCATTCACAATGGTAGCAAAATTATCATCAAGGAGTATCATGTCTGCATGCCTCTTTGGCAACATCAGTTCCTGTAAGACCCATGGCAATGCCGATGTCTGCTCTTTTCAAGGCAGGCGCATCGTTTACCCCATCACCTGTGACAGCAACCCTCTCACCCTCCTCCTTTAAGAATATTGACAACTCTCAGTTTGCGCTTTGGTGTCATCCTTGAAAATATTATTTCTTCTTTTGACAGGATATTCGCGAAGTTCATCATCAGACATCTGTAAAAATTCATCGCCTTCCACTATGGTAGGGTCTCCTTTTACCAGACCAATTTCTTTTGCAATGGCAAGAGCAGTCCTGGACCCATCACCTGTAATCATTATTATTCTTATCCCAGCCTCTCTGCATTTTCTTATTGCATCTGGTACTTCTGGCCTTGGGGGATCTTCAAGTCCAATCAAACCAAAAAAGACCATCTCTTTCTCAGCATCTGTCATCCTTTAGTCTCCTCATCACTTCGTTATCTCTCTGTATGCAAAGGCAAGCACTCTTAGATCCCTCATCCGTCATGGCGTGGTAAAGGGAGACTGCCTTCTTTCTGAGGGGTCGTTCAAACTCAAAATTTCGTCTTCCATAAGGTAGTGGCTGCAGATGGAAAAAACACTCTCAGGTGCCCCTTTGGTCATAACATATGTTTTACTCATTCAAGACATTTACTGTGCTCATCCTTTTTCTTTCAGAGTCAAAGGGGAACTCTTTTATTCTTGTGCTTGCTATAAGACCTATTGATTCAGAAGCCGTCTTGTATAGAGGGCAACTTCTGTTGGTTCTCCCTTTAGATTGCCTTCAACCACTTTTGTATTGTTACAGAGGAGAGCAACGGTGAGCAGCAAAGAAGGTTTTTGCTTATCGGTCTCTGCAGGCTCGCCAAGAGACATCCATCTTTTTTACAGCCATTTTGTTTTGGGTGAGGGTTCCTGTTTTATCAGTGCAGATGACGGTAACAGAACCGAGAGTCTCAACAGAGGTGAGAGTCTTTATCAGTGCCTTTCTCTTTAACATTCCTCTGGCTTCCCATGGCAAGTGAAAGGTCACTGTTGGGAGTAGTCCCTCTGGGACGTTGGCGATGATAATCCCAACTGCAAAGAGGAAGTTTTCCCAGAATGTCCTGCCTATGGTGAAACCTATTGCAAAAAAAACCAGTCCTGTGGTTGCCGCAATAGCTGTGACAACCTTTGTTATCTTTATGATCTCTTTCTGAAGAGGACTTAGCCCTGAAGTGACTGTGCCTGTGAGATGAGCAATTCTCCCGAACTCTGTTCTCATGCCTGTTGCAAAAACAACCCCTCTTCCAGAACCACTTACCACCGTTGTCCCTGCAAAGGCTATATTTGGGCTATTTATGATTTCCCCTGGGAAGGGTTCGGTAATTCTTGTTACAGGTTCAGATTCACCGGTCAGAGGAGCATTGTTTACTCTTATTTCGTTTGCTTCGATCAATCTTAAATCAGCAGGAACCTTATCGCCCTCTGAAAGATTTACTACATCACCAGGAACAATTTCTCTTGCAAGAATTTCTTTTTCTTTGTCTTCCCTTATAATTTTCACATAGAAAGGAAGGAATTTTTTCATTGCCTCGAGAGCCTTTTCTGCACGATATTCCTGAATAAAGGCGAATATGGCGTTGATGAATATAACGGATATGATTGCTAAACCGAGGGTAAACATTCCTTCGCCTGGTTGAAAATAATTCCGACCAGGAATGATAAGACAGCAGCTATCCAGAGCAAAAGAGCAAGGAAATGCGTGAACTGACTAAAGAACCTCAAGATAAGAGGTTTCTTCTTTACTTCTTTGATCTCATTATAGCCAAATTCCTTCAGTCTCCGCTTTGCTTCATCCTCTGTGAGTCCGCTTTCAGATGTGACGAGACTGCGGAAGACTTCTTCTTTCGCGAGATTATTGATCTTCATGTCTTGGCTTGAGTATTATGAGGTCACAGGGTGTCTCTCTGAGCACATCCTCTACAGGGTTACCTTTCAAGAAAGAACTCAGAAGACTCCTCTCACTGGCGCCCATTATTATGAGGTCATGTCTTTTTGAAGCAGCCTCTACTGTTATACTCTTTGCTATAGAACCCGGTAAGAGACTGCCCTTCGAAGGCAATCTCATATTTTCTGAGATATTCCATGAAATCTGAAATATCTTTGGGTAATCTTTTTTTCCATTCAACAGGGGTAAGATGTATCTCACCATGGAAAAACCTTGTTATTGGTTTTGCTGCATGGAGGACAAAGACCTTTGAACCAAAACCCTCTGCCATCTTTGCAGTAAAATATGCCCTTTCTTTAGTATGGTTAATTTTTGCCTTCAGGGGAACAAGGATATTTTTTGGATGCACCCTTCCCATGTGGACGACCTTGTGAAAGGCCACTGAGCAAGGAAGGCGTAAAGACAGACTTCGTGCAACAGTGCCTGCATAGAATCTTTTCTCGATGTCTTCTCTTCTTGTGGATGCGAAAACAATGTTTATTCCTTCATGTCTCACAATCTTGCCGATTTCTTTTACAGGTTCCCCTGTCTCTGTGATGCTCTCTACCTGTATATTCATATTTTTTGCTTTTATGAAAAGTCTTTTTATAGCATCTTCAGCTCTGTCAAGGCTTGAACGGGGCGTATCCTTCTCCTCAATGAAACAAAGAAATAATTTTGCTTCACATGCTTTTGCAAGATTCAACGCATATCGTGCAGAGATTTCGGAATTCAGGTGCTCATTAATAGCAGCGAGTATTTTTGTGTACATTTTAAACTCCGTAAAAATTCC
>CAWCKM010000059.1:0-92309 GCA_963796125.1 Nitrospirota bacterium
ATCCCATAGGCACTTGAAAGGATGATGTTTGCTGTTTTTCTTGCTACCCCTGGAAGGGTTATGAGTTCTTCCATCGTCCCGGGGACTTTTGAGGTGAAATTTTTGATGATCATTTTTGCTGATTCTTGGATATTTTTCGCCTTTGTCCTGTAGAAATTTATGGAGCTTACATCTTTCTGAAGTGTCTCGAGTGAAACGTTTGCATAGTCCCTGATGGTTTTGTATTTATTGAAAAGATTTTCTGTCACCTTGTTAACGTGGATATCAGTAGCCTGAGCAGAAAGGACTGTTGCGACAAGGAGTTCAAAAGGCTTTTTGAAGTTGAGGGCTGTTTTGAGTTCAGGGTATTCCATTTTTAGTCTCTTAATGATTTCTTTTGCTTTTTCCTGTGTATTCACAATATCTCCTTGGATGTGCTGAAAGGTTTTTATTCCTTTCTATAGACCATAAGGACAGTATTCTTCTTTCCTTCAATTCCGCATGCTTTATCGAGTGCACTCATGAGTTCCTGTGATACCTCTTTAGTTTCCACAAAACCAAGGCTTCGAAAATAATCAACCAAATCTGTTATCACATATACAGACTTTACCGATGAAAAATCTATCAAGTGCTTTATGATTAAAGTACTAATTACCGGTTGCCTCTTTTCCTCTGTGACGATGACACAGCCAATCTCATGCACTTCTCCGGTCTTCTTAAGCCTGCCAAAACCTATAGTATTTCCATTTTCCATTGCAACTACAAACTGTTCATAGTGAAGGTTCTCAGTATCGGAATGGTGTTTTTGTAAATATTCAGTTATAAAGCCCATGTCCGCCTCGGTTGCATGCCGTACCTTAACAATTTTACCGGTAATATCTGATATCCCAGTGCCCTTCGGACTTGCTTCTTTTTTCATTATGTCCTCCTCACAATGGAATTTTTAGAACACGTAAAAATTATATCACATAAGCTCTTTATAAAAGACAAACTTGATACCTCTTCAGTCCCTTCTCATCCTTTTTATTCCTTATGAAAGCCACCGACAAGGTCGTGGTAGTTTACTGAGTAGAAGTATAGGCTAAGTGTTTTTTCTTTTCTGTTAAAATATTCCCCTCCATTTCTTTACTGGTTCTGTCATTGTATTTTCAGTGCTCATGACTTTTTTTATTTCAAGAGCGATTAAGGGTCGCGAGTTACCCTGGAGGAATCTTCATTTTATGATCGGCCTTATCATTATCTGTTTGTATTTCATTCAGGTATTGATAGGTATCGGAATACTCTTTTGAACGTTAATTCTGTCAGACTTTCCAAATGAATAACAAAGAAGCTTAAGGTAAGACAATACAATTGACAATTTGTACAGGAGTTCATAGAGTATATTCATGAGTGAAGAGTTTTACATAAGGGATAAAAGGAGATTTGACACCGAAGGCAATTTAAAAGAGGAATATCCTGAGAAGCCCAGGGAAGCAGTCAAAATCTGAACAAACGTTTTCTGAAGTCGAAACGCAGCAAATTCCCTCCGGAGGATCGGACTTCATCTCTTTCCTTATGAGCCTCTCTGCAATGGCCCATAATGCCATGGGGATCGGACCGGATTCTCCGGGAGTCAGTCTCGATGACGCTCAATACTTTATTAATATAATTGGGGTTCTTGAGGAGAAAACCAGAGGGAATCTCACCCTGGAAGAAGAACAAACCCTGAGGAGTCTCCTCTATGAACTCAGGATGAATTTTGCAAGCATAATGGAAAGGGTTCGTCCCCAGTAAATCCCGCCTCTTTTGTAGGATAAATACCGATAAGAAATTAGGCGAAAGTCCTACAGAAAAATCAGCCTTATTCCGATATTATTTTATTTATTCTTCTTCTATATTGTAACAAGTAAAAACATTTAAAGAAGAGGAGGAAAAAATGGTAAAACACACAGGAGAGGAATTAGCCAAGGTTTTAAAGGAATGGTATAGCCTGGAAGATCAGACAATTAAGCTGGCAGAGGATTTGATGAAAAAATCAGATAACTCCTTTGTGAAAGTCATTATGGAAATGATCAAACGCGATTCAGAAAAACACAAGATCATGCAGCAATTTGCTATTGACCACCTGACGAAAGAGGCATTTCATTTGACACCTCAAGAACTTATTCCTCTTGGTGAGGTTCTTGAAAAACATATTCAGGCAGAAGCAAAGTCAATGGGTCTTGCGAATAGTGCTATAACAATGAGCAGGGACTACTTCACGAATTTTATTGTCTCTTATCTGATGGCAGATGAAATAAAGCATCATGAAATGCTCACTAAACTCGACCACATCAAAGGACAAGTACATCCTGCCGGTGTCCTTAGAGGAGAAACAGAGACAGGCAGATTGCCCTAAGGTATTGAAAACTCGCTGGGCAGAAAAGAACTTTTGAGAAAAAGTGACATTAGGCATGGATCAGGAAGGGCAAAGTTCTGTCCTTCCTGATTTCCCACCTGAAAAATATTTCCATTCTTTTCATACTTTCTCATCTTCAGTAGTAATTATTTGAAAGATGCAGTCTTTGTTCTGTAATGAAGGAGCTTTTGTTGATAAAATGCTCCTTCATCTCTTATTATTAAGACCGTGCAATGAATTGAAAACAGCAGGGAGTTAAAGGCATGAAATTTTCCAGGGATGAGCTGAAACGATACCACAGGCAGATGTTAATGGACGGATGGGGAGAAGCAGCACAGGAGAAACTGAAAAACGCAACAGTGTTCATAGCAGGCGCAGGTGGTCTTGGTTCGCCTGTGGCGATTTATCTTGCTGTAGCAGGCATAGGACATATCAAAATATGTGATTTTGACAATCTTGACCTGACAAACCTTAACAGGCAGATCTTGCATGACCATGCAAGAATAGGTATCAATAAGGCAGTCTCAGGAAAAAATACGATAGAAAGAATGAACCCCGATATAGAGGTAACAGCTATTCAAGAAATGATCGTTGCTGAAAATGTTGATGACCTAATTGCCAATTCGGATATTATTGTAGACTGCCTGGATAATTTTCCAGCAAGATATATTCTAAATGAATCAGCTATCAGGAAAGGCATACCTCTGGTGTATGGAAGTATCAAAGGGATGGAGGGCATGCTCTCTTTCGTACAATCTCCGGAAACACCCTGTCTTCGTTGTCTGTTCCCTGAAGCCCCACCAGGTGAAGTTTTTCCTGTAGTTGGGGCAGCTCCCGGGGTCATCGGATGTCTTCAAGCCCTTGAAACTATCAAATATCTTACAGGCATTGGTACAACCATTAAAGGGAAACTTATTGTGTGGGATGGAGGCAAGACGGAGTTCAGGACTCTTAATGCCAGGAAGGACCCTGACTGCCTAACATGTGGAGATAAAGGACAGAAATGATAATGGAGATTTGGGTTAGCTTGAAATATAATTTTATATGGTTGTAACCGGTTTCGGAAATCTATCAATACCGAAAACAGTAGACTTTTGGGGAGGTAGAGGCAAGAATGAATGAGATACGATTAAATTTGATAACACGTGCTTGGGTTATTATCGCAAAAGAAAAGGGCAAAAGGCCTGAGGATTTTATTGTACGGAGAGTGAAGAAAAGACTTCCGGAGTTTGTTGAAACCTGTCCCTTCTGCCCGGGCAATGAGGCAAAGACACTGGACGAGGTTTTCAGAGTGCAGGGGGAAGAAGGATGGAAGATAAGAGTTATAAGGCATAAATTTTCAAAGCTTTCAGAAGAAGGTGAGAGAAACCGGTGGGATATTGGAGTAAAGAAGGGCGTTAACGGGGTCGGCATACATGAGCTGATTGTTGAGACACCCTTGCATAACATGATGACGGCAACCATGTCTGTTGAACAATTGAAGGATGTCATCCAGACATATAAAGAACGTTTCACAGAGATATACAGAGACCCGAGAGTTGAGTATGTGATTATCTTCAAAAATAACGGGCCTTCTGCAGGGACGTCTATAGAACATCCCCTTTCTCAGATAGTGGGAATACCCATAACACCATTGCAGATACGTGAACGTTTTGAAGCATCCATGAAATTTTATGATGATACGGGAGATTGTCTGATGTGTAAAACAATACACGACGAATTACATGATGGGGCAAGAGTCCTCTTCAACACTGAACATTTTGTCTCCTTTATTCCGTATGCGGCTCTTTCAGCATTCCATATCTGGATATTTCCAAAAAGGCATTCAGGTTGCTTTGCTGACATACGGGCAGAAGAGATATTGGATCTTTCAGTCAATCTGAAGTCTGTCATGGCCAAACTGTGTCACAGTTTGGATTGTCCTGATTTCAACTATGTCATAAGATCCGGGAAGCCAGGCAATGCAGACTCGGAGTTTATACACTGGTATATGAGTATTGTTCCACGTGTTGATATGGCTACAGGATTCGAACTTGGTACGGGTATGCATGTCAACTCCCTTATACCTGAAGTGAGTGCAGAATTCTTGCGTAATGCAAAGGTTCCGGAAAATTACCAATAGGAACAAGTAACGAGTGACTAAAATGACCTGTGTCCAGTGATAACTATTGCAAGTGACTTTACGATTGCGTCTGTCATTGCGAGCACCCGATACGGTCGCCTCGGGCAATCTCGTCAGAAAAGGCGAGATCGCGGAGTCCCGTTCCGAATCCGTTAAGGCGGAGATGATCCCGAGTTTCTTCGGCTTTGCCTCGCAACGTTCGCTCGCAATGACAATTCTTATAGCTGGAGTGTTGCGGAATAGAACTAAGAAGGGTTTTGAAAGATGAAAATAAAACGTATTCGTTCAGAATCCGGCGTTCTCAAACAATCCGCTGAAGTGCGGTCTCATGAGGCAGAGATACTGGATGCATACTCTCAGGCTGTAATCTCTGCTGTTGAACGTGTGGGGCCTGCTGTGGTAAGTGTTGGATTGGCAATGAGTGCGCCTGAGCAACTGAAACGGCGCGGTGTCTCAGAGATCAGAGGGGTAGGGAGCGGTGTAATAATTACCCCCGATGGTTATGTGCTTACGAACAGCCATGTTGTGCAGTCTGCAGAGAGGATTGAAGTCCGCCTCCAGGATGGACGAAACTTTCCTGTAAGAATTGTTGGCAATGATCCCCATAGTGATTTGGCTGTCCTTTCAATCCTCGAATCCGGTCTCCCGACTGCTGAACTGGGCGATTCTTCACAACTCAGGGTAGGGCAACTTGTCGTTGCTATTGGTAACCCGCTTGGATTTCAGACAACCGTAACAGCAGGCGTTATAAGCGCCCTCGGACGTACTCTCCGGACACAGACAGGAAGGTTAATTGAGAATGTTATTCAGACCGACGCAGCGCTCAATCCCGGTAACTCCGGGGGACCATTGGTTGATTCCCGTGGCCGCGTGATCGGAATCAATACAGCAATTATTGCCGGTTCACAGGGGATCTGTTTTTCCATGCCTATAAACACGGCAAAGTGGATTGCCTCACAGCTTATCCGCGAAGGTCGTGTACGCAGATCCTATCTTGGCGTTTCCGGACAAACTACAGGATTGGATCGTCGCCTGATTGTCCGCTACCGTCTCAAAAGCTCAACCGGAGTGATGGTGACCGAGGTGCAGCCGGATTCTGCAGCGGCGAATGCAGGAATAAAACCAGGGGATATCATTATACTCGTTGGGAATAATGCAATTGCATCCCTTGATGACCTTCAACTGGTTTTATCACGACATCCTGTCGGAGTTCCCCTGGCAATCGATATCCTTCGATACCGGGAACGGGTAACTTTTGAAGCTTTCCCTGCTGAACTCCCGGATCAGGAATAATATAGTTATACCATGTGGAATAACAATATACATGAAGAAGTATCTTGCTAAAAAGCTGCTCCTCCTTATCCCTCTCCTCCTTGGTGTTACATCTCTGACCTTTACTCTCACAAAGGCATTGCCGGGCGACCCTGTCTTCAGTATGGTAGGGGAGAGAGCACAACCCGAGGTTATAGAGAAGATGAGGAGAGAGATTGGTTCTGACAGAAGCATCTTCATCCAGTACATCGGATATGTGAAGCTCCTTTTAAGGGGCGAATTCGGGCGTTCATACTACACAAACAGAAAAGTCCTTGATGATCTCCTGATAAAATTTCCGAACACCCTGAAACTCGCATTGGGAAGCATGGCTGTTGCTATTCCGTTTGGCATTTTTTTGGGTATTCTCTCAGCCTGCAAAAGAGGGACGATTACAGACAGGATCATATCTTCACTCTCTATAACAGGACTGAGCATCCCCGTCTTCTGGAGCGGACTTCTGATCATGCTTTTCTTCAGCCTCAAGCTCAAACTCCTCCCTCCTTCAGGTACAGGGAGTATGCAATTTCTTATTCTCCCTTCAATAACTCTCGCCCTCCCTGCTGTTGCAACCCTTACAAGAGTTACAAGGGGTACACTCGTGGAGATATTTATCATGCCGTTTGTCACTACGGCAAAGGCAAAAGGAATAAAGGAGTTCAAAGTAAATTTTCTGCATGTATTGAAGAATGCACTCATACCTCTTGTGACGGTAATAGGACTTGATTTCGGAAGTTATCTGAATGGTGCGGTTCTAACAGAAACGATATTCGGATGGGATGGTATGGGAAGGTTTACCATGGAAGGAATCATAAAGAGGGATTATCCTGTGATCATGGGATGCATCATAGTTGGAACTGTTATGGTTATTCTTATCAACCTTATCGTTGATGTCCTGTATCATTACCTTGATCCAAGAATAAGGTTATATGGGAAAAGCAGGTAAGATTTCCATAGCTTTATTGTCTTTCATCTCCTTGCTCTGTTTTACTGCACCTCTCATATGTCCTCATAATCCGGACACAATAAACCTCGACAGCATCAAGGAGCCTCCAAGCCTGCATCACCTTCTGGGGACTGACAATAAAGGCAGGGACATTCTTTCGAGGGTGCTCCACGGTGGAAGAATTTCGATAGGCGTCGCTTTTGTAGCTGCATTATTATCAATGGGAATAGGCCTTATTGTAGGTCTTGTTTCAGGCTATGCCGGCGGAAAGATTGACATTGTTTTTATGGCATTCATTGACCTTATACTCTCCTTTCCGGCATTCCTCCTTGCCATAGGTATCTCTGTGGTGTTCCCTCCCGGCATTTTTACGGTTATGATTGCAATTGCTGCGGTTGGATGGGCATCATTTGCCAGGCTCATAAGAGGATACATCCTTACGGTAAAAGAAGCTGCATTTGTAGAATCAGCAAAGGCCGTGGGATGCAGCCGGATGAGAATCCTCTTTGTTCACCTCATGCCCCAGTGCATTCCGCTGATTTTTGTAATGATGGGCATAAAACTTGGAGGATATATATTGACAGAGGCATCGTTAAGCTTTTTGGGTTTGGGGGCTCAGCCCCCAACAGCAACATGGGGGGCTATGGTCAGTGCAAACAGAGCATACATATCTTCAGCGCCCTGGATGGTATTCTTCCCTGGTCTGATGATAGCCATTACTTCTTTATGTTTTAATATGATGGGAGATGCATTAAGGGACAGATACGCTCTGAAGATTGAATAGCAAGGCTACTGTTCCATTAATTTTTCTTCTTCTTCCTGTTGTATTTTGCATTCTATACACAACGTTGTGACAGGTCTTGCCTCGAGTCTCCTTATATCTATTTTACTTCCGCATTTTTCACAGATACCGAAGATGCCCTGTTTTATTCTCTCAATTGCATTCTCGATTTTTTTCAGGAGCATTCTATCTCTTCCCCTCAATCTCAGCATAAAGCTTCTCTCTGTCTCTGCTGTTGCCTGGTCACCAAGATCCGGAAAAACAGTCTGCCCGGGAAGTGCGTTGAGTGCCTCCTCAGCCTCATCAAGGAGAGCCTTTTTCTGGGCTACGAGAGTTTTCTTAATCTCCTGCATCTTCTTTTCCCCGGGAGAAAGTTGCTTTACTTTTTTTGTCTTTGTTGTTTTAACCGCTTCTGCAGTTATTTTTTGAATCTTTGGTTTTTTGGTTTTAACTGTTTTGCTTTTTACTGTCCTGGTCTTAACAGTTTTTATCTTTGCTGTCTTTTCTTTTTTTGTCTTAGGATGTTTTGGTTTTGCAATAGTTTTTTTCGTTGGCATAAAATCTCCTGAAATAAATTTTAATACGTTAACAGAAAAATTTGATGATAGTCAAGGCAACTTTCCGGGTATAATGCATATCCTTTATAATACCCTCGACAATAGCAAAGGCAAAATTGATATAATACTGCTCAATCCATCATAAGCTTTGGCTCATAGAGGGTTTTATCGGAAATTAAGTAATCCCTTCACCCCCTTTCAATTCCCCCCTTACTAAGGAGGGATACAGAGGGGTAGAGGGAAAGGGGATTTTAAAAATTCATTTTCGGGACAATATTAGATGTTTGAAACAGGATACGTATAAAAGTAAGAATCTTTTTTTTAGAAGATTCCAGGCACGCGTGAAGAGAGATGCTTAAAAATGATAGATGGATAAGAGAAATGGCAAAGAAGGGTATGATAGAGCCCTTTAGCGACAGACAGGTGAGGGAAGGCGTCATCTCTTTTGGTTTGAGTTCTTACGGGTACGACATGAGAATTACCGACGAGTTCAAGATATTCAGAAGTACACATGATGTTGTTCTCGACCCTAAAGCACTCGATCAGAACAGTTTTATTGACTTTAAAGGAGATGTATGTATAATCCCTTCTAACTCATTTGTTCTCGCCCGCTCGGTTGAATATTTCAGAATACCAAGGGAGACCATTGCAATATGCCTTGGAAAGTCAACATACGCAAGGTGCGGCATTATCATAAATGTAACCCCTCTTGAACCGGAATGGGAAGGGTATGTGACGATAGAGATATCAAACACCGCACCTGTTAAAACGAAGGATATATGCCAACGAAGGCATAGCACAGATTCTCTTCCTGGAAGCAGCAGAAGTATGTGAAACATCCTATGCTGACAAGGCAGGAAAATACCAGGCACAAAAGAACATAACCCTGGCTAAAATGGAGTGACAAGGAGAAATGCCTGTAAGTGAAAAATTGATATTAGCGCTTGATGTGGCAGACTATACGTATGCAATTGATCTTGTTGAAAGGTTTGGCGAATATATTGGAATCTTCAAAGTGGGGCCTGAACTATTTCTTTCTTCTGGCATGAAGATCATTGAGGATATAAACAAAAAAGGCAAAAAAGTTTTTCTCGATCTGAAATTTCATGATATACCTAATACTGTTTCCAAAGCAGCCATCATTGCAACGAAAATGGGCGTTCATATGTTCAATGTCCATACCTCCGGCGGACTTGAGATGATGAAGAAGTGCAAGGACAGTGTTGCAGAACTCTGTCTTAAAGAAAATCTGTATAAGCCGAAAATCCTTGGTGTTACAGTGCTTACCAGTATTTCAAAAGAAGCTCTTAAGGCTGAAGTCGGAATTCAGTACAGTCTGAAAACTCATGTGAAAAACCTTGCCTCCCTTGCACAGAAAGCCGGTCTTGACGGTGTCATTGCATCAGCCAAGGAAGCATCAATGATACGGGAACTTTGCGGAAAAAGATTCCTCATTATAACCCCTGGCATCAGACCTTCCTGGACGCCTCCCGATGACCAGAAGAGGACGATGACTCCGAAAGAGGCAGTAAAGGAAGGTGCGGATTATCTCGTCATAGGACGGGGAGTTCTCCAGCATGAAGACCCTCTTAAGGCCCTTGAGCTAATAAACCTCGAGATATTGACTGCATAGCGAAGTAAGTAATGTCATCTCAGAACTATTTGTATTCCGGCTGTGAATCTCTAAGGACAAAAGTGCAGAGACGCTGCGTAAACATTTAACGGTCTAATCTTCGTAAGGCAAATACCTACAAGAAAATCAGACTTTTACCGATACCTTTATCTTTGTATCTGATTTAAAGTTGATAAAAGAATTTCATAGGAGGTGTTATATGCCAAAAGTAGTTCATTTCGAAATTCCGGCTGACGATGTGGACCGGGCAAAGTATTTCTATACAGATCTTTTTGGTTGGAAGATTGAAGAGATACCAGCCATGGGCGGATACTGGTTGATTACCACCAATGGAAAAGATGCAATAGGGGGCGGAATGATGGAGAGACAAAATCCCCAGCAAACTATTACCAACTATATTGATGTCTCTTCTGTGGATGAATATGCTGCAAAGGTCGAAAAACTCGGCGGTAAAATAGTCGTCCCTAAAAAGGCTGTACCAGGGATGGGATATTTTGCCATCTGCCTCGATACCGAAAATAATGCTTTTGGTCTCTGGGAAAATAATAAGCAGGCAAGATAAGAATTTCTTTGTTGGCCCTGTTTTCTAAATTCCCGAAGGAGAAATATCGCAACATTCTTGTGTCAAGAAATGTGGGGCGTATCCAGATGTGTTTGTACTATGAGTTGAAAAGAAGGTAATTGCAATACCCTTTTTGCTCTCAAGCTGCCTGCATTATTTACAGGTGTTCTTGCATATATCACTGTAATTTCCTGTCCCCTAAAAAAATTTTAAACATAATTTAAACTAAATTTTTAAGTTTATTTGTGAACCTATTAATTTCATTCAACAATTTTGAGAGTACTATTTGGGAAGATAGGTATTTTAAAAAACAATAATTTCAAGTCCATCTCGATGTTTGGTGTCTACTATTTTCATCTTACTTCACTCCTTGCATTATAGTATATGATATATCTTGCTTAGGCAAGACCACACTTAAGATTTTCCATAAATATGATTACTCCTTCAAAGAAAAATTTCTTAGAGCTTGTGAAGAATGGAAGGATTCCTCCTCTTAGTGAGGAGATACCATATTCACCACCTTATTCAATATATGAATCCATAGCATCGCCGAATAGCTTTCTCCTTGAAAGCATGAAGGGGCCGATGAAGATTGCCCGTTACTCTTTCATTGGATTTGATCCTTATGCAATATTCAGAGTTAAAAATGGTTTCATAGAAATTGAATCTCCAGGTAAAAAGACATCAGTTTCAGGCAAACCACTAAACATACTAAAAGAGCTTGTTAGTTCTTATAAGCAGGTACCTTCTGAATATCTTCCGCCTTTTCAGGGTGGTGCTGTGGGGATTTTAAGTTATGATTTTGTCCGGTACCTAGAAAAATTGCCGAATCTTGCGGTAGATGATCTTAACTTGCCTGATGCACATTTTTTAATGGTAGATAAGCTTGTTGCTTTTGATCATCAAGAACAAAAATGCTGGGTAATTGTTTGTCCTGGAGCAAGAGACACAGGAAAAAATCAGATGGATTGGTCAAAGAAATATGATGAGGCAGAATATCGAATTCAGAAGGCAAAAAGAAGCATAGAGCAAAGAGCGAAGAGTTCTAAAACAAGTCTAAAGCCCCAATCCCCGTGGCCAGTACACAAAGTGGAGATTAACTACGAGATGAGAAAGAATGATTATATGGATATTGTTAGAAGGGCTAAGGAATATATTGCTGCGGGAGATATTTTTCAGGCAAACCTGTCACAGAGGGTTTCATCACATATCGGAACTATAGACCGATGGAGCATCTACAAGAAATTGAGTTCAATAAATCCTGCCCCTTTTGCAGCTTTTCTCGATTTTGGAGACTATCAGATAGTCAGTTCTTCACCTGAAAGACTGTTACGAGTGGAGGATGGAATTATCGAGACGAGACCAATCGCAGGAACAAGACCGAGGGGGAGAGACTGGAGAGAGGATGAGTTTATGCGGGCAGAACTTCTTCTCAATGAGAAGGAGAGGGCAGAGCATATCATGCTGGTAGACCTTGAAAGGAATGACCTTGGAAGGGTTTCCGACTATGGGACAGTAACAGTTGATGAACTCATGATTACTGAGGATTGCTCGCACGTGATTCATATTGTTTCAAATGTGAGAGGAAGACTTGCAAACAGAAAGGACTGTTTCGATGCAATAAAAGCCGCTTTCCCCGGTGGCACGATAACGGGTGTGCCAAAGATAAGGTGCATGGAGATCATAGAAGAACTTGAGCCTGTTAAGCGCGGACCATATACAGGCTCAATAGGGTATATAAGTTTTTCAGGGAACATGGATTTGAATATTATCATCAGGACTTTTGTTGTGAAAGGGGAGAGGGCATATGTTCAGGTGGGCGCCGGGATTGTTGCAGATTCTGATCCGGAGAGGGAGTATTACGAAACACTTAAAAAGGCAGAGGCACTTTTAAAGACATTGGAAAGGATACAATAATCATGAAAACCAGAACCATCTCTTTTTTGACTTCATCGTCTCAAATGTTTTCCGTATATCCTTAAGCTGCGCATTTATTACCTTCTGTTCTTCGCCTGTCTCTTTCATTATATGACTGATCTCTTTGAACATTTGTAAAATCTCCAGGATATTCTTGTTCATTGCTTCAAGCTTTTCTAACAGAGCGGGCGGCAGTTCCACTTTGTTAACGATGACCTCTTTCTGGGGGGAAGGTTTCTTTTCAGTCACAACCGTTTTTGGTTCTTTTTGTAATTCAGGAACCTTATAGTGTTTATGTTCCTCTTCAGAAGGCTTAGGCGCAGATGATTTAATAACAGGTTCATACATCGTTGGCTCAAGTTCCGGGCTCGTGATTACTGGTTCTCCTGACGTGGCCTCAACGACCTCATCTCCTTTCACAGTCTCCTCTGCCCCTGGTTCTTGAACAATTTTCTTTTTATAGGGTTGATCAATCTTGTGTTTGATGTCATCTAAGGTGACCTTGTTAATATCCTGAAATGTATCTTCTACGCCTGTGCCATCTATAGCGATTGCCTCTATATATTTATATTTGCCATTTTCATTCAGGTCCTTGTTCAATTCCTGAATGGATAAAATATTTGGAAGATCCCGTTTGTTATACTGAAGGATAAGGGGAATTTCTTCAAGATTGATGTTGTTGGCGATGAGGTTTTCTTTCATATTTTTAAAACTCTCTATGTTCTGTTCCCTCATCTCCCGCTGTGAGTCTGCGACAAAGACAACAGCGTCTGCTCCCTTTAAGACCAGTTTTCTTGTTGCGTTGTATCTGACCTGACCCGGGACAGTGTAAAGCTGAAAACGCAGGGAGAAGTCTCTTACCTTTCCTACATTGACAGGCAGTAAATCAAAGAAGAGAGTTCTGTCGCTTTCTGTCGGAAGGGAGACAAGTTTTCCTTTTTTACCGGAGTTGATGGTATGATGGAGGTATTGGAGGTTTGTTGTTTTTCCGCTGAGTCCCGGTCCGTAATAGACAACTTTTACCGTTATCTCTTTTGCTGTGTAATTGAAAAGTGCCATGTTATATTATTGAGTAAACTCCGTTTTTTGTGTGATATTTAACCTTATACATTGCCTCATCAGCAAGCCTCAAAAGCTCCTCTTTAGACCGTGCTGTTCCGGGATAAGAGGCGACACCGAAGCTGGCAGTTATTCTCAAGCCATAACCGTCTTTCTCAAGGAAGAAGTTTTTTTCAACAGACTTTCTGATCCTCTCTGCAATTTGTGTGGCTGGAGCAGCAGGTGTATGCGGTAGAACTATGACGAATTCATCTCCTCCATATCGTACAACAACATCAATAGACCTCAGGTTCCTGATAAGGATCTGACCTACTTCAACGAGCATCTTGCTTCCAACGAGATGACCGTGTCCGTCATTGACCTTCTTGAAATCATCGATGTCCATAAATATTAAAGAGACGAATGCACCGTATCTGAGTGACCGCTGAATCTCTATGTCAATAGATCTGTTCAGGTATCTCGTATTAAAAAGCTTTGTGAGATCATCGGTGATCGATAGTTCTTCAACTTTCTGGTACAGCAAGGCCCTTTCTATGAAAATTGATGATTGGTCAATGAGTATAACCAATTGGTTAAAGTTTTCCCTGGTAAAGGATTCTCCTGTAGTTTTATTAAAGACCTCTATAACGCCAAGGGGTTTTCCACAGCTCTTAAATGGAACACATATGATCGATTTTATTTTATGTTTAAGATTCAAAGCCCTGTCTATCTTCCGGGAGAAACGTTTATCCTGGGAAACATCAGGGACAAGGACCGGCATTCCGCCTTTTGCAACCCAACCGGCTATTCCTTCTCCAATCATCGACCTGGACTTCTGGGTCTCTTTGGTCTTTCTCCCTTCTGTCCTCTCAAATACCAGTTCTCCAGTTCCTTCATCTACGAGAAAAACAGTCCATGTCTCTGCCCCGGTCAACTTTTTTGCCCTTTTCATGATCGTGTCAAGAATAGTATTTAAGTCTGTGGAAGATGAAAAGTTTTTGCTGGATTCCTCATGGGGAGTGCCTTCCATTGATCTGCTGTTATCGTATAGAATCTTTCTTTCCCTGAGTGACCGGTTAACAAGGTAGCTGAGCTCCTTTGCACCGGGTGAAAATGTCCCATATGTAAAAGGTTCTTTTATCCAGGAACTCATGTTGCTGCTGGTATCTGAAATGATAATCTTGGGAATGGTTCTCGATAGCTTCAGTAATTTTTTCAGTGCAGGCCTCTCGCTTTCCTGCCTGTCTATTATGAGAAGGTCAGGATTTTCATGAAACCTGGGAAGTACTGCATTGAGGGATTCAAACTTTTTTATGGTATTGCCCATAGCTATAAGGGCATCTCTATATTCTTTTTTTAACGTGCCTTTGCTTACAAGGAATATCTTAGGCATTTACACCACAGCATTTTTTGAATTTCTTTCCGCTTCCACACGGGCAAGGGTCGTTTCTGCCAACCTTTCTCCCACGCCTGACTGTTTGTGCTACCGATGATCCCTCACCCCTGTTGTAATTCATCTGCAACTGCCTTCGCTCTTCCCTTCTGACGTCTTCCTGCTTCTGTATCTGTATCTTGAAGAGCCTGCGCAAGACCTCTGTTGAGATCCTTCCTGTCATCTCAGAAAAAATTTCAAAGGCTTCCTTTTTGTATTCAGCAAGGGGGTCCCTCTGCCCGTAACCCCTGAGCCCAATGCCCTCTTTCAGATGATCCATCGCAAGGAGATGGTCCTTCCACTGGGAGTCAACAATCTGCAGGAGGATTATCTTTTCAAGATACCTCATCATCTCGCTGCTGATTTCTGATTCTTTCTTTTCGTAGGCGTTTCTTATTTCCGAGATCAGCGTCTCTTTCAGAGATGTAATATCAGCAGGGGCTATATGAGGGATAATGGAAAATACTCCATAGACCGCATCGCTGAGGCCTTTCATATCCCATTCCTCCCTGTGTTTATCTTCAGGGCAGTAGATACTGAGTATCTCATCAACAAACTCGTCCATCATGCTGTAAATGCGGTCTTTGAGGTTCTCACCCTGGAGCAATTCCCTCCTGAAAGCATATATTTCTGTTCTCTGCTTGTTCATGACATCATCATATTCAAGAAGATGTTTTCTAATGTCGAAGTTATGTGCTTCAACACGCTTTTGTGCATTCTCTATGGCTTTTGATACCATTCTGTTCTCTATCGGGATATCTTCATCCATGCCCAGTTTCCCCATGAGACCTGATATCCTGTCTGAACCAAAAATCCTCATAAGGTCGTCCTCAAGGGAAAGATAAAATCTCGAGGAGCCGGGATCTCCCTGTCTTCCTGAACGTCCGCGTAACTGATTATCTATTCTCCTTGCCTCATGCCGTTCTGTGCCAAGGATGTGCAGACCTCCCGCTGAAATTACTTTTTCCCTGTCCTGTGTGCAGACCTCCTGTGCTTTGGAAAATGCCTGCTTCCAATCTTCCCCGGTGTAATCTTTCTTATCCCTCAGGGCGTCTCCTGCAAGTCCTTCCGGATTACCTCCAAGTACTATGTCCGTACCACGCCCTGCCATATTCGTTGCTATCGTGACAGCGCTACTTCTCCCTGCCTGGGTAATGATTTCGGCTTCCCTCTCGTGATATTTGGCATTCAGAACAGAGTGAGGGATGCCTCTTTTCTTCAGGAGATGGCTCAGGAGTTCTGATTTTTCTATTGAAATAGTTCCAACAAGAACAGGCTGGCCCTTTTTATGAAGCTCCTCTATCTCCTTGATGACGGAATTGAATTTCCCTTTTTCGGTCTTGTAGATGACGTCAGGATGATCTGCTCTTATCATGGCTTCATTGGTAGGTATAACAATAACTTCAAGGTTATAGATCTTTGCGAACTCTTCAGCTTCTGTATCAGCAGTGCCTGTCATTCCGGCGAGCTTTTTATACATCCTGAAGTAGTTCTGGAAAGTAATTGTCGCCAGGGTCTGATTTTCGCTTTCTATCTTAACACCTTCTTTTGCTTCTACAGCCTGATGCAATCCATCCGACCATCTCCTTCCGGGCATGAGCCTGCCGGTGAATTCATCGACAATAATGACCTCACCATCTTTGACAACGTAGTCTACGTCCCTCTTGAAAAGCGTGTATGCCTTGAGTGCCTGGAGAACATGGTGTACAATCTCGATGTTCGCAGGATCATAGAGATTGCCTGCACCGATTAATCTCTCTACCTTTATATTGCCTTCTTCTGTCAGAATAGCAGTTTTTGCCTTTTCATCAACGGTGTAGTCAGTGTCTTTCTGGAGCTTCGGGATAATCTTGTCTATCTTGTAATACTTATCTGTTGAGTCTTCTGACGGGCCCGATATAATAAGGGGGGTTCTTGCCTCATCTATCAGGATACTGTCAACTTCATCCACGATCGCATAATGTAACTCCCTCTGACAGTAATCGGATATATCGTATTTCATGTTATCTCTGAGGTAATCAAATCCAAATTCATTGTTTGTTCCATATGTTATATCTGCCAGATAGGCTTCCTGTCTTGAACATGGTCTGAGGAATTCAAGTCTCTTGTCAGTAGAAAAATATGTCGGGTCATAGAGAAAGGAGCTGTCATGCTGTATAGCCCCAACAGAGAGACCGAGAGAGTTGTATATCGGACCCATCCATTGGGTGTCCCTCTTTGCGAGGTAGTCATTCACCGTGACAACGTGGACGCCTTTTCCTTCGAGGGCATTCAGATAGACGGGGAGGGTGGCAACAAGGGTTTTCCCTTCACCTGTCTTCATCTCTGCAATCGTGCCCTCATGGAGTACAATGCCGCCGAGGATCTGAACGTCAAAGTGTCTCATCCTGAGTCCGCGCCTGGATACCTCCCGTACCACAGCAAAGGCTTCAGGAAGAATATTATCGAGCGAAGTGCCTGCTTCAAGTTTCTTTCTGAATTCTCCGGTTTTTTCTCTGAGCTGTTCATCTGACAGACCTGTCATCTGAGTTTCCAGGGAGTTTACCTGTTCAACGATAGGCCAGACTCTTTTCAGCTCGCGCTCGTTCTTTGTACCAAAGACTTTTCCGAGGAGTGTACCAATCATAAAGATATAATAAAATTAAGGGTTTTGATATTGCAAGGAGTGCAATCACATCCGCCGGATGTATCTGGGCAGAAAAACAGACTCATTTTTCCTGTTTTGTAAACGCCATACCTTCGTTGCATTCTGTACATACAAAATTTAATCCTAAACAGTCCTCATTGTCAATCAGATTTCCATATGAGGGATGTATTTTGAAAGGAAGATGATGAACAATAACGTTGTTCAGCGCTGTCGGGACAGGAAAAGAAGTAAAATGTATCCTGGTGAAAATGGAAAATTGATAGTAATTCCCAAATCCAGCGATAACTATTACAAATATCGATCGCGTCTGTCATTGCGAGCACCCGAAGGGTGCGTGGCAATCTCTTCGGAAAAGGCGAGATTGTCTTCGTTTCACTCGCAATGACAATTCTTATAGCTGGATTTGGGTAATTGTCTATCGGTGTTTCCCCTACAGGAAAGATTGAGAGTCCTTGATTGCGGGTATTACATAACAAATCACTTTTTCCCTGATATAATAACGTTGGTATGACGGTCAGGATTATGCACATTATCAAATGAAGGAGGGGGTACTATGAAGACGTTATTTTGTGTTGCTACGACCCTGTTAGTATTTTTTATTGTTAGCGTGTCGTCAGTCCAGTCACAAACTCAGGTAGTTGAAGGCTACACCCTGATAAGAGGTTCGTCAGGTACAGTAGTCTGTCTTGGCAGATGGATACCTTCGCGGGATGTTGCTCTTCCCGGTACTTGCGAAGGACAGGTAGTGGATCTTACCCAACTCTCTGCTGTTTCCTCCAGGCAGACTGTTGATAGGCTTGAACAGATACTCTTTGCTCTTGCCTCGCTCGATCAAAAATTAGCTGTCAATAACGATCAGGTTAAACAACTTATCGAGGCCAATGTCAAAACCCAGACCTCGATTGACCAGCAGGTAAGTCAGGTCAGCGATCTTCTGCGTGAGGCGATCACCACAAGGTTCGACACATTGCCCGATGAAATGCTTACTAAAGATTCATTCAGGAAAGAGATCGAAAAGCTCAAGGAAGATATCCTGAAAGAAGTCGAAAAATACTACACAAAAAAGCCAGCGGCGCCTGTAAAGAAATAATCTGCTGGATCAGGCTACTGAACACAACGCTATGGAACAGGTTTAATATGTGTATTTCTTTATATAGATGAAAAAGAAAGCTACAAATAATCCTTAGGGTCTGCGTGGTGTTTTTTAAAAATTACCGTCTGTTATACTTTAGTGGCATTGTTTTTAGATAATCTTACCGGATATTTTTTCTCATTCAATTCAATCTTTGCCAGCACTTCTCTTTCGATATCGATTCCCAATGTATCAGCTAATCTTGCAAGATAGATGAACACATCTGCAATCTCCTGCTTTATCAGAGCCATATCTTTCTCAGATTCAGTGATATTCTTCGACTGTTCTTCTGTCAACCACTGAAATATCTCAAGAAGTTCTGCTGCCTCAGCGGCAAGTGCCATGGTCAGATTCTTGGGACTGTGGAACTGGTGCCAGTTCCTTGCCTGGGCAAAATAATGGAGCTTTTTCTGAATTGCGAAAATGTCCATATATCACTCACACCATTTTATTTAAAACTTTCCGGTGAAACAGGTTTTAACCCCTGCCGCTACCAAATTTTTATTCTTCTCGTCATCTATGGTATACACCTGTTTACCCCATTTTAAGAGTTCCTGGCAGAACATTTCTGTCATGACTATTCGGTGCGGCATAGGGAATGAAAATAGACGTTGCAAGCGCTGCGACAAAATAATTTCTTCTCAGCTGCCCTGTCTGAAGAAATACGTTTCTCTTTCTCAGGGAACGGCGAAAGAAAAAGCAATCTCCCTTCCTTTTAAAGGTTTTTTATATTCAGCCCTGATTCGCATTCCTTCAATACTACGTGCAGGGCAGATGATGACCGGTTGTTTTCCTTTGAGAAGGATGTTCAGGCACTCGCGCTCCATTGCTGAATGGAATCCGCTTATCACTGTTATATCGGCTTCTCTCAATTTCTTCATCAGATCGTATGTCTTAAGGATAATAGTCCCTGGGCATTTTACTGAACTGAAAACTGCAAGGGTATTATTTTTCAGGATGTCGAGGTTGCCAATGGCGGTAATGTCTTTTGGAGCATTCCCCGACAAGTATGTCATAAGAAAAGATGGGTAGTTAGATTCGCCTTGCTGAATTTTGCATGGACTAAAGTATGTCATCTGTAACCTTCTTTGTTATGGGCAATTCAAGGACAGCATGGGTTTTACTTCTTTAGCTAACCCTCTGTCAAATGCCCCTCTTTTACAAGAAAATCCTTGGGCTTCAATATCTGAATATCGTAAATTTTCCCGGCGCGGGCCAAATCGAGAATGTTTCTCGGATGCCCTTTCCAGAAAAAAGCAGAAATTGTAACGTTCGTATCCAGAACAACCCGCGTCAACTGATACCCCGTGATTCATGGACAATTCTCTCAATATCCTTTTCAGTCAAATCAGAGAATCCTTTTTCCTTTGCCAGTGATTCTGCATAACCATAGATATCAGGCTCTTCAACAGGCATCAAAAGCACATCGAAAACACTTCCAACCTCTTTTGCAGTATCTTCGGGCAGCGAAAGGTGTCCATCAGGCAGTACCTTGCCAATAAATCTTCTTGCTATAGTTTTCATCTGCATCACCTCCCGTGAATTTGATTTTATTCTAACCCAAAATGCCTGTTTTCTCTCAGTTTATGAACCCAAACAAAATAACCCCTCCTCTTGTGCTATTCGCAAAAGCAGAGATGGGCTCATAAAGTCTATGAGGAGTGCCTTTCTTGGCCACCTTCACCTCGATATGGTCCAACTCGCTCTGGTGTTGCTGAACCTCGAATATCAGTTCAAGTATTTCTTCTTGGGTCAATCTCCATCCTCACTCTCCCGCCCCATGCGATATTTGATGTCATAATTGATGATGAAGTCAAGTTCCTCGTCAGTGAAGCCGTAGTGCTTTGCTAACACCTGGTCGATTTCGTCAATGATGGATTTGGATTTTGACACATAAAATTGTTGCACTCTTGCTTTGCCATATTTAATGACGGTCGCGTTAGAATTAAGATCAACCATGAGAATTGAAATGAGTCTTTGAATCTCTTTCACATTCATATTGTCAAAATGCCACTTTATTCTGAACATGGCAATATCGGATGGATAAATATGTCGGGCATCAGTAAGCGACTTCCAGAAAAAATAAAAGAGAGAGCTATTGAGTATAGCCAAAACTTTCGCTTTACTGATGTCATCTCTGACACGCAGGATGGAAATAGTAGTGTGTTTCTTGTTTTCTTCCAGCGTTGTTTCGTATTTTGGCATAAAATCAAGTGCCTTAATCCAATATCCACCAGCATTATGGTAATAGAGGAGAGAGCTTCCAGGAAGCAAATCCGTAGTATCTTTTTCCTTGATGAGAAACATTTTTTTCAAAATCGAAGCCGCTATTATTGAATCGACTTTTGGGATACAGTAATCTTGTATAAGCAGGGTAATCTCCTGGTATTTCATCTTCCTGAACAGAACTTCTCTTTCGTCAGAGTACCACGTTTTATAATCCGTTGAATATACTTTACTATTTTGACCTTTCTCCAATAGAGCAATACTTAGTCTTTGCATTACACCTTGAAACAGTGCCGCAGGCCGAAGCCCGAAGTTCGCAAGATATAAAGATGACGAATTATTAATTAAGTACTTCTGCAAAATACTCATTCTTTGCGCTGCAACAAGTGAAATAGGAACAATCATACCAAAACGCGCTTTCCGATTTACTAAACTTATTGAGCGTTCAACAACAAATGAATATAAATTCCCGCAACTCTCTGTGTGATAACCCTTTATTGTATATTCACCTTTTACCTTCGTATATTCCACATACGGCGGGTTGCCGATGATAACGTCGAAACCACCATTCTTTAGAATTCCGTAGAACTCGATGAACCAGTGAAAGGGTCTGTGAGAATCAAGCCATTGTTGATACTGGGTGTCATGCCGAACTTGTTTCGGCATCTCATGAGACCCTGAAACAAGTTCAGGGTGACGAGAAGAGGAAACTGGATTCCCGTTTTCACGGGAATGACGAACAGAAGAGACATCAACGCCATATTCACCGGCAAGGTACTGGTTCAATTCATCCTCCAAGATCGCCAGCTTTCTGCGCAGTTCCTGTTTATCTTCGGGGGTTACTTCTCCACCTAACTCTGTCTGTTGCCTCTGGAATAATTTAAACAGACGATCAACATCCTCTGCCTTTTCTTCAATAGCAGGTAATGACTCCAAACTGACCCAGTCTCCTTGCCATCGCTTGCTTTATCTCATCATATGTTGCAAAACCGACAAGTGTATTACCTGCGCGGATATTGAAATCAATATCGGGCAGAGGCTCGATATTCTCAGCGCTGTCTATCTGAGCAACGAGTTTTAGGAACAGGCGAAGCTTGCATATTTCAATAGCCTCTTCCATGATGTCAACGCCATAGAGGTTGTTGACGATTATTGACTTAAAGATGAAATACTTGAGGTTCGGGTGCTCTTCTACACGTTTTAAGATTTTCTTGAAATCCCCATATTTGTCGGAACGAGGTTTTTTGTGTAGGGGCGAACCTGTGTGTTCGCCCTTGTAAATCCGATCGGGCAGACACGGGTCCGCCCCTACAACATCCAATTCATTTACAAAGACCTGCATCCTGTCAAGACAAGCCTCATAGAGAGGCTCAAGAATATTCAGTGCAGCAAAAAGAAATGCGCCTGAACCGCAGGTTGGATCGAGCACTGTCACCTTTTCGATCGCATGATAGAACGCACGAAGGAGTTCAGGGCCTTCGGAATTCCAGATCACATCCTGGGCAAACTGGCGAATATCGAGATTATAGGTGATGAGATCATTGATCGACTGTATCTCGCCGTTGAGCATTTTGGCCTTGACCTCTTCATATCTCTGCCGCCGTGCGACAACCTCTCTCCAGATTTCGGTTGGAAGAGCATATTCAGGAGTGGCAGGCTTATTCCATTCAGTGCGTTTCGAAACATCGTTACTGCCGATGGCGATTTCTTCCGGCAAAGGCAACTCAATGCCCTTTTTCACAGCAGGATAGAAATATCGGTCAGGATCTGCCTGTAATAATTTCCATACGTCGTATCAGACGAACGGCTGTTCACCTTCAAAGGCAATTTTGCATTTCTCCTTTGCTGCATCGAAGAGGAAGGGGATAACCGTGTTCTTGCTGATGTATTCAGTAATATCTTCTTTTGTGTAATAAGCCCCCATTTGCTTCTGGTTTATATATTTCTCGAAGATATACCCGAGGACATCCGGATTGATCTCGTTGTCTCTTTTCAGGGGTCTTTCATCAAGATGCCACTGGTATTGATCAAAGAAGTCGAAGAGCTTCTCAAATGCCGAATCCGTGATTTGGATATGCTTGCCGTGCAGCTCCTCTATCTGATGTTTGAGGAACAACCCGCCATTCAGGTAAGGGATCTCACCAAGAAGTTTGTTAATCTCTGCAGAGCGATCGCTTTCTTTCTTTGCAAAACCTTCAAAGAACAGAGGGCAGAGAAATTTTCTATAGAAGAGGTCTTTGCCATGTCCTTTGCTTTGTAATAGTTTGTTGCTCAAGATAGTTATCGTCATTGGCCAGGAACCCTTTTTTCTGGATAAAGTAGATGAACATCAGACGGTTGAGCATTACAGAGGCATACCACCTTTGCAATTCATCATCAGGAATACCATTTATGAATTTAAGGAAAGCATCATGCTCGGCCTTGAACCGGTCATAAAACCGCTTTGTGATGCGCTCCACATCAAATGCGGCCCTGGCCCTGCCGCTCACCTCGACAATGGTCAAGGTCTCTTCTTCTTCAAGACTGAAGACTATGGATTGAAGCTTCTGAATTAGGGAGTCACCGGGTTGATTAATATGATATGCATGTTCCCGACATGCAGTGGGCTTGCCGGTCTCCCTTTTTACCCACTGCCAGATTTGGCTTGTCTTATCGCTGTCGGTATAAATGATGATGTGCTCATGGACTGATTTTGCAGCCTGTCTCTCGATCTTTCGCCTTAACTGAATAATCAGGAATGCGTCCATCAGGTAAAGGAGCTGCAGGTAAATGCCACCATGCCGTGTTTTTCAGCAACAGCAGATAGGGATAAAAGTATTGCCATCAAGAGTTATCATCAAGTTGGTTGTTGCAGCGATCCCAGCCAAGTTCTTCAATGAAGAGGTTCTTGAAATTAAAATCTTTTAGAATAGTTTCGGGTGCGTTTATATCAATCGGCATCTTTCAGCTTCTTTCCGGATCTCTTGCCGGCAATCTGCCGTGCGGCAATCTGCTCACGTGCAATGCGGATTGCTTCATGGAGTTTCTTCTCAAGCAATTCACGGGGCGGGAGTTCGGTAAGATATTCTGCGACACGAATGCCGCTCTTTGCAAGCTGCAAAAGTTCAACATGTTCAGAAGACTTTCCAGCGCAGAGAATCAGGCCGATAGGGCTTTCTTCTCCTGCGCGCTTTTCATATTTGTCCAGCCAGCGAAGGTAAAGCTCCATTTGTCCTTTATCGGCAGCCTTGAACTTCCCCAGTTTTAATTCAACAGCGACAAGACGTTGCATTCCGCCGATGGTAGAAAAGCAAATCAAGATAGTAATCTTCGTTGTCGATAGTCATCCGTTTCTGCCGGGCAACGAAAGTAAAGTCCGTCGCCAATTTCAAGAAGAAACTTTTCAAGTTCTCTGAGGATTGCGGATTCGAGGTCTCGCTCGCTGTAAGCATCAGACAGACCGAGGAAATCGAGCACGTAGGGATCGCGGAACACAAGGTCAGGGGTCAGCTTGTCTTCCTCCCGCAAGCACCGCAAGTTCATGTTTAATGAGCTTCTCCGGTTTTTTGGAAATAGCTGTGCGCTCGTAAAGCATGCTGTCTATCTTCTCCTTGAGGGTACGGGTACTCCATCGTTCAATCCTGCACATCTCGGCATAGAAGTCTCTTTTAATCTGGTCTTCAAGATAGAATAATGTCCCGTAAATGCGTCCAGCTTAATTGTCGCACTCAGTGCGTGCGACAATTTGCCTGTCGGGATAATACTTCTGCAAAACGAATCATATTAAAGAGGTTGCGCGGTGTGAAACCTTTTCCATAATCTGCAGACAATTGTGCAGCTAAAGCGTCTGCACAATCTCCTCACCGTATGCAGCACGGTTTTTCTTTCAGAATATCCTCCCGTATCCTTTTGCCGATATTCCAGTAAAGGAGCACCATCTCAGAATTGATCGCCTGAGAAACGCGATGACGGGATTGTTCAATCATCAGGCGAATATCGCTTAAAAGCTGTCCCGTTACTTCCGGTTTTTTTGCTTTAAGAACTACCAATGCCTTATCTCTACGTTGTGTTTTTTCCATTGCCTATCCTTTTACAAGCCCCATTGAACAGATAATCCTCGGCTCCTGTATCTGCTCTTCTTCATGGATAATGCAGAGCCTTCCTTCCTCACGCAAAGCAATAACCATCTGTGCAAGGGTTTCATCAGAAATCCCGCTTCTCAATTGACGGTTGAGTGTGTCAATCGCTGTCTGTCGGAGAGGATACCGATAAATTTCGTCGATAGCTTTCAGGAGTTCCTGAGATTCAAAGAGAGTTCCTTTAATCTCTTCAGCATACCTCTTGAGCCTTTCATAGGTGCGGAATCGTGCTCCCGATGGTCTTCCCAACTGTCCACCCACAGACTTTTCTTCTTCTATTATCAACTCAACTCCTTTTTGCACGAGTTCGATGATGTTTTTCATCGCGAGGGACTGCAGGGGTGTCTGGGAGCACATTCGGCAGTCTTTCAGAATTGTAAACTGTGATTCGGTCACACTTTTACCTTCTTTATCAATCCATGAAGGGCATCATTCCCTTCGGCAGTCTTCATATAGACCAAGACGCCTTCGGGTCATCCTCCCATCCCCCCTTTCTAAAGGGGGGTCAAGGGGGATTTCATGGTGTATTGCTCGTGCAGAATATATAACTGGCTGTAATGAAGGTATGCTTTTCTTAAGTTCCGGATTTGCAGTTATGGCATTTTTCCATATCTGATATGCATATGAGGCAAGGTCAACTTCTCCGTCAACATCACCATCAAGAATGTCTGACTTTTCGTTGTAGAGGTCAAGTATCGCCTGATCATTCCGATCGTCTTCGAAGAATGCCTCATCTGTTCCAACCACTTCTGCGTTCTCTTGAAGTCTCAAACGAACTCGTGCACGCAGTCTGATGATACGCTCCACACCATCTGCAGGCAGGAACGAGTAACAGACAATGTTTTCTGCCTTCTGACCTATCCTGTCCACACGGCCTGCCCGCTGTATCAACCGGATAATTGCCCAGGGAAGGTCGTAATTCACGATTAGGGAACAGTCCTGGAGGTTCTGCCCTTCGCTGAGGACATCGGTTGCGATGAGAACACGCAGTTCATCTTCCGGTTTTATCAGGTCACGCTTCTCATTGCTTTCAGGACTAGAATCGCCACGCGATCTCTGTGGGATCATCCGTATCGCCGGTGACTCCTGCGATCTTTGTTATCCCACGCTTTTTCAATTCGGTTTCAAGATAACGCACTGTATCGGCAAATTGACTGAAGACCAGAATCTTTTCAGCGGGGTGTTTCCTGGCTATCAGATTGTAAAGTGCATCTAGTCTTGGTATCTTTCTCTGCATCCCAATCCCCGCACTTTGCAAGGACTTTGATGAGAGATTGAATGTCTTTGCGAAGGTCTTTCTCAAGCTCCTTGAGAAAGAGAGACGAGCGCAGCCATTTAAAGCGCTTTTTATATTGTGTTTCATACCCCTTATAGACCTCTTCCGCTTTTTTCTTGAAATCTGTCTTCGGTGCGAAGAGGTGAAATATGGCAGACCTTCGTTTCCTCCTCCTCGTCGAATATATTTACAGTGACACACATGTCATCCGCATCTTCATCAAAAAAACGGGAGTCAAGCATCTCAGGGTCCTGTGTACCAATGGGCACGGGTTTGCCATGATCTATGGCGTGGAGATAAACGTAATTCCGCAGGATATGCCGCTCCACGGACAGAAGAAAAGACTTTCCGCTGCTTTCAAGACGCTTGAAAAGATTTGTGCGACAGAACCCCATAAGCCGCTTGCCGGCGCGGGAAAGGTCTTGCAGGATTTTCGCTTCGACTGGAGTCGGCGGTTCATGAGGAGTCTCGGCGATATAGTTGCCAAGGCCATATCTCGGCAGGTTGAGCCCGTTAATGGTATCAACAACATCCGGCGCATAGAGACGGGCATACTGATCGGACGAATTGCTGTCATCGATTTTAAACTTCACTGTCTTGGGCTTTCTATCCGGGAAATATGAGCGGGTTCCGTCTTCAAAGGTGAGAAATTTGCGGCCATTTGCAGGATCGGTCTCCGCGTAGTTTTCCTGGATGAATGTTCTCGTACGTCTTACCATGTAAAGACGCATGAGATCGCGCCAGTCATCGGGATATTCGCTTTTTTCAAATGCAGCAAGAGAGCGCACAGGACATTGATGTCTCCGTATAAACTCAGTCTCTCCTAATTCACGGAGCAGTCTCTCCGGCCGAATACCCAGGTCTTTATCTTCCTGTACAAAGAGCCGGAGCTGACTGGTAAGATCGCGATAGTTCTTATTATATGGGGTTGCTGACAGCAGAGATGCATCTGCTTTCATTTTCCTGAATGTACTCATGGATTGCATGATAGCGTTTGCCTTCACGATTACGGAGGTTATGACTCTCATCTATGATGATCAGGCGATACTGCCGCAGGTCAGGCAGTTCATTGATTACCCGCGTGATGGAAAGTACCTTTGCACGCATACGATAGTGATGAACATAGTCTTCCCACATCTTGACAAGATTTTTCGGGCAAATAATGAGCGTTTCCAGGCCAAAATCGTCTTCAAAAATACGTGCAATGGCAGTTGCCATAAGCGTCTTCCCGAGTCCCACAACATCACCGAGTAAGACACCGCCCCGCTTATGGAGATGATGAGCTGCAATTTTTACGGCAGCTGTTTGAAATTCAAAAAGTTTTTTCCCAAAATCTCGTGGAATGCTGGAATTCGGAAAGTCCGGCGCGAGCCTCCTGCGCAAGGTGATAGGCCATTTTGATATATATGTGATAAGGGGGAATCAGGTCTTCACGCGCCCAACTCTCCTTAATAATTTGGACAAATTCTTCTGAAATATCAATGCACCAATTATCATTCCAGCGGTCCTCAAACCATTTTGCGAGCTTATTGCAGGCATCGTGATCAAGAACGTCAACATTTAGTTCGCCCTGATATGAAAGTCCGGCAAGAGTTAGATTGCTGCTCCCGAGATAGCCTATAGTCGGGTTAATGGGATCAGGCCGAAAGAGGAGATAAAGTTTTGCGTGTAGTGGATGTCTGAGGAATAACTTAACAATGACTTTTTTAGCTCTTAATCTGTGCTGCGAGCCTGCGGAGACCTACTTCATCTTCATTGGTGGGAATTCCGTATGTCAAGTTGTTCCCGGAACTCTTCAGCCAATTTCTTCTTTATCCGAAGGGCTGTTTGGTTATCAATCTCTTTGTCCTGTTTTATGAGACTTAATGCAGATAAGAGTTCTTCCTGGGGAAGTTTCTGCATTCCTACAAGAAGACGGCAGCAATTTCCTTTACCGCCTGACCACTTTTCTATGTAAGAATCAAGTTGTTTCCATCCACGAAGATTGAAATAGCCTACGCAGAAATCGGCACGATCAGAAACGTTAAGAGTATCACGAAGGGCGGAAGAAGATACTGTTCTATGTTATCGAAGATGCGAGGCATGAACCCTCATTATACGTCTCTCTTCGATGATCATCTTACGCGCTCCGGTAATCCTTCACGGGTTTGATTCAACATACATATTTGTACCAGTAATGCTCAATAATTTCAATACATTTGTAATGCGAAGCAGGTGAAAGAAACATCTAACCTTTCTTATAGGGCGAAGGTAACCTATGATATGTTTAACAATTGTCATGGGGGGTTTTGCAATAAAAGGTGCACTCAGATTAAAAGAGCTGTTGGCATTAAAGGAGAGAATTTTTGTTGACGGGCTGAAAGGAGATGACTATAATTAGGGCAGTTTTTTGCCGTTAACCTTCGTAAACTCCTGACATCTGAGTAAAGGAGAACAAGGGGGACAAATGTTCATACAGCCCATTTTTAGTCAAACAGACTAAGATGGGCTTTTGTGTATTTGAAGAAAAGGAGATAAAGATGGTTAAAAGATTAACACTAATACTTTCAGTGGCATTACTGTTTTTAGTTACAGGCTGCAATATTAAAACTCCTGAGATTAGGGGAGTGGTACTGGATGCGGAGACGAAACAGCCTGTGGAGGGTGCATGGGTAACTGCAACATTAGAGTTTACAGCAAAGACAGTTGCTGGTGATGTTTACAATCCTTATTTGTAGGCAAGACCAGGACAGATAAAAATGGTAGGTTTTTAATTCCTTCAAGGAAATTTGATAAACCATCTTTTCCAGAGGGATTTGGAGCAACGATAGAGAGTTTAGGGATAGGGGCAAACACGGTTGACGACAGAAGTGCAAGCGTGAGTTTGTAGCAGTTCTTGAGGAGAAGAGCAAAGCCGAATGTAACCATTTACTTAAAACCGAAGAAAGAACAGAGAGTGAATATTATTCGCATCTCCAAGCACTTTATAACTATGTTTTACCGGGCGGTTTTTCGCTTGAAGTATTCCAGCAGTAGAAGGAGGCTGTGATACATGGGAATTAGATTATTACAATTTAGAAAAGTATAGAGAAGATATTTAGAGAAATTTTCCAGGAGATGAGAAAAATGAGGAGATTACTCATATCAGCATTATCGTTTAGAGCAATAGGCTTATTTATTGAAAAGGAAAGGAGATTACAAAAATGCTATGAGAAACTTTAGAAAAGTTAAATCATATGAGAAAAACAGGTATTAAATTCAACCTAAAAGAATATGGATAATCAAATTAAAGAACTTCAACAACAACTCCAGCAGAAATAGAGATAAAGGATCGAAATTATGATTAAGAAAATCATCTCAGCTGTTTCTTCATTAGTCTTTACGTTATTCTTTGCTTCTTCACTGGATGGTTTTGATAATAATCCAAATTGGGTTGACCCAGAAGATAGAAGTAAAGGACTCAAAGAATACACAAGAGAAAGAGCATTGATAGGTGAATATTATGGAGGTCACGATACACTTACTGCAGAAGGGATGCTATTAAAAGAGAAAGTACACCAAGGTAAACAGACCTTTTGAAGATTTTGCAGATAGATAAGCTCTTCCCTCTCTCCGCATTGGTGCCCATGATGAAGATTCGACAAAATCTTTCTTTTTGGATCTTCTTATAAATGACCCTCCAATCGGTTCTACCGGGTGGGGAGATTTCTTCAATCATTTTTACAACTATAGAAAAGACAAAAAGGGATTCAAGGGATGGGGGAAACCAGCACCACAAAAAGCAAAGGATTATATAAAAACGATTAAAAATATAGCTGGATGTACTCCGGGTGGCATTACCAATGCTCAAGATGCAAATAAAAAGAAGATGGCATACGAATATTTTGGGAAGTCTTTACATCTTCTTCAGGACATGGGCGTGCCATCTCATACATCAGACGATGCACATCCCTTCAGGAAACCCTTTGAGAAATATGTCAATGATCATTGGGATCAGATAGTCAATTCTCCGGCATTTATAGAGAATATTACTGTTGAGCAATATCTCAACGGAAATTATGAATTCTCAGATATATTGCAATATTGGGACTCTCTTGCAGAAATCAGCAGCACATATCCCAATGAGGAAGAACTCTGTGACCTGTACCATGACCCTATTACAGGAGTTGATTATTACGTGGTTAATGAAGAAAAGCTTAAGAATAATGTAGACAAGCTTATTCCAAAAACGATCATGCATACAGCAGGATACATAGATGCAATTTATGATTACATCACAAGTGATTCAGGCGGAGAAGAGGCAAAATGTGCTCTTACTAATTATTTTTTGGGTAAAGATAATCCGGATGATCGTTTTGATGTAAGTGATGAGTTTTATTGGGAGAAGGAATTCGGATTTTCGGAAGCTGACCTGACAGATCTTTTCATGAGGACAGCAATGAAGAAAGGAAAACTCGGGGTATGGTATTGGAAACAGTTTGTGGAAATCTACGCAGAAGCAATTACCAAATATGAAAACGCCCCAAAAGAGGAACAGGATGAAATAACCGCAGAGTATAAGGCAATAGAACAAAAACTTGAAGACCGGAAAAATTTTGCAGAAAGTGACTGGAAAGGAGCTCCTGACGTAGCTCTCTTTGCATATGGTTTTCACGATTCTACAATTTCGTTGTTATTAAAGTTTAAAGAACCTGTTGCGTTTATAGGGTTGGATTTTGACCCCTCAATAGTAAAGGATCATCCTGTCATGATTGTTCCGTCAGGTGGGTTGTTCGGGTTAGAGAACTCAAGTATTTTGAAAGCTAAATTTGCTGAATATGTCAGAAACGGTGGTACACTCATAGTCTTCACACAGCAACATGGCTATGAGTTTTCAATTCTTCCAGTCCCTCAAGAAGCAGACGGCACATTCAAACAGATTTCAGGCTATGGATGGACTGAAGATCAATCATGTTTTAATAACGCAGTATATATAGACACTTATCATCAAATTCTTATCCGGTCAGAACAGATCAACACCCTCCCTTAATGTGGACGGTTACTTTACCAGATTATCCCTCCACTGCAACCATTCTTTTAAGAAGAACTTCCAATGGTCAGCCGGCAATGATTATGTATGACTATGGTGAAGGTAAGGTGATAGCAACCGGCATATATTCAGATTGGGCTTATGGACATTCTCAGGCTTCAAAAGAAGAAATTGATCTTGTGAGAGATATGGTTTCGTGGTCAAAGAATCCAGATACGCTCCCAGAGATAAAACTGTATGAAACAGTATCAGTGTCTGTGGCTGTGACGAATCATACAACCATGAATGCTTCATCTATAAAATTACTGATTTACGACCCGGACAGAAAAAATGTGCTTTCAAGTCAGACAATTGCAACATCTATTCTAGCAGGACAATCTTTTACAATTCCTGTTTCCTATAGCTCAGCTTTTCCCCCTGTCTTTGGTATATATCATATAGACTATGAGCTTTATGATGAAAACGGTGTTGTCATCCAGCCTCAGGCAGAGACAGATTCCGGGCGGTTTGCAGTAAGCAAGCGACCGGGCAACCCATATAAAAGTCCTGATTTTAACTTCTCCATTCAAAGTGACACAGAGCTTTATCTGTATGGTTCTCCGGTTACATTTACAGTCATTGCCTGGAATAATACAGATGTAGATCATACCATCACATTCAGATATTATTTGCCTAACCTTGGTCCTGATGGAACTTATTCTATAGAAGTGCCTGCAGGATCATCAGCGTCATTTACTATAGTCGCCCCTGAAGTAAAGAATTTCGGCTGGCTGAAGGGCGGATTTTTTGATGAGAGTGGAAGACAGGTAGGTTATGCAGGAAAGGGCATCTGGATGGCTTATCCTTCTGTAGATTTAACTGTTCAAACTGACAAGACTGTTTATTCTAAAGGTGAAACAGTCAATCTCAATCTAAACCTTAGGAATAATCAAATCTTAGGGTATACGACTGTTTTAAAGGTGAATGTTACTGATCCATCCAGTACCAGTATATATGCTAATTCACTTTCGGTAATCCTCCCGGAAAATGGAGCATCAACTCAAAACGTTAGTTTTGAATTGCCTCAAACTATTCAGAACGGTCTGTATGTGGTATCGGCAGAAGTCTTTGATGTAAACGGAAAGAAGATAAATGAGAGTTCAGCGAATTTTGAAGTTCCTTCTGCAATGCTGTCAATTAATCCGGTGTTACCGGCAATATTTACTCCAAACTCTACATTCCAGGCATTATTTGAAGTGAAAAACATCTGGATTACGGATGTCCCCACAGCAAACCTGAAAGTTGATTTTGCAGACTCTGTTGGAAGAATTCTTTATTCCAGTACATCAGCATTTAGTATATCTTCAGGACAGGCAAAGACATTTACATATGATATTCCAACAGACATCGTAGTCTTCGGAGAATTATCGTCTTAAGTACATTGTAAGCTATGGAGAGAAGGTGGCTTCAGGAGAGAAAATAATCGACCGTTCCTATGCGATTCAGAATACCTTTGACAAGGTTACTTATTCAATAGGAGAAACAGTAAATGCAATAGTTAATATTTCTAATACAGGCAATTTCCAGGAAGATTTGTCTCTGAAAGTTGAGGTACCGGAGTTCCAATATTCCAGAAATTCTTCTATCTCTGCATCACCACAACAGACAGTTACAGAATCTTATTCTATTCCCGTTCCTTTGGATGCAACATCAGGAAAACACTCTCTCCTTGTGACTCTCGGCAACGGGTCCGTCGCAAAGAATTTTGATTTCTATATTCCAGAATCAAAGCTTGAACTCTCAACCCTATCTGGATCATGCAATGCCGGCGAGAGCATATCCGTTACTGTAAACAACACGGGAGGTGGTGGCACAAACTATGAACTTAGTACAACGCTCAGGGATATGAATGGTTTTACTATATCGAACAACAATTTTACAGGCAGTATTTCAGCAAAGGACACAAAAGTCCATCATTTGACTGTGCCTTCAGGATCGGTTTCAGGCCAATATATTTTAAAACTTTCAATAAAAGATCAAATTACCGGCAGAGTCACAGATCATGATTCAAACGTCTCGGTATCAGGCATATCCGGAACGCTCGCCATAAGAACAGGAAAAGATGTTTATCTTGATACAGAGGGTATAGGAGCTATTATGGAGATGGCGAGTACAGGAGAGAGTATCCTCAATGCTGAACTTAGTATCAAGGTATTGCCTGCTGCAAAGACAGGTACGGTAAGAGGAACTGTTATTGATGCAGTGTCAGGGGAATCGATTCAGGGAGCAAGAATTTCTATTGGAGATAAAGAAACATATACCACATCTCAGGGTGAATTTGTTCTCGTCAATATCTCATCCGGACTCCACACTATAAATATTGTATATCCAGGATTTGACAAGGGCACGGCTGAAATTAATGTTCCTGAAGGCGTTCTGACTTATAATGCTGTACTTTCTCCAAGCAAGTATGGAACTCTCAAGAGCACAATTAAAGACGCTGCTACGGAGCATCTCATCATAGGTGCAAAGCTCGAAATTGTTCCAAGGGAAGTCCTGTCGTCAGATGCTGAATCAAGAATCTCTTTTAGCAACTTTGATGGGATTGCCGAGTTGAAACTCCCAGCAGGTTCTTACACCCTTCGAATTATAAAAGATGGCTATTATCCCTTAGATGAACCAGAAATATCAGTTGTTGAGGGCATGAATGAGAAACAATTTTCAGTGAATAAAACAAACATTCAGCCACAAACAACAGGAGAACTTTCAGGAAGGGTGATGAACAGATTAACGAATGAGGTTTTGTTAGGTGTGGAGGTTAAGATTGATAATACATTTTCCAATCGGGTCCTAATGAACGAACAGACGTATCATTTTTATGATATACCACCTGGTCTGCACACATTAAGTGTCAATTATGCTGGCTACGACAAATTCGAAACAACAGCCGAGATAGTCGCAGGCCAACAGTCATATGATATTTTTCTCACGCCATCTCATTATGGCAACTTGAGCGGAACAGTGAAAGATGCATCAACAGGAAATATTATTTCAGGCGCACAGGTTGAGTTGACCCCTCTGGAAGTGGCTTCGTCTGATCAGTCTTCAATAGTTGTTTACTCGGGTTTCACCGGCTTATACACGCTTAATAAATTCCCTGTTGGAACATATGCTGTTAAGGTAACAAAACAGTACTATTCTGAATTGAATACGATGGTTACCTTTCAGGAAGTAAGGACTACTTTGGATATTGATTTACAGCAGGCAGAACCGATTTCTAGACGTCAATGAAATAGAACCAAATAACACTTTAACCCAAGGAACACCATTGAATTTAGATGCAAGATGGTTCTGGTACAATCTATCCATCGGGAGATGTTGACTATTACAAGGTGACCTTACCGAGCAACGGAACAATCAAGGTGACGGTAAGTGATATACCGGCTGGCCAGACTTATAATGCTATTCCTTTTCGACAGTGCCGGCAGTACGCTTGCAAACACAGGGAATGTTATCAAGTCCCGGGCCTGCGGTATTGAGCAAGTTTGTTGATATGGAAGGTGATTACTATGTCAGTGTGCGGAATCCAAATAGTGGATAGCTCAACATCACCTTACAGGATACGGGTTGAGTTTGTTCCACTAGACGGGAATGTATACATCAATGAACCTAATGGGAACATAGCTACAGCAACGGCACTTCCGTTAGACAAGACCGAAGCGTGAGTTACATCTATCCCTACTGGAGATTATGACTACTACAAGGTTACCTGTACCGAGCAACGGAACAATCAAGGTGACGGTGAGTGACATACCGGCTGGCCAGACTTATGTGCTCTTCCTTTACAACAGTGCCGGCAGTGCGTTTGCAAATACAGGGAATGTTATCAAGTCCCGGTCCTGCGGTGTTGAGCAAGTTTGTAGATGTGGAAGGTGATTACTATGTGAGTGTGAGGAATCCAAATAGTGGAAGTTCGACATCACCTTACAGGATACGGGTTGAGTTTGTTCCATTAGATGGGAATATATACATCAATGAACCTAATGGGAACATAGCTACAGCAACGACACTTCCTTTAGACAAGACCGAAGCTAGTTACATCTATCCTAACGCGAGATTTTGACTACTACAAGGTAACCTTACCGAGCAACGGAACAATCAAGGTGACGGTGAGTGACATACCGGCTGGCCAGACTTATGTGCTCTTCCTTTACAACAGTGCCGGCAATGCGTTTGCAAATACAGGGAATGTTATCAAGTCCCGGTCCTGCGGTGTTGAGCAAGTTTGTAGATGTGGAAGGTGATTACTATGTAAGTGTGCGGAATCCAAATAGTGGATACTCGACATCACCTTACAGGATACGGGTTGAGTTTGTTCCATTAGATGGGAATATATACATCAATGAGCCTAATGGGAACATAGCTACAGCAACGTTACTTCCTTTGGACAAGACCGAAGCGTAGTTACATCTATCCTAACGCGAGATGTATGACTACTACAAGGTAACCTTACCGAGCAACGGAACAATCAAGGTGACGGTAAGTGACATACCGGCTGGCCAGACTTATGTGCTCTTCCTTTACAACAGTGCCGGCAGTGCGCTTGCAAATACAGGGAATGTTATCAAGTCCCGGGCCTGCGGTATTGAGCAAGTTTGTGGATGTGGAAGGTGATTACTATGTGAGTGTGAGGAATCCAAATAGTGGTTATTCGACTTTGCCTTACAGAATTTATATAACCTTTGTTCCGCAAGATCTTCCTGTCGAGGAAGTAATATTTGAAAAAACTATATCGCCTGTAAATTTTTCAGGTTCACAAACAATCATTGAGGATATTCCGGCCATAGGAATGACAGGTAAATTTTTGGTTACAGGTACTTTGAAATCTAGTACATCTCAGTTAATTGTCAGAGCAGAATATCCATTCTACATAATCAAAGGCAATACAGTTCTTCTATTCAGTACAGACAAAAAGGTCTATAAATCAGGAGACACAGTGACAATCACAGGAGAAGTACAGAATCTTGCTCCGGTGACAGCCTCAGAGATTTCTTTAATCCTTAGTCAACAGTCTGCAACAGGTAATCAAGATATCTACTCATCTACCTTCGACATTCCATCGAATGGAAGGTATCCATTTACCATAACTACAATAACAAGTACCGAAGGTACCTTTGCACTTACAGGAAGGGTTACGCAAAACAATTCTGCACTCATTGAAATATCCGACCACTATGAAGTGGCAAGTCCCAGGGTAACAACAACAGTATCGGCTCCGGAAATAGTTGATGGTGAACCATTTAATATACACGTAGAAATAAAAAATGAAGGGAAAATAACAGCAGTCGTTAGTCTACTGTCCTCAACCGATAATCAAACACAGACAATAACAATACCAGCAGGAGAAACTAAGTTAATACAATTCAGTCAACAGATAGTACAAGATACAACCTATACATTTACATTTACTGGTGATGTGACCCAGACGATAACAAAGACAGTTACATATGGTCTCGGAGCATCAATAAATATTAGTGTAAACACCGTGTATCCAGAAAGCAGGATTGAAGTACCCGTGACCATAGTGAATACCGGACAATTTGATGAAAATATAACTGTAATCTTTAACGTGCAACCGGCAGCTTTGTTACAGTCAAAAACTTACTTTATAGCAAAGGGGAGCAGTGTAACTGATACTTTATATTTTGATCTCACAGAAGGAAGCTACCAGCTATCTGCTAATTGTATGCAACCAGCCGCTTCTGCTCAGGCAAACTTTTTAGTCAGAAAAGAGAACACAATAGAGATGACAATCTCTGCAGGATCACAAACCAATGAAATTATACCAGTAGAAGTGAATGTGATGAATATCGGATACAATGAACTCGGTGGCAGTATAAATCTTAACGTCAGTACCCTCGAATCGGGACAGATTGTATGGAATGGTTCCCAGACTATCCCTCAACTGTTACCACAAAACTCTCAGTTATTAACTTTCAATATCAATCCTTCAGCTCTTGACCCAGGGCATTATACTCTGAAAGCAGAGTTTTTCAATAGCAGCGGTCAACAGGTAAGAGTTGTCAGTACGTCACTCAGCATTCAAAGTGCAATATTCCAAATAACCCAGTTACCACCTTATCAGACTTTTGTAGCAGGTGAGGAGGCAATATTTGCATTCAAAGTCAAAAATACAGGTAACAAAGAAGGGGCTTTTGATTTTCATTTCAAAGCATACGATTTAATTGATTCTACAAAGAAAGAATGGCTGATACCTGGTGAAGAAAAGTCGGTAACCTTTAGCTTCATAATGCCAGAGGATTTAGAAGAGAAAGATTACTATGTTAGCTATCGCTTGCAGTCAATAGTCAACGGTCATCAGTCTGTAGTCAAGGAAGGGAAAGTAAAATACCATCTTGCTGGAATAAACATCAATGTAAGTGCGACCTTGGATAAACAGTATTACAGTGAAGCTGATACTGTACATCTTGCCTTGGTTGTGAACCAGGCATCAGGAACCGGCGGTATTAATCTTTTTGCAAGGGTCAATTACAACGGATATGAAGAGATACAGCCATTTTTATTGAATGAAGCTGAGACTTTAAACTTTAATATTCCTCTCACGGAGATTACAGGGGAGAAGCTATTCTATGGCATATACCATGAGTCAGGACGCTCTATACATCTGAACTCTCTATATATTTATAAAAAAGGAGATGTCTTAACGATAACGACAGATAAACAGGTGTATAACCCGGGAGAGACAGTGTCAATAACAGTAAACAATGAAAGTGGAACAACCAGTAGCACACTGACACTATCGGCCTTAAATTACTCGGAAACATTTGTGTTTACCGGTATAGCATTGAAGAGCTTTACCTTACCTGACATGACAACGTCAGGAACTTACCATATCAGTTATGAAATTTTATTACCAAACGGAGAAACTTATACAGGTAATCATCCTTTTGACGTAGCAGGTGTCTCCGTCAAAGTGAAAGAGGCAATCCTTGATAAAGGAAAGTATGCCACTGCAGATACTTTAAACATGAGTCTTACTATAGAGAGTAACCAGAATCTATCAGGAACATTAAAAACATGGATAGTTGACCCTGAAGAAAAATATACAAATGCTGGTGAAAGTAGCGTTAATCTTTTTTCTGCTGAACCCTTATTCTTCACAGGCAACTATTCACTGTCCACTTCAATCTCCGGCATTCACCGTCTAGTTTATGGAATATATACGGAAGGTTTACTTCTTGCCTCGGGCTCTGAAGCGTTCGATGTTGGAGATGCAGTGCTTATAGACTTGACAACGGATAAAACTGATTATTCAACTAATACAGAAGTTGTTCAATGCGAACAGTGAATATGTATGGCACAGTTGATGTCAACCTTGAACTTCAACTCGATGAAAACACAATAAATACTCAGACAATTTCACTGAATGGTTTTTCCACTCTGAATATTAGATGTGGGCATTGTGGAACCTGGAACTCATGTATTAAAAGCCATAATTACGGCGGGGGGACTTGAAAAACACAAGAGAAACTGCCTTTACATATGCATTGAGTCTCCTTGATTCGGATAGAGATGGAATGCCAGACGAATGGGAAACAGCAATGGGCTTATTCCCAAGAACCAACTGATGCAAATTTAGATCCTGATAATGATGGTTTGACTAATCTACAGGAGTATCAGAATGGTACAGATCCTCATAACCAGGACACGGATAATGATGGTATGCCAGACGGATGGGAGGTCACTTATGGTCTGAATCCTAATGCAAATGATGCATCAGCTGACAAGGATAATGATGGATTTAGTAATTATCAGGAGTATTACGGGGTTCAAATCCGGCTGATCCAGCAAGTGTACCTAACCAGCCTCCATTTGCGACATGCTGGACCTGACCAAAATGTTGTTACCGGAAAACTTGTTACCCTTAATGGCAGCGATAGCTATGATCCAGAAAGCACTCTAATAACTTTTCATTGGACATTTATAGGGGTTCCAGTTGGTAGCAATGTCACAGATATATCCCTTTCAGATCCCACAAGTGCTAAACCAACATTTACCCCTGATGTAGATGGAATCTATAGGCTGGAACTCGTTGTCAATGACGGTGTTCTCGAAAGTGCCCCGGATGAGGTTGTAATCATTGCTGCTGCTCCAAATGTTTCACCAAATGCCAATGCAGGACCGGATCAGAATGTATTTACAGGACAGATAGTCTATCTCGATGGAAGTGGAAGCAATGATCCGGATAATGGCCCTAATCCTTTGTCTTATCTTTGGAGCTTTGACTCTGTCCCAGGTGGAAGTTTTCTTACCGATGATCTTCTTGCTAACAGGGATAATGTTTCTGCGAGCTTTATACCTGATGCAGATGGCTCTTATATCATCAGTCTTAATGTGAATGATGGTGATTTTTCATCAAGGGATACAGTAAACATTATAGCCACAACTCCCAATGTTCCACCGAATGCTCTTGCCGGATCTGATATTACTATCTGGTTGGGTCAAACCGCTAACCTTGATGGTTCGGCAAGTAATGACCCCGATAATGGTCCACAGCCTCTGAGCTATAAATGGAGTTTTGTGTCTGTGCCTCCTGGAAGCCAGCTTAGACAATGAAGATATTTCAGGGAGAAACTCTGTTTTTCCTACTTTCATACCTGATATTTCCGGGACGTATGTATTAGAACTTGCTGTAAGTGATGGCCTTGAGTTTGACTTTGATAATATGGCAGTAACAGTAATAAAAAAGTCTATCTTCTGCTCTATTCTTGGCAATGATCCTAAACCATCTATCCTTGATCAGGATATCTTTAAGTTCAATGGAATCAAAGGAGAAACGGTCACTATTCGATTGGAGTCTGATCCAGCGGAAGCAGGTTCAGGAAAGCGGGCGACCCTGTTGCTTGCAGCCAAAATACCCGGAGTCTTGTTTATTAAAACGGACCAAAGCGTGCTTCCTAATGAAATTGCAGCTACGTTACCGGCAACTGGTGAGTACCTTATTACTGTTGCCGAACACCCAAAAATAGCAAAAGGTGAAAGGTATAGAGGGGCATATTGTCTCTCACTTGAGGCTTCTCAGGAAATAATGCAGACACTGAAACCTGCCCTCTGGGTTGAGTAGCTGATAGCTGATTTTCAAAATATCATTTCCAAACGGCATTTATAATAATTGATTTTGAATGAGGATAGTTTAATATAAGATTAATTTATTCTATATGTTATATAGTCGCCAAGTTTAATATCATATTTATCACAAAATCCAGCGTTTACTTCAACAACATATTTTGAGAATTGATTTGATGGAATTGTTTTTTCCGAGAGTGGTTTAGTATTTTTCCATAACGTTACTATCTGCATGTTTTCGTTAACAAAAATAATATCAAGTGGGATATAGGTATTTTTCATCCAGAAGAATAATTGCTGAGATTGTTTATAAATGAATAACATACCTGCGGTATCAGGCATTGAGTGCCTGTACATTAAACCGGTCAGAATTTCATAGGGAGTGTCAGCTACCTCGATATCTATTTGTATAATTATTTCCCTTTTCTCTTTATTGAGGAATGTTAATTTACCCTCTGTCACAAATTCTGGTTCATCTTTATCCTCTCGAAAATTAGAGGAACTGTCCCTTTTGGGTACGACATTTTCTTCGCCAAAAATATTCACATTTAGAATAACTGAAAGAAGTATCGCTAATCCTGCGAACAAGTATGGCTTACCATATTTCTTCTTAAGCATGTCTAACATTTCTTATAGTTTAAAATTAGTTAGCAAAGTTCAGCAAGGGAGATTTCAGGCAAACTGGAATCGTTTTCAAAATTGCATCATTTGTTTACTAATATAATTTTTCTGTTGACAAATATGAATTATTGTTGTATATAAATCTTAGATGGCAGTAAAGTTAAAAAGTTTATTCTCATCATCAGTAAGGGCGGATGTCCTCTCGCTTCTTCTCAATAGTCCAGACGAACAGTTCTATATCAGAGAAATAGCAAAACTCCTCAGAAAAAATCCTTCAGGTGTGAAGAAAGAACTTGACAACCTCGAAAAGATGGGCATCGTGAACAGTGAGAAAATTGCCAACCTCAAATATTTCCATGCAAATAAAGAATCTCCTTTATACTCTGAATTAAAGAATCTGATAACAAAATCTCTTGGGCTGCCTGGTGCGCTCAAGGCTGTTTTGAGGGCCTCAGGTGCAAAAGCTGCTTTTCTCTATGGTCCATATGCAGAGGGAGATAATGTGGAAACAGTGGATCTTTTCGTTATCGGAGCAGTTACTTCTCCTGCAAAAGAACTGAAGGATATTGAAAGACGATTTGAGCAAAAAATCAACTGCACTATGATAGATGAAGACGAATACAGATTAAAGAAAAAAAAGGGCGATGCTAATCTGAAAAAAATATCATCAGGGAAAAAGATTGCCTTAATAGGTAAACCATGAGTGAGGTTTCCCGCGCTCCCTACCGGGTAGGTGCGGGATGGAAAGGGGGTGACTGTTTATGCCAGCAGCAAAGAAGAAAGCAGCGAAGAAGCCCGCAAAGAAAAAGAAATAGTCCTGTTCCGCATGCACACACGAGTTTCGGCTGGAGGAGAAATTCTCCAGCCCCTTTTTTCCGGTCTTTTTTTAACGATATCACTCAATTTCCTTTCCTCATTAACTTTTGTTGATTTTTATATAATTTTGCTATACTTGAGAGCTGAATATGCACTTAAAATGTATAGTGAAGAAAAGGTTATTTTTCTTATAGTCTGCAAAGGAGAATGGTTGAATGGAAAAATCTGAATTTTATTACAAAAGAAAGCCTGCAATCATATCTTTCCTGCTTGTTTATATTATTTGCTTTGGAATTTTCTACTGGTTAATAAATAATTCACCGGCAATCTCTAAGGAGATTCACAAATATGTTATCACACAACTTCCTATACCGCATTCAAATCTTATTTCAAATCTACCTTACGGAAAAATATTCTCTCTCTTTTTTCTTCTTTATGGCATCCGTACATTGCTCTGGAATTTGATGAGCAGCTATGAAATGAGTTCATCTGAAATCAGAATGTTAACAGGGCATGTAAGCAGAAAAGAGCAGTTTTTCCCTCTGATGGACTTTTATGAGGTTTCGTTCAAACAGAACCTTATAGAAACACCTTTCCGCGTTGGTACCCTTATCCTGAACAGGAGAAGAGGGGGCCAGTTAATTATTAAGGGCGTTTACAACATACGATCTGTAGCCGAAAGCCTCCGCAAATGGATAATTCCTTAAACAGCTCATTTTTCCCCTTATTTTTTGCTCTCCGAATCTGTAAGTAATCTGTAACCTTACCTCTGATATCATGAGACACATTTCTGGTAATTGATGTGTTTGGAAAGTCGAGCCCAGTACAAACAAATATAACGGAGACAACCTCTGTGTATGTTAAGGAGGAAACAAATGACAAAGACCGAGTTAATTCAGAAAATTGCAAGCAGCACAAAAATAACGAGAGCAGAAGCATCAAAAGCCCTGGATGTAACACTTAATGCTATAAAGAATAGTTTAAAGAAAAGGCAGAAAGTGATACTTGTTGGGTTTGGCACCTTTTCAGTCCTGGAGAGGAGAGCAAGAAATGGGCGTAATCCAAAGACAGGTGATGTAATTACCATTGCGCGGCAGAAGACTCCAAAGTTTACAGCAGGTAAGTCATTAAAAGATGCAATAAAATAAAAAGTTGAGCATCCCCTTCATTTATGAGAACTGTTAACAGCAGTTGTGAAAAACTTTATTCAACAATAGAAAACAAGGTAACTTTATATCGAGAAAAGATTAATGAAATAGGTTATAATAGTGCAATCAAAAAACATTATCGACTCCATTCCGGGGGCTAAGAGGTAAACCTTCAATAACCATGTGATTCAACATTACCTCTTATGAGTATTTTTCGTGCAACAAACGGTGTGATAGGAGGTTGAGATGAGAAAAATTATTATTGGCCTTATTATCCTGATATTCTGTGTTACTCTGAACACTTTTAAAGTTTGCATGGCAGAAACAAGTTTTCAGAATGACGGGAAGACAGATTATTCTGTTGCTTCATGGTATGGGCCTAATTTTCATGGGAAAAAGACAGCTTCAGGGCAAATATTTGACATGCATAACTTTACCTGCGCACATAAGAAATATCCTTTTGGTACATGGTTAAAGATCACCAACATTATGAATGACAAGACTACTTTCTGTATGGTTAATGATAGGGGGCCATTAGTATCCTTTAGAGATTTAGATCTGTCTTATGCCGCAGCAAAGATGCTTGATATGATAACATTGGGAACTTGTGTAGTCAGAATTGAATATTTAGGTATGGATGCCAAGTATATGAAAGCAATAACGAACTTCTTTAAGGATCATTCATTGGTAAGGCCTTTACAGCATAAACGGAAATAGGAGTTAAATCCATTATTCTGTTTGTTTTGTTGAATTGGCATCAAAGAGGCGCTGTTCCTGTCAAAAATAGTTACTACATAACTATCTCAGTAATCAGAAGTAAGTTCAGCCATTCTTTAAAAGCAACATAAGAAGTGAAAATGCTTCCACTATAGGCTTTTCTTGTCAGAATCAGATAATAAATGTTACATTTCTGAAATGAAAAAGAATGTTTATATACACACATTTGGTTGTCAAATGAATATCCATGACTCTGAGAAGATGCTCGGTATTCTCGAGCAAGAAGGATTTACTGAGACCGGAGATCCGAATGATGCCGAATTAATCATATTTAACACATGCAGCGTCAGGCAAAAAGCTGAACAAAAATTTTATAGCGAACTCGGGAGAATAAAGGCGTTTAAGAAAAAAAGGCCAAAGGTGCAAATAGCTGTTGCTGGCTGTATAGCACAACAGGAGGGGGGAAATATTTTAAGAAAAGCACCTTGTGTAAGTTTTGTATTCGGGCCACAGAATATACATGCACTTAAAGATTTCGTATCAGGCAAGATTGCATCTACTGCTTTAGAAGATAATCCTGAGATAGAAAAAACAGATCTTCCCGCAAAACGTGTTGACGGAGTGCAGGCATGGGTAACCATCATGTATGGATGCAATAACTTCTGTAGTTTCTGTATTGTTCCTTATACAAGAGGACGGGAACGATCAAGGCCGACAGACAAAATACTGGCTGAAGTAAAGGAACTTGCTGCAAGAGGATATAAGGAAATAACCCTTCTCGGTCAGAATGTAAATTCTTATCGGAGCAATTCTAATTTCCCGGAGCTTTTAAAAATACTCAACAGGGTAGGGGGAATAGAACGAATAAGATTTGTTACTTCCCATCCGAGGGACTTATCTGAGGAACTTATAGCAGTAATGGGTGACCTTCCAAGGGTTTGCGAACATATCCACCTTCCCCTGCAATCAGGCTCAAATAAAATTTTGCGTCTGATGAACAGGGGGTATTCATTTGAGGAATACATCCAAAAAGTGTCAAAACTCAGAAACAAAATTCCCAATATTTCGATAACAACCGATATCATAGCCGGCTTCCCAGGCGAGACAGATGATGATCATATGTTAACAATAGAGGCACTAAAGAAAATTGAGTTTGATGGGATATTTGCTTTTAAGTTTTCTCCAAGGCCCGGCACTAAGGCTGCAGGTATGGAGAATCAACTGTCAGACGGATTGAAATCAATGAGACTGATCCAGATTTTGGAATTACAGGATAAGATAACAGAGAATAAAAATAAGTTACTTGAGGGTACATTTCAGGAGATACTACTTGAAGGAGAGAGTGAAGCAGACAGGAAAAAACTGACAGGCAGGACAAGAACAAACAAGATAGTTAATATTCCGTGGATTGAAATTAAGAAGGGAGCCTTAATATCTGTAGAAATTACAAAGGGAAGAAAGCATTCTCTTGAAGGGAAACTCTTGGTTCAAGATTTAAAAGGAGCTGTTGATAAGAAAGGCAAGATTTGAGAATGAAAGTATCAGTGCTTACTCTTGGTTGCAGGGTTAATCAGTCAGAAAGCGATGTGATAGAAGGGAATCTTAGAAAACTCGGATGGTCTGCTGTTGGTTTAGCTGAAAGTCCTGATTACTGCATTGTCAATACATGTAGTGTCACTGCAAAAAGTGATTATCAGTCAAGACAGCTTATAAGAAGAGCTGTAAGATCTGGAGGCAAGGTCATAGTTACAGGATGTTACTCTCAATTGAACCGGGATGAGGTGAAAAACACACAAGGAGTTTTCGAAGTGGTATCAAATATAGAAAAAGATAATATTATTAATATGTTATCTAATAAGGTTAAAAGTAATACATTTTGTCTTGTAAATAGGTCAAGGCCATATCTTAAGATTCAGGATGGTTGTAATTATGCTTGTTCCTATTGTACAGTTCCTCTTGCAAGAGGAAGATCGAGAAGCGTCCAGGCTTCGGAAGTTATTAGGAAGGCTATGGAAGTTGATGCTGCAGGTTACCATGAGGTTGTTATTACTGGAATAAACCTTGGCTCCTATGGATACGATTTAAAACCTCAACTAAAACTTTCAGAATTACTTAAAATGATATTAAAAAAAACAAAAATTAAAAGAATAAGACTGAGTTCAATAGAAATAAAAGATATAGATAATGAATTAATAGAACTTTTTCAGGATGAAAGGATCTGTAGGCATATTCATTTGCCACTGCAAAGCGGTGATGAGAAGATATTAAGGCTTATGAATAGGATGTACTCAGTAAGTGATTATGTTGGTGTAATAGAAAAGATCTTAAAAAGTGCACCAGATATAGCTATAGGCACTGATATAATTACAGGCTTCCCGGGAGAGGGTGATGCTGAGTTCAATAATACAAGCCAGTTACTTGATAACCTGCCAATAACTTACATCCATACATTTCCATTCTCACCGAGGCCAAATACATTAGCCGCTAAAATGCCAAACCAGAATAATTTTGCAGTAAAGAAAAAAAGGAGTAATGCATTAAAAGCTTTAAGTGACAGGAAAAGAATGGAATACATGGCATCTCAAGTGCATAAGATCCTCGATATTATTATAGAAGCGCAGGGAAGCGATAATACGTCATCAGGAACATCAAGTAATTACTTGAAGGTCAGGATGCCTCCCAATGGATACCCTAAGGGAACCTTTGTGAGAGTAAGGATTGCCAATATTGAAGGAAATTACCTGAACGGAGAATTGGTAGAACACATATAACCAATTGAATTTTAATAATTATTTTTCTGCTCAAATCCTATTCATGTATGTTAGAACCCTTAAATTTACACAAGCAAGAAAGAGTTCTGAACACTCTTAATAACATGTTACTAACATTTTTTGTTTAAATATAATGTCTGATAAGATATATTATGTAAAGTTTGCTATGATGTTTCCATTGTGCGTTGTGATGTTCATTTTTCCCTTGACTTTAGCCCTTCGTTCTTGGTATATACTATGCTTAAGGTCATCACGGCTATTCCAGAGCGTGGTCATATTCGTTACACTCCGAAATCCGGCGAGATGGGTGTGCAGAGTGTAACGATATGGCACGGTACGAATTTAAAGAAGTTAAACCAGACCATTTTGACCTTTATGAAGAAGGTTCCTTCCTTTGCTCCTTTACTCGTTCCACTTTTCGAGAATCTTTAGGACATGTTGGACGTGGTGAGAATTGGATAGGTAGTATCCTGCGCTTATTTAACAAAAAGTTTCCTTTGCCCTATCAAGTTCGTTCAAGTAATTCTTTAGAAAGAGCTGTAGAAGTGTATGGAGAAGCGGGATTTTGTAGATTATTTAAGGGGTAAAGGGCTTAGAGTTGTAAAACCTTTGGGAATTTCTGACCGCATGATAATAGATTTCTTAGAGTCGAAAGGTTATCTCATATCGGGTATGCTTGATGATGTCTGACTGATGAGACAGTAAAAGAACAAAATGTTGAGTCAGAATCAATGGTTAAAGAGAGTGTCTAAAAGAGTAACACTTTGCTATGGCGATTTTTTGGGATAATCGTCAGAAAAGAAACTTAAAGGAACTGATTTATAGCGAAAGAACCTGGGCTGTGATACATTTTTTTTCTGGCTAATCCTGATATTCTATGGATTTAAATTTCACTAAAAGGCAAAATGTTGAATCAGAGTCAACAGTAAAGAGAGGTTCTAAAACTGTATCATAATGTTCAATACGTTCTTTTGATATAAATGACTATGTGTGCGAAGATTTTAGTAATGGCGATATTTGTTTTAGTGCTTTTTCTAACTACAGTATGCTTTGCTGAGATAGTGGAGGACGGATTTGTTTTACAAAGAATCAGGGCTGAAGAAGGAGATGGGAGTGATGTTAAAGTCATACTGCGTACGGGAAGGTTTGCAAAGGGAGAGATTTATAGTATGACTGAGAAAATTACCAAGGGAGATTTCATCCAGGAAGCACCAAGAGAAATGATAATTGTATCAAATGGGTTTGCAAGTATAATTTCTAATAATCAAGAGTCTCTTGTTATTAGAAATGAATTTTTAGTGGATAATTCATTAAGTATGACTGTTAAAGGCAGTTGGAATGGTAAAAAAGATGGAGCGGTGCATATGTTAATGGGAAAGATTACCATGTTTGATTATGAATTTGATTCAAATAGCAACTATCCGCTTATATTTAGAATGACGCATAATGGGTATGAATATCAGAGGGGAGTTGGCAGGGTAAAAGATTTACAAACAGGTGAAATTTATATTTTTGTAACTCAAAGAGGAGCCGTGAATGAATATGGGGAAGAATTTTTTGATAGATCGTCTTGTGAAAAGGAGTGCTGTGAATTATTGGTGAAAGGTCAAGTTAAACAGGGAGTGACAATAGAAGAGTGCGTGAGAGCTTTGTGCAAATAATTTGTATAAAAAGAGAGATAAAAGAATTATCAAAAAACCCCTCCTTAAGTCGCCCCTCCGTAGAGTGAAATCAGATAGGTCAGATTATTTTAAAAAACAATTTCTGTTTTTCAGGAAAAATGATTTCTTGACTTTAATACATACTGGTTTATAGAATTTTGTATTGCGGGCGTAACTCAGCGGTAGAGTGTCAGCTTCCCAAGCTGAAGGTCGCGGGTTCGAATCCCGTCGCCCGCTCTTAATGAATTATCCTACCTTTCAACTATATCCTTTCTTTGAGGGTAAAAGAAATAGATATTGAAAGATAAAGGTAAGGGGCCAGGGGAAAGCAAAGATGCGGAAAGGCTGGGAAAGGCTGCTTCCCCCTGCCCATTTTGGAAAAATATGTCTGGAAAAGCCCCAGCTACCGGGGGCCCCTCCCCCCAACTTAACTTTAATACATTGTGTTTGTTTCACAAACCGCTTGTCAATCAGGAAAAAGTTTTATATTTTTTAAAACTAAAGTTTGATAGGGAATGCATGCAGTATATTGACTTTTAGTATTAACAGAGATAACCTATCCTAAAATTATAGGTAATATGAAAGGATGATTAATCACAAAGAAAACTAACCGGAAAAAGTACTGTGCATACACTCAGTAATTAGGAAGATCTTCTGGATGTTATAGGGCAAACTGTATTACGAAAGGGGGGTATCTTATGGAAGAAACAAGAAAGCCCATGGGATGGAAGGAACTGTATCTGAAAGAAGATTGGTGGGCAATTTATCTCGGGCTCGGCATTGTGATAGCAGCAATAGCATTTTTTTATACTGGCAACCCTTTTCTTAAATCCCTGAGTATTCTTCCTCCTGCATGGACAGATTTCGGAAAACTTGTTGAGCATTTTTCTGCTAAAATTGGATGGTATGCTCTTCAGTTCGTTTTCTGGTTGATAATCTTCAGCACAAGTACCAGAATATTAGGGTTCAAGCAGTCTGAGTATATCCCGTCCTTTATCTTTCTGTATATGCTGTCAATATTCACTTTTATAATCGGAGAATATAAACCCCTGAACAATTATGGATTTGAAGCTCCACTTGTTGCCCTGTTACTCGGACTTCTCATATCGAATGTTTTAAAGCTGCCGAAGTGGATGGATTCAGGCTTCAGGGTAGAGTATTACATAAAGACCGGTATTGTTCTTCTTGGTGCAACGCTTCCCTTTACCCTTATTATCTGGGCAGGCCCTATTGCTTTTCTGCAGGCTACAATTATTTCGGTAGTAACGTGTCTGACTATATACTTTGTAGCTCATAAGCTTTTTGGGCTTGATAAGAGGTTTGGAGCAGTACTTGGAGTTGGCGCAGCCATTTGTGGTGTGTCTGCAGCAATAGCTGTTGGCGGTGCGGTAAAGGCAAAAAAGGAAGACGTATCTATTACGATAACTTTGGTAACGATATGGGCTATTGTCATGATATTCTTTATACCCTATTTCTCAAAGTTGTTAAATTTGCATCCGGCGCCAGTAGGCGCCTGGGTGGGATCATCTGAATTTGCTGATGCAGCAGGACTGGCTGCAGCAGTTGCCTATGAAAAAATGGTTGGGGTTGAAGATGTTTCAGTGAAAGCCTTTACCCTTATGAAAGTTATTGGAAGAGATATATGGCTTGGCATATGGTCATTTATTTTTGCTCTGATTGCATGTTTAAAATGGGAAAAAGAGGAATGTGGTACACGGCCAGCTGTATCAGAGATATGGTGGAGATTCCCTAAGTTTGTTCTCGGTTTCTTTGTTGCCTCAGTAGTTATCACCATAATCGCGTCTCAATATTCCCTTCAGGAGTACGACAAGATTCTTAAGCCAGAACTCATTAAACCCATAAAGAGTCTCAGGTCATGGGCATTTATCTTTTGTTTTCTAAGCATTGGTCTTACCACGAGATTCAGGGAACTTGCTTCCGCAGGAAAAAAGCCATTCTGGGCTTTTACAATTGGCGTTATAGTTAATGTCACATTGGGTTTTGTACTTTCAATCTTAGTATTTGGAGATTTCTGGATAAGCAAAACAGCTCAGTAGATTAAATATTGTCCAATGGGAACTACTTGTTGGGAATGTAAATATTTCAATAACGATCCGGCATGGCTTGAGAAGGTTTTTCCCGGGTTAAATGCCTTAAGTTCTGCCTATGGGTCTGCAAGGGGAGAAGCATGGGGTATGCAGCAAACGTGATCTCTATCTGTCACCCAACAAAAAATGTGAATATTTCAAACCCATAAATAGTACCCCTTTTGTTAAGGGTTCATCTGTCTCCACACATGATAAATCCTCTGAAGAACTGTAATGTGGGTAAGGATGAGCATTATCCATAATATGGGTAATAGCCATCCGGTAATGGCAGCAAATGATAAAAGAATTATCCTTTCAGGTCTTTCCATAATTCCTGTATGGCAGGACTTACCGATGCCCTCTGCGCGAGCACGCGTATAACTAATGAGGAAAGCGCCTACTAAAGTTCCAAGGCTGAGATAAATACCTATAAGATTATCCTTATACAGAAAGTACCATGCGATGGCAAGAAAAAGGAATGCATCTGAATACCTGTCAAGAACAGAATCAAGGAATGCTCCAAATTTTGTAGTTTTACCTCTTGACCGTGCAACTACTCCATCGAGAACATCAAAGATTCCACCGATTAAAATCAATATTCCACCCAGTCTGATATGATGAGGAATCATCAAAGCTGCAATGACGGTGATAAGAAAACCAATTATTGTGAGGATATTCGGACTGAGAGGTATTTTTTTTGCAATCTGGCCTAAAGGTATGTCGAGAAAATGGCCGAATTTGGCACTTAACACCCGCTATCTTTCCCTGTTTCCCGCAATAAATTCTTCCACCATATTTCGTGCTTCTTCATCCGGGTATTGCACTAAGGGATGTTTCATAAAATAAGCTGAAGGAGAAACAAGCACTCCCCCTACCCCTCTGTCCCGCGCGATTTTGCAGCAACGTATAGCATCTATAACGACGCCGGCACTGTTCGGTGAGTCTTCAACAGAAAGTCTGAGTTCGAGACTTACAGGTATATTTCCAAAACCTCTTCCTTCTATCCGCAGAAAACAAATCTTGTTGTCCTTGAGCCAGGGAACATAATCAGAAGGTCCTATGTGGATGTGTTCATTATTCAATCTGTTCTGAAGTTGAGACTGAACAGCCTCTGTCTTTGATATCTTCTTTGATTTCAGTCTGCTGTGATTTAACATATTCAAAAAGTCGGTATTCCCCCCTACATTCAGTTGATATGTACTGTCTATCTTTACACCTCTGTCTTCGAAGAGCTTTGTTAGCATCCGGTGAATGATTGTTGCGCCTATCTGGCTCTTGACATCATCTCCTATGATAGGAATATTTTTTTCTTCAAAGCGCTTTGCCCAGGTTTTGTCTGAGGCAATAAAGACAGGGATACAGTTAATGAAACTAACACCGGTTGCCAGGCATGCATCAGCATAATAGGCTGTTGCCTGTTCAGATCCTACCGGCAGATAACTCAGGAGAATTTCAGCACCGCTCTGCTCTAAGACCTTTGCAACATCACAAGGCTCTTTTCTTGCGATGATAAATCTTCTGTCGTCTGGATAATTTTCCATATGCTGGGCTACACCATCCAGCACTTCACCCATTTCAACGGTAACAGGATAATCCGGAAGACCTCCATTAAACGTCTTTGTGCAATTTGGTTTGGCAAAAATGGCTTCATGAAGCGGCTTGCCAACTTTTCTTTCGTCTATGTCAAAGGCAGCTACAATTCTGATATCATCCGGTTTGTAGTTTCCAAGGGCATAATGCATAAGGCCAAGGTTCCTGTCAGGATAGGTATCTCCTAAGGAACTGTAATATTCAATCCCCTGAATCAAAGAACTGGCACAGTTTCCAACCCCGGCAACTGCAATTCGTATATCGCTCATGATCTTATTTCATCCTTTTTTGAGTTCTCTTATATAAGAGACTTATAAGATCCTCAAGTTTTATGTTAAATTCCTTTAAAAGGCTTTCTACGGAATCTTCACAAGATAGCAAGAACCTTTTCCATATCCTCTGGACAGTATCCTTATCAAGATCAGATGCAATTGCAGCTTCCCTAAAACTCATTCCTTCGAGAAGATGATGAATGACTTCCTTTATCGTGGTCTCTTTTGTATGGAGACCAAAGAAAAATGAACTGCGCCGTTCTGAAAAGGTTGAATTACATGTTTTACACTTAAGGAGTTTTCTTCGATTCCTTCCGTACCTGTCATATATGATGATATTACCCAGTCCCCTTTTTCCATGGTCATGGCACGACTCATTAGGGCAGAAGAAATTTTCGAACTTCATGGGGATTTGCATACAATTTTATATATCAAAGACCTTTTTTATGTCAAGAACTTAATCCAGCGAAATGGGGACATATCCAGGAGAATATTATTAATTAACCTATAGTAACTCCCAGCTTTTTATAGAGCAAGGGGAAGTTTAAGTTCTGCATAACCAGGTCCATTCCATGGGCAACTTTTGCCTTGTCTCTCAGTCGTAACCTCACGGAGAGTTTCTCCAATTGCCTTGCTACAGCATAAGTGTCATCTCGTACCACGATGATAGGTATTGCTTTCTGTTCAGCCCTGGCTATAATGATTTCACTCGGATAGAGTTCACCGGTGAGGACGAGGCATTCGGTGCCGGATTCTATAGCAGATAACTGTATATCAGCCCTGTCACCGCCCACAATAACAGCATTATTTTTGGTCCTCTTAAAATATTCCGTAGCCCTGTCGACCTGCATAGCTCCGATTAAGAAACGTTCCACCAGATTACTCAATCTGTCATGACAGCACAAAACCTTACCACTTAGCATCTCATTCAATTCCTCTACGGTAATGGAACCAACCAGGGGATCCTGCGGCAATATTCCGATAATATCTACACCTGTTCTTTTTAAGAAAGGAACAATGTAGTCATCTATACCTTGCTTATATTCATGTGTAACTTTATTAAAGATGACACCTATGAAGTGATCTTTAAGATCCTTTTTCGCCTGAAGGATGTAATCAACACAGTAATCGCCTTCATACTTTACTACGATAACAGCCTTTGCATTGAGGCGCTTTATTACCTTAAGACCTGATACACCAAGAACACTCCAGGAATAAATACTCCCTGAGCCACCAACGATCATGATGTCCTTATCTTCTGATAATTTCTGATAGGATTTTGTAATTCTTCCTAAAAGACCCTTGATGTCCTTTTGGTAGGATTTAACAGTAAGCTCCTGGGTTAGTACAACAGGGCATATCTCGGAAACAGGATCTTTCAACTCCAGTGCTCTATAGATAAACCAGGCATCTTTATCCGATAACATATTTTCGATCTTGATCGGTAATATACCTACAGGCTTGATATATCCTACCCTGAGACCGTCTTTCTTGAACTTAAAACCCAGTCCCATAGAGACCAGGCTCTTGCCGGAATATCCTGATGTAGAACCTACATATAGAGAAATCATTTTAGTCCCCTCCTATAATAAATCGTGCATCAATAGCTACCACTCCTTCACCTCTTTTCTTGACCAGGAGTGGGTTTATTTCAGCTTCGATGATCTGGGGGAAGTCCAGAGCCATCTGCGAGAGAAGCAATATGGATTTTTCAATAGCCTCAATATCTGCTTCTGCTTCTCCTCTCACTCCCCGTAAAAGAGGAAAGACTTTTGTCTCCCTGATCATTTCGTGAGCATCTTCTTTGCTTAATGGTGTTATTCTGAAAGAAATATCCTTTAAAACTTCTACATAAATCCCTCCAAGTCCGAACATGATCATATGTCCAAACTGAGCATCCCGCGTTATACCAATAATAACCTCTTTCCCACCGGATACCATCTCCTGAATCATCACCCCGATATATCTGGGCCGTGGGCATAATATGTTTAACACGTGTGGTGATATCAAAAAAGGTATTCTCTACCTCCTTTTTGCTATTGACATTGAGTTTGACGCCACCAATATCACTCTTATGGAGAATCTGGGGAGAAACAATCTTCATTACCACAGGATAACCTATTCCCTTAGCAGCGGCAACCGCATCTTCAGATGTTCTGGCCATCAGACTCCTTGGTTGTGAAAATCCATATGCATGTAAAACCTCATACATTTCTGAATCTGTTAAACGGTCACGTTTCTCTCCCTTTACACTCTCAAATATGTCAATGACTTTATCTTTTAAGCCTTTCAAATCGGGATAAGTTTTTTCAGGCCTCTTTGTCCATACGTTATACTGATACATTGCATTGAGGGAGGAAACGGCATGTTCCGGATAACTGTAATTTGGAACATGATATTTTATGAGAATCTTTGCTCCGGATTCTATACTCTTTTTCCCCATGAATGAGGTCACTATCGGTTTATCAATTAAATGGGCAATATTTGCTATCGCCTTGGCAGTTCCATCCACGTCCACAATTGCTGTTGGCGTCAAAAGAACTAATACCCCTTGTACCTTCTCATCTTGAACTACTGTGTAGAGGGCTTTTTCGTATCTCTCTGCTGTAGCATCTCCAAGAATGTCAACGGGATTATAAAAAGAAGCAAAAGGTGGTAAGAATTTTCTGAGCTCATCCACTGTTTCTTTGTGAAGGGGAACGAGCTGAAGACCTGCCTTGTCACAGGCATCAGCTGCTATGATTCCCGGGCCTCCGGAGTTCGTTAAGATGGCAATATTAGGACCCTGAGGCAGGGGCTGATTGGCAAAAGCAACGGCATAATTAAAGAGTTCACCAACGGTGTTGGCCCGGATAACTCCACTCTGTTTGAAGGCAGCCTCAAAGGATGTCTCTCGTCCGGCAAGCGCTCCGGTATGGGATGAAGCTGCTTTAACTCCTGCACTGGTAATGCCTGACTTGAGAATGATGAGTGGTTTCTTTTTAGATACCTGGCTGGCTATCTCAACAAACTTTTTCCCATCCCTTACTCCCTCAATGTACCCCAGGATTACCTTTGTATTTTCGTCTTCAGCCAGGGCCTGCATGATCTCTTCATCTGAGATATCAGCTTTATTTCCCATACTTATAAATTTTGAAAACCCTACGTCTTCAGAGAGGGCAAGATCAAGAACAGCGATACCAAGTGCACCGGATTGAGAGAAAAATCCTATATTCCCCTGAATTGGCATACCAGCAGCAAAAGAGGCATTAATTCTCGAGTGACTATCAATGATGCCCAGGCAATTAGGACCTATGAATCTTACTCCTGATTCTTTTGCTTTTTTGATCAGTTCATCTTCTAACTTTGTACCTTCTGAACCACTTTCTCTAAATCCTGCAGTAATAATTACAGCAGCATCAATTCCTTTCTGTCCGCATTGACCGATAACTTCTAATACCCTTTTCGGAGGAACTACGACTACTGCTAATCCTATTTCATCTGATACGTCAAGAATAGAAGGGTAAGCCTTTAAACCAAGGATTTCCGGGGCCTCAGGATTAATGGGATAAATAGCTCCCTGATAGCCATACTGAATGAGGTTTTTGAGAACATCATAACCTACCTTCCCCGGTGTTCTTGATGCCCCGATAACGGCAATAGACTTGGGATTAAAGAAATTATCCAGCATATAATTTACATTTTTGTGATGAACAGTGAGTGCTCCGATATAATACCCAAAGTATAGCGCATTTTAAAAGGCAAATTCAGAGATGTTTTCAGATTTCTGAAAGACTTATTGCATAGGAAATTACAGAGAACTGAAGTTGCAAGGATTGACACTATCGGATAAGGAGCGGATAAAGGTCTCGGACTTAAGCGGTTGCATGAGTATATATTTCACGTGCATGTCCATGATATCTGAAAGTTCTGAAAAAAGCGCATCTGAAGGTTTGATCCGCTGTATCTTCTGAATGTTCCAGGTAAGGAGATCCGAATAGAGTCTCATGGCTCCCTGACTAATGCTTACAGGAATGTCTATACCTTTTGCGCAGGTTTCACAGAGAATTGAACCTTGAGCTACATAGAACCAGTGTCCGTTCTTCCCGCATCTTCCGCAGGTATCAAGTTTGGGAGCGAATCCTGCAAGTCTGAGGAAGTGTATTTTATAGTACAGTGTTCCAAGATCTAATCCCCCCCTCCCCCCTTTACCAAAGGGGGGTAAGGGGATTATCTTTACAAAGGGGCGTGAGGGAGGATTATTCTCGATATTATGTAATGTATGCAAAAGCAAAGAATAAACCCTTTTATTTGCCTCCCTCTCCGGAATAAACCGGAGGGTGAGTTCTATTATTTCTGATACCTTGAGAAAGCGCTTCAATGTATCCCGTATTGACTGGAAAGAATGGATGATATCTGATTGTGTCAATCGTGGAAGAGCAGTATTTTCTTTACCCCAGAATGCGATCTTTGAGTGTGTAAGTGGTTCGAGGCTGCTGCCAAACCGGCTCTTTGTTTTCAAAGGACTTTTTGCAAAGGTTTTAAGAAGTCCGAGATCAGGGGTAAGGAAGGAAACAATAAGATCTGCATCGCCAAAGGGAATAGTTCTTAATACGATTCCCTCAGTCCGCTGAAGCATTACATGATATTCCCGAAATCTTCCGGTCTGAGGTTTTTGAGCCACTCCTCAAGTTCATCAGTGCTCCTCTTTTCCATGATGCTTTCTTCAATAAAGATAGGGGCATTGGACCGCAGAGCGACTGCTATAGCATCACTCGGTCTTGAATCTATGAGGGTTTCCTTTTTCCCGTCATTCAGACAGACAAGGGCATAGTAGGTATTCTCGAGAATCTCTGTTACGATGATCTTTGTTATTCTCACTTTCAGGCCATCAGTGATATTCTTTATGAGATCATGGGTAAGGGGTCGGGGGGTTACGACTTTCCCCAGTGCAAGGGCTATTGAATCAGCCTCTGGTTTTCCGATCCATATTGGCAATCTTCCGTCTCCCTCTATTTCCTTCAGAAGGAGAATGTACATGCTGCTTCGAGGATCAAAAAGCAGACCTTCTACATTCATCTCGATGAGCATTTATGTATATCCTAATTCCTCCAAAGTCCTCCTGTCATCTCGCCAGTCTTTTTTGACCTTCACCCATAACTCAAGGAAGACCTTTGTATTGAGAAGTCTTTCTATATCAATCCTTGCAGCAGTTCCTATTGATTTCAGCATTGATCCTTGCTTCCCTATTATTATACCTTTTTGTCCCTCTCTTTCAACATAAATGTTGCTACTTATCATGATGAGTCCGTCTTCCCTCTCCTTCCATTCAATGACTTCAACAGCAACTGAATGAGGTAATTCTTCTTCCGTCATCTCTGCAATCTTTTCACGAATTATCTCAGATACCATAAACCTCTCAAGTTGATCTGTTATGATCTCGTCAGGATAATATTTTGGACCAGATGGCAGGTAGTCATGGATTTTTTTCAGAAGGAGTTCAGTCCCGTCCTTTGTTAATGCGGAGACAGGAATTATCTCTCTGAAAGGATAGATATCTTTAAGGTTATCTATAAGGGGAAGAAGGTCTGATTTCTTGATGGTGTCTATTTTATTTATCAGCAGAAAGACCGGAGACTGAACCCTTTTCAATAACTTTATGATAAACCTGTCTCCTCCTCCAACCTCATGAGGTTCAACCATGAAGAGAATAATATCCACTTCCCTGAGTGACTCGATGGCGGTTTTTACCATGGTCTCACCGAGTTTATGCTTTGGTTTATGAATACCAGGAGTGTCTATAAAGATAATCTGTGCATCGGGAAGGTTCTTTATCCCGATAAGCCTGTTTCTTGTTGTCTGAGGTTTCGGCGTAACGATTGCAATCTTTTGCCCCAGGAGTGCATTTAAAAGTGTAGATTTACCGACATTTGGACGGCCAATAATGGATACGTAACCGGAACGAAACTCTACTAAACCCTGCGTGCTAATTTGCTCACTGCCTCTCGTATCCTGTCAACACCTTTCTTAATTTCTTCGATAGATGTTGCGTAGGACAATCTGATGTAGGCGTCGTCACCAAAGGCCTCTCCATGTACAAGAGCAACATTTGCTTTTTCAAGCAGGTAGAGCGCAAGATCTGATGAAGATGAAATTGTCCTGTCACCCGTTGTTTTCCCATACAGTTTCGATGTGTTCGGGAAGGCATAAAAAGCTCCTGTTGGGGAAAGGCAGCTCATACCAGAAATAGAGTTGAGTTCACCAATGAGAAATTTTCTCCTTCTGTCGAATTCAGCAAGCATTGTAGCAATAAAATCCTGGGGGCCTTTCAGAGCTTCAATAGCTGCTTTCTGAGAGATGGAGGTAGGGTTGGATGTAGACTGACTCTGGATATTTGTCATAGCCTTTATGATCTCTTTTGGACCTGCTGCATAGCCAATCCTCCAGCCTGTCATGGCATATGACTTTGAAAGTCCGTTGACAACTATGGTTTTTGCTTTTATGTCGTTGCCGAGAGATGCAATGCTGACATGCTTGAAGCCATCATAGGTGAGTTTTTCATAAATTTCATCTGATATTACAAAGATGCCGTATCTGAGGGCTATCTCTGCTATTGTTTCAAGTGTCTTCTTATCATACGTCAGTCCTGTAGGGTTGGAAGGTGAATTCAGTATCAGCGCTTTTGTCTTTTTCGTGACAGAAGAATTAATTGCTTCCGGTCTGACCATAAAAGAATCAGACTCATAGGTCTTTACAAAAACAGGAATGGCGTCATTGAGCAGAACCTGGTCAGGATACGACACCCAGTATGGTGATGGAATTAAGACTTCATCGCCGGGATTCAATAATGCCTGTGCGATATTATAGAGGCTGTGTTTTGCACCGCAGGAAACGATAATTTCTTCCCGTGCATAGTTCAGGTTATTGTCTCTGTTAAATTTTTCTATAATTGCATCCTTGAGAGGGTCGATGCCTCCAACTGGGGTATATTTTGTAAAGCCCTCTTTGATGGCCTTTATCGCAGCTTCTTTAATGTTCTCAGGGGTATCAAAGTCCGGTTCTCCAACACCAAAACTGACGATATCAATCCCCGATGCCTTCATGGCCTTTGCCTTTGCATCCATGGCAAGCGTTGGTGATGGTTTAATCCTTTTTGCCCTGTCAGATATCATGACTCACTCCTTATACTTAATGAGCAGTGTATTACATTATCACAAGAAGCATTTTATCACAATAAAGGCAGAGCAACAGGCAGAAAATATGGATATAGAGATAAGAAAAGCCCGAGACTTTATATGGTTGCCAAATACAGGGTAAGAAAGGTAAGGTTTCCCAGAGCTTTCTATTTTTAAATAGAACAAAATATAATTTATGATATTATATTCAATTCATTTTAATTGTAATAATATTATTATTTATTAAATTGACTTTACTTCAGAGAATTTAGCAAAGCATAATAATTTTTATTATACTTGTTATGCAAATTTTTCTAAGGAATATTTGACTGTTTTTCGTAATAAAAAAATTGAAATTATAAGGGAGAATTAATATGTTGATTCGCATTTTCCCGTTCCTGGAATTGCTTAAAAGTTACAATGCTGCTAAATTCAGGGCTGACGCAATCTCAGGACTTACAGTAGCTTTAGTCCTTATTCCTCAATCTATGGCTTATGCTCAGTTAGCTGGTTTGCCAGCCTATTATGGATTATATGCATCTTTCCTTCCACCGATGATAGCTGCGCTGTTTGGATCAAGCAGACAGCTTGCAACAGGACCTGTGGCTGTCGTCTCACTTATGACCGCAGCGTCTTTGAGTCCTCTTGCAACTACAGGGAGTGATGGTTTTATAGCGTATGCCATTTTGCTCGCCCTAATAGTCGGAGCTTTTCAATTTCTTCTGGGCATATTGAGACTCGGTTTGGTTGTCAATTTTCTCTCTCATCCTGTCGTGAACGGTTTCACCAATGGCGCTGCAATCATTATTGCTACATCACAATTGTCGAAGATGTTCGGAGTTTATGTGGACGAAGCAGAACACCATTACGAGACTATTATAAGGGTCGTTCAGGCAGCTTTCCATTATACCCACTGGCCAACATTAATAATGGGCATTGGAGCCTTTGCCATAATGTTTGTGTTGAAGAAGATCAATCCCAGAATACCAAACGTGCTCATAGCGGTTACCATTACAACCGTCATTTCATGGGCAGTAGGGTTTGAGAAGGATGTCAAGATTGATATATCGAAAATAGATTCTTTAAAAACAACAGGAATCATTACAAGCTTCAATAAAACACTGGAGGAAAATTCGATACTGTCAAAGGAACGAACAGACAATACCGCCAGAATGGAAGAAGCCAAAAAGAACAATAATGAAATTGAACTGCTCAATATAAAGCGTGATGAAGAAGTCTTAACTGTAAAGATGGAAGAGCTTAAAATAAGAGAAGCCTCTCTGAGAGAAGAAATGAGAAATCTATTTTTCATCGGTGTGAAACAACCTGATGGTTCGCTAAAATTTTATCTGAAAGGTGAAAAGCCCGAAGATGCAGCTCCTGACGGAAGGATATGGCGGATGAGAGTAGGAAATAAGCCCATAAAAGAAGATTCCATCCGCATGACCGGCGGCGGCGCAGTGGTCGGCACAGTTCCAAAAGGGTTGCCTTCATTTACTGTTCCGCCGGTAGACTTTAAGGCAATCTTGCATCTTCTGCCGTATGCCATCATCATTTCACTGCTTGGTTTTATGGAGGCCATTTCTATAGCCAAGGCCCTTGCAGGAAAAACAGGACAGAGACTGGACCCTAATCAGGAGTTAATCGGACAGGGGTTAGCTAATATGATAGGCGCCGTGGGTAAAGGCTATCCGGTTTCCGGTTCCTTTTCCCGTTCAGCCGTTAACTTTCAATCAGGTGCTATCACCGGTTTCTCGAGTGCTTTTACAAGCATTGCTGTATTAATTATGCTGTTGTTTTTAACTCCGCTTCTTTACCATTTGCCGCAGTCGGTATTGGCGGCAGTCATTATGATGGCGGTCATCGGATTGCTGAACGTTTCCGGTTTTATTCATGCCTGGAAGGCACAGAAATATGACGGGGTCATTTCTGTCATATCTTTTATCGCCACACTGGCCTTTGCCCCTCATCTGGATAAAGGCATTATGATTGGCGTGGTGCTTTCTATTTCTATATTCTTATACAAGAGCATGAAACCTAAAATATCCCTGCTGGCAAGATCTACAGATGCATCGCTTCGCTGCGTGGAAACCCACGGACTGAAGGAATGTGAGTATATTGGAATTGTTCAGTTTGAGGGCACACTGTTTTTTGCGAATTCAAGCTATCTGGAAGACAGTATCAGGACAATTATTGAAACAAAAAAGAACTTGAAACATATAATTCTTGTATCAAACGGCATAAACGAAATGGATGCATCGGGAGAAGAAACATTATCATTGCTTATAGACCGGATAAGAAGCGCCGGACTGGATATATCCTTAAGCGGCGTGAATGAAACAGTTTTAAAGGTTATGAGGCGGACGCATTTACTGGAAAAAATTGGACAGGATCACATTTTCCATACACCGGAACAGGCCATCAGGGCAATATACCATGTCACCCATAAGGATTCGACCGAGAAGGAATGTCCGCTCGTTTCATGTGCGATTTAGATTTAATTCTATGGAGGGAAAGAAATGTCTATAATGTCTGCATTTACAGGGACTTATTGCAATGAAGAATCGGCAATAAAGGAAATTCTTAAAAAAACAGGTTATAAATATCGTACGGACGCTAACATTGTTTCAAAAGCAAGCAAGTCATTTGATCTTCCTGAGAGCAAAGTGTGGAAGGCCTTTTCTGCAACGACTTCTGTTTTCAACCAATTTACCCATGAAAAAGAACGTGCCATAGCTTATCTCAAGCTTGCTGTGGCAGAGACGCTGACTGAAGAAGATGTTCTTGTGCACGGATTCACAAGTCATCTGATACCTTCCGGGATTCGGCATGTTCTGAGAATTTGTCTCATTGCTGACATGAAATACAGGGTTTCCTTAGCACATTCCTCTGGCATATCCGAGAGCGAAGCGCTCAAGATGCTCCATAAAAGTGATGAAGATAAGATAGCCTGGACAAAAAGTATTATAGAAAAAGATGACCCCTGGGATGTTTCGATATATGATATGGTTTTGCCCACCGATAAAATGACTCCTGGAGAAATAGCAGATTTAGTCGTAAAGTCGTTGGAAAGAGATATTCTCAAGGCTTCTCCGGAAAGTCAAAAAGCAGTGGAAGATTTTATCCTGGCATCCAGGGTAGAAACCACAGTGGTAAAAGCGGGGCATTATTTTGTTACTGCAGAAGCTCATGCAGGAGCAGTAACTTTAACAATAAATAAAAATGTTCTTATGCTGAAACGACTGGAAGAAGAACTTCAATCAATAGCCAGTAAGATCCCCGGCGTAAAATCTGTCGTGACAAAAGTGGGTAAGAAATTCTATCAAACGGACATTGTGAGAAAGTATGATCTTGAAATGCCTTCTAAACTTCTGCTCGTTGACGATGAACGGCAGTTTGCGCAGACATTATCTGAGAGGTTACGATTGAGAGAAATAGGTTCTGTAATTGCCTACGATGGTGAAAGCGCACTTGATATGATAAAGGAAGAAGAGCCTGATGTGATGATTTTGGACCTAAAAATGCCTGGAATTGACGGCATCGAAGTCTTAAAACGGGTAAAACAGACCAACCCTAATATCGAAGTCATTATCCTAACAGGACATGGTTCTGAGGCAGATAAACAACGATGTATGGAATTAGGAGCGTTTGCATATCTTGAAAAGCCAGTGGATGTGAATGTCCTGAGTGAGACTATTAAAAAAGCCAACGAAAAAATAAAACAAGGCAAGGAAAAATAAGTAGAAGAACTTTTGGGTTAATTGTAAAAAATAAGATTTGTTCTGTCAGACAGTGCAAGATTGATCATCAGTTTTTTCATTAGCATCTTGGATCAGCCTCGTCAGGTGAGAAGTTCACTGCAAGCACGCACCTCAATCACACGACGAGAAATAATGATTTCCGTTCGAACTATTGTATATCCTCAGTGTAAATAGGCTTTCACTCATTCACGAGCTAACTTAGGGAATAGATTTAATATATAAAGCCGATTCTTGTGAGGATAGCAGTAAAAGCAATAGATTTAAAACTCGGAGATATCCTTGAGGTAGTGGGAGATTATCTAACTTTAATTCGAGTATGTTATGAACGGGCTTGACAAGCAGACCTCCTGTCTGTGGAGGGTGAGAGAGGATATAATATAAAAAAAGGATACAGATACAGCGACGAATGGCACTGACTTAAGCAGCCATTGCATTTATCGTCCTCCATTCCTTGCGGGATATTTTTAATAATCCATAATGCTTCTGGTCACGTTTCTTCAACCGTGGTTCTATTCGTCCAGGACGATAAGCAACCTTTGAATTTGCTATCCGCTCAAGCAGGTCATCATAAAGCATATGGTAGCATCCAAAAAGGTGCGATGCTCATTTTCAAACTGTAGGATGCCGTGAGTCTAACTGTTGCTGAAAAGCTGATTCTTTCCATGTCCTTTCGATTTTTCTTCGCAGCCTTTAACATCAACCAATGAATCAGGTTGCCTGCAATGACTCCTTGCATACAGTTCCTTGTAAATCCCTTCTTCCGTCTTGGATCTCAATACATCAGCACCCAGCCATATCTTTATTTCCTCAATCAGCCCCTCCAGCTTCCATCTCTTCTTGTACAATATTCTGATCTCTTCTGCCGGATACCTCTTTGCATAAAGCAGAGAGGTCACTAACCAGAATGTTTCCCTCTGTCCTCTAACTCTGGCTTTTGTCTTAATCACTCTTACATTTATACTCTGAGGAAGTGTATGGTCCTTGCGACGATACATATCCGGAATAGGCAATTGTACTATGAAGTCATCTTTTCCCAATACATTGACCTTCTTTAATAACTCCACTTTTAATCGCTGATGAGCCTTCGTGATAAACTCAATCCCTGCATGCATATACTCTACATAGAGCTTCGCTCCTGCATAACGACGGTCTCCAATAATTAAATCCCCAGGTGAAAGTTTTTCAATGATCTCAGTAAATAGGCTGTTTTCCGATGTCCTGTATGAGCCTACTTTGTGTCCTATTGTTACCATCGTATTTAAAGTAACTGCAAATACTATCCGCGCAATAGGAAATCTACTTCTGCCCTGTCTTGATCCGCTCTTGCCAAAGACTTTCTCCAATTCTTCCTCATCGCTCATCGACACGCATGTCCCATCTATCCCTATTACCCTATGTCCACGCCACAAACTCTCCTGCTTAAATTCATCATCTATTTGACCCGCTATCCATTGTGCAAGTCCTTCCCATACTTCTAAGGGCAACCGCTTCCTCGCCCTGGATAATGAGTCCGACTTTCCTGTCTCCCCTACGTTATGCCATGCGCTCTGAAAGCTGCCCTCACGGCTTATTGCCGCTGCCAGCATATGAAATATCGTCACAAGCGGCGTCAATAACCTACTCCTGAAATAATATCCACATTCTTCGCATATCCCCTTTATCGTACTGTCCGGTAATAGCTCACGCACTGCATTGAGTTGCGATGACTCCAATCTTCTCCTTACTTCCTTAAGTTTTTTCTTCCTATGGCCGATATTATATTTATCAATCTTCATTTGACCTCCTTTGCCGGTATTGAATTGATCTCAATATTCAATCGGCATCGGAGGTCTTTTATTTAACTGCCCCTTAAGTCAGTGCCATTCGATACAGTTACAGTTTTAGGGGAGAAGAAATGCATGTCTTCATAAAGGAGGCAGGATGATTATTTTTTCTTTTACTGTTTGGATAGAGCAACCTATAAGATGTTAGAATAAAAAAGAAGATTTTAATTTTAAATACACGTTGTGAATTGGCAATAATGGATTATGAAAGAAACCGTTTGTTTTTTATAAAGAGCAAGCAATACTGTACATTTGACATTGTGGACAGCAACATCTTTTTCGTCAATGAGAGGAACAATAGAGAGAATGAAAGCATTTTGTGAGATAAATAAATGGAAAAAGTAAAATGCTGGGAAGTTTTTCAGTGTAAAAAGAAAGAATGCCCGGCACTATCAATCACGAAACCTCAACTGCTGGCTTTTTTCAGGAACCCATTGCCGGGATGAAATTCAGGGCAAGTTTATAGATAAGATGGAAATGTGCATTGATTGTGAGCCTTTTAAGATGAATCTGGATACCCCCAGCATGAAAGATACCTGTGAGGTTTTTAGTGCACAGTTAAAGGAATACAAACAGATTGTTGAAGACAGAGACAGGGAACTGGAGAATATCAGCATAGAGATGGCCGTAGGCTTATCCGAGGTTTTCGAGTCATTAAAAAGTATTTCTTCCGGAGATCCTTTAGTGAGAATACCTGAGGTTTCAAACATTGAATTGATTAATAAGCTAAAACATCTGGTTAATTTAACTGCACAGAACATCGAAGAAATTGTTGAACTTTCTCATGAGTTTGCCATAGGTCTTGCCGAGCATTTTGATGTATTGCACAAGGTTTCAGCAGGAGACCTGCATGCCAGGGTCTCCGGGGAGTCACACATGGAGTTATTAGAATCACTAAAAAGAGTGACAAACAAGATGATTATGAGTATATCCAAAGAAATTGATAACCGCAAGCAGGCTGAAGTCAGCATTACAAAAAGCCCATGATAAACTGGAGCACCGGGTAGAAGAGCGAACGACCGAACTAAGAATGCTGAATGAAAAATTATGGACCGAAATAGTAGAACGAAAAAGGGTAGAAGAAGAGCTTCGTGAAGCGGAGTTGCGCTATCGTACAGTATCAGATTTTACCTATGATTGGGAGTACTGGGAAACCCCTGATGGAAAACTACGTTACGTGTCTCCCTCATGTGAGCGAATTACCGGCTTCACGCCAAAGGACTTTATCGATAACCCAAATCTTATCTTTGAAATTATTATTCCGGAAGATCACAGCATCTTAGATAAACATCGTCATGATGCCATTAACGTGCTGAGTCCGCAAAGTATTATGTTTCGCATCAGGAGGAAAGACGGCAAGATGCGCTGGATGGAACATGTCTGCCAGCCGGTAACTGATAATCAAGGAGCGTTTTTAGGGGTGCGAGCAAGTAATCGTGATATTACGATACGCAAACAGGCAGAGGAAAAACTTAGCAATACTCTTTCCCTTCTCAGTGCAACACTTGAGTCAACTGCGGATGGAATTCTCGTTGTAGACAGAGAAGGAAAGATTGCAAGTTTTAATCAGAAGTTTTTGCAAATGTGGCATATCCCGGAATCTGTTATTGCATCAAAGGATGACAGAAAGGTCATAGACTTTGTTTTGGAACAATTGAAAGATCCAGAGACATTCCTTACAAAAGTTACAGAATTATATGCGAGCGATGAGGCAGAAAGTTTCGATATGGTAGAATTTAAAGACGAAAGGATATTTGAGCGATTTTCACAGCCACAAAAGCTTGGAAATACTGTCGTTGGCAGGGTATGGAGCTTCCGTGATATTACAGAACGCAAGCGAGCAGAAAATGCACTACGAGAATCTGAACAGTTACTCCTTCAGGCGCACAAAATGGAGGCAATCGGTCGACTTGCCGCTGGTGTTGCACATGAAATCAACAATCCCCTTGCCGTTATTAACGAAAACGCAGGGTTGATGAAAGATCTTTTAGAGCTTTCTGAAAATATAGAGCAGAATAAAGAAAAGTTTCTCGGCACACTTGATGTGATATTTGAAAATGTAAACCGGTGTCGTACAATTACTCACCGTCTCTTAGGATTTGCGAGGCGGACAGACATATCCTATGCTGTCATTGATGTGAATGATGCAGTGAGGGAAGTTATAGGGTTCCTTGAAAAAGAGATTTTGTACAGAAATATTCATTTAAAACTGAATCTAAAAGAGGATCTTCCAAGCGTCGTAAGTGATAAAGGACAGCTTCAGCAAGTACTTCTGAATATTATCAACAACGCCATCGACGCGGTCGAAAAGGGCGGCCTCATCGAAATTTTTACAGATATCAAAGATGAGAATGCTATACGGGTATCAGTCAGAGATAACGGACATGGAATTCCTGAAGACATAATCAAACATATTTTTGAACCGTTTTTTACAACGAAAGAAAAAGGGAAAGGAACAGGTCTCGGTCTTTCCATTTCATATGGGATTATGCGAAAAATGGGAGGAACAATTCTTGTCGAAAGCAAAGATGATAATGGAACAACTTTTATTGTTGAAATACCTCAAAAAGCTGGAATCTGATTAAGGAGGCTTATTTTGTCACAAGCTAAAGTGCTTCTGGTGGATGATGAAGTAGAATTCGGATTTGCACTGGCGGAAAGATTACGGTTGAAGCATTATGATGTAAAAGCTGTATCTCAAGTTGAAGATGCTCTTGCTGCAGTTCGAAGCGACCCACCTGATGTTGTATTGCTTGACTTTATGATGCCAGGAATGGATGGTATAGAGATTCTTAAATTTATTAAACAGATAGATTCCGTCTATAGAGGTGATTATGCTGACAGGTTATGCAGATACCCGTATCATGGAGGAAGTAATGAAGAGCGGGGCTTCCGAGTATATTATGAAGCCTGCAGATTTAGGAGAAGTCATTTTCAAAATAGATAACGCTAAAAAGAAACGGAATTCTGTAAAATGAATCTGTGGATTTTAGTCCATGTAGTGATTTCAGTTCTTTGAGATAATCCGCCTGTGTTCTCTGCCGCAGGGTATTCACTATTCACAATTGATTTTCAAAAGAAATACTCAGAAATGCAGAGTTCAGCAATTGTGCAAAGTACTGTGAGTAAGAGAGATAAGGCTGAAACCGCTCAAAAACCTTCTTTCTATGTGAAAGGTTTATCACAAAAAAAACCTACCACGCAATATAACAGGAAGTTATGAACGGAAGAAAGGTATCTTCATTTTTGTTTAGTACTATGTGAAGGGGTGAGTGAAACCTTAATCTGACGTGTCTGTAATGTTAAATCTTAACTATCACAGTTTACTATTAAAAGTATCGTTACATTTGCAACTGGGTTGCTATTTTATAGCAACCCAGTTTTGATTTTCAGATGGGTAAGACAGAAGGAGAAAAGGGCATAATTCCTTACCAGCCCTTTGATTTAAGAATTTCCTTTATATGCTCTTCATGTTTTTTCTCAAAAAGGAGAATTCTTTTGCGTTTGGCCTCGCTGATTTTCTCCATAATCTTATTTAGGTCGGCAGGTTTTTCTAAAAAATCTACCGCACCTGCCTTCATTGCTTCAATACCCGTCTCGACAGAGCCATGACCTGTAAGCATGATAATTTGAACATCGGGGTTTTCGCTTCTGATGCGTTTAAGGGTTTCAATACCGCTCATCCCCGGCATAGCAAGGTCAAGAATAATCGCATCGAACTCTTTTCCTTTCACTCTGTTGAGGGCATCCTCACCACTGGTAGAGGTGTCAACTTTCATACCGCGTCCTTCCAGCCTTTTCGACAGGACTTTCAGAAACTGTTCCTCATCATCCACTAACAAAACGTCTGCTTTGATGTCTTCAGGCATTTCTTATCCTCCTTTGATTTTATCTTATTCTTTGTATCTCAGATTTGTATTTAGTTTTTCTCTTCGGCAAATGCGATAGGTTTACATTGTTCTTGCGATCTTTTCTTTAAAAGCTGCCTTTATCTTGTGCTCCAGCGTCTCTATATCGGTGGGTTTCTTTAGGAATCCGAATCCACCAAGCCTTGTTGCTTCCTCTTCGTCCTTATCAGTACCGTGACCAGTCAGGATAATTACCTGTGTATCCGGACAGACCTTTTTAATCTCCCGCAAGACATCCATTCCGTGCATACCAGGCATATTCAGATCGAGAACTATGACATCCGGTTCCTCCTTTTTTATTTTCGATAAGGCTTGCTCTCCATCATGTGCGATTATAACTCTTAAATCTCTCATTATCAGGCGTTGGGCAAGGGTACGGGTAAATGCCACTTCGTCATCGACCAACAATACTGTAATGCCCTCCCGTTTCATTCAAGGCCGCCTTAGGCTATTTAGCTTTAACATAACAGCAAATCCTTTTGTTGTCAACTGGCAATAGGTTAACAAATACTATGAAGTTGTCAGGGGAAGCATCATGAGAGTTTCTCTCCCATTTTTCTCTGAGATGTTTCCACCCAACTGCTTTATGATTTTTTCAAGGATTTCATAGGGGATCGATGTGGCATCGCCCTCTCCTTCAATGAGATTTCCTTCCGATACTAACCTAATTCTTACACTATTTTCGTCAACACCAGTTTGAATAGCGATTTTACTGTTCTTATCAAGATTTCTTATCTTTTCTTCAAGAGCGCTGTATACAACGAACTGAAGAAGAGACGGATTACTGTAAATTGAGGGCATCGACTCATGAAAATCCTTTTCTATGGTTATCTTTTTCTGATTTGCAAATCTGGTCACTAATGCAGTGAGTTCCTCAAGACTCTCATTGATGTTGAAGGTTGCGAGTTGATCATCCATTCTGTGGGCAAAACGATTGAGATACCTGAAGAGGACGTTTGCTTTCTCTATCTGTTCCTCAATCAAATGGATGATTTCGAGGTTCTGCCCCGAATCGCTTTCAGAGGTTTTTCCTAACTTTATCAGATCCTCCATCAGTCCGGCAGACTCTTTGATGATTGCCAGATAATTTTTGACTTCATGAGTAAACCCGGCTAGGATTTTTCCGATAAAGCGCAGATGCAGTAACCTCAGGTTTTCTTCATCTCTATACTCTGGGTTCACGTCGCCTGTCACTTTCTCTTTTTGACCATTGCTTTCTCTATTTTTGTTATAAGTTCTCCAATATCAACCGGTTTCATGATATACTCAAAAGCACCGTTTTTCATACCTTCTTCAACACTTTCTGCATCTCCATGTCCAGTCAACATAATTACTTCTATGCTAGGATCAATCGTTTTAATGGTCTTCAGCGTTTCTATACCATCCATGCCAGGTATTTTCAGGTCGAGTATGATCACATCAGGGGGACGATCATGAATTAAAGCCAGAGCCTCCAGCGCACTACCGGCTGTTCTGACATCATACTTGCGCAACTGTAATCTTTCCGCAAGCGCTAATGTAAATTCTACTTCGTCATCTACAAGTAATACTTTCGTTTGTGACATTACATTCCCTCACCTTCGAGTTCCGCTGTATTTATTGGAATCTCAACAGTAAAAGTTGTTCCCTTATTGACTTCACTTTCAACATATATAGTACCCCTTAATTTTTGCATAATTCCGTATGAAATTGAAAGTCCGAGGCCGGTTCCTTTCCCCTTCTCTTTTGTAGTATAAAAGGGCTCAAAAATATGCTTTAGATTTTCTTTGGGAATTCCTGGTCCATTATCTCGTATGCTTACTCTGACAAATCTATTGTTCTTTACCTGAGAGGACACATCGATCTGACCTTCTTCTTTAACGGCATCAATAGCATTATTTATTATGTTTAGGAATACCTGTTGAACCTGTCCCTTATCGGTTGTAACTTTTGGAAGATTGTTCTGCAGATTCAGTTCTAAACGGATATTTCTGTAAAGGATTTCCTTATCAAGGAAGCTGATGACCTCTTTGACGGCATCGTTAATATCTACTGTTTCATGACTGATTTCCATCCGTCTGGAGAAACCGAGCAGTCGATGGGTAATTGTGCGACAACGATTTACACTTTCGGCTATCCCATTGATAAGGCTCAGAAACTTTTCTTTGTTTTGTTCTAAACTGTCTGATACTTCAAGGATATCTTTCATTAAGCCTGCCTTTTCATTAATAATGGCAAGAGGATTATTAATTTCATGAGCTACGCCAGATGCAAGTCTTCCGATTGATGCCATTTTACTTGCATGTTCAGATTCTGCTATTGCATCTTCAATTTCCAGGTCCGCTTTTTTAATCCTGTTGACAACAGTCTGAGCCATCAGAGAGAACATTATACCGAACACTAATACTCCCCATCGAGATAAGGAGTAGTTCATTTCTGAAGATCTGGGATTTTTGTATAAGGGGTTGACTTAATAACAGCCACCAAAATCCAGGGAGAATTTCTAATCGGTACATATCCAAAGATGGCAGGACTACCATCAAGTTCTTTTACATCCACCACGGAAACACCTCTCTGGCGGGGAAGAACTGGTAGCTTGAACTTGTTTAATACATTTCCATAATATCGGGAAGGAGTTTGCAGGATACCTTCGTGGTTAATAATAAAGGCATCATCATTTTCCCTGAGATTGATGGCAGAGACAAATCGCTTAAGGATTTTCATATCAATGGTGGCTCTGAGAATACAGAACGTTCCCTTTTCAGGACAGTGCTTTTTCACGGCAATTGCAAAATGCGGTAATCTTCGGTATCCCATGAACACATCACTCACATAAACGTTACGAACTACTACCTCATTAAACCATTCCTGATTTGAATAATCTTTTCCCGTCAAGGGGATAAGGACCTGCGTATGCCTGCTGAATTCCGTTGGAATCAATTAATCCAAGATCGACGAGTCCGGTAAATTCCTTTTCGAATTTGGAAAAGATGTCTGTTAGCATTTTCTGATCCGATAATTGTTCATAAGAATAAGAAGAGGCAAGAAACCGGAGGGCAGATAACTTTCTCATCTATGAAAATATTCGATAGACTGTTCAGTGTTCTCTATCTGCCATTTCACCTGATTACGGAAATCATCTTTCAGGATAGATTGAAACCAGAAGTAGCTTATCGTTACCACAATAAACAAGGGCACCAAAGAAATCATTGCGTCTATGAGGACAATTCTTATCTTTAGACTTTTGTAACGATCCCTGCCGAGGATTTTAAAATAATCGTGCGGGTGAAAGAGAACTCTTAGAAGATCGGTAATTATCTTCTTCAGATTTTTCACGTACTTCACATTACTAAGGAGTTATAAGTAAGAAAACATTCTTGTCATTCCCCGGTTTGACCTGGAATCCAGAAAGACGCTGGATGCCCGATTAAGAACTTCGGGCATGACGTTCAAAGATGTTGTATGTGCCGTTAATAACGACCGCATTAGTAAACCAGGTTTCTTATAGAGTCATGAGAAATATATACAGTATAATTTATAGCTCTCAAGGAATACAAACTGTCTCTAAATCAAGACAGAAGTCTGAATGTATGTAATAGCAAATGATATCTTTTCGCACTATCGTAAACCTCTGATCTTTTCTAATGTATCTCCATAACTCTTCTTTTTTTGAGGGGTTAAGTTCGATCGCTTTCAGTGCAAGTTTCTCTGCCTCATCAAGTCTTTCTCTCTTTGTATAGTAAAGCCATGCAAGATTATTGTAGGCATCGGCATTCTCAGGATCCTTTTTGATAGCTTTTTTGTAATGAACCTCTGCCTCTTCATACTCTTTTTTTTGAAAATAGACATTACCCATATAAAGATAAGCAAGGGGAAGTTTTTTTGATGCTCTTTATATTCCTTCAAGGCATTGTCGAAATCACCTTGTTTTTCATAGGTTACACCCAGGTTGAGGTGTTCCTCCGGGCTCAGGGGATCATCAAGAACAATTATCCTTGGAATTGTGCAGGCACACAAACATAAACGCTAAGAGCATCAAGCATAGAGCAAAGAGATTTTGATTTTTTGCTATTCAGTTTCTGCACTTTACTCTTGACTCGTGCTCTTAGCTAATGGCTCTCTGCTCTTTGCTCTTTGCACCCTGCTATTCATTTGGCTTTATGAGGAGAGTCCAGAACTTCGTTCTTTCCCACGACTTCAGAAAATCTTTCTCTGGTATAAACTTGTTATTATCCTTCCCCGAGTTAACAATTACACCATGGTCATTATATCCAATGATGACCATAAAGTGGTTCTTCTGAATGAGAGAAAAGCCATAACCAACAAGGACGATAATGGGATGACCGGAAGCCACATTTTTTCTTACATCCTCGAAATTCCCTTCATACTGAGTGGCAAGTAAACCCTTCTTCTGTGCATAAAGAACCATATCAATGTCCAGTGTCCCTCTTGCAGAAGCGCTGTAGATTTCTCCGGCGATTTCATCTGTAGTTACCTTGACTCCCCAGTAATTCAGCACACCGGCAAGGGAAGCGGGACCGCACTGATAGCTTGTCTGTGGATAAAAGGGGACATTCTCTATGATGTGACCCTGGTTAGTTTCTTGAAGAGTGGCACAAGAACACAAGAAGACAAGAAGGACGAACATGAAGGATGAAGGGGGAAAGAATGATTGTATGATTCTCGTTTTGTTTTTTTTCTTTCTCTGCCTTCATCCTTCCTCATTCATTACGTTACAATAACTTTATGCCCTGTGAGCTGTAATATGACGATAACGAGTATAACAACTACGAGAATGGCAATTACAACTCCAGCGCCATCGCCTCCGATCTTGAGGTCATCTAATTTCGTGGCGATCTGGTGTATCTGCTGGTCGCTGAACTGGGTGAGCCGATTTTGAACTCTCCTCCTGTGAATAACCGAACTGTTCAAGCCTTTTACTTACCGCTTTTGTCTCTAAAAAGTTCTGTATCTTTTCGAGTTCAGTTGTTCTGTCGACCTGCATAAGAGGGGTAATCTCTGATTCTACAAGTCCTGCATCCACCCTTGGCGCAATACCTATTATAAACATTGCTATGACAAGATACCATGCAACATGTTTCATAAAGGGTATGTTCATCTACTTCACCTCCTTTTCTTTTAAGGTTTATGCATATATGATAGAGCCTGTACTTTCGTTATGCAAGGAATTATGAATATATTCCTTTTTCGAATAGCTTCCAAGGGATGTAAGTATCTCATATGGTATTGTCTGTGCCTTCTGCGCAAGTTCATAAGCAGTTATTGTCTCATTGCCCTGCTGTCCCAGAACGATTACTTCGTCACCTTCTTTTACGTCCCTGATTTCAGTAAGGTCTACCATGGTGAGGTCCATGCATACCCTTCCCACAACAGGAACACGATTGCCTCTCACAAGCACTACTCCATTATTGGAAAAAAGTCTGTTATACCCATCTGCATAACCTAAAGGGATTACTCCTATTGTACTTTTCCGTTTCGTTACAAATGTCCTTCCGTAGCTTATTGGGAAATTAGGCGGAAGACTATCTGATACAGAGGATTTTTGTTTTGACCCTCATTGCAGGTATGAGGTTATTGAGTTCGGAGTTCGGAGTTCGGAGTTTGGAGTTTCAATTCCGCACTCCGCATTCCGCATTTCGCATTTTTACTCAGAGGGGAATACCCATAAAGCATAAGTCCTGGCCTCACTGCATCAAGGTGGGCATCTTCAAAGTTGAGGACAGCTGCACTGTTTGCCATATGTGAAAATATCTTTCTGATTCAATTTCTTGTATAAGGTCTCTCTTATCACATTGAATGCTTTCAGTTGTATTGCTGCGAATGATGTATCAGATAGGTCAGCATCTGAAAAGTGACTCATAAGCCCGGCAAGTTCTATACCATCCATACCTGCAATGTTCATAATATCTTTGATAACATGTCTTGCCATACAGCCCGAGTCTTCCCATCCCCGTGTCTACCTTAACATGGACCTTTATGGTAGTCCCCCTCTTTCTTTGCCTCTCGTGACAGTGCTGATGCAGTAGTTGAGGTATGTATAACCGGCAGGAGATCAAAATCGAAGAAGTTATGAATATCTTTGCAGTCAAAAAGTACGATTATAGGCGCTGTTATACCAGCATTCCTGAGATGTATGGCTTCACCTGTATATGCTACTGCAAGGAAAGAGACTCCTTCTTGAATTAACCTTTTTGAGACTTCTATGCAGCCGTGGCCGTATGCATCTGCCTTAACAACAGCTATTACAGGTCTTTCTTTGACTGACCTGTTGACAATCTTGAGATTGTACGCTATTGCAGAAAGATTAATTTCTGCAACCGCTCCCCTATCCACCTTCTTTTTCTTTTTTGTCTATCTCTTCTTTTTTAGCTTCTTTTTTTGGTGTTACATCTATTTCGTCAGGTTCAGAAACGCCTTTCTTGAAATTTTTTATTGCCTGTCCAATACCTTTGCCAATCTCAGGTAAGTCTTGTTGCACCAAATAGAACAATAACTATTATCAGTATGATAAGCAGCTCCTGCATCGATAAACCAAACATAGTTCTCCTCCTCTCTTTAAGAGCAGTCAGCTGTAATTTTGTTGAAACAATATGCTAACTGCCAACTGCTAATCGCTCTTTTTCATAGTCCTGTATTGTATTTATGTTAACGAAGGATCTCCCTTCCGGATCTATCGCCCTCACTTCTTCTTCTTTTATATAGTGTACTTCTATTGTGTCAAGAAATTCTCTGAGACCTCTTGTTTGCGGTTCTTTATGCTTTCTTCCATTTTCGGAACAAGCTTTTCTTGAATATATACCCAAGAGCGGTTGCGGCTTACCATCAAAGACAGGGACTATAGCTTCCCATCTATCTGTCCATCTGCCGACTATATATCTGATGAGTTCCGGCTTTATGAATGGCATATCACATGCAGTAACAAAGATTTCAGGTTCCTTAAGAGTTATTAAGGCTGAAAGTATGCCTGTCATCGGGCCTCTATAGTTTATGACATCTCCGACCATCGGAACGCCGAGATAGAAATAACACTCAGGGGTATTGGTGCTTATAATAACACAGTCAAAAATTCCCTTGAGAAGTTCAATATTAGACTCTATAATCTTCCTGCCCTTAGTTCAAGGAACCCTTTTAGTATCGGGAAGCCTTTTGTTTTCTCCTCCTGCTAAAATTAAAGCCTTCACTTCTTTACCCTTTAATGACAAGATTATCAATAAATTTCTTTTTATAGTTTATTCAAAATCTACTTTTAACACAAGTAAAAGTCTTCCTTGAACGAGGAAAAGGAAGTTTTCTCTTGCCCTAATGTGCTATTTGTGATATTGTAATAATATAAAAGATTATACTTTATTTAGACGGAGGTGCAAATTCAGGGTGGATACCTGCCCTGTTAGTGATAAGTGGAAATTGTTGATCCGGCAAATTAGATCTTTTGGGAGCCTGCGTAAAGAGCTCGGTGTGCATGTCTCCTTCAGGGAGAAAGCCTAAAGTCTCTTTCAGGGCACCCACCTATTTTATAGGCGGATCTAATTCTTCCCTTACACGGCAGGGTGGGTTTATTTTAGTTTTGTGGTTGGTTTTTATGATGTATACTTTTATGGAGGATTATAAATAATTCAATGATAGAGAGTAGACACAAAATTACCTTCTCGAAAGAGATTCAAAGATTATGTATTTCTCACCTCCAAAAGTCTTCACTCAACGTCATAATCCAAGCCACAACAATAGTTTCTTAGAAAGGGCTTCAAGCTCTCATAAAAAATCCTACCTCTGTCGTAGACTTCAGGTTATGACTATTTGCAGGAGAAAGGGAAAGGAGGTTGTTAAATAAAATGACTCAAACAGTATATGTCTGATAGCAGTATTTACAGGGCTCATCGTAGGAATCGTTCTTAGTCTATATCTATCGTTCAAGTCTCAAGAGTAAAAAAGCCGCTATAGAAATAGAAATTGAAAATGAAAAGGCAAAGATTCTTGAGGAGATCCAAGAAAGAGGCTGAAAAGATTAAAAAAGAAGCGCTGCTTGAGGCAAAGGACATTGTCTATCAGGCTAAATCAGAGGTCGAAAAAGAGCTCAGGGAGAGACGTTCGGAATTGAACCATCTTGACAAGAGGTTACGGCACAAAGAGGAAACTCTTGAGAAAAGAGTTCGACCAGCTTGAAAAGAGGGAACAGGAGTGTATCTAAGAGAGAAAAGGATTATACCTTAAAGGAACGAGGTATACAGGAGAAGGAAAACCATTACAACCAGTTGATAAAGGAACAGACACAGGCGCTTGAGAGAATTTCGGGATTGAGTTCAGAAGAGGCAAGGCAGGAACTTCTTAGGAGAGATTGAAGAAGAATCAAGGTTTGAAGTCTGCCAAACTTATCAAAAGAATAGAGGATGAAGCAAAAGAAAACGCAGAAAAAAAGGCTAAAGAGATCATGGGTCTTGCAGTAGAAAGATACTCAAGCGACTATGTTGCCGATGCGACCATAACTGCAGTGACCCTCCCCAATGATGAAATGAAAGGGAGAATAATCGGCAGAGAGGGAAGGAATATACGGGCCCTCGAAGCAGCAACAGGTGTTGACCTGATTGTTGACGACACACCAGAAGTTGTAACCCTCTCCGCTTTTGATCCTGTAAGGCGTGAAATCGCAAGACTTTCTCTTGAACGGCTCATAACAGACGGGAGGATACATCCTACACGGATTGAAGAGATAGTGGAAAAGGTCAAGAAGGAAGTTGAAGCGCATATTCGGGAAGAAGGCGAAAAGGCTGTTTTCGACCTTGGGCTTTCAGGTATACATCCGGAACTGTTAAAACTTCTCGGAAGGCTTAAATACAGGACATCTTACGGTCAGAATGTACTTCAACATTCGAGAGAAGTCGCATACCTTGCCGGATTGATGGCTGGCGAGCTCGGTGTGGATGTAAAACTTGCAAAGAGGGCCGGTATCCTCCATGATATCGGAAAATCGATAGACCATGAAGTGGAAGGATCACACCAGGAGATTGGTGCGAATATAGCAAAGAAGTATGGAGAAAATCAGAAAATAATCAATGCCATATTAGTACACCATGGAGAAGGAGATCCAACAACAGTTGAGGCTGCCCTTATAGCTGCTGCTGATGCTCTGTCAGCTGCACGTCCGGGTGCGAGAAAGGAAAGCATAGAGAGTTATATCAAACGCCTTGAGAAACTTGAACAAATGGCCCATTCCTATAAAGGTGTTGACAAATGTTATGCGATACAGGCTGGAAGAGAAATAAGAATAATCGTGAAGCCCGAAGATGTGAATGATGAAATGTCTTCTATGATGTCGAAGGAACTTGCTAAGAAGATAGAGTCAGAAATGACGTATCCTGGTCAGATAAAGGTTACTGTTATCAGAGAGTCACGATACGTGGAGTATGCAAAGTAATAACTTCAAAGATGTGGAAGAAAAGGCAGTCTCGTAATTTTTCATATCGTCAGGATTATTTTTCGGCAATCCTAATGTGCCTTTAAAGAGGTAGAAGTCTTTGATGTCGTTTACATTCCAAGAGCCTTTACCATAAGGTGTCGTATAAAAATTTTTCTCCGCCTTTTCTCACTTTTATATTCTTATATGAAAGTACTTTTTATTGGTGACATAGTTGGCAAGGTTGGCAGGATGACCACGAAAGCCCTGCTCCCTGCTGTTGTTGACCGGTATAAGATTGATTTTGTCATAGCTAATGGCGAGAACGCAGCAGGTGGGTTTCGGGATAACGGACAAGCTTGTATCTGAAATTTTAGGGTACGGCATACATGTTATTACCACAGGAAACCATGTCTGGGATAAGAAAGAGTTTATTGCCCAGATCTCTAAAGAAGACAGGTTGCTCAGACCTTTTAACTATCCCCCCGGGGTACCTGGCTATGGAAGTATTATTTATACTCTCTCACATGGCGAAAAGGTTGCTGTCTTAAACATGTCAGGAAGGGTCTTTATGCCCAATATAGATTGTCCTTTCAGAACTGCCAAGGCAGAGGTGGAAAGATTAAGCAACACTACAAAAACGATCATCGTAGATTTTCACGGGGAAGCGACTTCTGAGAAGATTGCCTTCGGCTATTTTATTGATGGCAAGGTCAGCGCTGTTATTGGAACCCATACACATGTCCAGACTGCTGATGAAAAGATTTTAGCCGGAGGGACAGCCTATATAACTGATGTAGGAATGACGGGCCCGGAAAACTCCGTTATTGGAATAGACAAGGAACAGGTCATTGATCGGTTTTTAACAAATTTACCGGTTCGGTTTGAGACAGCCAAGGGGGAAGGCATTTTCTCTGCTGCTGTTGTTGACATCAATGAAAAGACTGGCAAGGCTACTGCAATACAGAGGCTGCAACTAAAACCAAAATCGTAGTATTTTCTCTTTGGAAAGATAATGTCCTAAATAACCAAAGTAGAAATGTCCTAATGTGGGGCTATAATTTCCTCCTACGAAAGGGAGGAAATAATGGTAGGCAAGGACATTATCGAAATGCGGATCAAGGAACTCAAGAGGCTAAAGATCATACACGAGGCGATAGAGAAACATATAACACAGAAGACAGCGGCCTCAATAATTGGGGTAACCGAAAGACAGGTACGGAGGATCATAAAGGCAGTACGGGAAGAAGGCGATAAAGGCATTATCCACAAGTCACGTGGGAAAGCATCTAACCGGAGGATATCGGAAAAGATAAAGGACAAGGTACTGAAGCTCTATAAGAAGAACTACCATGATTTTGGACCTACCTTAGCAAGTGAGAAGCTTTTAGGGGTAGATAACATCAAGATAAGTGATGAGAGTTTAAGGAAATGGCTTATAGAGGATGGTATCTGGAAGAGAAGGAGGAAGAGATCAGGACACAAACAGTGGAGACAGCGGAAAGCATGCTTTGGCGAGATGGTGCAAATAGATGGTAGCCATCATGACTGGTTAGAGGGCAGAGGTCCTGAGCTTGTGCTGATGGGATATATTGATGATGCAACCAATACAACCTTTGGGAGATTTTATGATTATGAAGGAACCATTCCTGCCATGGATAGCTTTCATGGGTATATCAGGAAATATGGGATACCACAGAGCGTCTATCTGGACAGACACACGACCTATAAGTCTCCCCGGAAGCTTACACCTGAAGAAGAGTTAGCAGGGTATACCCAGGGCGCTGAGTCAGTTTGAGCGGGCATTATCAGAACTTGGGGTAGAAGTGATCCATGCATACTCTCCCCAGGCAAAGGGCAGAGTAGAGAGAGTCTTTGGAGTACTGCAGGACAGACTGGTCAAAGAGATGAGACTCAGAGGAATCAAGACAAAACAGGAGGCAAACGATTTCTTAAAAGAGTATCTGCCTGTATATAACAGACAATTCAGCATACCTGCAGCCAATGACACCGATGTTCATGTGGAGCTGCCAAAATATTTCAATGCTCATAAAGCCTTATGCATAAGGACACAACGGACTGTAAAGAATGACCATACCATCGTAGTGAACACCAAACTGTACCAGATCGAGGACAAAATTACGTCAAAGAAGGTGACTGTAGAAGAGAGGATGGATGGTTCGTTACACATGATCAATAATGGAGTCAGTCTGAAGTACCGGGAGATTACTGAACGACCCGAAAAATACAGATCACTCACGATCAAAGAGTTTATAACCAACCTCCGATCCCTTCAAAGAATCATCCATGGAGAAGATGGGACGATTGGAACAGCAAACCAAAAAGGAGGATATATCCTTATTAACAGGTAAACCTAAAATAGGACATTTCTACTTTGGTAAGAATAGGACATTTCTACTATGCTTAACCAGTGTGATTCGATTTCTTGACAAACATACTGATCTCGGATAAATTATCTAAAATTTACAGGAGGTTACACAGATGCCGGAGGCAAAGGTAATATTTACACAGGGGTTACAGTTTGTTGGTGAAGCATCTTCAGGACATGCAATCGTTATGGATGGAGACCTTGAGGTTGGAGGAGACAATACCGGGTTACGACCGATGGAGCTGCTCCTCATAGGGTTGGGAGGATGTGCTGGAATGGACGTTGTTTCTATTTTAAGGAAGAAGAAACAGGAGTTGACAGGTCTTGAGATTATGGTAAGGGGACAAAAAGCAGAACATTATCCCCAAGAAATATACTGACATTGGTATAGAGTTTCTTATAAAAGGGAGAAACATATCTGAAGAAGCCGTAAAAAAAGCTATTAGTCTCTCCATGGACAAATACTGCTCTGTGAAAGCCACTCTCGAAGGGTCTGCAAAAATCAGCTTTACGTACAAGATAATTCCAGGATAGAGTGGTCATCCTGAGATACATTGCTACCCTGGGGTTTATCGGTTATATACCTTTCGCACCAGGAACATTTGGTTCCTTGGCAGCTTTTGCCCTCTATATTTTCCTTAAACCGGATACTTTTTTTCATATTCTCATGTTATGTCTTCTCATACCGATTGGAGTTATATCTTCACATTATGCTGAAAGGTCTTTTGATGTTAAGGACAGCAGGCATATCATCATCGATGAATTTTGCGGTTATCTTTTCTCAGTAATTCTCCTGCCTTTCAGTTATACCGGGGCACTCATTGCCTTTTTTTTATTCAGGTTTTTCGATATACTAAAACCGTTTCCGATAAAAAAAATAGAATCCACTCTCAGCGGCGGGAAAGGCATCATGGCAGATGATATCATGGCAGCTATTTATACAAATGTAATCCTGCAGATATGGAGGTTCATTTATTAGTATGGACCTGAGGTGTTTCATTGCAATAGATATACCTGAACAGATAAAAAGGGGTATAGGAGATCTGATTGCATTCCTTAAAAAGCACAATGCAGATGTAAAATGGGTAGCACATGAGAACCTCCATCTTACACTGAAATTCCTCGGAAAGACCCCGGAAGATTTGTTGCCCGGGATAGGTGCATTATTGTCCAAAATTGTATTATCTTATGAAACCTTTTGTATTAAAATATATGGCGTGGGCGTATTTCCGAACAAAAAATATCCGAGGATTATATGGGTTGGTATTGAAGATACGGATTTCCTGAAGAACCTTCAGGGAGATATTGAAAGTAGAATGGCTTCATTAGGCTACCAGAAAGAGGAGAGGGAGTTTCAGCCCCATCTTACACTCGGAAGAGTGCGTTCTCAGAAAGGAATGGCACATATCATTCATGAACTTGATACCTTACAGAGTAAAGATTTTGGAAGTACTGAAGTCAATAATATAAAACTGATGCGAAGTGATTTAAGACCAACAGGGGTTCAATATTCCTGTTTACAGGAAATACCGTTAGGAAGGGGGGAGCATGAGCAATAAAGAAAAAACAAAGGCACTTGAGATGGCGATCTCACAGATTGAAAAGAGTTTTGGAAAGGGCGCCATTATGCGGCTTGGTGCAGAGGAAATTGCTGAGGGGATTCAGGTAATCCCTTCAGGTTCGTTGACGCTCGACATCGCTACAGGGATTGGCGGATTCCCGAGGGGAAGGGTTATTGAGATCTTTGGTCCTGAATCTTCAGGAAAAACAACATTGGCATTAAACGTTATTGCTCAAGCACAAAAAGCCGGAGGCACTGCAGCCTTTATTGATGCAGAACATGCCCTGGATATTGCCTATGCGCAAAAACTCGGGGTAAAAATAGAAGACCTTCTTGTATCACAACCTGACACAGGAGAGCAGGCCCTTGAGATTGCAGAGGCCCTTGTCAGGAGCGGAGCTATTGATGTCGTCACCATAGATTCAGTTGCTGCACTTGTGCCCAGGGCTGAGATCGAGGGAGAAATGGGTGATTCCCTTCCCGGACTTCAGGCAAGGCTTATGAGTCAGGCCCTGAGAAAGCTCTCAGCGGCGATCGCAAAATCCCTTACCACCGTTATATTCATTAATCAGATACGGATGAAGATAGGTGTTATGTTCGGAAGTCCTGAAACTACAACGGGTGGTACAGCGCTGAAGTTTTATTCTTCCATCAGGCTTGATATCAGAAGGATTGATAATATTAAAGAAAACCAGGAGACGGTAGGTGGTCGGGTACGGGTAAAAGTAGTAAAGAATAAGGTGGCCCCTCCGTTCAAGCAGGCTGAGTTCGATATCTATTTCAACGAAGGAATTTCAAGGGTTGGAGAGATCGTAGACCTTGGTGTTGAGAAAGGCTTCATTGAAAAATCAGGGGCATGGTATAGCTATGGTGGAACACGAATCGGCCAGGGACGTGAAAATGCGAAAGAATTCTTAAAAAACAATAAGGATGTTGCAGGAGAGATCGAGAAAAAGGTCATTGAGTCCTGTAACATAAGGAGATGAGCATGGATATTATTGCACTTTTGAAAAAGGCCGCTGAAAGCAATGCCTCAGACCTCCATATCAAAGTCGGATCTCCTCCGGTACTGAGAATCGACGGAGAACTTACTCCCCTTATATCAGAGAAAAGGGTCAGCCCGGAAGATGTTTTGAAGGTTGTCTACTCTGTTTTGACGAATGAACAGAAGGATTCATTCAAAAGAGAGAAAGACATTGATTTTGCCTATGGCGTTCCCGGAGTTGGAAGGTTTCGGTGTAATGTCTTTGTACAGAGAGGGTCATTGGGAATCGTCTTCAGAGTCATCCCGACAAAGATACCAACGGTTGAGGAATTGCACCTCCCGGATGTCATTAAGAAGATAGCAATGGAACCGAGGGGGCTGATTCTTGTCACAGGAACAACCGGAAGCGGAAAAACAACTACTCTTGCTGCGATGATAGACCTTATCAATTCAAACAGAACAGCACACATCTTAACCATTGAGGATCCGATAGAGTACACCCATAGAGATAAAAGGAGCATTGTCAACCAGCGTGAGATAGGAAGTGATGCCGAGTCTTTCAGCAAAGCGTTGCGCCAGGCCCTCAGACAGGATCCTGATGTCATACTCGTCGGAGAGATGCGTGACTTCGAGACGATACAGACAGCGCTCATTGCTGCTGAAACGGGTCATCTTGTTTTAAGTACACTGCATACAACAGATGCAACCGAGACCGTTAACAGAATCATTGCCGTATTCCCTCCCTACCAGCATAAACAGGTAAGAATTCAGCTTGCATCGGTCCTGAAGGCTGTCATATCGATGAGGCTTCTGCCCAAGGCAGATGGAAACGGAAGGGTCCCTGCTATTGAGGTTCTTGTTGCTACAACGACGATAAAAGATTGTATCCTTGAACCGGAAAAAACAAAATTAATACCTGATGTTATTGCACAGGGAGCACTCCATTATAACATGCAGACCTTTGACCAATCCCTCCTCAGCCTCTTTAAAGAAGGACTCATAACCTATGAAGAGGCACTGAGGATGGCAACAAATCCTGATGACTTTGCCCTCAGGACAAAAGGTATTGAGTCAACAAGCGATCTTACCATGGGAATGGGAGATCAACCCATGCCGCAGGTCGAAAATAAGACGAAAATTGATAAGCATAGAAGATAAGGCAAGGCGGTATGCTGTAAGGCTTCTGAGTTATAGAGGGAGAAGTGTGAGAGAACTGGAGGACAGGCTCAAAAGAAAAGGGTTTTCTGATGATGTGGTTACTTCTACAATCTGGCATCTTCAGCATGCAGGTCTCCTTGATGATGTTGTGCTGGCTGATGCTCTGAAAAGAGAGGCTATAACAACGAAATTTATGAGTCAATATGGTGCAAAAAAATTCATGCTTGCACGTGGTATATCCAGGGAGATTGTTGATTCGATATTCAGAGATGATGAAACTGAGGATTTCAAAAATGCAAAAAGACTTGTAGATAAGAAAATGAAAATCATCGAGATTCTTCCCGCAGAGAAAATAAAGAGAAGACTTTCTCATCTCCTTCTCAGGAAGGGGTATTCCTTTGAAACCATTCAGTCCGTGTTAAAACAAATAAACGTTAAGGAGGTTTAACATGAAGAAAGTGATTTTCCTGGTTTTGATTCTGATCATTACTTTTAGGGGTGGGGTGCACTAAGGCGGTACGTTACTCTGAGGATGAGATAAAGACTTTTTCTCCTGAGATGCAGGAGAATATACGAAAGGGGCAGGTTGTGCTCGGTATGAGTCCTCAGGAAGTGAGATACGCATGGGGGTCACCCGATTCCGTCAGAATCCTTGAGCCTTATGATGGAAAGCAATTGGAAGAATGGATTTATTCTACTTTGCCAGTTTACGGGACAAGGCTTCTTTTATTTTATGATGGCAGGTTACTTTATATCAGGGGTAGTTTCTAAGACTTTACCCGCGGGAAAATTGTATGTTATTAATCTTCAAAGATCATGAAAGTTGTTTAAGTTTTTCTCCCTATCATATCCCCACCTTTAGGGCAAAGGGGGGAGAGCTGGGTTGAACTATATACAATCATCGGAACAGAGATTCAATATGAATAGTTCAGAGATAAGGAGCGCCTTTATTGAATATTTTCAATCCAAAGGACATACAATAGTCCAGAGCGCTCCTCTTATCCCAAGACATGACCCTACCCTCCTTTTTGTCAATGCAGGGATGGTCCAGTTTAAGACATTTTTTCTCGGGCAAGAGAAGAGTCCATACAACCGTGCTGTTTCATGTCAGAAATGCCTGCGGGCCGGCGGGAAACATAGCGACCTCGAGAATGTGGGACATACTGCAAGGCACCATACCTTTTTTGAGATGCTCGGCAATTTTTCCTTTGGTGATTACTTTAAAAAAGAAGCCATCCTCTTTGGATGGGAGCTTCTGACAGAGTGGTTCAATCTGCCTAAGGAAAGGCTGTGGGTCTCAGTCTATCAGGAGGATGATGAGGCTGCACGACTCTGGTCTGATCTTGTCGGAATTCCGGAGGAGAGGATAGTACGTCTTGGCGCCCGTGATAACTTCTGGCAGATGGCAGATACAGGCCCTTGCGGTCCTTGCTCCGAGATAATCATAGACCAGGGCAGCACTGTGGGATGTGGCAAGTCTACGTGTGCTGTCGGGTGCGACTGCGACAGGTTTCTTGAGCTGTGGAACCTTGTGTTTATGCAATTTAACAGAGATGCATCAGGAGAGTTGACTACGCTGCCAAAGCCGAGTATCGATACAGGGATGGGACTTGAGAGGATTTCTGCAGTACTCCAAGGCAAGTTAAATAATTTTGATACAGACATATTTATGCCAATTATATCTGCGATAGTCTCTTCTGCAAAAGTTGACTATGGGAAAAGCAGAGAAACAGATGCCTCGATCAGAGTTATAGCAGACCATATGCGGTCTATCGTCTTTCTCATCTCTGAAGGACTGATGCCCTCAAATGAAGGGAGAGGGTATGTTTTGAGGAGAATAATCCGCAGGGCATCGAGACATTCACGACTTCTGAATATGCACGAACCGTTCCTTTATACTCTTATTGGTGCTGTTATTGATGTCATGGGGAATGCCTATCCTGAGATTGTCGATGAACGAGAGAGAACAGAAAAGCTTCTGAAGATTGAAGAAGAAAGGTTTGCGAGAACGATCGAGATGGGGATGGCAATCTTTGACGAGAGTTTATTGAGGGTAAAGAAAGGCGGTATGGATATTATTCCGGGTGAGGAGGTGTTCAAACTTTATGATACCTATGGATTTCCTCTTGATCTTGCACGTGATATTGCAATGGATGCCGGACTGAGGATTGATGAAGAGGCTTTTCACAAGGAAATGGAAATACAGAGAGAAAGAGCGCGGGCATCATGGGTTGGAGAAGATGAAGCTGTTGCTTCTATTTACAGGGAGTTAATCTCTGAGATAGGGAAGACAGAGTTCATTGGCTATGAAAGCCTCGAATCCGACTCTGTCATAAAAGCTGTTTTAAAGGATGGAAAGTTGATTAAGGAGGCATCTGAAGGAGAGGAAGTAGAGGTATTTCTTGATAAGACTCCTTTCTACGGTGAATCAGGTGGCCAGGTTGGTGATACAGGCAATATAACAGGAGAGCATTTCAAAGCAACCGTTATCGATACCAGAAAACCTCTCGATAGTTTCCACTCACATATCACAAGAATCAAGAAAGGCAACCTTCGGGTATGGGATAAAGTAAAGTGCCGGGTTGATGCTGAAAAAAGAAAGGCAACAATGAGGAATCATACAGCAACTCATCTTCTGCATTCAGCACTCAGGTCTGTCCTTGGGGACCATCTGAAACAGGCAGGGTCCCTTAGTTTCACCTGAGAAACTTCGCTTTGATTTTACCCATTTTTCCGCACTTGAAGAAAAAGAGATACAGGCTGTTGAAACCCTGGTCAATGAAAAGATATTAGAAGATCTTCCCGTTGTGACATCAGTAGTGGATATTAAAGAGGCTGTTGAATCAGGAGCAATCGCCCTCTTCGGAGAAAAATACGGAAAAACAGTACGTGTTGTAAGAGCACCTGGTTTTACTTCTGAACTTTGTGGAGGTACCCATTGCAGGGCAACCGGCGAAATAGGATTGCTTGTGATCCTCTCAGAAAGCAGTGTTGCATCAGGCATTCGGAGAATAGAGGCATTAACAGGAAATACAGCCTTCCTTTTTCTCAACCGAATGAAATCTGAGCTTGATTCCCTCAAGGCAATTTTGAAGACAGATACACCGGTGGAGAGAGTAGAAAAGCTTGTCAAACATATAAAATCCCTTGAAAAGGATATTCAAAAGCTGAAAACCGGTTCAAGGGATGTCATATCAGAGGCGCTGAAAGAAGTAAAAGAACTGGGTGGAGTAAAGGTTATTAAAGTCAGGCACGATGGTCTTAATCTGGAAGAACTGCGTAACTTGGCCGATAATATAAAAGATAGGCTCCGGTCAGGTATTATTGTTCTCTCATCAGTTTCTGACGGTAAGGCTGCCATTGTCTGTATGGTGACAAAGGACCTGAGCGATAGGTTTCATGCAGGGGAGATCATTAAAAAGATATCAAAAATTGCAGGTGGAAGCGGCGGTGGAAAACCGGACATGGCTCAGGGCGGTACAAAGGAGATCGAAAAACTCGACGAAGCACTCGAAACAGTTTATGAGATGGTAAAAAAATAATTCATAAATTTTACACCCTGCGGTCTCTGCCGCAGGGTTCTTCGACTTACTGTTTTCTCACACTAATAGAAGCGCTTCCAGTATTCGGGGTCGGTGCTTTATCTGTAGCTTGTACCATGATGGTATGAGTTCCTGAAGAAACCTTATTTACATTCCATTTGTACTGACACACAGTCATGTTTAAACAGGTCTTCAGCAAGGTATTGTCCACATACATATTCATGCGGTTTATTCCACTTTCATCACTTGCTTTAGCAGAAATAGAAACTGTGCCTTTCTTAGGCAGTGTTGAACCATCCAGGGGTGAAATAACTGTTACTGTAGGAGGCGTAATATCGGGTAACTTTACTTCATAGATTGCAGAAGCTGATGCGGAGTAGCCCTGATCTGCTGTATTTAAAGCGGTTTCTGTAAAAGTATAGGAACCTGAAGAAATAGAAGAACCTGATGTGATCAAAAGAGTCCTTGTAACGGTGGCGCCCGGAGATAACGTTTCGCTCAGCGATGCGGTTGATTGTGATAGTCCGCCAGGAAGTGATGGATTGATAGTAAATACGGAGGCAGCACAACCCGAGTTGTCATTATTCGTCAAGGTAAGGGTATAGGTTAGTGTTTGACCTGGAGATCCTGCTTGGATTGCTGGAGAAAGTGATAATGCCGGATCAGAACGAATACACGGTGGAGGTCCGAAATCAATAGTTACTGTGGCAAAGCTGCTTGATACACCTGTTGTGGATATGGTGATGCCTTTTACAGGATCTTCAAATGTCTTGTTGACTATAAGGGGAGCATCACTGAAAGATGTGGTTTCTGAGGCAGTGTCAATGAGAAGGGATTGGCTAATAGTACTGTAAGGGGGAGCAAGTCGTATTGAAACCCCGTTGACTACAGAAGCGGTAGAGCCAAAATTGTCAAAGCCATAAGGCTGGCGGTATTCAAGATAATAGTATTGTGTAACATTTCCACTGCCATCTTTTTCTTTCGGAATTCTCAAGACCTGGACATCAGAAGTTATCCATTCGATTGGAGCGATAGTATAAGAACCATCTGTTGATACAGTTTGTGTATTTACTACATCCAGATATCCTAATCTACCCTTCTGAAAGTTATTGAAATGGTTCGTTGAGCTTCCCATTATGTCGAAGGGGTCTCCATATTCGCTGCTTGTACAATTATTACTGATAGGTACCCTGATATTATTCGCATCAACACAACTATAGGAACTTGAATGATGTGCGCCGAAATTATGTCCCATCTCATGGGCAACAACCCTCAGAGCATAACTTCCATTAACCCAGGATGATGCTGGTGAGCCACCAATGCTGCCCAGTCCCCACCAGCTACACGCGGATGTCTGAGGAAAAGCATAGACGATGACATTATACCCGGTTGTACTGAAACTATCTGCTGCAGCTGCTGTTCTTGCTGCTGATGCCCATGCTGAGTAATCACACGAGGTATTTTCATGCGGGATTGTATACCAGCCGTATATATCACCATCAATCCTCAATTTTCCCTCCAGGCCAACCTTGTTGAAAGAAGTCTCCTGGTAAAAGGCATTTGCAGAATTTGAAGCAGTGAAGGTTACCTGTCTGGCGTGCTCCTGTGTATACGGTTGTGAGGTGTCATTCTGGAAGTTAAATAGAATTACTCCAACCTTCTTCATGGTTACTGCTGGTGCACTTTCAATCCCTGAGAGGACTTCAACGTCCGAAGATTTGAGTGCTATGTGTTCATTTAACTTTACTACCACGAATTTTGATCCTGTAATGAGAGAGGATGTTAGGTCTTCCTCCTGCGATGTGAAGTGTATATTGTTTTTTATCCGTCGTTGTGATCAGATAATCTTCCCATGAGGTTTGTTTATCAAAGTTATCAAAATGTAAGATTTCTACTTCTCCCTCAAGGGTGACTTCCTCTTCAAGGTAACCTTGAGCTTCTGCGGGAAGATGCATCAGGATTTTAGGTGGCAGCGCAACATCTAAAACAACGTCAGGATGTTTTTTTATTATGTTAAGAAGTGCCCTGTTTCGTTTCTGAGCTACCAATGTTAATTGCTCGACTACCTCTGATTTTGCCTGAGGTGCTGCCCTGCGAAAATCATTTGCTAACCTCAGCAATTCTGATGTCAGCGGTTTTACTTTCTGGAGTGAAGTCTGGATAATGATATCGTCTTTCTCACCTCCCCATGAACAGGTTGTCCATGATAAGCAGAAAGCTAACAGTGCAACAATAACTGATAAAAATACTACGCCCTTGCCCTGTTTGCTCTTCATAGGTTCCCTCCTCTGAAATGCAGGTCTCTTTTGAGACTACATCTGACGATACAAAAGAGGATGGGAATTTCATGTAATGTACATCACAGAAAAGGGTGGCTATAGACTGGAGATAGAGTAAAAATATGCTTTTGACGGCATGGGAATGACTACACTCGTTTTCTTACAATAACAAGGTCTTTGGCTGAAAGACAGGCTGTCAATGCCGTTGTTATTAAAGGTGCAACATGACCTATCGGAATAAGTCGATACCGAATTTTTTTTCAGATTCCTGCTCGCCGCTTTTTCCCCCAGCTTTCTCTGCGTAATTGGTCATGCCTGTTATATCAATTACTACTACAGGGTCATTTCCAACAACCCAGGCATCATGTCCTGAAGGAAGTACCGACACGTCACCTGGACCGAACTCTTCTTCTGTACCATCATCCATTCTTACCCTCAATTGTCCGGAGACATGGTACTGAGTATGCGGGGCCTTGCAACTTTGAGTTTTTACGATCGGCTTCAATGATGTTGACCATTTCCATCCAGGCTCAAAAGTGCCCCTGCCAAACGTGATGCCTCCGATCGTAACAAGTTCAACCTTCCCTTTTGGGAAGATGCGTATTTCATCCGGCGAGTTCAGACTTTTTTTCTCCAATGGCATTTTTTACCCCCCTATCTGATATCTTCCTTAAAATGATAGCATATTCTTTGATTTTTCCATTGCTTAGAGCGGATTACATTTTGGTGGATGGAATATTGTAGGGATGCGAAAATCAACTTTTATAACAGTTTCTTGAAATCATCAATACTAAGACCTGCATCTCTCACGATACCAGCCATTGTAAAAGCATCAACTTGGATTTACTCTCGGGATAGTCGATAATCCGTTCTCCGTTGGGCATAATTATCCTACTTCTACATAGCGAGACTCCTTGTCTTTGGTAAGTTCCTCGACGGTTTCCAAATATGCCTGTAAAGCATCTTTGATATTTTCTAAAGCTTCTTCTTCCGTCTTTCCCTGTGACCAGCAACCTGGTAGCCCAGGAACCCAAACAGCATAACCTTCTTCTGTTTTCTTGAGATTTACTTTGTATTTCATATTAACCTCCAATATTCTCTTTAGCTTTTTTTACGCCCAGATGATTTTTACAGTGGTAAGTATCTTTTTGGCGAAAAGACTGGCATAGTGTTGTTGCTTTATCCCTGCCATTCCTTTACCTCCTCGATATTACCAATATACCATTTAACTTAGTCTCTGTCAAGACTGCTGTAGCTGCAGAGAAATGTATAATAAAGTAAGGATGCAAAAAACTGGTGCTGCTACCCTACCCCTTCATTATGGCAAGGCTAACGAGCGCTCAGTCGATATTAGAGCTTATTTATGATAGACCTCCGAGCTACCGTGACCCTGCACGCTTTAGTTTTGCCCATGGTGGAAAAGATGGAACACCCTTTCCGGTTGATAGAAAGACATATGATAAGACAATTGAGATAATGAAAAATGCTATCCAATCAGCAGGGATAGGGAATACCGAAAAAATAGAGACAATAAAGAGACTGAATAAATATTTTCAGTCTGCATTGTGAAAAAGGGAAAACCTTTTCACATAGGAATCTATTCCGTACGAGGTTTCTTGATCCCGTTCACTCCCTTCCTGTAGGTCGCATCTGTGATATACTTTTGATAACTGCAGAGTACAACGGGTAATGAACAGGCAATATTGATTACCTTTCAAGAAAAGAGGGAACGAAAAAGAGGAAGGTAGAAGCTATCCTTCATCTTCTTTCATATCAAGCATCATATTGATATGCTTGAAATAAAAGCCTTACTAATAGGAGACATAGCCATGATGAAACGGATTGAAGTGTTTAAGGAAGGTAAATTCAGCGAAAAGGGGATGGGGAAGTTTCTAATTCATGATTCTCCCTATTTCAGGGTAATAAACTTCAATTTTAAGAGTGGTCAGGAATTGGGAATTCATTCCCACGATGTGGATGGGCAGTTAAGTATTGTGGTGCTTGAAGGGAAGGGAGAATTCTTAGGCAAGGATGGAGCAACACTGCCTGCTAATCCGGGTGATGTTTTGATTTCGGATATACGTGAGCCACATGGAGTTCCTGCAAAAAGTGATATGAGGGTAATCGTAACAATCGCTCCACCGGTATAAAAATATTTTCCGAGGGATTAGGAGAATTTTCTTTGCAGACTGTACCAGATCTCTTAACTCTCAGTTAACGCTATATGCTCTTTCTGGTTGTGGTTTAGTGCTTCCTGAACTCCGCACTCAAGCCGTGACATCAGAATAGGTGAAATACAATCCGAAATCAACAAGGACAAATTTTCCATGGTATGCCCGCTGGGTGCGTAGTATCAGAAGATACCCAGTGCAGCAATTTGCTTCCAATTGTTTTCTGAGGGTTTTTCTTCCAAAGCAAGTTCATCTGTGTTATATTCTGCTCATGCTTTCGGCAAACACAGGGTGTGTATAATAAATGTTGGATGAAAGG
>CAWCKM010000060.1:0-3665 GCA_963796125.1 Nitrospirota bacterium
GTATTAGCCCTTAATCCCTTTCACGATATCGATTTCAAACGTCGATTGGTGCTTTTTGGGTAGAACAGAAACCAAGAATGGACGACTACCGCGGGAAGTCCAGATACCGGGGTCACTTTCCGGAGAGATTAAGTCTACACTGGGTGATCCTTATTTTAAGAAATATCTCGGCAACTTGTTTAAAGTCGACCCCGGCCATGTTCGCCGTAAATTTTATGAGCGGGCATTAGACTGCGGCTTTCCGGCTGCGATGGGTGCACCGGATATCATCCGGAAATCCCGCGCCGTGGAACTAATGCAGAGCAATATGCCTTTGCCGGTTGTGCAAAGGATGTTGGGTCATTCGACATTTAACGTAACGGCTTCCTATGTTGCGTTTTCCGATGATGATATTCGGCAGGTGGCAAAATACTTTATCGAAAAAGAATCTCGCAGAAAAACAAGCGCTCGAAACAGCTTTTTCGGTAAAATCCGGTCCATCCGCAAGGGAGACATACAAGCAAAGGTGGAGATGATCACCGTTGGAGGCGATATGGTGACAACAGTGATCACCAACGACAGTCTGTCAAGGCTCGGACTCAAAACAGGTTCATTAATTACAGCAGAGGTAAAAGCTCCCTGGGTGATTTTACAGAAAAGCGATAGGGAACCCGAAGCTACAGCGGAGAACCGATTTGCCGGGACCATAGTCCGCATCAATAGAGGCGAGATTACCACAGAGTATGTTGTGCGTATTTCGGACGGGACCGAACTGTGCTCTGTAGTTACCTCGGAAAACGCCCGTCAGATGGGCTTTCAAGTGAATGATCGGGTATGGGTCATATTCAACAGCTTTTCTGTGGTATTGCATACCGACTGAGACAGGGAGTCTTATTGCTCTGCTTATGAACTCTTCCCATCGCTTACGCTTTTCAGAAGGAAGGAATTCATTGATAAACCTGTTAGCTTCTTCAAGCCATTCAAGCTTTGCTTCTGCCGAAAAACCGAGAAATTCTCTGAGTTTTTCTTTTGAGAGACGATAGCTGTATGGTATTTTCTTTTTTGGTGTTTCATTCATCTTTATGTTCCATGTGTTCTATCTCTTCAAGGGCCTCGATATCAGCAATATCCTGTGGCCTGTTCGCTTTCCTTTTTAGAACTTTCATCAGATGTTTCTTAGAGATGAGGAATCTCTATGTCCTTGGCCTTAAATATGACGATCTCGCTTTCTATCTCATTGAAATCGATAGGTTCGTTCACAAAGACATCAATTAAATTCATTGGCATTTTAGGATGGTAAAAACTGAAAACTTCCATGCCTTTTTCTTCCTTCCAGGTCTTTCTGTTGAGAGGATTTATAAAATCCTTCGGCGTTAACTGGTGGTTTAGGTTTGTACCCAAGCTCATTCATGGCTGTAATAAATTTTCTGAGATTCTTGTGCTAAGCTCTACAATTAAATCAAGGTCAGCTGTCAATCTCACAACCCCGTGAAGTACTAAAGCAACCCCACCAGCAACTGCATATTTCACTTCTCTATCAGAAAGTTTTCTGAAAACCTCTTCGTAGAACACAATAAATTTATAGCAGATATTATTGAAACAGGATAATCGCATATTGAAATATCTTTGACATATTGAGAGTGTTTGATATTTTATCAATGGCGATGGGGTTCGCCTTTAACCGTTCCGATTAATCGGAAATGATGACCCCTACTGTGTTTGCGAAGAGCTAGACAGAGAGAGAAAAGTGACAGCTAGTAACTCTGGAGGTTTGTGAGAAGTAGGGGTTTTTTATTGTTCGATAATGATGGAGGTTTCATGGAAAACCAATGGCTTCAGGCAGCATTATGGATCGGGCTTGCCCTTGTTGCAACTCTCCTTTCTGTAAGAATAGCAATATCGATTGCCTTACTTGAGATAATGGTTGGTGTCATCGGGGGTAATTTCCTTCCGCTTCAGAGGACTGAATGGGTAAATTTCCTCGCAGGGTTCGGCAGCATCCTCCTCACATTTCTTGCCGGTGCCGAGGTTGACCCTGAAGTCATGAAAAAGAAGTTCAGGGAAAGTATGATGATAGGTGTATTTTCGTTTCTCATTCCCTTTTTGGGAGTAATGGCTTATGCATATTACATCGCCGGCTGGAGTTTGCCGGAGGCACAAATAGCAGGAATATCTCTTTCGACTACATCTGTTGCTGTCATCTATTCCGTGATGATAGAGACAGGATATAATAAAACAGAGCTTGGGAAGATCATCATAGCAGCAACCTTTATCACTGATCTTGGAACTGTTCTTGCTTTGGGTGTCCTATTTGCAAACTATGATTGGTATATGGGACTGTTTATTTTGGTTACTGCCCTAACACTTCTTTTCCTTCCAAAATTTACCCCCTGGTTTTTCAAAAGGGTTGGAAGCCGCATCAGTGAACCGGAGACAAAATTTATCTTTCTCATACTCTTTGGACTTGGGGCGCTTGCACTGATGGCAAAGAGCGAGGCAGTGCTCCCTGCATATCTCGTGGGGATGGTGCTTGCCCCCTTTTTCCTTGCGAATGAAACCCTGAGTCACAGGATGCGTGTTACTGCCTTTACTATGCTCACACCCTTTTACTTTCTCAAGGCAGGTTCACTTGTAAAGCTATCAGCGATGTGGGATAGCATTCTTTTAATAGGTATTTTTTTGCTGCTGAAGATAGCGGCAAAATTTTTAGGAATATGGCCAACCATGACCATCTTCAAGTTTACTAAAAGAGAAAATATGTACACGACCTTGTTAATGTCAACAGGTCTGACGTTTGGTACCATATCGGCACTCTTTGGTTATACCAATAACATTATCAATCAGGAACAATATACAATGCTTGTGACTGCTGTTATACTTTCAGCTGTGGTACCGACGATAATTGCACAGAAGTGGTTCCAGCCTGAAATGAAAAAATAATTTTATAAAATCTCCCCTGCCCCTCTTTGCCAAAGAGGGGATTTTAAAAAAGGATATATACCTCCCCCTTTGGAAAAGGGGGATTAAGGGGGATTTAATATTATTCTCAAGTGCATCTGATGATAAGAGGAAAAAGGAGGTAACAATGTTCAAAAAAATCTTGATTGCCAATGACGGGTCAGAAGGGGCAAGACATGCCCTCAAAGTTGCAATAGACCTCGCAAAGAAATACAACTCAGAGCTTCATAGCATATCAGTAGAGGAGGGCGTTCCTCATTATGCTGCGACTATTGGCGAGGTAGAAGAGTTTCGGAAAGAAGCGAATGAGTTTTTCAAAAAAATTAATGATGAAGCAGCAGAACTGGCTAAAAAAGAGGGTATAAAACTTCACACAAAGGTGCAGGCAGGCCATGAGGTGGAGACAATAGTGCAGTATGCAAAAGAAGGAAAATTCGACCTTTTGGTTATCGGCTTCATGGGGCATTCAAAGATTTTCGGAAGGGTGTGGGGCTCTACCTCACAGAATATCACAAAGCTTGCACCATGCACAGTGGTTGTAGTAAAAGAACATAATTAAGGGGATGGAGTTTGCTTAACCGTCCGCCTGAGATGGACAGGTAATTTCTACAAGGGAGGTGTAGTTGGAGTTTTTATCTCAGGATAATAGGGAAATTTCCTAAAGAGACTTCCCCTCGTCTAATTTAATCCCTTCAAGTTTTGCTCGGCTCATCTCGGCACCTGTGATG
>CAWCKM010000061.1:0-5686 GCA_963796125.1 Nitrospirota bacterium
CAAAAATTTATTTAACTCAATGAATTTATTAAAATATCTTTATTCGTTATATTCACTAAGGTATCCGTTACAATTTATGAATAGAAGTATCGGAAAATAAATTTTTCCACAACATTGCATTATTGAATTGCACTTTTTTGGCTAAAGAAATATGAAGTTTAAAGACAAGATATTAAGTATTCAATCGAAACCCATCATCTCAAGCGGGATAGAGATTCTCCAGGTAAATCTTGGGTATAAATGTAACATGACATGCAAGCATTGTCATATAGAAGGCGGGCCTTGAGAAATCAGGCAATGGACAGGGAAACTGTAGACACGATACTCAGGGTTATTGAGGAAAATGATATTCCCACCATTGATATTACAGGCGGTGCTCCGGAGTTAAACCCTCATTTCAGATACCTTATTGTGGAAGCGAGAAATAGAGGATGTCATGTGATAGTCCGGACGAACTTAACCATTTTCTACGAAAGAGAGATGGAGAATCTGCCGGAATTCTACCGCGAAAACTTGTTGAGGTTGTTGCTTCCCTTCCATACTATATTGAGAACGATGTTGACAGAGTGAGGGGAAAGGGAACCTTTCAAAAAAGTATCATGGCGCTCAAGAAATTAAATGAGCTTGGATATGCAAATGGTTCATCCGACAGGAAACTGAATCTTGTCTATAACCCTCCGGGAGCTTTTTTGGCGCCTCCCCAAAAGATACTGGAGGAAGATTATCGAAGGGAACTGGGGGCGAGGTTCAGCATATCCTTTGATAACCTCTACACCTTTACGAACATGCCGATAGGCAGGTTCAGGGATTATCTGGTAAGGAGTAAGAGTCTCGAAAAATATACAGGACGACTGATGAATACCTTTAATCCCGGAACTCTCGATGCCTTAATGTGCAGATTTTTGATAAGCGTTGGCTGGGATGGAAGGCTTTACGACTGCGATTTTAATCAGGTATTAGGCCTGAATCTCCATAGCGATTGTCCTCAGTACATTAAAGACTTTCACTATGCAATCCTTTCCCAAAGAGAGATTACCGTTGGTGAGCACTGTTATGGCTGTACAGCAGGACAGGGGTCTTCCTGAACTGGTGCAATCAATGAAAGGCAGTTAGCCTTGAAGTGACCGGAGAGTTTACTTGATGAATTGATTTTCTGAGGCTGTCTTAAGATCTTTTAAAAAAGTCTGTATGAGGGTACGCATTCTCTTTTTGGGAAGAAGGAAACTAAAAAACATTACGATGAATCCGGAAAAAGTTTCTCTGCTTGTAACGATTATCCCTTTTTTATTGTTCTGGAAAGTGAATATGTTGCGTGCAGAGAATCCTTTTTTCCTGGCTGACCATACAATGTGCTCATAGGGTTTTACCTCCTCTATCCTTATAGTAGCTTTCACGAGAAATACAACCGGACGGAAACAACAGGAAATCTCACCTCCGCAAGACAAACATTTTTCTTTTGTGCATACATCCTCCATGATGGTATTCCATTCTTTCCAGCAGGTGAGGTTGGTAAAGGTTTCCCAGACCTTGTCCATGTTTGCGTGTATGAGGATAGATTCTTCAATTACCATTCTTGATTGAAAGCTGATACCCCTTTTTCGTTTTATAATTGTAAAAGTTTACTACATCTTTTACCTGGATTCTTCTAACCCAGATTATTCACCACTCGTGAAGGAGCAGAGCAGATGCAGTATCATCGCTCATTCTCGGTACGCTTCTGCGTACCTCCGAGGTACAGAGTGTCAGCCGCCTTGGGGCGGTGAACACTCTGTAAAGCCGCTCCGATACCGCATCTGCTCTGATTGATCAACAAATTTATGAATAATCTGGACTAAGCATTATTAGAACAACTAAAACAGCAGAAGCTGATTCGTTTCCGACCTTGACTCGCCAATACTTGTCACATAAATTGCGGGTTGGCCTCCGACAGGGCATTTTGCCTCGCAAATGCCACAGCCAATGCAGAGTTCAAGATCAACCCTCGGTTGTTTTACTGTCATCTCCCGGCCGTCCCGATCCTTCACAAACACTTCTTCAAACCATATAGCCTTCTTCGGAGTAGGACAGACTTCTTCACAGACGATGCAGGGTGTTGCATGGGCATAAGGCAGACATCTCCCCTTGTCGATCATCGCAAGCCCGATCCTGACCTTCATTTTCTCTTCAAGAGGCAGTCTCTGAATTGCACCTGTAGGACAGACCTGGCCGCAGAGCGTACACCTGTATTCACAATATCCGATTCTCGGTATGAGCTGGGGAGACCATATCCCTTCAAGACCAGCTTCAAGGAGCGTTGGTTGCAATCCGTTTGTAATGCATACCTTCATGCATTCCCCGCATTTAACACATCTCTTGAGAAATTCTTTTTCCTCAAGAGAACCAGGGGGTCTTAACAGTTTAGGGTAAGAATATCCTGATTTCGAAAGAGGGTTAGCCCTGAGAAAGGGAACTGTGAGTGCACCGGAACAAAGCGAGAGAACTACCTGCCTTCTTCCCAAATCCATGGATGGGGCTTTCTTTCTTCCAAAACCGAAGCTCACGGCATTTGCAGGGCATACATCATCGCAGTTGAAACAGGCAAGACACTCTGTGTTCCGCCATTCTTCCTTCTGATGCGGGAGTGCCTCTCCCTGACAGACGGAATCACACATGCCGCAGGATGTACAACCCTCGCTTACCTCCCTCTTGAGGAATGAATACCGTGAAAGGAGTCCAAGGAGGGCACCAAGAGGACAGAGATATTTACACCAGAACCTCTTTTCAGTGGAGATTGAGCCCAAGGATGAGAAAGAACAGGAAACCGACAAATGTTCCCTGCAGATAGTAAGGCTGTTGAAAAGAGAGAAAATCTTTTTTGAGACATTGTAGAGAGATTCGGATACATCAACAATGATCGGAATGTTTGCCTGATAAATGACATCAAATACTCCACGGATACCGTAATTGAAAAGTGGATAGAGACTCAGTGAAAAAGATCTGATCAGGAGAGAGAGTGGATCTGCAATCCCGACAAGCTGAAGGGTGAAGATTGACGAGGCAATGAGGAACAGGAGAAAATAATATTTCGCCTTATGCCATTGATAGGGGATTTTGTGAGAACTACCCTTTTTCAAAGCTCCCACAAGATTGTTCAAAGTCCCGAGAGGACAGACCCACCCGCAGAAGACCCTTCCCAGAATGGTGGTTAATAAAATTGTGATGATGGAAAGAAAAAAGGCAGCGGGTATTTTGCTTGCATGAGAAGTAAGAAGCGTGGTTATAAAAATGAGAGGGTCAAAATCAAGAAAGAGTTTTACCGGGTAACCGAGGGTGTCATTTCCTTTTGATTCTGTCTGTATGAAAAGAAAGAGAAAAAGGAGCAGGCACAAACCCTGCGAAATTTTCCGAAGATTACGCTTAGACATTTTATTCATAAAAATCAATTAAGACCAAAAGTAAAACCACATTTTATGCGATTTCTGTCATTGCGGCTTGTCCGCAATCCTTCTGGTTCTTTAAGAAAGATTCCCGACAAGCGGGAATGACATACTAAGTGCCCTTACTAAGTGGGCTTAAATATTCAGGGTCTTTATCTTCAGTTTTGAGAGATCCATGGTGCCGATGCCCACAGAGGCGGCAGCCTTCACATAGGACAGGTCACTCGCTTTCATGCCGAAGAGCGTTGCCCCATAAGAGTCAATAGCGACCTGGTCAACCCCGACGATGACCGTATCCATCCTCTTCACATCACTCAAGTCTCCTCCTTGCGGGCCGTTTGCTGTGAGAATACGGACTGCATCGAGGACTGTGAGAGTCGGTTTGATAACCAGGGCGATATTCGGCGAGGCTTTCACCGATTTTCTGGTGGATTCTTCCTCGTTGCCGTCCATGATACCCATCCAGTTCTTCATTGCCATGGTAAGCCGTGCAAGGCCGTGATGTTTTGCAATGGGAATATTGATGATCTTGTCAGCCTCAAAGAGGTCCTGGTAAAGAGGCCATGATTTAAGGACCTGGCCTTTAATGGATATATCCCTGAATCTCCTTTCATCAATATGGATCACTTCTGCACCAGTCGAATTTACAGCGTCAGAAATTCCGCTCTGCTTGTAGCATCTCCGCGGGTCGTTGACACTCCGGTCAAAGAGTTCCCCTCTTTGCGCCTGCTTCGAAGCAGAGCTTGACTATAGTTGCAACGACTTCGGGGTTGGTATTAGCTGCCTGCTCAGGCAACCTGTCCCATGACATGTTGGGCTTTATTAAACCATATCACCCCGTGAGATAAATTTTTTATTGGCCCATCATCAATGGCAGCTTTCGTTATGGATGCAGGGGATTTACCTACCCCACGGGCAACAACGATGTCTGCCTTTTCAGGTACTTTTTGAGCAGATAAAAGTGTATTCAGTCCTCCTTCAAAGAGAAGACTGCACCCGGTTATTGCTGCACACTGGAGAAACTTCCTTCTTTCCATTGTCTCTCCCCTTTATATATATTATATATAAAAATAAGTAGAATCTAAAATTAGTTTCATAAAAACATTTCTTCTCTGTCAAGGAAGGTGTAAAATCAGCAGGTATGTTATTAATCCTTAGAGATCTTAGAAACTATTTAAGCTCTTTTCTGTCATTCTGGCTTGTCCAGAATCTTTCCGCAAACAGAAGGATTCCCGACAGGCGAGTCGCAGAGGTGACCCGACAAGTGGGAATGACAACCCTTGGAACAAAGTTCACTATGAATAACCGCTCTTTAATCACAATAGGGTTTTCTTCTCACAGGATTGAAATGATACCCTTCGCAAAAAGGCTCATGGAAGATCATGATGTAATCATTACCGAAGAAGCCCCGGATCCAAAATTCTCAGCCATGCTCTTTAAAAAGATTTCCATTCATGAATATCTCAGTGATGTTGATTCAGGATTTCCTGAATTTTCCCGACGCATGTGTAAACTCCTGCGGGAGTTATACCGGAAAGGGAAGGTCATCCTCCAGGTAGAGCCATATATGGAGAAGCTGACGAATATACACGAGATGTTTTTTGCCGGCAAGCAACCATCAGATGTTCTCAAAATTCCAGGGCTGAGAGAAGTATATAAAGCAGAAAAGAACGCTACAGGCGCCCTGCTCCATTTTTATGAATCGTCCATGAAAAATTCCTTCCAAAACGTAGCTTGCTGCAGTGCAGAAATTTTGCCCGTGCTGATGCAGAAGAGGTTCCGCCTCCGTGACACGATGAGGGCTAAAGCAATCGCCAAGGTGTTGCCGGGAAAGAAAAGGGTCTATGTGGAAGCAGGTAGCAGTCCACACACATCTTGAAAAGGCCTCTCAGACAGACTATTGGGGACGACATATCAGATCGAATCGCTGATTCTTGCTAGAAACCTGTTGTGCAGAAGTTGACAGGGAAAGCACAGGTCCTCGCACCCGGCGATATTCTTACTGAACGGTATATTTCTCGCAAGAAGAGGAATGACGAGTTTGAGACTCTTCTATCAGCACGGTCTCTTATCTTTATCCAGCTTCTTGAGAAAGAAGAGATGACTCCCTCCAAAGCAGAGAAAACTCCACATATAAAAGATGAAATAAGAGCAACAGAAATAGTAAATAAACTTTTCCTTGAGCAATGTGAAGAGCTTTATAAGAAGATACGATTCAAAAGTCATGGGCAGGTCCTGGAGATAATTCAAGACTATCTGAAGATTACAAC
>CAWCKM010000062.1:0-8742 GCA_963796125.1 Nitrospirota bacterium
TTATTCGGAGAATTCAGTCAGACGTTGCTCTCCTTTTTTCAATTCAGGAGCTACTGGAAGGAAGTTGCATGGGCTGTAGGTAAGATCGCAGCAACAAAGCCAAAGCTGGTTAAGTACTCACACCGGGCCCTCAGTTCATTATTAAGTGATCCAGACCCTTCTGTGCGAGGACATGCTGTGTGGGCTCTGGGTAATCTTGGATATAATGATGTTATCGATGAATTAAAAAAACTTCAAACAGATGATCAACTGCTTTTTCTCTATAGAGAAGGAGAATTAAAGGAAGTAACAGTTGCTCAATTAGCAACAGAGGCAGTTGAAAAGCTCAGTCAATGAGCAAACCCTTCATACGATATCTTGTTTCTTCACCCCATGGTGATATCCCTGCAGATGAGAATAAATGGGATTTACCTTTGGAAGGCGATGAACTAAGAACCCCTTACAGGATATACTTCCATACTATAAGAGATTTTCTGTCCAAAGACGATTTCAAACCATTACTTTCTTCAATCTCTCAACAGCACGGAAAAGAGATTCGTCTCAATGAAGTCGATGAAATTGTTATCCGTACGGAGAAGCACGGCCTGTTATATCATCCTGCCAGCATCGAGTTCATGTTGAAAGGGGATAAACTAAAACTCGGTTTAAATGTAGCTGTTACAGATGTGGGAAGGCATTGGTTAAGGGCAGAATGGGATGTCCTTCAGAAATTACGTTCAAAATATGATTATCCCTACTTACCAAAGGCACACATGTTCAGCGATTTCTGTCGTATGTCATTCCTTCTGGAAGACTGGTTTGAGGGATATCATGAGTTCCATATCTCGAAAGACCAGGATGGCAACCACAGGTTAAAACTCTGGGACTTCCAAGACGGGTATAAATACCCGTCTCCTGAACAAAGTTTTGACATATACAGGCAGGCATCAAAGATTCTTACTCTTTACTATGACCCCGATGATTTCAGCGAGATCTTCCCCTGGCGTCACGAGCAGGGGATTTTGTTGTGAAATATAGAAGAAACAATTGATGTTCGCCTCACTACAGCAAGGCGATATGAGCCTTTCATCGGCTTTGCAGACCGAAACACATTGAATCCCCTTTTATCCCTCTGTTATTACCTGATGAACCTGACTATACGGATGCGTCTGGATAAATTAGACGGATTGGGTGAAATTGTATGGATAGAGGATAGATGTGTCGAAGCAACGCTTCGGGGATTTTTCGATGCTCTTACATTAAAGGGAGATGTCACAAATTCTATCGGGAATACTGAAGGTTTTTTGACGCTACTGCTGTCATTCAGCGTCAATGATCTAAAAACTCTTGTCAATCCTCTCCTTGAGCAATACAGGGGGACCGGAGACTTTTCTGCAGTTATACCGAATTTAGATAAGCATATAGAGGAACTATACGTTACTCTTCAAAATCTCCCTTTATAAGTGTTTCAAAGGGCATTCTGATAACTCTCGAGAGGGGTAACATAAGAGTTGCTTTCCCTGGATGGGTAGAACCTACCTTTTTAAAAAGCTCCTCAGATAGTTTACAAAGTTCATTATAAATTTTATAAAGTTTCACCGTCGGGTATGTGACTTTTTCCTGGAAACCTGAGATATTACAGACATATGAACGCTCCTTATCACCAGTCATCAGACTAAAAGGCACCCCATAGATGCGGCAGATAATCGGCCGTTTATCATAAAGTGAGCATTCTTCCCTGTCTGATAAAAACGGGCATCGCACTCTCTGTTTCCCCAACCCATATACTTTCATCTCAGGTTTATCTTCAAAAATCTTGAGCCTATCTTTTGCCTTCACTGTCTCAGTATCTGCCTTTTCTGCTCTCCGCAGGATATCCCTTCTCACTTTTCTTTCCATGCGATTGAAATGATAATTGATAAAAGCAGCCTCCATGGGAAAAACACCGAAAACAGCATGACAGCAATCACAACAGTGAATTCTGCACTTCACACTTAAAGGATATTTTTCCAGGATTGTTTTAAAGAGATGGTCAGCCTTTCGGGTTTCAAGGACGTATTTCGAAAAGAGATCATCCAGCATCAGGGGTTATCTTTCTTTCGATGAGGCTCTAAGAGCTTTAAAAACTCGGGGTGTACTTCAAAGCCTAACTCTACCGCTTTGTCACAGTTCTTAATTGCTTCATCAAAGTCGGCTTTGAGAAAATAAGCATTTGCCAGATTGTTGAAGCCGAGAGAAAAATCCGGAGCCAAAACCAACATTTTCTTGTTTGCCTCAATAGACTTTTCTATATCCCCCTTTTGAAGGTAAGCATTGGCGAGATTGCACATCGCTTGAACAATCTCGGGATTTAATTTTAGGGCTTTCTCTAATGCCTCTATTGCTTCATCAGGCTTACCCATTTGAAGGTAAACAAACCCAAGATTCGAATATCCTCTCGCATACCTTGGTTCTATCTCTATAGCCTTCAGATTCGCCTTGATGACTTTCTCAAGGTCACCTTCTTTGAAATAGATATATCCTAAATTAACAAAGGACTCAAACATGCGCCCGCCGGTATCGATGGACTCTTCGAATGCCTCTATTGCCTCATCAAACTTGCCCTGATTCATGTAGGTTACCCCTAAATTATAGAGAGCAGAAGCACATTCCGGCTTTTCCTGGAGTCGTTTCTTCTGTTCAGTGATAAACTGCTCAATATTCTTTGGGTCTTCCATAAGGCAAATAGTATAACATGTATACAAACAAAACAAAACGGGTGGATAGGTAAACTATCCACCCGTCTTTAACTTCCGTCTGAACTACTTCACAGAGATATGCTTCTTATTTCTCTGTCTTACGTTCCGCCAGTGTCACCTGATTTTTCAACAGATAGGCCTCTTCCTTTCAACCCGTACATGGTGGAGCTCCCTGTTGAAAATAATTCCAAAACACCCTCCATCACCATCGCAGAGGCTACACTTTTTACTTCTGATGCACCGGTGGTCGGGATAACCTTCTTCACGCCTTCAAGCATATCCTTGAAATAGAACTTGGTTTTTGCGCCTTTTGAGGCATAGTCAATAATAGCCTGCCTGACTTCTTCCTTTCCCATAATTCGCTCTCCTCTCTTATATACCGCCTACAGCCTTGGATACAGCCCAGGCGTGCTCAGTGAACTTGAATTGTGTAGTTGTCCTGTATGTATCCACGGCAAGGCGATAGTCATCTAAGCTCTTTTCTGTAAAAGGTATACCTGTTTTCTCAAAGAATCTCTCCCAGCCAATGCGTGCTGCCCAGTCGCCAAGCCTTTCATACTTTTTCGCATCCTTTGCATACACTTCTACGATATGCTTGACAACATCTGTTACCTCAGGCCAACGCGGCATATTGTTCGGCAACCAGGGAATAACAATCTTCGAGAATTTCGGTGTGCTTATGCGATTGGATATCTTCCCGCCTACCAAGATGGCAATGCCGTCTCCAGCACTATCAGCTAAAGGTAGAGCCATACACATGGTATAGCAGTTCCCGCAATACATACACTTTTCGTTATTGATTGTTACGCTCTTTGTTCCCTCAGGAGTCGTATATGGCTTAATTGCATAGAGCGGACATGCAGCAATCACGAGTGGAATCTCACAAACCTTTCCTAAAACCGCATGGTCAATAGCAGGGGGCTTGCGGTGATAACCCAAGAGAGCAATATCAGAGCAGTGAACAGCACCACACATGTTGAGGCAGCAAGCCAGAGCAACCCTCAGCTTGGCCGGCAGTTTCATGGATTTAAAATGGTCAAATAACACATCAGCAGTCGCCTTTACCGGACCGGATGCATCGGTCGCAGGGGTATGACAGTGAAGCCAGCCTTGAGTATGCACGATGTTTGTAATACCAAATCCCGTGCCGCCAGTGGGGAATTTATAAGAGCCTGCAGAATACTTCCTGCTATCTAAGTCCTTCTTTAATGCGCGGGCAGTGTCTTCCTTGTCTGTAATGAACTCAATGTTATTTCTCGTTGTCCATCTTACATATCCGTTGCAATATTTATCCGCTATATCACAGATCTCACGGATATACTCTACAGTACACACTCTTGGTGCAGCAGCCCTTACAGTATAAGCCTTCTCCCCTGTCTCAGAGACATGTACCAATAATCCCGGCTCCAGTATCCTGTGAGAGAGCCACTTTCCAAAATTCCTCCTGATAACAGGCGGTTGAAACTGTTCAAAGCGTTGCGGGCCGATATCGGTAATTCTGTTCTCCAGCGACTTTTTAGGATCAAAATAACCAAATTTACCTTTCGACATAATTAACCTCCTTGTATATTTATCTCGGATGTCTGCTTCTATAATCTTCAACGTCCCTTACCCATCCACCAGGAACCTCTGACTCCTTGAAGAAGACGTACGGATTGGAACGGGGCTCTTTTACCATCTGAGGCATAGGCGGAATACCGAGTACCTCTATGAACGTCTTCAGGCTCACCCGTTGAATAGTTTCACCAATGCGCTCACGGTTCTTACCTTCTTCTGTCCACCAGTCAAAGACCTTTCTTACAAGGCCCTTGATGCTATCATACGGCTTGTTCGCATACATGAAGGGTATTGTCATAAGCGCTAACTGTGCACCCTCCAAGATTGGCGCCTTTGCACCGAAGAGGATACTCAAGCCCTGATCAGCACCCACTCTCAACGCCTCGGGCATGGCATCAATACAATGCATGCAGCGGTTACATTCTGCGTTGTTAATGCTAAGTTTTTTGCCATCCCACTGCATACATTCTGTCGGACAGAGGTCAATTATTTCCTCCTGAATATTGAAGGGTCCCCAATCTGCCTGTACCGCTCCTCCGTTCCGTGGGATTTCTCCACCCACATATGCCTTTACTGCGTCATGATTAATCCTGATATCATCCTTCCAGGTACCGATATACGCCATATCTGACCGCGCAATAGAGGCAGTACAGCAATTGGGACATCCATCAAACTTAAACTTGAATTTATACGGGAAAGCCGGCCTGTGCAGCTCATCCTGAAATGTCATGGTCAAGTCATAGCAGAGGTCATTGGTATCATAGCAGGCAAACTCACACCGTGATTTTCCAATGCAGTCGGAGGGGGTGCGGAGGTTTCCACCCGAACCACCTAAATCAACACCCAGATCATGAGTAAGATCAAAAAATAGAGGCTCCAACTGCTCTGTAATAGAGCCCAAAATGACCATGTCACCGGTAGAACCATGCAGATTTGTGATGCCACTACCACGGTATTCGCATATGTCACAAAAACTCCTTAGCCAATCGGTCGTATAAAACTTGGCACTGGGTTGATTGACTCGAATGGTGTGGAAATGAGCAACAGCCGGGAATTTAGCCTGCTGGTCAGAATAACGGCCTATTACACCGCCACCATAACCGAGAACACCAACGATACCGCCATGTTTCCAGTGGGTTTCACCCTCTTTATAGGAAAGCTCAACCTGTCCCAGCAAATCTTCACAAACATCCATAGGGATCAATAAATTATCCTGCCCAAGCTTCTTTCTATGAAGCGCCTCTCTCTTCAGGTCGCTCACAAAACTGGGGAAGGGACCCTTTTCCAGCTCGTCTAACATCGGGGTAGCATGCTTAATCTTAAAGTTTTTCAGCTCTTCTTCCGTGTAATTCTTGAGCTGTTCATCCGAAAAAGTTCTTATATCTTTGTAAGTTCTGTGTCCGGCTACTTCCTTATCCCACAAATGCTCTTGACCTTCAATTCCCATCTTCTACCTCCTTATCATAATAGTATCGTAGTAAGTTGTACCATTTCTCCTATCAAAAGGAACTTCTAACTTTCCACCCCCCTCCTGTCTGGAAATTATCTAATACGTATACCTCGGACATCGTTTTTTAAAAAAACTGTAAAGCCGATATCTTCCAGTATTAGGACCTCTTTAACTTTACCTGGCAAGATAGGATTTACACTAACTTGGGTTCATAACTATAAATAACTTTTTTCTGTTTGTCAAGAGGAATTTGGGGCAAGATTTGGAGTACGTAATACTAAAATTATGGCTTTAGGTTAATCTTCAGTTACCGGCCATTGAGTTATGCGCTTAAAGCTTTTCCCTTTGGACAGCTTCATCATAATTGCCATTAATTTCTGTTTACTTTCTTCCTCTAAGAGATGCTATACTACTAATCCAAAAATGGCTGCGCTAAAACAAGTTCAAAGACTGTTTATTGCCTTATTCATATTCATCATTACTACCTCCCTGTCTGTCCATGCCCAGGAACTTCCTGTGGTCAACTCCATAGAGATACAAGGGATCAAACGAATTGAGGAGACTGCGATAAAGTCAAAGATCAGTCAAAAAGTAGGAGAACCAATATCACAGGAAAAGGTAAACGAGGATATCAAGACCATCTTTAAGATGGGTTATTTTGAAGACGCAAGGGTCGAGATTGAACCTTTTGAGGGCGGAATTAAGCTGATCTACGTTCTGAAGGAAAAACCAACGATTGTAAGAATTGAATTTCAAGGCAACAAAAAACTCGATGATGCCAAGTTAAAAGAAAAACTGACCATAACCACCGGCTCCATTGCTGATGCTGTCCTGATACAGGATAATACCAACAAACTCAGGTCTTTTTACGAAGAAGAGGGGTACTGGCTTGCAAGCATCGTCCCTGTAATCAGGAAAGTGAAACCTGAAGAAGTCGGACTTACATATCAAATCGCTGAAGGTCCAAAAGTAAAGATTGACAAAATAGTCATAGAGGGTAATAAAGCCCTCTCCACAAAACAGATTAAGAAAGTTATGAGCACCAGGAAATGGAGTATTTTTTCTTTCATCACTTCCTCCGGTTACTATAAAAAGGATCAGATGGATATCGATTTGGAAAAAATAAGGGATCTCTATTTTAACAATGGTTATATCAAAGTGGCTGTTGGAGAACCGAAAATTAACCTTACTGCTGATAAGAAAGGAATGGTCATAACCATACTTATTGCTGAAGGCTCACCCTATAACGTCTCTTCAGTGAAGTTCTCAGGCAATAAAATCTTCAGCGATGACATAATAAAGGGGAAAATTACCCTGGCACCGAACAAGCCTTTCAGTAAACAGCAACTCAGAAAGGATATTTTCTCAATAGCAGAACTTTACTCAGAGAACGGATATGCTGTTGCAACAGTAACCCCGGACCTCATCCCTGATGAGAACAACAAGCTTGTAGAAGTTTTTTTAAAAATCGAGGAAGGCGATAAATACAGTATCGGGAATATAGAGATTTCGGGCAATACAAAGACAAGGGATAAAGTGATACGGAGAGAGGTAAGGCTTGATGAAGGCGATACCTTCAACAGTAAGCTCTTGAAGAGAAGTTATGAGAGGATCAACAACCTTAATTTCTTCGAGACAGTAGAAATCGTCCCGAAACCACAGCCTGATGAAAAACTGGTAGATCTTGATATTAAGGTAAAAGAACGACCCACAGGGTTTTTGAGTGTCGGAGGTGGATACAGTTCAGTTGACAAATTCATTGCTATGGTTGACCTGACACAGGGCAACCTGTTCGGTAAAGGACAGCTTGTAAAAATCAGGGCTGAACTCGGTGGAAGAACTACATTTTATGAGCTTAACTTCAGAGATCCCTGGTTCTTGGATATGCCTATAGCATTCTCTGCAAGCGTTTACAATATCACGAAGGAATATATAGAGTATGACAAAGAAGCAACAGGACTCAGTTTCTCCTTCGGCAAGGATTTTTCAGAGTTTATAAAAGGTGATCTGAGCTATAATTTTGAGAAAGCAACTATAACAAATATTTCTGAGGATGCCTCAATCATTGTTAAAGAACAGGAAGGTACAAATACAACCAGCAGCATTACTCCTGCCCTGGTGAGAGATGCAAGAGACAATTATCTTGATCCATCAAGGGGATCAAGAAATTCTATTTACCTGACCTATGCTGGCATTGGAGGGACGAATAAATTTGTAAAGGGAGAGGTTGATTCCGCCTGGTTCATACCGGTCGGAAGAACATCTTTCATGCTCAGGGGAAGATTTGGTTATGCCTCCGGCATATGGGGTGAAGATTTGCCGCTTTATGAAAGATTTTATGTTGGAGGGATATATACCATCAGGGGATTAGGATGGGGTGAAGCTGGACCAAGAGACCCAGAATCAGGGGAACCAATTGGCGGTACCACAGAATTACTCTTCAATACTGAATATATCTTTCCCATCATCAGCGAATTGCGGTTAAAAGGCGTGGTCTTTTTTGATGCAGGAAATTCTTATGAGGATTTTGAAGATTTCGGCAAGCTCAGATATACTGCTGGGGTGGGTGTCCGGTGGATTTCACCTATGGGACCTATAAGAATTGAATGGGGTTACAACCTTGACCCGAAACCCGACGAAAAATCAAGCAGGATCGAGTTTACGTTTGGAACATTTTTTTAAAAATTAAGCAAAGGAGGAACAACGTGAAAAAAGTAATGTGCCTGTTATTATTTATCTTGCTTTGTATGCCTGTTTCTTTATTGGCTGTTGATGCTTTAAAGATAGGGTGTATAGACTTTCAGAAAGTACTCAATGAATCTGATGGCGGCAAAAAGGCAAAAGCCGATCTTGAAACGCTCGTAAAATCAAAACAGTCAACTATTGATGAAAAAGGGAAAACGATAGAAAAAATGAAGGGTGACCTGGAAAAACAGACTTCCGTTCTTTCAGCAGATGCAAAAAAGAGTAAAGAAGAGGAACTTGAAAAAATGCTCAGGGAATACCAGCGGCTTGTTC